>CAYPBK010000001.1:0-161572 GCA_964408955.1 uncultured Clostridiaceae bacterium
AGTGGAGGATCAGTTGCGTCAACTGTTTGAGCGAAGCGAGTTTTGGCGCAACCCGCAACAAGCTTACAGATACTAAGCCTTGGAACTCCTGCAATCGTATCAAATATAATAAGCTATTATAACATTATAGTTATATCTAAACAGCTACTTATGCGTTTTGAAATAAATGTTATAATATTGATATGTTGTATCTATAAAAATAGTGTAGTATAATTAATTGAAATGCTATGGAAACCATTGCATCTAATACAGTTTAGCCTTTTTGTACAATATTAAATACAGGCATGAATAGTAATAACTAAATATTTTTATTATCAATTTAATAAGCTTCCTTGTAATTGAGAAGCTTATTTATTGTAAAAGAGTAGTTTATATTAAATCAAACTTTTTTGTTAATTTTATAGTATTAAATATAGTTATGAGTTTAATTATACTGAAGGATGGTGAATTTATGTCGTTAGGTTTACTCTTGCAGCATTTGGCTAATGGTATTTCACTGGGCAGCCTTTATGCACTAATAGCTATCGGATATACAATGGTATATGGAATTTTAAGATTAATAAATTTTGCCCATGGTGATATATTCATGATGGCCACTTATTTTGCTTTTTATAGTACGATATCCTTTAATCTGCCTTGGTATTTGTCCTTTACAATAGCAATAATCCTTACAGCTACTTTAGGTATGCTGGTAGAAAATTTAGCCTATAAACCATTAAGAGATGCTCCTAAAATCTCAATACTGATTTCAGCTATCGGAGCTTCATTTTTAATTGAAAACTTAGCTATAATTTTATTCGGAGGAAGACCAAAAGCTTTTCCTACTACAGATTTATTTACAAAAGTTATAAAAATAGGCTCTGTGTCAATTCAACGCTTGTTTTTCATCATACCTATTACTACCGTCGCACTTTTGATTATATTGGTATATATTATTAATCATACAAAAACAGGTATGTCAATGAGAGCCGTCTCTAAAGACCACGAAACGGCAAAGCTTATGGGTATTGATATAGACCGGACGATTACCATAACCTTTGGAATAGGTTCTGCATTAGCGGCAGTAGGAGGAATGATGTGGGGCTTGAAATTCCCACAAATACAGCCTTTAATGGGTATTATACCAGGTTTGAAATGCTTCATTGCCGCGGTAATAGGCGGTATAGGTAGTATTTCGGGCGCTGTAATAGGTGGTTTTATTTTAGGCGTCGGAGAAATTATGCTGGTTGCTTTACTCCCTAATTTAACCGGTTACAGAGACGCTTTTGCTTTTGTTTTATTAATATTAATACTCCTATTTAAGCCAACTGGTATAATGGGCGAAAAAATATCGGAGAAGGTGTAAACTATGAAGAAAAGAGATATTTATTTAACGATTATTGCATTATTATTATTTATTGGCTTCATAATTTATGCGCATAATTATTTTGACGCATATAAGTTAAGAATTCTAAATCTATGCGCTATCTATACGGTACTGGGATTGAGTATGAACCTCATCAATGGCTTTACAGGTTTGTTTTCCCTTGGCCATGCAGGTTTTATGGCTGTCGGCGCTTATGCCACTGCATTGTTAACTCTTCCTGTTGCCACAAAAACTCAGAATTTTTTCTTGATGCCAATCATTGAGCCTTTAAGCAATGTAGTATGGCCTTTCTTTCCATCCTTATTATTTGCGGGTCTTTTAACTGCTTTGATAGGCTTCTTAATTGGTGCGCCTGCTTTAAGACTTAAAGGTGACTATCTAGCAATAGCTACTTTAGGCTTTGCTGAGATAATAAGAATAATAATAATTAACGCCCAGAGGGTAACTAACGGGGCATTAGGTCTTAAAGGCATACCTGCTACTACCAATCTATGGTGGAGCTTTGGAATTGCTGCTTTTACTATCATTTTTATGATATTGCTTATAAATTCCAGTTACGGAAGAGCCTTTAAAGCTATAAGAGAAGACGAAATAGCTGCTGAAAGCATGGGTATAAGCTTATTTAAGCACAAAGTTTTATCCTTTACTATCGGTGCTTTTTTTGCCGGCATTGGCGGCGGTCTATTGGGAAATTTATTAGGAACTATTGACCCCGCATTGTTTAAATTCACTCTTACTTTTAACATCCTTCTTATAATTGTGCTGGGAGGTATAGGCAGCATATCCGGAACAGTAATTTCTGCTTTTATTGTAACTATAGCCGGTGAAGTACTAAGATTTTTAGATCAGCCAATAAATCTAGGGATTTTCGTGATACCAGGCATTACCGGTATGAGAATGGTTGTTTTTTCTTTGCTTCTTATGTTGGTCGTTTTGTTTTACAGTCATGGGCTTATGGGAACCAGTGAGTTTGAATGGGACATGATAATTGATAGATTTAGCTTCAAAAAACCTTTTGTAAAAAGGAGAGATTAAAAATGGAAATGCTGAAAACCAAAAACTTAACCATGCAATTTGGGGGATTAATGGCTGTTAAGGATTTTAATTTGACTTTAAACAAAGGTGAAATTGTTGCATTAATAGGTCCTAACGGTGCAGGTAAAACTACTATATTTAATATGATAACAAGTGTTTATAATCCTACCGGCGGGAATATCTATTTTAAAGGCAATGATATCACTTTATCAGCACCACACCTTGTAACAAAACTTGGGATAGCCAGGACATTCCAAAATATAAGACTTTTTAAAGATTTAAGCGTTTTAGATAATGTTTTAATTGCCAACCATCTGCATCTTAAATCTAACGTTTTTGAGGCTATACTTAAAACGCCTAATTATAAGAAGGAAGAACGCCTGATGCATGAAAAAGCTTTAAATCTTTTAGAAATTGTAGGATTGGCGGAGGAAAAGAATGAAAAATCCAGTTCTCTTCCTTATGGCAAACAGAGAAAGTTGGAAATAGCCAGAGCTTTGGCAACTAATCCTGAGGTTCTACTGCTTGATGAGCCTGCTGCCGGTATGAATCCAAAGGAAACTGAGGAAATTACAGCTTTTATTAAACAAATCAGAGATGATTTCGATTTAACTATATTTCTTATTGAACATCATATGCAGGTTGTTATGGGAATTTCAGAAAGAATTTATGTTTTAGATTATGGCATAACAATAGCTGAGGGCGGTCCCTATGAAATTCAAAACAACGAAAAGGTAATAGAAGCCTATTTGGGGGTGGACGAAGGTGCTTAAGATTGAAGATTTAATTGTCGCTTATGGTGGTATTGAGGCGCTAAAAGGTATTTCCTTGGAGGTAGAAGAAGGCAAAATAGTAACACTTATAGGTGCAAATGGAGCCGGTAAAAGTACTACCTTGAGAACTATTACAGGTCTGGAAAAGCCTAAAAGCGGCAAAATATCATATAATGATATCGACCTTTTAACCATGAAAACTCAGGATATCGTTAAAATGGGAATTACTCTTGTCCCTGAAGGCAGAAGGATATTTCCCAATTTAACAGTTTTAGAGAACTTAAAGCTCGGAGCTTTTTTCAGGAAAGATAACGAAGTTATCAAGGAAGATTTAAAATGGGTTTATGATTTGTTTCCTAGGCTTAAAGAGAGAAGCTGGCAGCTGGCGGGAACCTTATCAGGAGGTGAACAGCAGATGCTTTCCGTAGGTAGGGCGCTTATGTCTAAACCTAAGCTATTGATGATGGATGAACCTTCTCTTGGTCTGGCTCCTTTAATAGTAAAAGATATTTTTAGCATCATTAAAGAGATTCATAAACAGGGCGTTACAATTTTATTGATTGAACAAAACGCAAATGCTGCCCTTAGAATAGCTGATATTGGATATATTTTAGAGACGGGCTTGATAAAAAGCAAAGGATTAGGCATGGAGCTGTTGCAAAACGACGAAATAAGAAAGGCCTATTTAGGCGAAAGTGTTGCACATTAAAACATTAAACTCCGACGGCTTATATATGAAACGTAAATTAGGGCAAAGTATTTAAGGGTAACCAAAATACGTGCCCTTTATGTTATTTTATTTCTAATATAATAAGCTCCAAAAGAGAAAAAGGTAAGCAATCCCTACTGATGATATAAAATACAGAATGAGGTAATATGAAATGTTAAATACCACTAAAATGAGCTTAGATTTTCAAAAAAAAGTCATTGCCAGAATTAAAAATAATAATAATATTGAAATTAATAAAACAGGTAAATATAAACTTTATCATATAATAACTTATGGATGTCAGCAAAACAATGCAGATTCTGAGATATTAGCCGGGCTCCTGGAAGAAATGGACTATTTGTATACACCTGATAAAAATGAAGCCGACTTGATAATATTTAATACTTGTTGCGTGCGTGAAAATGCCGAGTTAAAACTTTACGGTCATATTGGCGCACTAAAAAAAGTGAAAGAGCTAAAGCCGGATTTGCTCATAGCAGTTTGCGGGTGCATGATGCAGCAAGAACATGCTGTTGATACAATAAGGAAAAAGTATAAACATGTAGATTTAGTTTTTGGCACTCACAATGTTCATCTTTTCCCTGAACTTTTGGAGCAGGTCCTTAGTAATAGAAATACATTGATAAATGTTATTGATTCCGATGGCGAAATAATCGAGGATATGCCTATTATTAGAAAAGAAAAGCATAAGGCTTGGGTATCAATTATGTACGGATGCAATAACTTTTGTTCTTATTGCATTGTACCCTATGTAAGAGGTCGCGAAAGAAGCAGATTACCGGAATACATTGAAAGGGAAATAACGAACCTTGCGCAAAATTCATGCAAGGAGGTTACTTTGTTAGGACAAAATGTTAATTCTTATGGCAAGGATTTAAAAGCCAAATTCGATTTTTCTGATTTGCTTTACAGAATAAATGATATCAAAGGTATTGAGCGCATCAGGTTTATGACATCTCATCCTAAGGATTTATCTGATAAGCTGATAGAAGCTATGAAAAACTGTGATAAAATATGTGAACATTTACATTTACCTTTTCAGGCTGGCAGTGATAAAATTCTTAAGTTGATGAATAGGGTATATACCAAAAGTGAGTACCTAAAAAAAATTGAAAAAATCAGAAAGAGTATCCCTGACATAGCTTTAACAACTGATATAATAGTTGGTTTTCCCGGCGAAACAAAAGAAGACTTCAATGAAACTCTTGATATTGTCAAAGAGGTCAGGTTTGACCAAGCCTATACTTTTATATATTCAAAACGCATGGGAACACCCGCTTCAAAAATGCCTGATAGTATTACAGATAAAGAAAAACACGAGAATTTTGATAGATTGATAGAAGTTCAAAATGAAATTTCAAATCAAATTAATTATAAATATTATGATAAGACGGTAGAAGTTTTAGTTGATGGGGAAAGCAAAAATAACCCTGAAAGGCTAACGGGCAGAACGAGAACAGGAAAAATAGTGAACTTTCATGGTAAGGATATTAAACAAGGTGACCTTGTAGATGTAAAAATAAAAGAAATATTTTCTTGGTCCATGAATGGTGAATTTGTTATAATTAAAAATAACAAATGAGGTGAATTTATGAACCAGCAGCTTACTCCAATGATGAAACAGTATTTTGATATTAAAAATAATCATAAAGATAAAATCGTTTTTTTTAGATTAGGTGACTTTTATGAGATGTTCTTTGATGATGCCATAACTGCATCTAAGGTTTTGGATATAACATTAACCGGCAGGGATTGCGGTATGGAGGAAAGAGCCCCTATGTGCGGGATACCCTATCATGCTGCTGACACTTATATCGCTAAATTAATTGAAAAGGATTATAAGGTTGCAATCTGTGAACAGGCAGAGGACCCTGCTTTAGCAAAAGGTCTTGTTAAAAGAGAGGTCGTTAGGATTATAACACCGGGGACAGTTACAAGCAACACCATGCTTGATGAAAGCTCAAATAATTACTTGATGTCCGTAGTGGTTTTAGATTTGTTTACCGGCATATCTTATGTGGATTTATCTACAGGGGAATTTTTATGTACTTTTGCCGAAAGTAATCAAAAAGATTTAGTTTTAGCAGAAATAAGCAGAATAAATCCTTCTGAGACAATTATTAATATACCTCCCGTTGAATTCGAATACTTGACTGATAATGTATCGCAATTGGACAAGAGGTTTTATGATAAGAGGGAAGCGATCAGCAGGATTAAAAGGCAATTTAAAGTGGAATCTATTGAAAGCTTAGGGCTTGAGAACGATTCTATGATAATTGCCTGCGGAGCTCTTTTATTTTATCTGGATGACATGCAAAAAAACGCATTAAGCAACCTGACTAAGCTTAGGCTATATAATATTTTAAACTATATGATTATTGACCAAAGTACCCGGAGAAACCTTGAAATAATTGAAACCATTAGAGGTAAAAACAAAAAAGGGGCATTATTATCAATTCTGGATAAAACCTCAACTTCAATGGGAGCGCGAAAACTGAGGCAATGGGTAGAAAAGCCGTTAATAGAGCCTGAGAAAATAACTAAAAGATTGGATGCTGTAGAGGAGCTATATGATAACTTTTTATTACGGGAAGAGATAAAAGAGTATTTAAACAAAACCCAGGATATAGAGCGCCTCGGCAGCAGGATTGCATTGGGAATTGCAAATGCGCGGGACTTGATTGCTTTTAGAAATTCTATCAGAAATTTTCCTTATGTCAAATCTGTTTTGGAAAGCTTTCAATGCCATGAATTAAAGAGAATTAAGAATGATTTTGACGCTTTAGAGGACATTTACTCCATAATTGATAGTTCTATTATAGAAGACCCTCCCTTTGGCTTAAAAGAAGGAAATTTGATTAAAAGCGGATACTCCGTTGATGTAGATAAGTATGCTGAGGTTTCAAGGGATGGGAAACAGTGGATTATGGATCTGGAAAAGCAAGAAAAGGAAGCTACAGGAATAAAAACCTTAAAAGTTGGCTATAACAGAGTATTCGGATATTATTTAGAAGTCACTAAATCCTATATAAATAACGTGCCTGAGCATTATATCAGAAAACAAACCTTATCCAATGCAGAAAGGTATATTACACCGGAACTGAAGGAGTTAGAAGAAACTGTTTTACATGCCGGTGAAAAGTTAACAGAGCTGGAGTATGAACTATTTATTGCAATAAGAGAGGAAATAGCCTCACATACCAAGCGGATACAAAGCACCGCACTTTTATTAAGTGAATTGGATTGCTATTGTTCCTTTGCTGAGATTTCCCAAAAATACAATTACACCAAACCCGAAGTTGGGGATTTTCAAAGCATTGAAATTAAAGAGGGACGACATCCCGTAGTAGAAAGACAAGGCTTGGGACAAGCTTTCATCGGAAATGACACAATGCTTGATAATAATGATAATAGACTTTTAATAATAACAGGACCAAATATGGCGGGTAAGTCTACATATATGAGGCAAACTGCTTTGATTGTTTTAATGGCGCAAATCGGATGCTATGTGCCTGCCTCCTATGCCAAAATCGGTGTTACAGATAGAATATTTACGAGAGTAGGCGCTTCCGATGATTTAGCTTCCGGTCAAAGCACTTTTATGGTTGAAATGACGGAGCTCGCTAATATAATAAATAATGCCACTACAAAAAGCTTAATAATCCTTGATGAGATTGGAAGAGGCACCAGCACCTTTGACGGACTAAGCATCGCCTGGTCCACTGTGGAGTATATATCCGATAAGCTTAAACTCGGTTGCAAAACCATGTTCGCTACACATTATCACGAGCTAACAGAGCTGGAAAACAAACAAAAAGGTATAAAAAACTACTATATCGCAGTGGAAGAGAAGGGTAAGGATATAGTGTTCCTGAGAAAAATAAGAAGAGGAGCTATTAGCGGGAGCTATGGTATTCATGTAGCGAGACTGGCAGGAGTACCGGATGAAATTTTAGACAGAGCTGATGATATTCTAACGGTTTTAGATAAATCTGATTCGGACAAACAGTTTAAGATTGCTAAAAAGAAAAAAGTAAAACACAGCTCGGAGAAAATAGTGTCAGAAGAACCTAACCTATTTAATTTTCAATATTATAATATAATTGACGAATTAAAGAATCTGGATATTCAAAATATGACTCCCGTCCAAGCTCTTAATTCTCTATTTGAAATAAGAAAAAAAATTATTGATTAGTCTTGGAGGCACTTATGGGAAATATTATTTTATTAAAAGAGGATACTATAAATAAAATTGCAGCCGGCGAAATTATAGAAAGACCAGCTTCTATTGTTAAGGAGCTAGTAGAGAATTCAATTGATGCCGGAGCTTCTTCAATAACTGTTGAAATTAAGGAAGGCGGTAAAGCCTATATTTATATTACAGATAACGGACATGGAATATTAGAAGCAGACCTGCAAAATGTTTTTATGAGACACGCAACAAGCAAAATAAGCAGCATTGAGGATTTAATGAAAATTGATACCTTAGGCTTTAGAGGAGAGGCAATGTCCAGTATTTCAGCTGTGTCCGAAATAGAACTATCTACTCGCTATAGGGAAGAAACAACAGGAACATATATTCTTGTTAAAAATAGAAGCATAATAGAAAAGAAATCAATTGGCTATCCTGTGGGAACGAGCATTAAAGTAAAGAATTTATTTTATAATACACCGGCGAGGCAAAAGTTTTTGAAAAGCGATAGATCAGAAAGCTCCTATATAACTGATATCATGGAAAAGTTTGCTTTAAGTAATGCAAATATCTCCTTTAAATATACTAATAATGAAAAGCTAATTTTTCATACGCCGGGAAATGGCGATTTAATATCAGTTATCCAATGTATATTCGGATTAAAAGCTGCCAAGCTTATGTTACCTGTAAGCTATAAAAATGAACTCATTGGCATTGAAGGCTATATTGCTAAACCAGAGCTTACTAAAGGGAATTCTTCTAGTATTATTTTTTCTGTTAATGAAAGAGTTGTTAAAAATTTTATGCTGAGAGAAGCTGTAAGAGCCGCTTATAAATCACTGATTATGACTAAAAGATACCCTTTTTCTATACTAAACATAACTATAGACCCTGAAAAAGTAGATGTAAACGTTCACCCCACTAAAGCAGAAATTAAATTTCTGGATGAAAGAAGTATTTTTAATATCATTTATTATACAATAAATAATGTATTATCCAGTAATGATTTGCATTATACAAATACAATTATTAAGGATGATTTCACTGCCTTAAAGGAAACCGATTTCATCCAGACTAAGCTGGATAGCCCTTTTATTAGAACCGATGATACAAATATATACAGCCGCACACAAGATGTAGCTATAATTAAGGACAACATCTTTAGCAGTAAAATAGAAAGTGATAACAGTGATGAAGAGCAAAGTTTCGTTAACAAAAAACTAAGCAGAATAATTGGTCAGCTTTTTAATACATATATACTATGCCAAAATGATGATAAATTTTTCATGATTGACCAGCACGCTGCTCATGAGAGAATTATTTTTGAAAATTTGTCAAAGGGCGGAAAGGGCCAAATAGAGCAACAACCTTTATTAATACCGATGATTATTGAGTTGAGCATAAGCGAGGTAAGCAATATTAAAATCGGAATGGAGATGCTTAGTGAACTGGGATTTGAAGTGGAGATATTCGGTGAAAATTCAGTAGCTATAAGACAAGTGCCTCTAATTATGGGTCATCCTTGTTCCGGAGCTGTAATCTCAGAGTTATTAGATAATATTGGAGATATTAAGGATAATTTAAGTGAGCTTAAAGAAAAAATGCTTTTGCAAATAGCCTGCAAGAGTGCAATAAAAGCAGGAGACAGCTTAAATAATACTGAAATAACATCACTGGTTAATGAGCTATTCAACACAAGGCTTTATTATACTTGTCCTCACGGAAGACCGACTATACTCTCTTTCCATAAATATGAACTGGAAAAGAAATTCAAAAGAAGGCTTTAGGGTGTAATATGAAACAAAGAATTTGTATCATCGGCGGACCTACAGCAAGTGGAAAGAGCAATATTTCTTTAAAAATTGCAAAATCTTTAAATGGAGAAATCATCTCTGCAGATTCTGCGCAGGTTTATAAATTTATGAATATTGGGACCGCTAAACTTACTAAAGATGAAATGGAAGACATTCATCATTATATGATAGATGAAGTATATCCTGATGAGAAATTTAGTGTAGCTGTTTTTAGAAGAAAAGCAAAAGAATATATTAATGATATAACCATAAAAGGAAAAATACCTATAATAGTAGGAGGAACAGGTTTATATATAAAATCTCTATTGGATAATCTTGATTTTACTGATTCAATCATTAATGATGATTACCGTAATTATATGAGGGCCCAAGCAAAAGAAAAAGGTAATGCTTATGTTCATAGCAAACTCCAAAGCATTGACCCAATATCTTATAATAAATTGCATCAAAACGATTTAAAAAGAGTCATAAGGGCTTTGGAGGTTTATGAATATACCGGCAAGCCGATATCGTATTTTCAGGAGGAATCGCAGAAGTTACCTTCCCCATATGATTTTGCATATGTTTGCATAAACGCGAAAAGGGAAACAATATATAATAGAGTTAACGACAGAGTCGATTCCATGATAGAGAATGGCTTGATTGAAGAGGTAGCCTGTCTTCTTGAAAAAGGATATAACAGTAAATTATCGTCTATGCAAGCTCTGGGATATAAAGAAATAGTAAGCTATATTGAAGGTAAAGTGACAAAAGATGAAGCTATTGAATTATTAAAGAAGAATACCAGACACTATGCCAAAAGACAAGTAACCTGGTTTAAAGGTGATTCCAGGATATTTTGGATTAATGTTGAAGGCTACAAAAGCTTAAAGGATATTGAAGAAAGCCTGATAAGGTATTTCTCCTGTAAATTTCCTTTATTGTAGAATAATTATTAGGTAATATTATTATAATATATGTTAAAGGAAAATTTTTCTTTATTGAAGTTTTAAAGGAGGGTTAAAATGAATAAGAATGTGAATCTTCAAGATGTTTTTTTAAACCAGGTGCGAAAAGAGCATATACCCATAAACGTATTTTTAGTTAATGGCTTCCAAATAAAAGGAGTCGTTAAAGGCTTTGACAATTATACCATAGTATTAGATTCGGAAGGAAAACAGCAATTAGTCTATAAACATGCGATATCGACTTTGATACCGCAAAAAACTGTTAACTTTGTTTCAGGAGAGAAGAGCGCTGATAATATATAATTTAACTAAATTTTAGCAAAAGACATAGAGGTGTAGAAATGCATAAAATAACCTATGATTATTTAGCAAGATTGATGAATATAGAACTTTCTATAGTGGATTTTACAATTAAGTGCGAAGAGGATTTAAAAGAAAGGTTCTATAGCATTGATGAAATAAAAGAATTCAACCAGTATAAAGTATTAAACGCTATGAAAATAAGCAGACTTAGCGATATACATTTTGGTGAAACGACAGGATACGGCTACGGCGATATAGGAAGAGATACTTTGGATAAAGTTTATGCTGATGTTTTTGGCTGTGAAGACGCCTTGGTACGATCTAATATTGTTTCCGGAACTCATGCAATCAGCTTATGCTTATATGGAGTACTAAGGCCGGGTGATGAAATGCTATCTATTACAGGTAAACCATATGACACTTTGGATAATATAATAGGATTATATGATAGAGTGAACGGCAGCCTTAAAGATTTTGATATTTCTTATAAGCAAGTGGATTTAAATGAAAGCGGAGCCTTTGATTATAATGAAATAAAGAATTCTATCAATGATAAAACCAAACTAATATTCATCCAAAGATCTTCCGGGTATAATTGGAGACAATCTCTTTCCATATCTGAAATAGGGAAAGCAATAAAATATATTAAATCTATTAATCCCAATTTGATTTGTATGGTTGATAATTGTTATGGTGAATTTATTGAATTCAAAGAGCCGACGGAAGGGGGAGCAGACATTATTGCAGGCTCTTTAATAAAAAACCCCGGTGGCGGCATTGCTCCGACCGGTGGTTACGTTGCAGGCAAAAAACAGTTTGTGGAAATGGCTGCAGAGAGACTGATAGCTCCAGGTATCGGTAAAGAGTGTGGAGCAACCTTTGGTCTTAATAGATTGCTTTTTCAAGGATTATTTATTGCACCCCATATTGTATCTGAAGCATTAAAAGGCGCTGTACTATGTGCAAAGCTTTTTTCAGAGCTGGGATATGAGGTAAATCCTTTATTTAATTCAAAAAGAAACGATATCATTCAAGCAATTAAATTTAATGACAGCAAATCTTTGATAAGCTTTTGCCAGGGTATACAGTTAGGTTCCCCTGTAGATTCCTTTGTTATCCCTGAGCCATGGAGTATGCCCGGTTATAACGATGAGGTTATTATGGCGGCGGGAGGCTTCGTACAAGGTTCATCAATTGAACTTAGTGCAGATGCTCCAATCAGACCACCCTATATAGCTTTTCTCCAAGGCGGCTTAACTTACGAGCATGTAAAAGCTGGTCTTATGTTTGCTATTCAAAAATTAAAAAAAGATGGATGCATCACTATGTGATACTAAAGATCATCAATTTTAAAATAACGCTTGTGTCTGATCTATAAAAACGAAAGAGAAGCACAAGCATTATTATTTAAGCTAAATACGAGATATATTAATTAAAGCTTTCTGAATACACCGATTACTTTACCCAGTATTATTAAATCATTAACTATAATAGGCTCATATAATGGATTTTCTGGCTGTAGTCTGAAATGTCCATTTTCTTTGTAGAAACGCTTTATAGTTGCCTCGTCTCCAAGCAGCGCAACAACAACATCACTATTATTTGCATAGGATTGCTGGTTAACTATTACATAGTCTTTATCTAAAATACCGGCATCCTTCATGCTGTCGCCTTTGACGGTAAGCATAAAAGCATCAGAATTCCCGACAAATTCAACAGGCACGGGAAAGATATCTTCGATGTTTTCTTGAGCTAATATAGGTTGTCCGGCGGTAACCTTGCCCACAATAGGCAACTCAACCATTTCTTTTTTTAGATATGTAAAGCTACTACCGTCAAGAACCTCAATAGCTCTGGGCTTTGTGGCGTCTCTTCTAATAAAGCCTTTGCGTTCAAGCTTTTCTAAATGGCCATGAACTGTGGAGGTTGACTTTAACCTAACTGCTCCGCATATTTCACGGACAGAAGGGGGGTACCCTTTAGTATTTAATTCTTTCTTTATAAATTCTAAAATTTCAAGCTGTTTTTTATTTATATCTTCAATATTCATTAAAACACTACCTTTGCCTTAAGTTCTTTCATTTACAGTATTATAACATACAAATAATAGAAAAATCAAACAAATGTTCGAAATATCAAAAATAAATATTGACACCGTACATATGTTCGTATAAAATAGACATAGAACATATGTTCTATTTTGAAAAGGCGGTGTATTTATGAAAAATAACGGAAAAGGACTTTATAAAATAGTTAATAGGACGAGGTTTTCCATTACTTTATCAATTTTTTCACTTTTTTTTATTATTTTACTGTTAAGCTTCAAAGTCAATGCTAAAAGCATAAAGGAAACTAATCTAATCCCTGTATATGTGAATGCAGGCGATACTTTATGGTCCATATCCAGACAATATGCTCCTGAGAATATAGATCTACGCCTTTACATAGATAAAGTGATTAAGCTTAACGAGCTGGAAACAGTCGTAATCATGCCGGGTCAGCTACTATATGTTCCGGATTTGATTTAGAAGTAAATATTAAAGCATATAATATAATAGAAGAGGTATGAATAATAAAGTTCAAGAATAATATAGATGTATTAATATTGAAGCCTATAGGGCGACAATAAAAGCATAGTAAGTAATCTATATGATTAATATTATATAAATGTAAATAATAGAGTCCATAAAATAAAGCAAAAATTATTCTTCAGATAGCGGATTTGATTTCATCGCTTGCCTTAAGCGCTCGTCATCAATATGAGTATATATTTGTGTTGTAGCAACGCTTTTATGCCCAAGGATTTGTTGTAATGCCCTGATATCTACGTTACCATGCTTATACATTAAAGTAGCTGCTGTATGTCTTAGCTTATGAGTTGAATACTTCTTATCATCCAAACCTGCCGCTTTTAAATATTTCTTAACGATTACTTGAATTGTTCTGGGACTTATCCTTTGCTTATTTCTGCTGATGAAAAGAGCCTTTTTATCACTTTCCTTAATGTCATTACAATCTCTGACTTTTAAGTATTCGTTAATTGCATTTATACAGGCTTTATTCAGATATATAGTACGCTCTTTATTACCTTTCCCTATGACTCTCAAGATATCATCCTTTATACTGTCCGTATTAATACCCACCAACTCCGAAAGACGAAGGCCGCAGTTTAAAAAAAGTATTAAAATTGCATAATCCCGTTCTTTGTACGGACCATCAACTGACTTTAATAAAGTCTTGCTATCATCCAAACTAAGATGTAGAGGCTGTCTGATGCTAATTTTAGGCGGCTCAAGCTCAATTGCGGGATTTGTATCTATAATTTTCGATTTTCCGTGCAAATATTTAAAGAAAGAACGTAAGCAGGCAACCTTTCTGGCACGGGCGTAATTATAATTATTTCTTTCCTTGGCTGTATAGGAGATGAAAGAGTATAGGTCATTTAAACCAATGGTACGAAGAAAATAATCATCAATATCATTAATATTTATTTCATCAAATTCAGTATCCTCGTGAACAATATTTTTTCTAATTTTCATAAATTTAAAGAACAGCATAAGATCATAGGAATAGGCTTCAATAGTTTTTTTTGAATTACCTTTAATAGTTTCCATATAAGTAATAAAATCAATAGCAGCTGAAGGCAAATTATCCATATCATCACCTCTTTTATTCTTGCAATTGCACGAAATTGACATTTCGCGCAATTGCTATATAGATTAAATTCGCTATCCTTTCAAAAAACCCTTTAATTATTACTAAATTATAATAATATTTTTTATTAGACTTTTATTAGCGTATTTTTATAATTAGTTTTATTCCAATAGATTTTTCTTAAAATCTTTTCATCTTTATTTAACTGGGTCTTCTATCTATAAAAAATCTATGTGTTCTATAGTAATAAAATTCTACTAACCCAATATCCTATCTGTAAATACACTTATGTTTTATTAAACTGTTTACCCAAGAGTTAAAATTCAATGTTTCTGATAAAAGCAAGAATCTACACTAAAATTAATATTCATACTTTACAGCCTCTTATAAATTTACATAAATTGTATTAAGTAAAAATTTAAAATCTACTAGTTCAGCGGAAGATTAATTGCATCGGCAGACAGCTTAATCTTATTGACATCGTATAGATAATTTTATATAATTAAAATTGTGCGTAGGGGTATAGCTCAATTGGTAGAGTAGCGGTCTCCAAAACCGTTGGTTGCGGGTTCGATTCCTGCTGCCCCTGCCATTTTAATAAATTTATAAAAAACCAAACAAATTCATGGGTAATTTTAAGCGGCTATTTTTATAAGCTGCTTTTATTTTATTAGACCTGTAAAACTGTATGGTTTTAATGTATTCAAAGTAATTTATTAATAGCTTACATAAATTAATATTATAGCAATAATTTTTATTACGATAAAGCCGCTTTTTGTAGTAATCGTACTCCTTCATAGTCAATTCCTATAGTTCCGAGTATTGGTTCATTATTAAAAAGAGCTCCGTGACAGTCTGAGCCTCCTGTTATCAGCATGTTATTATTCTTCGCTATCTTTAGAAGCCATTTTATATCCTTTTTACTATGTTTCGTATGATAAACTTCAATTCCTCTAAACCCTTCTTTCAAAAGATTAAATATATCAGGCTTGTTCTTTATCAATCCGGGATGAGCCAGAACTGGAACCCCTCCAACTTCACATATCATTTCAATGGCATCCTTAGTCTTAAGCTTATACCTATCCGCATAAGCAGGACGATTTTTACCTATATATAAATCGAATGCATTTTTCATATCCTTTACGTACCCTTTTTCTACTAAAATCCTTGCTATGTGAGGTCTGCCTATATTATTGGATTTAGAAACTTCTAGAACTTCCTCGATATTAATTTCAACATTCATTTCATTTAGCTTTTTAATCATTTTTTTAGCTCTAGTAAATCTAGCTTTTTGTATTTCTTCCAGTCTGTTTAAAAACTTTTTATCTTTACAATTGATATAATAGCCTAAAACATGTATATCTTCTTCATTATATTCCGAATTTAATTCAATGCCGGGTATTATCTCTATATCATCATAGATATTTATATTCATTGCATCTATTACTCCGCTTATTGTGTCATGATCAGTAATGCTTATTGCTCTCAACATTTTCCTGCCAGACCACCACAAAACCTCTTCCGGAGATAATAAACCGTCGGAAGCATTCGTATGAATATGTAAATCTGCAAAATCCATAATTTTCACCTATTTCATTTGGCAATTAAAATAATGATATTAATAAATAAAAGCACCTTTGGTGCTTTTATTTATTATATACTATCTGGAACTGATTATTAGTTTTATAGCTGTTCTTTCCTCGCCTTCAATATCAATGTCTGTGAAGGCAGGCACACAAACTAAGTCCATACCGCTGGGTGCAACAAAACCCCTTGCAATCGCTATTGCTTTAATTGCTTGATTTATAGCCCCTGCACCGATAGCTTGAATTTCGGCTCCGCCTTTCTCTCTAAGTACTCCCGCTAGAGCACCGGCAACAGAGTTTGGATTAGATTTTGATGATACCTTTAATACTTCCATTAGAATAATGCCCCCTTATAACTACATAAATTTAGTAGTACTAATTAGTATTACATCCATTTTATTCTACATACAATTGTAAAACCCTTTTTTTATCCATAATTTATATGATATTTAGCCTTTTTATTTTCCTGGGCTTAAAACTGCTATCAATATCAATTATAACACCGTTAATTTGACCGCTATCCACTTCTAATTCAAATTTTCCCGGCATTCCTGTTAAAAATTTTTTAATCACGATCTCTTTTTTTACACCAAGCACAGAATTTCTCGGACCGGTCATGCCTGCATCTGTTATGTAAGCAGTACCCATTGGGAGTATTCTTTCATCCGCTGTTTGAACATGTGTGTGGGTCCCCAACACTGCAGTAACTCTTCCGTCTAAGAACCACCCCATAGCTACTTTTTCTGATGTTGCCTCGCCATGAAAATCAACTATGATGACATCAGCTTTATCTTCGATTTCTGATACAATTTTATCTGCCACAAGAAAAGGGCAATCCAAACATTCCATAAACACTCTGCCGCAAATGTTTATAACACAATAATTAACTCCTGATTTATTAAAAATAATATATGGCTTACCTGGTGCTCCGGTAGGATAATTTGCCGGTCTTATCAGACTATCTGCTTCATCAATAAAATCTATAACCTCTTTTTTCGACCATGCATGATTGCCTAATGTGATTATATCAATACCATAGCTAATAAGCTCATCATACACTTTCTTTGTAATTCCAAGCCCCCCTGCACTATTTTCACCATTGGCAATAACAAAATCCACTTTATTATCTTCTATTAGTTCAGGGAGCCTTTCTTTAATAATCTTTCTTCCTGTTTTACCCATTATATCTCCCATGAATAAAATGTTCATGAAATGCCTCCTTATGCATTGTTTATAATATTGACACTATAGTGCCTGATAAAAAAAGAACGGAATCAACCGTTCTTTTTACTTTGCATATTCAATTGCCCTTGTTTCCCTGATTACATTTATTTTAATTTGTCCGGGATATTCAAGTTCACTTTCAATCATTTTAACAATGTCTCTGGCAATATATACAATATCCATATCGCCTACATCCTCTGGTTTTACCATAATTCTTATCTCTCTGCCCGCTTGAATTGCAAAGGATTTTTCTACGCCATCAAAAGAATTAGCAATCTCTTCAAGCTTCTCCAGCCTTTTTATATAAGATTCCAACGTTTCTCTTCTGGCACCTGGTCTGGCCGCTGAGATTGCATCTGCTGCCTGTACCAATATAGCCTCAATCGTATTAGGTTCAACATCTCCGTGATGGGCAGATATAGCATGAATCACTTCAATTGATTCTTTATATTTTTTAGCTAAGTCCGCACCTATCTGCACATGAGGTCCCTCTACCTCGTGATCTACCGCTTTTCCAATATCGTGTAATAATCCCGCTCTTTTAGCCAGATTTACATCTGCTCCTAATTCGGCTGCCATAGCAGCAGCTAAGTAGGAAACTTCCACTGAATGATTTAAAACATTTTGTCCATAGCTAGTTCTAAACCTAAGTCTCCCCAACAGTTTTATTATTTCAGGATGTAATCCATGCACCCCTGTATCAAAAGTAGCTTGTTCGCCTTGTTCCCTTATATAATTATCAACTTCTTTTTTTGATTTTTCCACCATTTCTTCAATTCTGGCGGGATGTATTCTTCCATCTATTATTAGTTTTTCTAAGGATATACGAGCTACTTCTCTTCTAATCGGGTCAAAACCTGATAAAATAACGGCTTCTGGTGTATCGTCTATAATAAGGTCTACTCCTGTAAGAGTTTCTAAAGTTCTTATATTTCTTCCCTCTCTACCTATGATTCTCCCTTTCATTTCATCATTAGGCAAAGTGACAACTGATACAGTTGTTTCTGCTACATGATCAGCAGAACATTTTTGAATAGCATATGCAATAATGTCTTTTGCTTTTCTTTCGCCTTCTTCTTTTGCTTTTGTTTCAATGTCTTTTATCATTATCGCTGCTTCATGTTTAATCTGTTTTTCAATATCGTTTAGCAACAATTGTCTGGCTTCCTCCGAGGACAGATTTGAAATACGCTCAAGCTCTCTTAATTGCTTATTATATAAATCCTTCGCGTCATCATAGGATTTTTGTACTTCTTTTTGCTTTTTGACTATAGCTTCTTCTCTTTGCTCTACTGCTTCGATTTTTTTATCGAATAATTCTTCTCTTTGAAGAAGACGCCTCTCAATTCTTTGTATTTCACTTCTTCTGTCTCTGACCTCTTTATCTAAGTCGGACCTTGATCTGTGTATTTCCTCTTTTGCCTCGAATAAAAGTTCTTTTTTGTTAGTTTCAGCTTCTTTTTTAGCATCATCTATAATTCTTTTCGCTGCTTCATCAGCGTTTTTTATCTTTGCTTCAGCAATAAACCTTCTTACCAAATAACCTATTACAAAGCTTAGAAAGCCAATTGCAACATATATGATTTCTTTTCTTATAATATATTCACCTCCTAAATCCTTTATTTACATACAATAAATAGACTCTATATTTAAAACACTTTTTTCTGATACACCATATTAAAATAATTTTATATCTTTTAGTTTTTTTTGTCAAGCTAGGTATCCACTTATTCCCATTCGCTGCTTTCCAAAATGTCCTTTAATACTTTACAGCATATATTTTCACTGTACCCTTTTCTTTTTAAAAACAAATATATTTTATTTTTAATTGTTTTATTATCACCTTTTATTTTTCTTACTTGTTTTTCGGCAGCTAACAATGCTGTTTTATAATCATCAAATTCAATTTGTGAAAAACACTTTTCCAGTAAGTTCGAATCTATACCTTTGGACCTCAGCTTATATAATAAAGCCTTTTTACTTAATCCGGGAACTTCTTTTTTATCGTTAATCATGTTTTTTATATATTTCTCGTCATCAATATAGCCTATATCCTCTAGTTTCTCTATTACTTTTATAGCCAAATCCTTGTTATATCCTTTTTGATTCAGCTTACTAATTATCTCTTCTGTTACCCTATCCTTAATAGCTAACAATCTGATGGAATAATCATAAGCTTTTTTGTAATTAATATCATTTTCCAGAACATATAACCACTTTTCATCAACAATTTTATCTTTTTTTATATCATGCTTCATAATAAGGCTATAATCCATTGTAAAATTCAATGTATTATCAATAAAAACTTCATACTGAGTTCTGTTTTTTTTCGGCTTTACACTGGTTATTCTCAAGCTAAACTCCTCCAAATAATATAAATGGCGCATACGGGTTAAATACCACACTATGCGCCATTTTATATTAAATAAATTTACTCATCAGACAGTATTTCGTCCTCATTTGTACTTTCCTTCCTAATTGCACCTAAATTGCATATTTCCCTGACTTTTGTCTCTATCTCTTTTGCAATTGAAGGGTTTTCTTTTAAAAACACTCTTGCATTCTCACGACCTTGTCCTAGCCTTGCATCGCCATATGAATACCAAGCACCGCTTTTTAGAATAATATCATTATTTACTGCTGTATCCAAAATGCTTCCTTCTTTTGAAATACCCTCTCCATAAATAATATCAAATTCTGCTTGTTTAAAAGGTGGTGCCACTTTATTTTTAACAACTTTAACTCTGGTTCTGTTTCCAACTATGTCATTACCTTGCTTAATACTATCAATTCTTCTAACATCCAATCTGACAGAAGCATAAAATTTCAAAGCTTTACCGCCCGGTGTTACCTCCGGATTACCAAACATTATTCCTACCTTTTCTCTAAGCTGATTGATAAATATTGCAGTAGTTTTAGATTTACTAATAGCTCCAGCTAACTTCCTCAAAGCTTGTGACATTAAGCGTGCTTGGAGTCCAACGTGGGAATCTCCCATCTCGCCGTCAATTTCTGCTTTTGGGACCAAAGCTGCAACAGAGTCTACAACTATTATATCTATTGCACCGCTCCTTACTAAAGTTTCACATATCTCAAGTGCCTGTTCTCCGGTATCAGGCTGAGATACAATTAAATTGTCTATATCAACACCAATATTCTTGGCATAAATCGGATCCAAAGCATGTTCTGCATCTATAAAAGCAGCCTCCCCGCCATTTTTTTGGGCTTCTGCTATCATATGTAAGGCTACAGTAGTTTTACCCGATGATTCAGGACCAAAAATTTCGACTACTCGCCCTCTTGGAACACCTCCTATTCCTAAAGCGATATCCAAATCCAATGAGCCTGTAGATATAAAATCTACATTCAGCTTTACATTTTCTCCTAATTTCATTATAGAGCCTTTACCAAACTGCCTTTCAACTTGACCGATGGCTAGCTCCAACGCCTTTTTCTTATCATTCATATAATAATACCTCCTTCATCCGAACGTTTGTTCCCTTTGTTTAATTATATATTATTATGGCATTACTGTCAAATAAATCATCTTATTATCTTTTTCCTTCTAATTCAATTAGAAACCTTCTGAGAATATCCAGAGCTTTTGTGGTTGCTCTTAGCCTGATTTGATTTCTGTTCCCATTAAATATGCATTTATTAATAATTACTTCCTCTCCAAAAGCTAAACCTATATAACATAAACCCACAGGCTTTTCCTTGCTTCCCCCATCAGGTCCTGCTACTCCGGTAATAGATAATCCTATATCAGATCCGGATTTTTTCATAATATTATATGCCATCTCATGTGCAGTCTCCTCGCTGACTGCGCCGTAAGTATTTAAAGTTTCTTCTTTAACGCCCAGTATATTAATTTTAGATTCATTGCTATAGCATATTATGCCGTTTAAATAGCTTTTAGAAGCATTTGGCACATCAATGATTTTGCTTGATACTAACCCGCCTGTGCAGGATTCTGCTATAGCAATTGTTTTTTGACTGTTTTGCAATAAAGTATTTATACATTGCTCAAATGTATCATTATCGTATCCGAATATTGAATCTCCCAGCAATTCCTTAATGCTTTTAATTACATTATCAATTTTATTATCTGCATCCTGAATGTTATCAGATTTAGCAGTAACCCGGATATGAACTTCACCGGATTTAGCGTATAAAGCTATTGTAGGATTTTTTTGCTTATCTATTATCTCTTGCAATCTTTCCTGGAGTAAGGATTCACCTATACCTACTACTTTTAGTGTTTTTGATTTTATAATGCTATCTGATTTTTCCCTTAAATAAGGTATTATTATATTATCAAACATAGGTATCATTTCATTAGGAGGTCCGGGCAAAAGTATGTAGGCTTTCCCATTATCCTCATAAATCACACCGGGAGCACTTCCATTATCATTTATTATAGCTTTGCCACCTTGAGGTATATATGCTTGCCTAATATTTATTTCAGGCATTTTATTCCCAAATTTATTAAAGTATTCCTCTAATCTTTTTAATAGATTCTCCTGTAGTATCAGTTCAACATTCAATGCTTTGCATAAGCCTTCTTTTGTAATGTCGTCATCTGTAGGGCCTAATCCGCCAGTGGTAATAATGATATCGGCTCTTTTCCCGGATTGATTTATTTGTTTGACCAACCTTTCCATATTGTCTCCAACTACGCTATGATAATAAACATCTAATCCTAAGGAAGACAGCTGCCGGGATAAAAACTGCGCATTCGTATTAACAATATCACCTAATAATAGTTCTGTTCCAACTGAGATTATTTCACAAATCATAATAAAGCCTCCATTTATTTTGTAATCATTTTGTTAAGCTTAGTCAATTAACAAAAATTTGACGGTTCTTTAAAAAGTAATCCATACCTGAGGCAATTGTAATAAACAATGTTATATAGACTAATATTCTATCCATAGGTATACCTATCAAACTAAATGGATAGTTATTTATTAGAATAACAATTATTAATATTATTTGTATAACTGTTTTTAATTTGCCTAAATTACTTGCAGCAATTACTATATTGTTGCTTGCTGCTATTGCCCTTAGCCCGGTTACGGCAAATTCACGCGCCAATATGATAAATACAATCCATGCTTCTATTTTACCAAGTTCTATAAACATAAGCAAAGCTGCCGATACTAAAAGCTTATCTGCTAAAGGATCTAAAAATCTGCCCATATCCGTAATTAAATTATACTTCCGTGCAATATAGCCGTCTAATTTATCAGTCAAAGAAGCAATAAGGAATATAATTAAAGATAATTCCATATTATAGGGCACCTTTGCCATCAAAAAAATGATTAAAACCGGTATTAGAAGTATTCTTAAAAGAGTGATTTTGTTCGCTAAATTCATAAGCTTCTCCTCTATTATTGTTAATAGCAATTAATTCCCCGGGAAATATAATCAGCCCAAATACAGTCAAATTATTAAGTTAGCCTATTCTTTTTCCATATTGCTTCAATTTAATCAATATTACGACATTTCTTGCCATTGTTCTTTGCTAATTAATACTTTTCTTGGCTTGCTACCTTCAAAACCACCTATAATTCTTCGCTCTTCCATTTGATCAATAATCCTTGCGGCACGATTATAGCCTATTCTCAGACGTCTTTGAAGCATGAGTATTGATGCCTGTCCAACTTCAACTACAATACTTATAGCATCTTCCAACAATTCATCTGCATCATTTTCTTCAAGAAATATATCTTCTGCATCATTTATTATTCCTTCCACATAGCTGGCTGGTATCTGTTGTTTTATAAAGCCTACCAATGTTTCTATTTCTTTTTGGGAAATAAAAGACCCTTGTACCCTTATTGGTTTTGATTCTCCAACAGGATAGTATAACATATCTCCTTTACCCAAAAGCTTTTCTGCACCGCCGATATCTAATATAGTTCTTGAATCAGTTTGAGACGATACTGCGAAGGATATTCTTGAAGGTATATTTGCTTTTATTAAACCTGTTATGACATCTACTGAAGGTCTTTGTGTAGCAACAACCAAATGCAATCCGGCGGCTCTGGCCATTTGTGCCAATCGACATATCGAATCCTCAACCTCGCTAGGTGCAACCATCATCAAATCTGCTAACTCATCTATGATTATAACTATTTGAGGCAATTTTTCTTTATCATCCAGAGCAACATTATTATATCCAATTATATCTCTTACATTTCTCCCGGCAAACATTTTATATCTTTCAGTCATCTCTTGAACTGCCCAGTTTAAAGCACCGGCTGCTTTTTTAGGGTCTGTTACTACAGGAACAAGCAAATGAGGAATACCATCATAAACACTTAATTCTACCACTTTAGGATCTATTAATAACATTTTGACTTCATCAGGCTTAGCTCCAAAAAGTATACTTGATATTAAAGTATTTATGCAGACACTTTTTCCAGATCCCGTAGAACCGGCAATAAGCAAGTGGGGCATCTTACCAATATCTGCAATTATATTCAAACCGGCAACATCTCTGCCTAATGCAAAGGATATCTTTGATTTATTATTTTTAAATTCATCAGATTCTAACACTTCCCTTAAATATACATTAGTGATTTCTTTATTTGGAACTTCTATTCCTACGGCAGCTTTACCGGGTATAGGCGCCTCAATTCTAACCCCCTGAGAAGCCAGGCTTAAAGCTATGTCGTCAGCTAGATTTACAATTTTACTGACTTTAACTCCGGGGCTTAATTGTAATTCGTATCTTGTTATTGAAGGGCCAACACTAACCTGTGTTACATTAGCATTTACATTGAAATTCTTTAGTGTTTCATCAAGAATTTTGATATTATGCATTATCTCTTTTTTAGCATTGATATTCTTGTTCTCTTGAGGAAAATATAAAATATTAGTGTTTGGTAACATATAATCAGGTAAAAGCTTATTCTGCGGTTTAATTTCATTTACTTCTTTATTGATATTCTCAACCTTTTCCATGTCTTTATTTTTTCTTTTCGCAGTTTGTAAATTATCTCCAAATTCCCTTGTAAAATTTATTATTTTAACATTATTTTTATTAGTACTAACCTCATCCTTGTGGTCCTGAATGCTATCACTTTCATCACCCAAGCTCTTTTTAATGGGCTTCACCTTTAGTTTCCCGAATAGCTTAATAAAAGAAACAAATGGCTGCTGCAAGGATTTAATAAAGAACTCCATACTTACACCTGTAAACAAAACTATTGATGTAACAAACAATCCTAATATAACTGCTATTATTCCGCCTTTGCCCGTATATTTAATTAATACATAACCAAAAACCGCACCTAATGCCCCTCCTCCGATTTTCAGTTTTCCAAATTCAAAGGCAGCAATGATACTATCTATATATCCTAAATCGCTGTTATTTATAACCTTTTCATTTAATAAATATAATAGGATTAATATATCAAAAAAAATAATGCATATGGAAGAAAACTTTGTATTGAATCTCATGTTGTCCTTTAAGAAGAATATACCTACACCAACTATCATAGTGATAATCGGGAAAAAGTAAGAGCCTAAACCTAAAAGACCCATTATGCTGTTTCTTATATATTTACCTACAATTCCTGAATCCCCGCCGATAAGGCATATAATAAGATATAAACTTATAATAACTAATGTTATGCCGCATATATCATATTTTAACCTTTGCTCCTTCTTAGGTTTAGCCATCTAATATCACCCCAGATTACAATTCTACATAAGTATTTAAAATCCTTTAGTTTATCTTATCTATTGTTTGATAATATTAATATTCTAGCTTTCTTTTATTAAATCCTTTAACTTTTTCATTGCATCCTTCAAGCCGCCAATTTCATCTATTAGACCATAATTCACAGCTTCTTTTCCCACCAAAACTGTACCCACATCATTTGCCATTTCACTTGTTGTAAACATAAGTTTTTTTAATACACTTTTTTTTATTCTACTATGAGATATTACGAAATTAATTATCCTTTCCTGCATTTTATTAAAATAATCGTAAGTTTGAGGTACTCCGATTATTAAACCATTCATTCTAATAGGATGAATGGTCATGGTTGCAGTAGGTACAATAAAGGAGAAATCTGTAGATACGGCTAAAGGGACACCTATGCTATGCCCTCCGCCTAAGACTATAGACACTGCTGGCTTGTGCATCGTGCTTATAAGCTCAGCTATTGCAAGCCCGGCTTCAACATCTCCGCCCATGGTATTTAAAATTAAAAGCAAGCCTTCAATTTCTTTGCTTTCCTCTACAGACACTATAAGAGGTATAATATGCTCATATTTAGTAGTTTTGTTTTGTGGTGGCAAAATCAAATGTCCTTCAATTTGACCAATTATTGTCATTGTGAAAATATTGCTATCTAATATCGGCATTTTTATGGTGCCTAACTCCTTGAGGCATTCATTATTATCTCCTATTTGATTATCTTCTTTTTTTACACCTTTATCTTTCAAAAAATCAGCTCCTAAAACCTTTGCTTAGAATATTTTTACCAACCTATAACTTACTATTCAAAGCAAAAACAGGCAATACTAAATAAAGGTGCTGCCTAAACCCATGTATAACTAAATCAATCTTGAATTAATTAAATACACTAGAGTATATCGGCTAAATCAATAATAATCATATCACTGCCGATTTTTTTAATTTTCTTCCAGGGAATTTCGAGATATTTCTTTTCAACAAGAAGTGAAAAAACGCTTTTATTCTCTGGTATTATTAAAGATAAAATCTCTCCGGTTTCATTATCTACCAGCATATCACAATCTCCTAAGTAACCAAGTCTTTCGCAATCCGGCAAGGTAACTATTTCTTTTCCGTATAGTTTGCTTAATCTCATTTTATTCCACCCCAACAGCATTTTCACAATAAGTATATGAGCTTATTAAGATGAATATTACTTTTATCTGCCCGTTGAACCAAAGCCTCCGGAACCTCGCTTTGTTTCTTGCAATTCATCCGTTACTATGAGATTAGCGATATAAATCGGCATAAAAACAATTTGTGCTATTCTATCTCCCGGCTTAAGAATATATTCGTCCTTACTGAGGTTTATCATAGGACATATTATTTCACCCGTATAATCAGAATCTATTACTCCGACAGAGTTTACTAATGTAATACCATGTTTTGACGATAAACCGCTTCTGGGAAAAACAAATCCTGCTACCCTATTGTCATTTATATGAATGGATATTCCCGTTGGAACTTTTTTTATATCCCCCCATGCAAAGACTATATTTTCTTCTAAGGATGCATATAAATCTAATCCGGCTGAGCCGTCTGTTGCATAGGTAGGTATGATACCAAAGGAATAAGAATCTTTGGAAACAAGTTTTATTTTAATGTTTAAACTCATTTAAGCACCTCCACAGATTATCTATCTAGGTTTATATCACTGCTTGGACATATCTCAAAATTGATTTTATAATTATCGCTATTGCAATATTTTAAGCTTATTGATCTCTATGCTTTTTTCCGCTTCACTTTATAACTAAATTATTTTTTTTATATCTATATTTTGGGGTCCTATCACTGCCGCCCCTTTGCAGTTATCATCAAAAATACAATCTATCACATGCCTTACACTATCTATTGTTACCTTATCTATTAATTCAATTATTTCGTGGGGAGAGTAAATACGATTTAAAAGCAATTCCGATTTCCCGATTGATATCATTCTGCCACTAGTGCTTTCCAATCCTAATATATAATTTCCTTTTAATTGTTCTTTTGAATCATATAATTCTTCCTCTGTAATACTGTTTGCTGTAATCAATTTTATTTCATTATTAATAATATCCAGTACTTGATCTAATTGAGAAGGTTTCATTCCTGCATATATTGAAAATAACCCGCAGCCAGTATAAGATGACGGGTAAGAAAATACTGAATATGCCAATCCTTTTTCTTCTCTGATTTTTTGAAACAACCTGGAACTCATAGAGCCGCCGAATATATTATTCATAACAAGTAAAGGGTAGGTATATTTGCTTCCCAATTCGATACCGTTATACCCTAAACAAACGTGTACCTGCTCTGTTTTTTTGCTTTTATGTTCAAACTTTGATATAAAGCCTGGCTTAGAGCCATTTTCCCTTATATAATTTGAAGTAGTATAATCCTTCATAAGCTTTTTTATTTCATTAAAGGCGTAATTCTTGTCAAATTTACCTACTAATGAAATTACTATATTATTTGGTGTGTAGTTATTATTAAAATATTCGATGATACTTTCCTGGGTTAGAGAGTATAAAGTGCTTTCTGTTCCAAGTATTGGCATGCCAAGAGGGTTACCGACCCATACTGTTTGAGTGAAAACATCATGAACCAAATCCTCCGGAGAGTCCTCATACATATTTATTTCTTCTGAGACAACGCCCTTTTCTTTTTCAATTTCTATTTCTGAAAAACTGGAATTTAAAAACATATCAAAGAGTATATCCAATGCAATATCCAAGTGACTGTCTAGGACCTTAGCGTAAAAACATGTACATTCCTTAGAAGTAAAAGCATTAAGCTGACCGCCTATTTTATCTATACTGCTTGCTATTTCCTTCGCAGATCTATTTTTTGTGCCTTTAAAAAGCATATGCTCTATAAAATGAGACACACCATTATTATTGATATTTTCATGTCTTGAGCCTGTTTTAACCCATATTCCAATGGATATAGAATTTACATGTTCAATCTCTTCTGCTACAATTCTTATACCGTTACTCAATTGTTCATTAATAAACATGTTAACCTCCTGTAAAAGTTATTCATTCAATTATATAAAACAATTTAAATTTTTACAATTATAACAAGGGTGTATCAAAGGTTGGTATCTTTACCACCTTATTAATTAATAAAAACATAAACCAAAAGGTTTATGTTTTTAAAACTACTCTTGTCTATTTTTTTCAGGTTCGTCTGTTAATGCATCTCTTCTTGAAAGGTTTATTCTTCCTTGCTTATCAATTTCAGTGACCTTTACAAGCACCTCGTCCCCCACACTTACTATATCCTCTACCTTTTCAACTCGTTTTTTATCAAGCTTTGAAATGTGTACTAATCCTTCTTTGCCAGGCAATATTTCAACAAAAGCACCAAAGTTCATAATTCGAACTACTTTGCCAAGATATACTTCACCTTCAGTGACGTTTTTCGTCAATCCCTCAATTATTTTCAACGCTTTTTCTCCATCAGACATATTAATTGCTGAAATGTACACTTTTCCGTCATCTTCTATATCAATTTTCACGCTTGTTTCTGCAATGATTTTATTTATTGTTTTTCCGCCGGGTCCAATAACATCTCTAATTTTATCAGGGTCTATTTTCATTGTTATAATCTTAGGTGCGTAGGGTGATAACTCTTCTCTGTGTTTACTTATTACGGAAGTCATTTTATCCAGTATAAAAAGTCTTCCTTTTCTTGCCTGCTCCAATGCTGTTTCCAGTATCTCTTTTCCGATACCGGATATTTTAATATCCATTTGTATTGCTGTTATACCAAAATCCGTACCGGCAACTTTAAAATCCATGTCTCCTAAGAAATCTTCCATACCTTGGATGTCAGTTAATACAACAACCTTTTCTTCTTCTTTGATTAATCCCATAGCTATACCTGCAACAGGCTTTTTTATCGGCACTCCTGCATCCAGCAAAGCTAATGTACTGCCACACACAGAGGCTTGTGAGGTAGAGCCGTTAGAGCTTAAAACTTCCGATACTAATCTGATAGTATAAGGAAATACATCATTATCAGGAATCATGGGTTCCAATGCTCTTTCTGCCAATGCGCCGTGCCCAATTTCCCTTCTTCCCGGTCCCCTCATGAATCTGGTTTCCCCTACACTAAAGGGAGGAAAATTATAATGATGCATATACCTTTTAGAATCCTCTACACCAAGACCATCAAGAACTTGAACATCTCCCAGTGCTCCGAGAGTTGCCACAGTCAATACTTGTGTTTGCCCTCTGGTAAACAATCCCGAGCCGTGTACTCGCGGAAGCAAGCCAACCTCACATGATATTGGTCTTATTTCATCCACCTTTCTGTCATCGGGTCTGATTCCGTCATTTATTATCAGGTTTCTGACTTGTTCTTTTTTAATTTTATAAAGTACTTCGCTGATATCTTTCAAATTGTCTGGGTAAATATCAGTAAAATGAGAAATAGCATCCTCTGCAACTTTTTCCATGTTTTCAAGACGTTCTAACTTATCAATTGTTTTAATGGCATTTAGCATTTTTTCAGTAGCGTAATTCCTTACTTCGGCTTCTACTTCATCTTCTACTTCATATATATCTATTTTCATCTTTTCTTTACCGATTTTTTTTACTATTTCTTCTATAAAGCTAATAATCTCTTTTATATTCTCATGGGCAAACAATATGGCTTCCAGCATTGTACTTTCGGAAACTTCCTTTGCATTCGCCTCTACCATCATAACAGCTTCCTTTGTACCGGAGACAACCAAGTGTAATTCGCTTGCTTCTCTTTGTTCAGATGTAGGATTTAGTATAAATTTACCGTCAATTAAACCCACCAATACTGAAGCAGTTGGTCCGCTAAAAGGAATTTCTGATATAGACAGCGCTATAGAGGATCCAATCATTGCCAATATCTCCGGTAGATTATCTTGATCTACTGATAAAACAGTTGCAATAATTTGAACATCATTTCTAAAGCCTGCTGGAAACAAGGGTCTCAATGGTCTATCAATTAGTCTTGATGATAAAACAGCTTTCTCCGTAGGTTTTCCTTCCCTTTTTATAAAACCTCCTGGTATTTTGCCAACGGCATAAAGCCTTTCTTCGTAATCTACACTAAGAGGAAAAAAATCTATTCCTTCTCTAGGCTTTTCGGATGCACATGCAGTAACCAAGACAGATGTATCACCATATTTAATGAGAGCTGCACCATCTGCCAATTGAGCTAACTTACCTATTTCAACAGATAGAGTTCTCTCAGCGAGATTCATTTTAAATAATTCCAAAAAAAATACCTCCTTTTACATCATTAGATGTTCTATATTATTATTACTTTACAATATGCAAAATATTTAGAAGCTAAAAACAATATTGTTTTTCCTTCTATGCAATAATGTTTAAAGGTTTTAAATATATACAATTTATTTACAAGTGTTACATTTTATTAAAAATTTAAATCTTCAAAGTGCTGAAAAAAACTATTATATTCATAAATAGACATTAATAGACACCTTTTATTATTAAAAATAAAGAGCGGGTTAAACCGCCCATTTATCTTCTTATTCCGAGTTTACCAATAATCTCCCTATATCTTTCAATATCCTTAGACATAAGGTAATTTAGTAAGCCCCTTCTCTGCCCTACCATTTTTAAAAGTCCTCTTCTGGAATGGTGATCCTTTTTATTTAACTTTAAATGCTCGTTTAAAGTATTAATTCTCTCTGTCAGTAGGGCAATTTGTACTTCAGGAGAACCGGTATCCCCTTCTTTTAACTGGTATTTTTTAATTACTTCCAATTTGTGGTCCTTTGTTAATGCCATAGTTTCACCTCCTAATATATATATCCAATAAACTAAGTCTATCGTTGGTGATTCGATATACCTAGCAAATGGCTTTCTTTGTAACAATAAAATTTTAACATAGCTAAAGAAAAGTGTAAAGAGTAAGTTATATATTTGTAGCTAGCCTACTATTAATATCGTTGTTAATTTGTTCCTTCAGCTCTTTTATAGTATTAAATAGTTTTTCATCCCTATGCCACTCTAAAAAAATAACTTCAATTTCCTTGCCATAAATATAATCGCTATAACCAATTATATGGGTTTCTAAGCTTAATTCTTTGCCTTTAAAGGTTGGGTTATGCCCTATATTAGTAATACTTTTATACTTTTTATTATTCACTACGGTATATGTATGATATACACCTTTTTTTGGAAGCAAGATATCTTCTTTTATTTCAACATTTGCAGTCTTTACTCCAATTTTATCACCGTTCTTCTTACCATGGATTACAACGCCGTTAATACTAAAATATCTTCCCAAATACAACTCGGCTTCTTTCATTTTGCCTTCTTTTAACAATCCTCTTATAAAACTGCTTGAAACAGCTTCGCCTTTTATAAGCACAGGCTCAACAATAAAAACTTCAAAACCGAGTTTTTCCCCCAGCATTCTTAATGCTATTGTATCGCCTTCTTTGTTTTGTCCAAATCTAAAATTATAGCCTGCAACAACACACCGCATATTAAGTTTTTCCAATAAAATGCTTTTTATAAAGCTTTCATAGTTAATATTCCTGATGTTCGAAAACTCCTCCAAATATAAACAATCAAGTCCATGTTCTTCAAATACTCTTCGCCTTATTTTTTCACCGGTTATCATTTCTAAAGATGAACCGGGTGACAATACCTTTTTTGGATGATCCAAAAATGTATAAATCATACTTTTACATTTGAGTTCTTTCGCTTTACTGTTAGTAGCTTCTATTAGCTTTATATGCCCTTTATGGACACCGTCAAAGCTTCCTAATGCAATGCAATAAGGTGCAGTCTTTTTAGCTTCTTCATAAGATGTATATATAAACATTTAATTGCTCCTTTTCCTTTAAACAAATAACGTTTTAATCTTAATAAAATTATTATTGTATTCCGAATCAAAGCAAACCTCGCCTATGGCAATAAAATTTCCTTCAAAATATAGTCTAATTTTTGTATTTACATCTAAATACTGAAAATCCTCTTTAGTACCGTTTCTAAAAATAGGATTCCCATTCATAGCCTTTTTTTTCGAATCATCTTTAAGCGAAAGAAAAATATAGTCAGAAAAAATTAAATCTATATCCTCCATAAGATTGCTTAGGCATCCTTTATCAATAGCATCCCTTATTTCTTCCAGTGATTTTGCTTCTTCTATTCTAAAAGGATGTGATTCCAGTCTTATTAGCTGAGACATATGCGCACCGCAGCCTAGATGGTTCCCTATGTCATGACATAGTGTTCTTATATACGTTCCTTTTGAGCATGCAATATCTAGCATGTATTCACCTCTGTCAAGCTTATCAATGATTACAATATCAAATACCTCAATTTCACGGCTTTTTATATCAGGACTTTCTCCTTGATATGCATAATGGTACAGCTTTTTACCTTTATGTCTGATAGCCGAATAGATTGAAGGCACTTGGTTTATTTTCCCTATATATTTATTAATTACATTCTCAAAATCCCTGTCAGTTACATAATCTGCACTTTTGATGTTTAAAACCTTACCATATTTATCCTGAGTATCTGTTTCAACACCAAGCTTAATAATAGCTCTATATATCTTTTTTTTATCTGTAATATATTGCGCGGCTTTTGTCGCTTTTCCTATGCAAATCGGTAACACACCGGCAGCCTCGGGATCTAAAGTCCCGGTATGCCCTACTTTCTTTATACCGGTAATTTTGCGTATATAGGATACGACATCATGGGAAGTCATTCCGGGAGGTTTTAATACATTTAAAAAGCCATCCATAACTATCTACCTAAAGCATTCTGATACTTTTTTTAAAACTTGTTCCTTAACGCTACTGATACTTCCTGGGACCGTCGCTCCCGAAGCTTTTATATGACCACCGCCGCCAAATACGCTTGCAAGAGCATTAACATCAATTTCATTTTTAGACCTAAAGCTTATTTTAACTTTCCCATCCTTGTATTCCCGAAAAAGCAAAGCAACCTCAACTGTATCAATGTCAGTTACAAAATTTATAATGCCTTCGCTATCTTCATCCTTTGCACCCGTCACTAGAAATTGTTCTTTAGTTAAAACTATACAACCTATTCTGTCATTGGAGTACAATTCCAGATTCCCAATAGCTTCACCAATAAGCTTTAATTTTGCTTTTGAGTTATTTTGATATATGAATCTGTTTAATCTCGAAGGATCAGTCCCATAATTTAATAATCTACCTGTAATTTCATGGGTTTTAGCTGTTGTGTTACTATATTGAAATTTCCCTGTATCAGTAACTATACCCGCATACAAACAATCCGCGATTTCTTTACTTATAGTTATTTGAATTGCTTTAATTACTTCGTATACAATTTCAGTCGTAGCAGCAGCATTAGAGTCAATTAAATTATAAGTACCAAAAACACTGTTACTGATATGGTGATCTATATTAATGGATTTTTTATTTTCTAAATATTTTGCGCTTTTACCTAGCCTTCCTATATCACTACAGTCTAGAACCACAGCTAAATCAAAATTATCATAATTACTTACAGATTCAATTTTATCTATTCCTTTTAAAAATTTATAAGTATCAGGTATATCGTCATCTATGATAACTTTTGCTTTTTTATTAATATCCACCATAGCATTATAGAAAGCAAGGGAAGAGCCGAGGCTATCCCCATCCGGCGCAGTATGGGAGAGTATGACAATGTTACTACTCTCCTTTATTAATTTTAACAAAGCTTCAATTATCAACTGTTACTTCCTTCTTCCTTTTTTAACTCATTTAAAATTTGATTTATACGGGCACCATGTTCAATGGATTCATCGATTTCAAAATGAATCTCAGGAAGATTTCGTAATTTCATATATTCTCCCAGCTTTTTTCTTATAAAACCGCTTGCGCTCTTCAAACCCTTTAGCGTTATCAGCTTTTCTTCATCACTACCAAAAACACTGACGTATACTTTTGCAAACTTTAAATCAGGTGTCACCTTTACATATATTACGCTACTCATTTCCGCTATTCTGGGGTCCTTTAATTCATTCATAATTATGGCACTTATTTCTTTTTTCATTTGTTCGGAAATTCTGTTCAATCTTTGGTTAGCCATATATTTCACCTGCTTTAATCAATTTATTTATCATCGTTGTATTGCTTCCATCACGAAGCACTCAATTATATCTCCTTCTTTAATGTCATTGAACTTTTCCATACTAATTCCGCACTCAAAACCGGTATTTACTTCTCTGACATCATCTTTAAACCTTTTTAGTGACGCTATTTTTCCTTCGTATATAACTACACCGTCTCTAACAATTCTTGATTCACTATTTCTATTAATTTTACCGTCAATAACATAGGAACCGGCTATTGTTCCAATGCTAGATGCTTTAAATATTTCTCTTACTTCCGCATGACCCAGAACTACTTCCTTCCATTCGGGATCCAGCATGCCTTTCATTGCCGCTTCTATATCCTCTATAGCATTATAGATAACTCTATATAATCTTATATCAACCTTGTCTTTTTCTGCTAACAATAATGCCGAAGGCTGCGGTCTGACATTAAACCCTATTATAATTGCATTGGATGCATCAGCGAACATAACATCTGTTTCTGTTATAGCACCAACACCGCAATGAATGGTTTTAATTTTTACTTCTTCATTGCTTAATTTCTCCAATGATTGCCTTAATGCTTCTGCAGAGCCTTGCACGTCAGCTTTCACTATAATATTAAGTTCCTTAACTCTTCCCTCTTGTATTTGATTGAAAAGCTCATCTAAAGATATTTTTTGGTTTGTTTGCAGATGATCCAGTCTATACTTTTCTTTTCGTTTTTCCGAGACTTGTCGTGCTGTTTTTTCATCATTGACTATTATAAAAAAGTCTCCTGCATCAGGCACATCATTAAGTCCCGTTATTTCAACCGGTGTTGATGGTCCAGCCTTTTTAACCAACTTACCTTTATCATCCAGCATAGTCCTTATCCTACCACAGGCAGTGCCAACTACAAAGTAGTCCCCTGCATTCAAAGTCCCGTTTTGAATTAAAACCGTCGCTACGGGTCCTCTGCTTTTATCTAACCTTGCTTCAATTACTGTTCCCGTTGCCTTCCTGTTAGGATTAGCTTTTAACTCTTGCATTTCAGCCAGGATTATTACCATTTCCAATAGGTTTTCTATACCCATTTTCTTCTTTGCTGATACAGGAACGCATATAGTATCTCCGCCCCAATCCTCAGACAATAATCCATATTCAGTCAATTCTTGTTTTACCCTATCAATATTTGCTCCGGGTTTATCAATTTTATTTATAGCTACTATTATTACCACATTAGCTGCTTTTGCATGATTTATAGCCTCTACAGTTTGAGGCATAACACCGTCATCTGCAGCAACTACTAATATTGCAATATCTGTGACTTTCGCACCTCTTGCCCTCATTGCAGTAAAAGCTTCATGTCCGGGCGTATCTAAAAAGGCTATCTTTTTTCCGTCAACATTTACTGTATAAGCTCCTATATGTTGTGTAATCCCTCCTGCCTCAGTGGCAATAACATTTGTTTCTCTAATGGCGTCAAGCAAGGAAGTCTTTCCATGATCAACGTGACCCATAATTGTTACAACAGGAGGCCTTGGTTTTAAGTCCTCTGGCTTATCATCCGCATCACCTAATATTACTTCTTCTATATCTGTTTGAACTACCTTCTCTAAGGTAATTCCATATTCTAATGCAATTAAACAAGCTGTATCAAACTCAATATCTTGATTTATCGTTGCCATAACGCCCATGAGCATCAGTTTCTTTATTATCTCAACGACAGGTTTACCAATTTTTTCACTTAAATCTTTAATTGAAATTATTTCACCTATTTTGATAGGCTTTTTTGTCTCTATTTTATCTTCTTTCCTTACTTCTCTCACTTCATTTTTAGAAAACCTTTTCTGATTTTTAAATCTTTTTTGCTTATTATCAGTTCTTTTATTAGACATTGGTTTTTTTGCATTCTTTGTCCTTGTAAAGCCTTTAAATTCATCATCAGTTGTAGAGCTTTGTTTTGTTTTTACTTCTTTATGTTCTTCTTTTTCTTGATTAGGTTTAGCTGCCTTTACCTCTGACATTTTTGCTTTTGTTTCTGATGCTTTTGATTTTGTTTCTGATGCTTTTACTTTAGTTTCTGGCGCTTTTACTTTCGTTTCTGGTGTTATTTCTTTTGCCTCCGTCACCTTTGCTTTTGTTTCCTGTTTTTTTACCATTATTTCCTTCTTTTCTTTGATTATAAATGAATTTCTCAATATTTTTTCTTCTTCATTGTTGATTGCACTCATGTGAGTATTAACGTTTATATTTAAACTTTTTGCTTTGTCAATCAATTCCTTGCTGGGTAAACCTAATTCCTTGGCCAGCTCATATAACCTTTTTTTACTCATTTAAATCACCCCCTGTTTTTGATTGTAAATTGATTATTAATTTTTCTATAGTAGTGGAAAAATTTAAATCAATAATGCCAATAACAGCTCTATTATTTGTCCCTGAGCTTTTGCTAAGCTCTGCCTTTGTCAATACTATATAATAATTTATCTTATAATATTTTGCACTATTTATAAATCTTTTTTTTGTGTTATCTGATGCATCTTCTGCTATTATTACCAGCTTTACTTTCTGGTCTCTTATAGATTTTCTTAAACTCTCATCCCCGGAAATAGTTTTTCTAGCTTTATATGCCATTCCTAGCATTGATATCAACTTGGCTCTATCACTCACTTATAATAACATTCTCCTTGAGAAAGTTCAAAACTTCCTCGCCTATTTCAATTTCAAGAGCTTTTTCAAGCAATTTGTTTTTAACTACCTTTTCATAACAGCTTAAGCTAGGGCATATATAACATCCTCTTCCAGAAGATTTACCTTTAAGGTCAACGCTTACAACCCCTTCTGGGCTTCTAACGATTCTGAGTAATTCCTTTTTTGGCTTTGACTCTCCGCAACCAAGACATTTTCGCATGGGTATCTTCTTTTTATAAGCCATAAAATCACCTCTATTCGCTTATAATCTGAGATTCACTTTTTATATCAATCTTCCAGCCTGTGAGCTTTGCCGCCAACCGAGCATTTTGTCCTTCTTTACCTATTGCCAGAGAAAGCTGCAAATCACTTACAATAGCATTTGCTGTATTTTCTTCTTTATTAATTTTCACATCTATTACCTTTGCCGGGCTTAAAGCGTTAGCGACATATATGGCAGCATCGCTATTCCATTCTACTATATCTATCTTTTCTCCCTTTAATTCATCAACAATAAGTTGGACCCTTTGCCCTCTTTGACCCACGCAGGCACCAACCGCATCAACATTTTCATCATGAGAAAAAACTGCAATTTTTGTTCTTGACCCCGCTTCTCTGGCTATATTCTTTATTTCAACAACGCCATCCTTTATTTCCGGAACCTCCAACTCAAATAAACGCTTTACTAAGCCGGGATGTGTTCTGGAAAGCGTAACCTGGGGCCCTTTGGTCGTTTTTCTAACCTCTATCACATAAGTCTTTATTCTGTCTCCGACATTATAAAGCTCACCGGGAGTCTGTTCCCCGGGTCCAAGGATAGCTTCAGTTTTGCCTAAGTCAATAAATACATTACTTTTTTCTTTTCTTTGTATCAGCCCGTTGACAATCTCATCCTCTTTATTTATGAATTCTTCGTAAATAATTGATCTTTCGGCTTCTCTAATTCGTTGTACGACAACTTGTTTTGCAGTTTGCGCTGCTATTCTTCCAAAATTTTTCGGTGTAACCTTAATATCAACTATATCTCCTATTGAATAATTTTTATTAATGCTTTTTGCTTCAATCTCACTTATTTCCAACAACTCGTCTGTTACGCTTTCCGCAACAGTTTTTAAAGCAAAGACTTCAACCTCTCCGGTCTCTTTATCAATTGATACTTTAACATTTTGTGCCGTTCCGTAATTTTTCTTATAGGCAGTGACTAAAGCTGCATCAATTGCTTCTATTAGTACATCCTTTTTTATGCCTTTTTCTTTTGCGATTTGCTCTATGGCCATTAAGGATTCGCCATTCAACTTATTCGCCTCCTTTAAAATTAACTACCGGTTTCATTATTGCTATAGCTGATCTTTCTATATCTAAAATTTCTCCAAGATTATTAATTCTTATTTTATTATCATCGTAAGCAATTAATTCGCCTTCTATAATTTTTTTATCAAGAATTGGTTTATAAAGCTTTATTTGAATCTTTTTATTCAAATTTCTTTTGAAATCAATTTCCTTTTTTAATGGTCTTTCAACACCGGGAGAAGACACTTCAAAAATATATGAATGAAGAATGGGATCTGCCTCATCAAGCTCCTTACTTAATTCTTCACTAACCTTTTGACAATCTTCAACAGTAACTCCGCCTTCTTTATCAATAAATAATCGCAAATACCATTCTGAACCTTCCTTTTTATATTCAGTGTCAATAAAATAAAGATTATATTTTTGCAGGATAGGCTTACTTAAATCATATAAAATATCCTCAACTTTTTTACCCAAATAATTACCCTCCAATAAATGTTCATTTACTTAATAAGACGAAAGAGTGGGAATTCCCCACTCTAATACGTTATGCTTAATTGTGTCCGAAATGATTATACCATTGTTTACAGCTCTATGCAAGAATAAATAAGTTTACCATTTAGGTATCTCTCTTTCTCTCTTTCTGGGTTACTGTTCACAGGTATTTTTTAGATTATTATATTTGATAAAGATTGCATTGTGGAGAGGCTTAGAATCTGTTAGCGAAGTGGAGGATCAGTTGCGTCAACTGTTTGAGCGAAGCGAGTTTTGGCGCAACCCGGAACAAGCTTACAGATTATTAGCCTTGGAACTCCTGCAATCGTATCAAATATAATAAGCAATACTATAACTATGGTTACGTCTGAACAGTAACCTTTCTTGCAATTAAAATAAAGTCAATTGATTTCCCTCAGGCAAACCATTTATACATCCGTGATTTTTCAATATATCTACTACCGTTTTCGTTATTTTAGTTCTTTCTCTCAAATCTTCAATTGAGAAAAAAGGAGCAATATCTCTTTCCTTCACAATACACATGGCCGCGTTTATTCCCAATCCTTGCAATGACCTTAAAGGAGGCAATATGCCACTTTCTGTAATTTTAAAAACATCGGCTGCAGACTTATATAAATCAACAGGTAATAAACAGATATTCCTGCAATACATTTCTATTATAACTTCTAAAACAGACATTAAATTCTTTTCCTTTGCAGTAACATTATTCCCTTTATTATTTAGTTCATTCCATTTTTTCTTCAAATAGTCCTTACCTTTTATAAACAAATCTGTATCAAAATCATCAATCCTAGCGGTAAAATAAGATGCATAAAAAGCTTCCGGGTAATAAATCTTATAATGAGCTATTCTAAATGACATCATTACATAAGCAGTGGCGTGTGCTTTTGGAAAAAGATACTTGATTAATTTGCATGAGTTTATATACCAATCAGGTATATCATGCTTTTTCATTTCCAATATAAATTCTTCCTTTAATCCTTTTCCTTTTCTTACACCTTCCGCAATTTCAAAAGCTAGTTTAGGTTTAAGCCCTTTATAAATTAAAAATAGCATAATATCATCACGTGTAGATATAACATCCTTTAGGGTTGCTGTATCGTTCCTTATTAGATCCTGAGCATTGTTTAACCATACATCCGTACCATGAGATAAACCTGATATCCTAACTAATTCAGCAAAGGTAGAGGGCTTAGTATCCATTAACATTTGTCTTACAAACTTTGTTCCAAACTCCGGAATGCCTAAAGTCCCTGTTTTGCAATCTATGTCATCCAGACTAATTCCCAAAGCATCTGTTGAAGTAAATAAACTCATAATTTCTTTATTATCAAATCTTATTTGTTTCGCATTAAAACCGGTAATATCCTCCAGCATTTTAATAATGGAAGGCACATCATGACCAAGTATGTCCAATTTTAGCAGCCTGCCGCTTATTGAATGGTAATCAAAGTGGGTGGTTATAACAGACGAATCCGCATCATCCGCCGGCCTTTGTATGGGAGTAAATTCATAAATCTCATGGTCCTGGGGAACAATCATAACACCGCCAGGATGTTGTCCTGTTGTCCTTTTTACCCCGGTACAACCAGATACCAGTCTTTTTATTTCTGCAGCATTAATAATTTTCTCTTTTTCTTCATAATACTTTTTAACGAACCCATAAGCTGATTTATCTTGCACGGTTCCGATAGTACCGGCTCTGAAAACTTGTCCTTTTCCAAAAATCTTTTCAGTAAACTTATGTGCCTCCGGTTGATATTCTCCGGCAAAATTTAAATCAATATCTGGTTCTTTATTGCCTTCAAATCCCAGGAATACCTCAAAAGGAATATCATGACCGTCTTTTGTTAATGGCTCGCCGCAATCGGGGCAGATTTTATCAGGGAGATCTGCGCCGGAGCCAAAACTGTTATCGGTATAAAAATGAGACCATTTACAGCTTTTACAAATATAATGTGGCGGCAAGGGATTCACTTCAGTAATATTGCACATAGTGGCAACTAAGGATGAGCCTACAGAACCTCTGGACCCTACCAAATAACCATCCTCCAAGGATTTCGTGACAAGCTTATGAGCAATTAAATACATTACTGCGTATCCATTATTAATTATAGAATTGAGCTCCTTATCCAACCTTTCTTTAACAACATCAGGTAAATTTTTTCCGTAAATATCATGAGCTTTATCATAAGTCATTTCCCATATCTTGTCTTCAGAGCCTTCTATCTTTGGTGGGAAAGTCTCTTCAGGGATGGGAATGACATCTTCTATTAAATCCGCTATTTTATTTGGATTTGTTATTACCAGCTCAAATGCTTCTTCATCGCTTAAATAATCAAAATCCTTAAGCATTTCATCTGTTGTTTTAAAATATAAAGGCGCTTGGTTATCTGCATCTTTATAACCTTGCCCGGACATTAATATTCTTCTGAATATTTCATCCTCGGGATCAATGAAATGAACATCACCCGTAGCCACAGCAGGCTTTCTCAATTCAGCCGCCAATGCAATAATTCTCTTGTTTATCTTTATTAATTTATTTTTATCAATAGTTCCGTTATCAATCAAAAATTGATTATTAGCTAAAGGTTGCACTTCAAAAAAATCATACAGTTTTGCTTGATTGATGAGTTTATTTCTATCAATCTCATTTAATAATAGTTTAAAAATTTCTCCTGACTCACAAGCAGAGCCTATTATTAATCCGTCCTTACACTCTTCCAATAAGCTCCTAAGTATTCTAGGTTTTTTATAGAAATAATCAATGTGGGATTTTGAAATTAATTTATACAGATTATATAGCCCTTTTTGATTTTTTACTAAAATTATTACATGATAAGTTTCAGAAAACTTATTATTTGATTTTCTTACAATGCTATTAATTTTTGATGTATTGGCTATATCTTTCGATTCAAGGATTCTAAACATCTCAATAACTATCCTAGCCGTTGCTTCGCTATCATCTTGAGCTCTATGATGATTCAGAAGCTTTATATTAAAATAGTCGCATAAGTTATTTAATTTATGTTTCTTGATTGGTAATAAACTTCTTGACATTTGTAATGTATCAATAACAACATTTCTTATTTCGTAGCCTAGTTTATTGGCTTTATTTTTTATAAAACCCCAATCAAAAAGCGCGTTATGGGCAATTAAAGGCCTGTCTCCTATAAAAGATAGAAATTCCGGCAATACTTCTTTTATTGTTCTTTCCTTTGCAACCATCTGGTTGTTTATCCCTGTTAACTTTGTTATTTTATCCGGTATGGGTATCTCGGGATTAATAAGAGAATTATATTTTTTGATTATTTGCTTATTTTTAATAACCACTGCCCCAATTTCCGTTATCTTATCATTAACACTGGACAAACCTGTTGTTTCAATATCAAAGACTACAAACTCATCATCAAAATTAAAATCTGATTCACCATAAACTATCGGAATCTCGTCATTAACTAAATATCCTTCAACACCATAAATCACTTTAATTCCATATCGTTTTGAAGCCTCATAAGCATCTGGAAATGCTTGTACTACTCCATGGTCTGTAATAGCTACAGCTTTGTGCCCCCATTCTTTAGCCCTTTTAACTAAATCAGTAACAGATGCAATTCCATCTAATGCACTCATATTAGTATGGGCATGAAGCTCTACTCTTTTTTCTTTCGAAGTATCTATCCTTTTCTTGCATGAAATTTCATTTATTGAATTAGGATATAAAACAGCGCATTTTGAATAAGAATCAAACTGAACATTTCCTTTTACTCTAACTGAGGTGCCAACTAAAAGCCTTTTACTTATTACTTCTGAAGTTTTTTCTTCTTTAATAAAAAGCTTACATATTACTGAATCAGTATGATCAGTAATATAAAAATTGATTGCTTCATTACCGTTATTTAGCAATCTGCTTTCTAAATGAAATACAATTCCTTCTATTGTTACTCGCCCGGATTCGTCATTGATTTCTTCAATATTAATCATGTTCTTGTCATTTATTAACTTTCCCAGGATTATGCAATCATTATTTTTTCCATTAGCTTCATTCTTTTTTGTGTTATTTTTCAGTACATCATATATAATTCTGGATTCTTCATCTAAAAGCTCTTTGTCTTTCTTATCCGCAGAGTTCTTGCACAAATAACACAAACGTAAATCTTTCATACTTAAATTATAGTGTTTATATAAGGTATCTTCTAATATATTTTCAAATTTTTTCTCTTTTAAATAATCCTCTCCCCCTGGTCTATCCAAGAAAACAGTAATTAATCCGTTATTATGCCTAATATCACTATCATTAATAAAAGCAGTTAAGCTGGGACTTTCCAACAGAATGGATTCTACTATTTGACGCCAATTTGTTTTAATTATGCCAAATATTTCTTCCGGGCTTTGGGGATTCTCGCAGATTATTCTTACCTTATTTAAATCATATAACTTTTCAAATTTTTCTTCTATTAACGCCTGTTCTTTTGAATTAAAAAGTTTCTTGGGTTTTACATAAATGTCCCAAGTTTTCTTTTGTGGATTTACTTTCGTCTTTAATACATCAAAAAAATAACGATAATCTAAAACATTATCTTCATTTGTTACTTCTGTTTGCATTTTATCACCATATTTATATATTTGTTATTCATTTAGCGCTTCATAATTTTTAGTATATCCCAGTACATTTTCATTCTGGAAGACAGACCTTGAACTACCCCCAGCTTTTCCTCTTTTGTTAAATGCGTTATATCTTGTAAATATACTTCTTTTACTTTATATATTTCATCATTAACATGCTTTGATAAGGAAATTTCTAAGCCATATCGCAACATATCCATATCAGGTATGCCCTTAAGGATATATTTCTTAATGGCCCTCTGGCCTGAAAGCTTCGGGGCAATTTTTTGGGCAAGATCCGTAACAGCTCTCCCATTCTTAAAAATACCTATTACCATATCATAATCATTACTGACAACAGGCAGTACCAAATCATATATGTGGCTAATTTTCAAGCCAATTAGGTCCGCATCTAATAATAATACTACTTCCGATTTACATATATTCAAACCAGCATTTATTGCACCGCTTTTGCCAATATTATCTTTTAGTTCAATAACAGTGGTACCATAATTCCTAGCAATTTCCGCCGTATCATCTGTTGAACCATCGCTTATTACAATTATATCTTCTATTAAAGGCATAGTGGCTCTAACTACTCTTAAAACATTACCAATAGTTTTACTTTCATTATAAGCGGGTATGATTGCAGACACAGGCACCTCGTCTTCCTCCCATTACAATAATCTCATTAATTCCTCCATAAATACATTTGATGCATTTGCTTCCCCTATTTTTTTTATCGGTTTCCCTTTAATAAATAATAAAAACTCACCTTTACCTCCGGCAATTCCAATATCCGCATCCCTTGCTTCCCCGGGTCCGTTTACTTCACATCCCATAACTGCTACCTTTATTCTCTTTTTTGTATTAAGAAAAGTTATTTTTTCTTCAATCTCTTTTGCTATATTGACTAAATCCACATTACACCTGCCGCATGTGGGACAGGACACTAACTCTATACCTCTATCTATAAGCTTTAGGCTTTGTAATATTTCTTTAGCAACTATGATTTCTTCTATGGGCTCCCCAGTTAACGATACTCTTATTGTATCACCAATACCTTGAATTAATAAGCTTCCTATTCCAATCGATGATTTAATTGTGCCGTTTTTTATTGTGCCTGATTCCGTTATCCCTAGATGAAGCGGGTATTCAACCAGTTCAGACAACTTGCTGTAACATTCGACTGTTTCTAGAATGTCGCTTGATTTTACAGAAATAACTATTTGATCAAACCCTAAAGACTCGAGAGTATTCACATTTACCAATGCACTTTCCACCATCGCATCAACACTGCCATTACCATATTTATCAATAATATCTTTGCTTAATGAGCCAGCATTTATACCAATTCTAATGGGTATTTGATACATCTCTGCTGCAATTACTACTTCCTTTAACTTTGCAATACTACCTATATTTCCAGGGTTTATTCTTATTTTATCAGCACCGTTTTTTATAGATTCTATAGCTAATCTATAGTCAAAATGTATATCAGCTACCAACGGAATATTTATTCTTTTTTTTATATCTTTAATTGCATATGCGGCATTTAAATTAGGAACTGCCACCCTTATAATATCACAGCCTGATGCCTCTAAATAAATAATTTGTTTTACCGTGCTTTCTATATCTTCCGTTTTAGTATTGGTCATGGATTGTATTGCTATCTTTTCGTTACCACCAATAAATATGCTCCCAATTTTTATTTCTTTGGTTTTTTTTCTCATAAACATACCTACTTAAAAATATTTATTATATTAAATCTAATCAAATCTTTAAAGGTTATAATTGCCGCAAATATCATCAGCATTACAAAGCCAATAAAATGTATAAAGCCTTCTTTTTCAGCTTCAAGAGGTTTTTTCCTCACACCTTCAATCAATAGGAAAAGCAATCTGCCTCCATCCAAAGCCGGAATGGGCAGCAAATTAATTATCGCCAAGTTTAAGCTTAAAAATGCTGTCAGATTTAAAACATACAATAAACCATATTTAGCCGCTTCATTTATAATTACAAATATACCAATAACTCCGGACACATCTTCAGCAGATTCTTTCCGTGTGAATAGTTTAAACAAAAACTCAAACATTGAGCCGGTAACAGAAAGTGTTGTTTTGATACCTTGGGTAAATGATAATCCACCTATTCTAAGTGTAGGTTTAATACCTATAACTGCACCTTCTTCGATATCCTCAGTCAAGGGAATCAATGTGATTTCCTCTAACTGACTCTTTCTTTTAATAGTTATTTTTAACGGTATATTATTACTGTTTGATATTTGGTGTTTTACATCATCCCAGCCTTTAATGGTAGTATCATTTATTTTAATTATCTTGTCCCCTTTAATAATTCCTGCCTTATGGGCTGGTTTGTCTTTTATTACTTCACTAATGACAGGTACTTGAGTAATTATCATTGAGAAAATTAAACATGCAAGAAGGAAATTCATAAAAGGCCCAAAGAATATTACAGCCATTCTTATCAATATAGGTTTTTGTGTAAAGGATTTGCTATCCTTTGAATCTCCGTCTTCTCCCGTTAATTTGCATAATCCGCCTAAAGGAAATAGCCTCACGGAATACAAGGTTTCACCTTTTTGTTTACCAAATATTTTGGGTCCCATTCCCAACGCAAACTCTTCAACTCTAATTCCCGATAGTTTTGCGACAATGAAGTGCCCAAATTCATGAATCAACACTATTACAACAAATACTAAAACTGCTAAAAAAATATTACCCAATAACACTATATCCACCTCTTTATTATTTCTTGACTTATTTTTCTCGACCATTCGTCTATTTGATACACGTCATCTATAGTTGTGACACTAACAGTATTGTGGCTTTCTAGAGCCTTTAATACTGTTTCATATATTTCTGTAAATTTAATTTTCCCTAAAAGAAAATAATTAACTGCAATTTCATTAGCCCCATTTAGGACAATACAAGAACTGTCTCCTTGATTTAAAGCACTATATGCGAGCTCCAAGCAAGGAAACTTATTATAATCAGGCTCTTCAAAGTTAAGAGTTCCTATTTTAGCTAAATTCAGCTTTTTTAAATGTGTGACAGCTCTGGTAGGATAAGTTAATGCATACTGAATGGGAATCCTCATATCTGGAATTCCCAGCTGTGCTATTACTGCCCCGTCTACAAATTCTACCATGGAATGTATTATGCTTTCAGGATGTATGCATACTTTTATTTTATCTGAAGGCATATCAAATAACCATCTCGCTTCTATAACCTCAAGACCTTTATTCATTAATGTAGCTGAGTCTATGGTAATCTTTTTACCCATACTCCAATTCGGATGATTTAACGCATCCTTTGCTGTTGCTTGATTGATATATGAAATCGTTTTATTTCGAAAAGGTCCCCCTGAAGCAGTTAAAATAATGTTATTAACATAAGTTTTTTCGTCCTTTAAGCATTGAAAAATCGCTGAATGCTCACTGTCTACAGGAATGATACTACAACCAACTTTTTCGGCTTCTCTTATAATTAAATTTCCTGCCGTAACAAGTGCTTCCTTATTTGCCAATGCTATCCTCTTTCCGCTTTTAATCGCTTGATACGTCGGCTCTAAACCTGCAATTCCAACAATAGCAGAAACAACTAAATCAGATCTTTCGTAGGATGCGGCTTCTGTTATCCCTTTTCTCCCAGACAATATTATCGTTTTGTCGTCTAGTAAATCCTTCAGCTTTTTATATTGGTTAACATCAGCTATCGCTATCAAATCCGGTTTGAATTCCATTGCTTGCTGATACAACAATTCATAGTTTGAATATGCGGTAAGTACTGATACTTTAAAGTTTTCTTGATTATTACGTATAATATCTAAGGTCTGTTTACCTATGGAACCGGTAGAACCAAGGATTGCTATATTTAACATTTTTCCTCCAAATCAATATTCAATTAATATTTTTGCCAAATTATTATAAACTCTTGCACTTTCTAATCTTTACCTACAGACTTTGATGGCGGATAAATTATACAAAGTTTTTCTTTATAAGAATAACGACAACATTTTTACGTTGCTACAGAAAAATTTTAAAGTAAAAATATACTGTAGGTGCTGTAAATAGAATACTATCAAACCTATCTAAAATACCACCGTGTCCCGGTAAGATATTGCTAAAATCTTTAATGTTACAAAACCGTTTAATAGAGGAAGCAAATAAATCGCCGATTTGACCTGTAACACCGCATAAAACACCAACTATAATATAATGAAATATAGGCACATCAATGCCAAATCTTTTATATAACATACCTGCTAAAAGGCTGAAAAATATACTACCTAATATACCGCCTAAGGAGCCTTCTACTGTCTTTTTAGGGCTGATTTTTGGACAGAGTTTATTTTTCCCGTAATATACTCCTGTAAAGTACGCAAATGTATCCGATAACCAGGCCGTTATAAAGGGAATCCATACTAAAGCACTTCCAAAAACCATGGTTTGTATAAATAAAATATTACTAAATAAGAATGGTATGTAAATTAAACCAAAGACAGATATAGCAATATCAACTATGCTTTTATTATTTTGAATTATATCCAAAAATAACAATAACAACATAATAAATAATAATAAAGGTCGTATTATGTTATTATTTTTTTGCACGGCAATCATAAAATAATATACCATAGTTCCAAAATAGCCCACTAATGCATTTGGTCTATAACCTACGTTTTTAAATGCATTATAAAGTTCATACAATCCGGCTACAGACAACGAAAAAACTAAAATGGTTAATGGTATGCCGCCTATGCATAATGAAAAAATGATAATTGGTAATCCTATAAATGCGCTAATCACTCTGGTTTTTAACATTATAACCCTCCATTTTAAGTCCTCCGTACCGTCTATCCCTACATTGGTAATCCTCAATTGCCTCTAAAAGGTTTTCTTTCTTAAAATCAGGCCAGTATACATCTGTAAAATACAGTTCACTGTATGCTCCCTGCCATACTAAAAAATTACTGATACGTTTTTCTCCGCCAGTTCGAATAATCAAGTCCGGATCTATTTCTCCTCTAGTATATAGATTGTTTGAAATCAGCTCTTCATTAATATCACTTTCTGTTATTATACCGTCATATAACATTTTGACTATTTTTTTAAAGCAATAGGTTAATTCGCTTTTACCTCCATAATTAATTGCAATATTAAAGATTAAACCGGTGTTGTTTTTCGTTTTTTCTATTGCTTTAATTATTTCTATTTTTGTACTTTCAGATATAGGCTCTAAGTCTCCAAGTACTTTTATTTTTACATTATTTTTATTAATTTCTTCGATTTCTTTTTTTAAGAAATCAATTAAAAGGATATTAATAAGATAGTTTACTTCATCAATCGGTCTCGCCCAGTTTTCTGTCGAAAAAGCATAAACCGTTAACACTTTAATCCCAATTTTCTTAGAGTATTTCACGATCTCTTTTAGGGCTTCCACACCTGCTTTGTGTCCCAGTGTTCTTGGTAAACCTCTTTGTTTTGCCCATCTGCCGTTTCCATCCATTATAATTGCTATGTGTTTAGGCAATACATTATTCTTTACCATTATATATCCTCCATTTATATTATATATGATAAATATAAACCTTAATAATATTTTTATAAGCACTGAAAAATACCCCTCTACTTTGAGGAGTATTTTATTTAAAATAAGACAAGGTTAAAACAATTTTGTTATCCTCTTCGGTATGTTTAATCACAATAGGCTCTTCATTAATTCTCTCCTCAAGCTTATTTTTAAATACAGTTTGAGTTTTCTTAATAACCAGTTCTTTATTAGAGTCTAAAAGCATTTTTATGGCATTATATTTATAGCCTATAAAACTTGACTGATGGTTTAGCATTAAACTTCCATAATCTCACTTTCTTTTATTTCAATAATGCTATCTATATCCTTAATATGTTTATCTGTAATTTTCTGCATATTATCTTCAGCTTTTTTCCATTCATCCTCTGCTATTTTACCATCTTTTTTTAGTTTTTTCAAATTCTCATTAGCGTCTCTCCGAGTATTTCTCACGGCAATTTTTGATTCTTCCCCCATCTTTTTTATAAGCTTAACAATTTCCTTTCTCCGTTCTTCTGTCAACTGAGGGACAGAAAGCCTTATTATTTTTCCATCATTGGTAGGATTTATGCTTAAATCCGATTTTAATATAGCTTTTTCAATTAGTGAAATGGCTTTTGGATCCCAAGGTTGTATAAGTATTGTTCTCGGCTCAGGGGCTGAAATATTTGCCAATTGCTGCAAAGGCGTTTCTGTTCCATAATAATCTACAGTAATTCTATCCAACATAGCAGGATTAGCACGACCGGCTCTTAATGAAGCCAGGTCCTTTTTTAATATGCCTAAAGTTTTGCTCATCTTTTCTTCTGAAATCTTCTCAATTCCATTAACCATTTTTATTCCTCCTTTACTATTGTACCTATTGTTTGACCTTTTACTATTTTTATTATGTTATCAGGGTCCTTCAATTCAAACACTATTATAGGTATTTTATTATCCATGCAAAGTGAAGCTGCCGTAGAATCCATTACTCCAAGGTTTTTATTAATAACATCAACGTAAGTTAATTTGTCATATTTGACTGCATTTTTGTTCAGTACAGGGTCAGAATCATATACGCCATCTACTTTTTTTGCCAATAAAATAACATCGGCCTCAATCTCAGCAGCTCTTAAGGCGGCAGTAGTATCGGTGGAAAAGTATGGATTACCTATTCCCGCAGCAAAAATGACGACTCTTCCTTTTTCCAGATGACGAATTGCCCGTCTTCGTATGTAAGGCTCAGCTACTTGTCTCATTTCTATCGCCGTCTGAACCCTTGTTTCAATGCCACATCTTTCTAATGAATCCTGAAGTGCCAATGAATTTATCACAGTTGCCAGCATTCCCATGTGATCGGCAGTTGTTCTGTCCATACCTTTGCTGCTTCTTCCTCTCCAAAAGTTACCTCCGCCCACTACTATTGCAACTTGGATACCCATTTCCTTTAATGCTTTTATTTTTTCCCCTATAGCGGATAATATATTTTGATTAATACCAATACCTTCGTCACCGGCAAGAGCTTCGCCGCTAAGCTTTAAAACTAATCTTTTGTATTTCAGTTTTTCCACATTCAATACCTCCAGTTAGTTAAATTTTCTACATATATTTTAAAATTCCTGCTTATTTTAAAAGAGAACACAAAGTGTTCTCTTTTTATTATGCATAATATAAGCTTAACCATAAATCAATTTTATAGAATGCATTTAAAAAGGCTCCTTTGTCGCTTCTCCATTTTAGAAGCCTTTTTAATTTTATTTGTTCATTTGGCTCATAACTTCTTCAAGAAAATTATCCTGCTTTTTTTGTAAACCTTCTCCCATTTCATATCTTACAAATCTTCTTATGGAAATATTTTCGCCTATTCTTGCTATAAGCTCAGTCAATACATCCTTAACGGTTTTATCAGTATCTCGTATAAAGGGCTGTTCTAATAGACAAATTTCTTTATAGAACTTTTCTATTCTTCCATCTACCATCTTTTCAATTATTTTATCAGGTTTGCCTTCATTCTTTGCCTGGACCCTATAAATTTCTTTTTCTTTTTCTATTAACTCGGCATCAACCTGTTCTCTTGCAACATATAATGGGTTTGAAGCCGCCACTTGCATAGCCATATCCTTTACGAATGCTTTAAAGCCTTCATTTTTTGCAACAAAGTCTGTCTCTGAATTAACTTCAATTAAAACCCCTATTCTTCCCCCGCCATGTATATATGACTCCACTATTCCTTCGGAAGCTATGCGACCGGCTCTTTTTGCCGCTGCAGCTAAGCCTTTTTCTCTTAATAATTCTATGGCTTTTTCCATATCTCCCTTTGTTTCCACAAGAGCTTTCTTGCAGTCCATCATCCCTGCTCCGGTTCTTTCTCTTAGTTCTTTAACTGCTGATGCATTAATCATTCTATCTCCTCCTATAAATATTAAAGGTAAGAGTCGGGATACTAATTTATACCCGAACTCTTACCAAGATTGTCTATTCAGAAAGCTGTTCGCCTTGTCTTGCTTCAATAACCGCATCTGCAATTTTTGAAGTCAATAGCTTTACCGCTCTTATTGCATCATCATTTCCGGGTATTGGATAATTAACCTCTTCAGGGTCGCAATTAGTATCGACTATAGCTACCACAGGTATACCCAAAATTTTCGCTTCTTGTATTGCTATCCTTTCCTTTCTTGGATCAACAATAAATATTGCTCCGGGTAAATCCTCCATTGATTTTATTCCTTTTAGGTTTTTATCCAGCTTTTCTTTTTCCAGTCTCAGCTTAATTACTTCTTTTTTAGGCAATACCTCAAAAGTACCATCTTGCTCCATTTTTTCTAAGTCATTTAGTCTTTCAACTCTTTTTTTAATGGTGTTGAAATTAGTTAACATGCCTCCAAGCCATCTTTGATTAACATAAAACATGTCACATCTTGTTGCTTCGACTTCTATGGATTCCTGGGCCTGTTTTTTCGTGCCTACAAAAAGCACGCTTTTTCCTGAATCCGCAATTTTCTTAATAAATTCATAGGCTTCTTCCACTTTTTTTACGGTTTTCTGTAAGTCTATGATATAAATACCATTCCTCTCCGTAAAAATAAATTCAGCCATCTTCGGATTCCACCGTCTTGTTTGATGTCCAAAATGGACACCCGCTTCTAATAATTGTTTCATAGATATCACTGACATCCTATGCACCTCCTGGTTTTTTCCTCCATAATCATCATTTTATTTAAAGACTATACGCACCCTTTAAATAATCAGATTATGTGTGAATTTTTCACAACTTGTAGTATATCACAATTAAAATCTATTTTCAATTAATTTCTTTTATATGTTTTTTCCCCCGGACATAACCGTTACTGTTCAAAGTTATTTTTAAGATTATTAATATTTGATAAAAATTGCATTGTGGAGAAGCTTAGAATCTGTTAGCGAAGTGGAGGATCCGTTGCGTCAACTGTTTGAACGAAGCTAGTTTTGGCGCAACAAGGAATATCTTCGGGCTATGCAATTTAATTAATCCCTGATTTTGAAATAGTATTAATTACCTCCTTTATCCCCAGACCTTTTTTAATATAAAAGATTCCCCGTTTAACTTGGTCACTTGAATTGTTAAAGTAATCTAAGAATATATCTTTATCATCAATAAGCCCATTATTGTATAACATGTCTGCAATATCTTTTATGGAGTGGTCTTCTTTTATTTTTATTTCTATAATATCATTTTTATCTACATTGATAGTATTATTTGTATTTGATAATTCATTCTCTTTATTAATGATATCCTTCGGGTCTATTACTATTAAACCATTTTTAATTGCTGCTTTTACAATAAAATCATTTGTAATATTCTTATTAACAACATTGATATTTATAAGTGAGGCTAACACTAAACCCAACCCCAAACCAAGCAAAATATTTTTAAGCCTATACATCCCCATCTTTTGCATCTCCATTATATAAAGATAATATAAGGGATACCTCGCCTTTGCCTATACCCAATAGTTTTGCTATTTCTGCTATTTCTATCCCTTTATTATAATATTCATATACTAAATTTGCCTTTGCGTTAGTGTGGTTCTCATCGATACCCAGTTTACTTTTTTGTTCATCTATTGCTCCTTTATTAAGCTCATTTTCTTTAATTACTTTTACATCATCCAAAAATTTCTTAAGCACGGTTATGTTATGATCAACCTCATCAATAAGTGCTTCAGATGTATATTTTAATTCATCAATTACTTCATCTGCTTCCGCAATAGCTTTTCTTATTTCTTGTTCTTTTACATACAAATCAAAATATAGACCTTCTCCTTTTAGCTTATCTGAAAAAATCAAAAAAAGAGATATAATTATCATTCCCAGTCCTATTAAAGTTAAATAATAATTTGCATAATTAATCATTTTACACCCCGGTAATTTCAGATTTCAATAAGAGTTCTACATGGTCTATTAACCAACCTGAGCTTTATAACGTAACTTTATCTTGATCATATTTTTATATCTATTCTTGAGTGAACTGTCGCTCCGGTTAAGTCTTTTTTATTTTCTTTATCGTCTTCTCTTTTTTTGCGTTTTTCGTTTTCATGTTGTTCTTTGGAGTTTTTCTTATCATCCTTGCTAATTCTTGGTTTATACAGTTTGTCTGATTTATTAACTTGTTTTAATGTTTTGTACTGCTCTTCTATATTCTTCTGACTTATTAAATGAGCACTGCTTTTTTCACTATTAATCTCAAGCTGTTTTGATTTGTGTATTTCAGGCGTTTTAGGTATAAGAACTTGCATGTCAATGGGTTTTATAGACATATCATCTCCACCTTATTGTTCATAAGTACCAATTTTTATTTCCCCGCCAAACTTATAAAAAATTGCATATTGAACTTGGTCTTTAATATATATAGAATTGCTTCCTATAGTAATTTTTGTTCCTGGGTATGTTGTTTCTTGAACTTTTACTTTTCCATTTGAAATCTCATCAATATAAGTTTCTAAATCCTTTATTTCGTTATCTATTTTTTCTAATTTGTTTTTTAATTGGACTTTCATAATCACGGATTTATTTAACAAGACTGCCTTATCTTCGGGAAGCTCTGCTTTTCTGCTAAATTTGGTAAGTATATCTACTGCCTGAGCAACCTTTTGCAGATTTTCAAATGTACTGACTCTTTCAGTTTTTAAAGTATCATGTCGAGTCCTAATCTCAGGATTTGTGCCAACTTCCAAAATTGTAGCAGTAGCCATCGGCGAACCTATAACTTTTGCTTTTATCTCTTCACATGTCTTGGTATCTCCCCCTACAAGAAGTCCTTTTTTCCCTTTTAGCTCTAATTTTTTACCACAATACACTATACTATGCATAATAGCTTCTGCCTCTATATTGCCTTTTACAAATATCTTACTATTTTCTATAAATTTAGCAATGAGATCGCCTTCGCAATGAAGCTCTCCTTTATTCATACCTTGCATTCCTCTATGAAGAATAATATTTCCTTTTGAAGATATGTGTGCCCCCTCAACAACTCCGTAAACCTCAATATCGTCATCGGCATCAATGCTAAACCCCGTAATTACATTTCCTTTTACTATGACTTTACCATAAAATTTGATGTTTCCTGTAGAATTATCTACATTTAAAGGGACTTCATATACTGGAGATACACTAACTTTATTGTCAGCCAGCTTAACTTCTCCTTTAATTGTTGAAATTAAGCTTAATTCATCTTCAGATACGCTAACATTCTTACCTTTTGGCAAATTAGCTTTTTTACCGTCCTTAGCCTTCACTTCTTCCCCATATACATTATATCCGCTAATTCCTTCCGTAGGCAAAGTTGCCGTTACCAATATTTCATTTTCAAGAACATTTTTTATCAGTGATAACTCTCTATAATTAACCTTACCATCATCTAATATGCTGACCTTTCTTTCATTAGATATATCAAAATTAAAATTTAAAACTGCATCAGTACCATCTATAGGTGATGTACCTTTAGCTATTAAAACCTTTTCAGAATAGGTTTTGTTATTTGCAATAAAATCAATTGTACTATCAATTACCCCATTATTAATATTATATAATTGCAATTGTTCCATTATATCCTCAGTATTAATAGCCCTGCCTTTACCTTTAGGAGGATTAACTGTCATGTACGCTTCCATTTTATCAGGGGTAACTGTAATTTCATAGCTACAATCATTGTCTTCCGTTATAGCATCTTCTTCGCTGCTATCCTCTTTTTCTTCCTTTTCTTCATTAATGATTTCATTATTCACATCTTTTGATTCCCAAGAAGTATCAATACTGTTTAATTCCTCTTCCAGCTTGTCTATATTCCGATACTCCGTTATACTTTTCAAGCTGGCTTTAATCTTATAATTTGTTCCGAATAAAGCTTTGTTTTCTTCAAGCACTTCAATATTAATTCCTTCCCTATTGGTATTAAAAAACTTTTCTGCTTCATTAATCAGACTTTCCAAATGCTTACCTTGTAGTACGATTTCTTCTTTATCCATTTTATCACCACCTCTTTTTATTCGAGATATGACTTTAATTTATTCTTAAGCTTAATAATAGCTTTTGTATGCAGTTGGGATACTCTTGACTCCGAAATACTGATTATTGCGCCTATTTCTTTATAAGTTAATTCATCAAAATAATACAAGCTAATTATTTTTTTCTCCTTTTCAGGCAATTTATCAATATAGTCCACAATGACTTCCTTCAATTCAATCTTTTCTATTATTCCATCGGGGCTGTCATTTATGTTTTCGGATTTAAAACTTGATTCTTTACTTTGTTCTAGATAATCATCTAAAGAGACAAGTGCATAGGAGGAAATATTGTTTAATCTTTTATAAAGTTCATCTATCGTAATACCAAGTCTTGCTGCAACCTCAAAGTCAGATGCGCTTCCGCCTTTTATAGCTTCTATCTCATCATAGGCTATTTCTATCTCTTTGGATTTTTGCCTCACTGATCGGGGAATCCAGTCTGACTCCCTAAGAAAGTCAATAATAGCGCCTCGTATTCTTATCTGAGCATATGTATCAAACTTCACTCCTCTGGATAAATCATATTTATCTATAGCATCAATTAAACCAAATATACCGTAGCTAACTAAATCATCATACTCTATAGTATTTTTATAATTAACAAATAGTCTACCTGCTATATATTTAACTAAATAAAGGTAATGCAAGATTAACTCTTCTCTTATTTGCGGGTCCTTTTTTATTGTATAGGATTCCCATAGCTTGCTTATTTCCATACCTTACCTCCATTTGGGTCATTCATCTTCTTTATTTGATTTCTTATACAAAAAGGCAGGGTTTACCTCATGAAAATCATTTTCATCCTTTATTTCTGATAACTCTTCATCAGAAGTCGCCGGAATATCTACTTGAAATGACGTCTTATCTTTAGACTTATTATTAGATTTATTATGTTTTTCTTTTATTTTATTTTGTTTAATCGTTAATTTCGTTGCTATATTTAATATTAAAAATAAAAGTGTAAGAATTATATTATTAATCATAATTCTTTCTAATTCTATTTTAAATAAAAATCCAAATGAAATGTTAACTACTGTTCCGAACAAAATAAATATGTAAGTTAATAAATCTACAAATCTCATATAAATTCCTTTGCCTATATTTGTTTTAGCCCATAGCCAATTGTTTTTATTAACAATTTACCCGACTCAGAAAACAGTTCTATTGTCCTACCGTAGCTGCCTCCGGTATCCTCTGCAACCAGCGGTAAATTCAATTTTTTCAAAACCTCTTTAGTTGCACTGACATTCCTTGCTCCTATCCTCATTATATCAGATGAATCGTTAAAATTAAACATCTGGGAACCGCCGGCTATTTTACTTACAATATTTGCAGGTTTTGCACCCATTTTTACCATTTCATTTAAAAGCATTTCTATCCCTGTATCTGCAAATTTCGCAAGATTGCTATTGTTTTTGATTTGCGTGCTGTAAGGCAACATAATATGTGCCATCCCTGAAATTTTATTAGACTTTTCGTATAAACAAATCCCAACACATGAACCTAAACCTAAGGTTGTAAGAATATCCGGTGCGTAAACACAATTTAAATCTGCCATCCCAACTCTTATTACTTCTGCCATACTAAATTACTCCCAAACTGTTTAATAAAGTTTCAAAGGAATCCTCGTCCGGTATTAAAAAGAAATTGCCTTTGACCAGATTTGAGCCTTCGATAAATTCGGTTTCTATAAGTAGTACATGATCTCCTACCTGACCAAATAAAGCTACAGGCACACTCATAATCGCACCGGCCATATCTATTGCAAGGCTCGGAACAGAAACGCTTACATTCAAGCCGGTCAACGATGAAAGAGAAGATAGATACGAGCCAGCCAGAATATTACCAACTTCTTGAAGAGCAGAGCGTTCCATTTCATCTAGCTCCGGATTTGTATCTGTTTTTCCCATCAATAAATTTGTCAATAATTTCGAAGATGTTTTATCAATTAAAAACATTATACTTCCGGTTATATCTCCAAAAACCTGAAAGTATATACCTGAAACCAATACCTCAGCACCGCCTAATAAATCGGCCACATCCTTAAACTCAACAATATTTACTTTAGGAACCTTCATATCAATTCTTTTTGATACCATTTGGGATAATGCCGTTACTGCATTCCCTGCTCCTATATTACCAACCTCTCTAAGAACATCTATTTGTAGAATATTCAACTCACTAATACTTATAGACATATTTTCACTTCCTTATATAGCTATATATTGAGCATTTTATAAACGTCCAACAAAATAATAATCCTGCCGTCGAGCTTACCAATTCCATATATATTGTTTACTTCAATACCTTCAAGCGAATCCGGCGGATCTTCTATCAGCTCACTATCAATGTTAATTACTTCAGTAGCGGAATCAACAATCAGCCCTACGGTAACTTCATCAGCATACACTATTATTATTCTGGTGTTATCATTATAAGTCACAATAGGAAGATTTAGAATAGATCGCAAATCAACAATTGGAACTATTTCTCCTCTCAAATTCATGACGCCTTTAACATAATCCGGCGTTTTAGGCACTCTTGTGATACTTGACATTTTTTCAATTGTCTTAACCCGTAAAATATCTATTCCATAATCTTCATTGCCTAGCTTAAAAACTACAAATTGCTTCGCAGCATTCTTGATTTCCATATACTAACCCCCTAAATCAATGAATTTGTATCTATGATTAATGCAACTTGTCCATCACCAAGGATGGTGGCACCGGCAATTACTTTAATATTGCCTAAATATTTTCCTAAGGATTTTATAACTATCTCCTGTTGTCCAATCAAATTATCTACAACAAAACCGGAATTCTTTTCTCCTTTTTTTACAACTACAACAGTTAGGTATTCTTGCTCCTGGGTGTTAGTTTCTACACCAAGAACTCCCCCTAATCTAATAATCGGTAATACACCTTCCCTGTAAAGAAGTACCTCCTTGCCTTGAACATTTTTAATATTTTCAGATTTAACGGAAGTTATTTCTTTTATGGAGTTAAGAGGTATTGCATATTTTTCATCACTAATGTTTACTAATAAAGCTTGAATAATAGCTAAGGTCAATGGGAGCCTAATAATAAACTTGCTTCCTACATGTGCTGTTGTTTCGATTTCTACATTACCGCCAAGAGACTCAATTTTAGTTTTTACCACATCAAGGCCAACACCACGTCCGGATAAGTCTGATACAGTTTCAGAAGTGCTGAAACCAGGGTTAAAAAGGAATTCTATTATTTTATTATCATCTAAATCATCAGCTTCAGCTTTGCTTATTAAATTTAAATCTATAGCTTTATTTCTTACCTTTTCTATATTTATTCCTTTCCCGTCATCTTCAACCTCTATAACAACGCTATTACCGTCTTGATATGCTTTAAGCAGAACACTTCCATCAATAGGCTTGCTGTTTTTAAGCCTTTCATCCTTATTTTCTATACCATGATCAATAGAATTTCTAATTAAATGTATCAACGGGTCCCCAATCTCATCTATTACGGTTCTGTCAAGCTCCGTTTCTTCACCTGTCATATTAAGTATTATCCCTTTGTCCAATTCCTTTGATAAATCTCTAATCATACGTGGAAATCTATTAAAAACTCTTTCAATAGGTACCATTCTTACTTTCATTACTGCGTCATGAAGGCTCGTTGTTATCCTTTCCAAATACTCCACTGCCTCTGTCATGTTCTGCGCTTTTGATTGTAGTTCAATGCCTTCTAATCTTGTTTTTATTATTATTAGCTCGCTAACCAAGTTCATTAAATTATCGAGTCTGTCAATATCAACTCTTACAGTTTTGCCCATCTTTCCTTTTTTCATATTAGTTTCTTGATTATAATTATTTTTTTCAGTTATTTCATTATCTGCTAGTTTATCAGTTTCTGCTTGTTTAGCATTGATATCCTTTAAATAATCCTTAATTTCCTCAATAACAATCTCTTCTATTTCTGATATAGATTCTATATCTTTCTTTATTGCCTTATCCGTCTCTGATGTTATAATAGCTAGCTTAAATTCTTTATCGAATTTTTCATCTTCTATATCTTCAACTTTAGGTGATGATTTAAATATTTCCGCATGCTTTTCCAAAGTCTTAAAAACTATAAAAGCCCTTGCGGATTTTAACATACAATCTTTGGATAACACTACTTTAAGCTTATATACCTTCAAACCTTGTTCTAATGCCTTTTTTACTAACTCTTCATCATAACCATTAAAAGAAAATTCACCTATGTAAGCTTCATCTGCTTTTACTGCCTCGTCTGCTATCTTCTCTTTATTCAAAGACGATAATTTATCTTTTAAGCTATCAATGCTTTTTTCATTTTCCTTGCCGTCACTGGAAATACTTTCAATGCTTGTCTCTAAATAATCAAGACACTCAAATAGAACGTCTATTATATGTGAATTTACTTTAATTTTCCCGGCTCTAATAGCATCTAGCACGTTCTCCATCTCATGCGTAAGGTTCATCATGGTTGTAAATCCCATAGTTCCAGACATGCCTTTGATAGTATGAGCAACTCTGAATATTTCGTTGAGGAGTTTTAAATCATCAGGATTTGACTCCAGCCCTAATAAGCTTTGATTAAGCCTCTGTAAATGCTCTTGTGACTCCTCTATAAATATTTCCAAATACTGATTAATATCCATAGGTTACACCTCCATAAAACTTAGAATTTGTTTTGGAATGTCCTTCAATGGTAATACCATATCAATTGCGCCAGCCTCAATAGCAGACCTTGGCATTCCATATACAACACTTGTTTCTTCATTTTGAGCTATAGTGTTCCCACCAGCTTCTTTAATCCTCCTTATTCCTTCTGTTCCGTCATTTCCCATTCCCGTCAACATTATCGCAATTACTTTAATGTTCTTTAAGCATGCCACGGAATTAAACAAAACATTTACTGAGGGTCTATGACCACTTACCAATGCATTCTGATTAGTTAATATTCCATATTCGCCATTTCTATAGTTCACTTCCATATGATATTGACCTGGAGCCAAATATGCATAACCGGGCTTTACAATTTCTCCATTTTCCGCCTCTTTTACCTTTAGATTGGACATATTGTTTAATCTGTCTGCTAAAGACTTTGTAAATCCCGACGGCATGTGCTGAACAATAAATATTGAAGCAGGTATATTCTTGGGCAAAGGACAAATCACATCCTGGAGCGCTTTAGGTCCACCCGTAGATGTTCCTATGGTTATAATGAATTTTAAACCATTTTTACTTTGCTTTTCTATTGTATTCGTTGCAATTATTCTTCCTATGTTCGTTATGTTTGGCACTATATCAATCCTCTTTTTAAAAGTTTTCTTTGCTCATCAAAAATAAATCTAATTAATATATCTCTTACAGAGGTCTTTAAGCTTTGGAACTCTATTCCATATTCGTATAAAAAGGATTTATTTATATCATAATGCTTTCTTTTTATCATACCATAAAGAGTAATGCTATTTTTATCATCAATATTTAAATCAACTTCAATTATATCTTTTGGCTCCATTTGAAACTTTGAAAAGAATAGAGCCCCACCACCGCTAATATCTACTAAAATACCTTCATGTTCACTATTGTTTTCCTCATCCTCCATGTTGCACTTTCTTATTTTAATCAATTTAGTAATTTTCAATCTATAATATCCTCGACGTTGAATTTTTACTAAATCAGTTATCCTTTTTAGTTTTATAGTTGGTACTTTATCATAGTCTTTTTCAAGAATTTCCGCATCAAAACTATAGACTGCATCTTTTTTAGGCGCTATTATTCTTAATATTTCACTATTTCTAAAATACACAAAATTGTTTTTATATAATGGAATAAAAACGTATAGAAATTCATCATCCACTATTTCAGCTAATTGGCTAATATATTCATTGTCAGTTTTCCTACCTAATGGTATTATTTGAAGCCTGTCCCCAATATTTAAATTGCTTTTCAAGTCCAATAAAATTACCTCCCCATCGGAATAACTAATCAAAATACCTTTTAAGTTTATTTATAAACAGCTTTATGCCAAATTGGGATTCTTCGCCTGTATAATGATTAGAAATCAATGCCTCGGCTATTTTTGTTATGTTTTTTGATGCTTCAGTCTTTTCATTTAATAATACAAAAGGTTGCTGCCTTTTCACAGCTTTTGTTACATTTTTATCATTTAGAATATAACCAAGCTTATGTACTTTAATGCCAAGAAATTTCTCTGATACCTCTGTTAATTTATTAAGTAAATTATTTGCTTCATCTTCATTTTCTGCTCTATTAATCACTAACTTAATTTCTTTCGTTTTATCTTTTTGAGATATAACCTTTACTAATGCATAAGCATCAGTGATCGCTGTCGGTTCCGGTGTCGTTATTAATATAATTTCCTTTGCAGCATATATGAAGCTAAGCACATTATTTGATACACCCGCACCGGTATCTATAAAAACTATATCTGCCTCTTCATCCAACCTTCCTAATTGAATCAATAAATTTGCCAGTTGGTTTTTATCTATTTTAATTAAATCTTGCACCCCGGACCCTCCGGATATAAATTTTATACCTTCCGGTCCGTCCTCAATTATTTCCAGTATTTCCTTTCTATAATTTATTACATCAGAAAGGCTATACTTGGGAGTTTTACCAAGGACAATATCTATATTTGACAAACCTAAATCAGCATCAATAATAATTACTTTCAATCCGTGCTGCGAAAGTTTAATCCCAAGGTTAATAGCCAAGTTAGTTTTACCAACTCCGCCTTTACCACTGGTAATAGTAATTACTCTTGCGGATTTTCTTGTATTCTTCATGTCTTTTTTTAGGTTTTCATAATCTAAATTGCTAAATATTTCCCGTAGTTTTTCAGCTTGATCTTTCATAAACTTTATCACCTAACAATGAATTAATTATTTTGTTTATATCTGCAACTTCTATATCATCCGGAACGTTTTGTCCAACAGTAATATAGGATAATGGTTTTTTAGTTAAATGAGCTATGTTTATTATTATACCTAATGATGAAGTCTCGTCAATTTTAGTAAATAGTAGTTTATAATCCTTTAAAAAGCTATAATTATCAATAATTTCTTTGCAATCAGTCATCTTTGTTGTTGCGCTGATTACCAGGTATATTTGGCTGTCGATTTCTTCATCCAGTAATGGTTTTAATTCCATTAACTGGTACTTGTCCTTGTGGCTTCTGCCTGCTGTATCTACCATTATAATATCCTTTTCTTTATACTTCATTACAGCGTCAGCAAATTCCAAAGGTGAATAAATAACTGTAATAGGCACGTTAATTATTTCACTATAAGTTCTTAATTGCTCAACTGCAGCAATTCTATATGTATCAGAGGTAATAAAACCAACCTTCTTTTTCTTAGACAATGAAAAAATTGCTGCAAGCTTTGCTAATGTCGTTGTTTTACCTACACCTGTAGGACCTACAAAAATCATTACTTTCTTAAATATGTTCTCAAAATCGTCTTGTTGTCTTGGAAATAAATCAAATAATATATTATAAATATAATTCCTCACTACATTCTCATCATCTTGTACTTGCAACGTTAGCTCAGCGCTAATCCTTTCTTTTATTTTATTAATAATTTCTTCTTCAACCTCATTTTTTCGCAGTCTATTCAGGTATTCCTTAACTAAATCTGAATGCTTATCTTCATCATCCTTTAAAGTATTATATACTTTCCCCACAATAGTTTTTAATTCGCTAAATTCTATTTCCATGTTCTTAAAAGCTTTATTTGCTTCATTGTATTGAATCTCGTTTTGTTCTTTCTTTTCACCTTCGTTATCCATTATGGAAACTTTGCTATTTGCTGATATTTCGGTATCCATACTTAGCTTATTCCTTGACTTATCTTCTTCAGCTCTTTCATAACTGTCTATCGTTGCAATAACCTCAACTAAAGGTCTTGAAAAGAAGCCAATAATGCCTTTTTTCTTAATTTTTCTAGTGCTTATTATTATTGCATCCCGTCCTAAATCTATTTTTACTTTTTGCATGGCTTCTTGTACGGTATCACCTATATATCTTTTTACTTTCATTAAACATTCACCATCCCAACAGATTGAACCTCTATAGTAGGATCAATTTCATTATATGACAATACAGTTAAACCAGGTATAACTCCCTCTGCCATTCGCTTAAAATACATTCTAACCATAGGAGAAGTCAATACAAGAGGCGTTTCGCCTAAGGACATCACATTTTGTACTTCTTTCATCAAGTTTCGTGCAATATTCTCTGATATCTCCGGATCAACGGATAAATAGGTACCGTAATCCGTTTGCTGAATTGAATCAATAATTGCTTGTTCCAATTCTTGTCCCAGAGTAATAACTTTTGATTTTTTGCCACTAATAAATCTTTTTGTTATAGCACGGGACATTGCTTGTCTTACATACTCCGTTAACATATCTGTATCCTTTGTAATAACAGCATAATCTGCTAGAGTTTCAAGTATTGTAACCATATCTCTAATTGAGATATCCTCTCTCAAAAGATTAGACAGAACCTTATGAACTTCTCCAAGGGACAATGTCTTTGGGACAACCTCGTCCACCAGCGCAGGATATGTTTCTCTAATATTATCCAAAAGTCTTTGTACGTCTTGCCTTCCCAATAATTCCGCAGCGTATTTTTTTATTATTTCCGTGAGATGAGTCGCTATGATGGATGGAGAATCAACTACAGTATATCCCATCATTTCTGCTTTTTCTTTTTGGCTTTCACCTATCCACACAGCCGGTAAACCAAAAGCTGGTTCCGTTGTATTAATTCCATCCAATTCACCTTCTGCAGTTCCCGGATTCATAGCCAAATAATTATCAAACATAATCTCCCCGCTAGCAACCTCTATGCTTTTTATTTTTATTAAGTATTCATTGGGTTTTAGTTGAATATTATCTCTAAGCCTGATTATTGGTACTACAATCCCTAATTCCAATGCACACTGTCGCCTTATCATGACTACTCTATCAAGGAGGTCGCCTCCCTGATTAGCATCAGCTAGTGGAATAATCCCATATCCAAATTCTAATTCAATGGGATCTACTTGCAATAAGGTCATTACATTTTCTGGCTTCCTGATTTCATCAACTTCAACATCTTGCTCCATTAATTCCTGCTTTAGTTCCGCTTCCTTAATCGTTCTTTGCAGAGTGAATGCCATAAAAGCCATTAAACCAGATAAAACTATATTAGGAATTGCCGGCAAACCTGTGAAAGCCAATGAAAACACTACCCCTGATACTATGTAAAGAGATTTCGGTTGCGATAGTAGCTGAATAAGAATATCATTTCCCAAATTTGAATCAGATGCCGCCCTGGTGACTATTATGCCGGTTGCAGTTGATATTAGCAACGCAGGTATTTGGCTAACTAACCCGTCTCCTACTGTGAGGTTCGTGTACACCGATGCAGCACTGGAGAAATCCATACCTTTTTGCAATATACCAATTGCAAATCCAGCAGTTATATTAATAACCGTAATTATGATACCAGCAATCGCATCCCCTTTAACAAACTTACTTGCACCATCCATAGCACCGTAAAAATCTGCTTCTCTTTGTACTTTAACTCTTCGTTCCCTTGCCTCTCCTTCACTTATAAGTCCGGAATTTAAATCCGCATCAATCGCCATCTGTTTCCCCGGCATGGCATCAAGTGTAAATCTTGCTGATACCTCTGCAACCCTTTCAGCGCCTTTAGTTATTACCATGAACTGTATTATTACTATTATCAAGAAAATGATAATCCCCACAATTGGGTTATTTCCAATAACAAAATTCCCGAAGGATTCTATTACTTTACCTGCATTTGCCTTTCCTAGTATTAGCTTAGTTGACGATATATTTAAACAAAGTCTGAATAAAGTAGTAATCAGCAATAATGAAGGAAATATTGAAAACTGTAACGCTTCCTTTGTGTACATTGATATCAGAAGTATTACTAATGATAAGGAAATATTAAAAGTAAGCAATATGTCCATTAAAAAGTTCGGAATTGGTATAACAATGAGTAAAACTATTCCGACAACAGCTAATGCAACAACTACATCGCCAAATTTAAACATATCACACTTCCTATCTGCCTTTTAAGCTATAAACATATGCTAATATTTCTGCTACCGCTTGATACAGGTTCTCCGGTATTTCCTCACCTATATCAGCACTTTTATACAAAACCTGTGCTAATTGCTTATTTTCTACTATTGGAATAATATTTTTATCAGCAGCTTCTTTAATCCTTTGTGCAACTAGATCCTTTCCTTTTGCAATTATATAAGGTGCTTCAGCGACGCTTGAATCGTACTTTATTGCAATTGCGTAATGTGTAGGGTTTGTAATTATGACATCTGCTTTAGGTACCTCTGCCATCATCCTTCTTAAGGACAACTGTCTTTGCTTTTCCCTTATCTTGGATTTAATCTGTGGGTTACCTTCAACTTGCTTATACTCTTCCTTTACTTCTTGTTTTGACATTTTAAGGTTCTTCTCATAATCCCATATTTGAAACCCATAATCAAACAAGGAAAGAATTAGCAACACTATAGAAACTCTAAACCCAATTGTTATTACTGAATTTCCGATAAAGCTTATTGTATTGTTTAAATCCATCTCAAGGAGTTTTGGAATAGAGTTATAGTTGCTTTTAAAATAATTAATAATAAAAAACCCGATAATAAGTATTTTTGCTATTGCTTTTGTTAATTCTACTATAGAGTTTTTTGAAAACATTCTTTTAAATCCTTCAATAGGATTTAGCTTATTCAAATTTGGTTCTAAAGGCTTCAAAGTGAATAAAAATCCTACTTGTAAATAATTCGCTATTAAAGAAGCAGATGCTGATATTAATAAAATAGGAATTATTAGTCTCATGTAAACCTCAATTGAATAATTCAATGAGCTTTTAATGCTGCTGCTATTATTTAAATATGGTGTATAGTAGTGTAAAGTAAAAAATCTTTTAAATACATTAATAAAAATTTGGTACAAATACTTTGAAAATAATTTTAATGTCCAAAACATTGATAACAATAATATAGCTGAAACAACTTCCCTGCTTTTGGCAACTTGCCCTTTTTCCCTAGCTTCTCTTCTCTTTTTAGGCGTAGCTCTTTCAGTCTTTTCTTCAGAAAAAAGTTGTAAATCTATAGCGAATTCAAACAAAATAATCACCCTTTAGTAAGGCTTTGCAAAATAAGACCAATAAAAGCATATAGCTTATTAAATATAAAATCCAAAGTATTAGCAAATACCGGCATAATAAATATCAAAGAAGCAAGTCCAACTATAATCTTCAGCGGTAAACCAAGGATAAATACATTCATTTGTGGTACGGTCCTTGCTAAAACTCCTAAAGCGACTTCGGACAATAAAACTGCTGCTATTACTGGAACACTGATTTTAAAACCAATTACAAAACATTCAGCGAAAATATTTAACATATTATTAATCAAGATATCGTTTAAAGCAAAACCGTCAATAGGAACTAAAATATAGCTTTTCATTAAGGCAGAAAGAAAAACATGATGTCCGTTTGTTATTAGTAAAACACTGGCAGCTAATAAATATAAAAAATTACCCATTAAAGGTACCTGTATGTTACTCGCAGGATCTAATACGTTAACCATACCAAATCCTATTTGCACATCTATAATCTGCCCTGCAATCAAAAGAGATAAAAAAACTAAATAAGACGTAAAACCAAGTATAATACCTGTTGCAAGCTCCTTAATTGCCAAGGTTGCAAAGTAAAATATATTAAAAGATAGAAAACTAATATTACCAAGGGACGGCGCAATAATGAAAGTACAAAATAACGCCAAACCTATTTTAACCTGTGCCGGCATACCTTGCCGGGAAAAAACCGGGCTTATAACAAACAACGAGGCCATCCTAATTAAAACAAGTATAAATAATAAAAATTCACTAATAAGTACATTTGTTAAATCATACATTTTATTACCTTATATATCTGTATATATTCTCATATAAATCAATGGCAAATTCTGTTAGTATATTGCCCATCCATGGTCCAAAAATCAATAATGTAAGAAAAATTGTTACTATTTTAGGAATAAAAGATAGGGTTGGCTCTTGTATTTGTGTTGTTGCTTGAATTATGCTGACCATCAATCCGACCAGCAAAGATAATCCCAGCACTGGTGCGCTTATCATAAGGGCAACAGTAATTGCTCTTTGAGCTACATCAATGATAACACTTTGATCCATTTTAACACCTCTATCATTTAAAACCTAATAACAACGATCTGATAATAAGGTTCCAGCCATCAACCATGATAAATAACAAGATTTTAAAAGGCAGCGATATCATAATTGGAGGCAACATCATCATTCCCATGGACATCAAGGTACTTGCAACAACCATGTCAACTATTAAAAAAGGTATGTAAAGAAAAAAACCTATTTCAAAGGCCGTTTTCATTTCCGATATTATAAAAGCCGGTATCAAAGAAGTAGTTGGAATGTCAGTTAATTCTATTGTATTTTCGACCTGGCTTAATTTTAGAAATAAAGCCATATCCTTTTCCCTAGTGTACTTAAACATAAAATTTCTAATAGGTTCAATAGCTTTATTTAGTGCAGTTTCCTGCTCAATTTCATGTCTAATGAAAGGTTGTAATGCATTTTCATTTACCTCCGTTAATACAGGAGTCATGATGAAAAAAGTTAGAAATAAAGCCAGACCAATTAAAGCTTGATTTGGCGGCATTTGTTGTGTCCCAACAGCGCTTCTGGTAAAGCTTAAAACAATAATAATTCTTGTAAAAGACGTTACCATAATAAGCAATGCGGGAGCCAGTGATAAAACCGTTAATATTAAAAGCACTTGTAAACTAAAAGCAATATCTTCAGGAGATTCTGCAGCCTTTACATTTACATCTAAGCTAGGAATAGGAATAAGAGGTTCGGCTATTACAGAGCTAGCCGTTATCAAAACTATTATTAATAGAAAAATTAAAACGCTTTTGTTATTCATTAGACTTTTTACCTCTAACCCAATCTGCTATTTTTCTTACCAACAGTTCATTTTTACTATAATCCTGTGTGTTGCTTATATAATTTTCAATTTTGTTACTATGATTTTTATCTTTTAACAGAATGTTCTCTATATCTTCCTTTGATATTTCTGATAAAAGATTTATCTGTTTTTGTGTTGAAGCAATTAAATAAAACTGTTCCCCCAACTCAATCAAATGAATATTTCTGTCATAGCCTAGAGTTTGGGTTTCTATTATTTTAATAATTTTATTCTTCCGAAAATTCTTACCGGCTATTAGTTTGGTGATATAGTAAAACAACCCAAGCATTATAATAAACACTATTATAAAATATAAAAATTTCATTAAACTCATATAATAATTTGTATTTAAATGCTCATTATTCTCTATTGTATTTAAAACATTTAAATAATTATATGAGTTTATAAAAAGCTTTGTCATTTCTACCCCAATACTTTCTTTACAGCCTCTAAAATTCTTTCTGCTTGGAAAGGCTTAACAATAAAATCCTTTGCCCCTGCCTGTATAGCTTCTATAACCATGGCCTGCTGACCCATCGCTGAGCACATAATTATTTTTGCAGAGTCCTCTACTTTTTTTATTTCTTTAACTGCTTGTATACCATCCATTTCCGGCATGGTAATATCCATGATTACCAATTCCGGACTTAATTCTTTAAATCTTTCTACTGCTTTAGCCCCGTTTTCTGCCTCGCCGGCTATGGTGAATCCATTTTTAGATAATACATCTTTTATCATCATCCGCATAAATGCTGCATCATCAACTATTAGAATTCCGTTTGCCATTTTTTATCCTCCTCGAATATGCTTATTATAGGTACTAAACTTTAACTATTCTTTTATTTGGACTAACAATATCTGTTATCCTAACACCGAAGCTTTCGTCAATAACAACTACTTCACCTTTAGCAATAAACTTACCGTTGACAATTATATCAACAGGCTCTCCGGCTAATCTATCTAATTCTATTACACTTCCGGGACCGAATTCAAGTATATCCCTGATTAGCTTTTTCGTTCTCCCAAGCTCCACTGCTATTTCTAAAGGTACATCCATGATAAGATTTATATTTTCTTTATCCATGGCTCCCTCATGTTTATCGAATGACTGAAATTGAACGGGTTGTACATTTACACCAAATGTTTCTTTTTGGGGATTATAAATTATTTCATCATCTACTTTTTCATAGCTTACTTTTTTATCGTCTTTTGTTTTTATTCGACCAATTTCCTCATTTTCCTGCTTAATCGTGGTATTTTCTGTTTTATCAGGTAATTCTGGGTTCATAAGCTTTTTCACCATTTCTTTGGCAAAATCAAAAGGTATTATTTGCATGATTTCACTATCTATAAAGCCGTCTACAACCATTTTAAAAGCGGTTTTTACGACTATATCCTGACTGCTCATCTCCTCCGGTCCATTTTCTTTAAATTTTATTATAAAAGCTTTTGGCGGAGAAATATTAATGTTCTTATTGAACATAGTTGATAATGATGTACATGATGACCCTACCATTTGATTCATGGCTTCGCTTATTGCACTTAAGTGCAAATCTGATATCTCATCTTCACTAATTTCGCCTGTGCCACCCATCATTAAATCAGTTATCACCTTTACATCTTCTTCTTTTAATACCAACAGATTAGTACCCGTCAATCCTTCTGTATATCTAACTTGAACACCAACGTAAGGTAATGGGTATTGAGCTATTAAATCGTCCCAGGTCATAACTGCTACGCTGGGCGTAGTAATCGTTACTTTGTGATTAAGCAACGCATATAGCGTGGTAGCAGACGTACCCATGCTTATATTACCAATTTCACCTAATGCATCAATTTCTTCATCAGTCAAGTGACTTGAGCTTTCCTCTGTTTTCGTACTGTTACCTTTTAATAACGCATCTATTTCTTCTTGGGATAGCATTTCACTCATCTAATTCATCTCCCCTCTTTTCAACTTTAGTAACCTTAACTGCAATTTTGTTTTTCACTACACCTGGAACTCCATAGAACTTCAGCTTATTACCAACATTTATATGTAAATAATCACTTATTGTTTTTTCTAAAGGAACAACATCACCTACTTGCAAATTAATTATATCCTTTATCGTTAAAACGCAATTACCCAAAATCACAGATACGGGCAATGTCGTAGTTTCAATTCTTTTTTCTATATTTTTTATACTGCCTTCGGTTATATCTTTTGATATCCCCGAAAACCAATACTTTGTACTCAGCTTTGTAATTATTGGTTCAATAACCATATGGGGTATACAAATATGCATCATTCCTTCTATAGAACCTATATTCAAGCTTAAGGTTATAAGAGCAATAGTTTCATTTGGCGATACAATTTGTGCAAATTGAGTGTTCGTTTCTATTTTCGTAAGCTTTGGCTTTAATTCTATAACATTTTTCCATGGATCTTTTAAATAAGTAAGCATTTGTATAAAGATCTTTTCTATTAAAGTTAATTCTATTTCAGTAAAGCCTCTATTTCTTTCGTAAACATTACCGGTTCCCCCTAAAACTCTCTCAATCATTGCAAAGCTACTACTTGAACTTATTTCAATTAAAACAGAACCGCTAAGCGGCAAAAAATCTACTATACCTAATGTTGACGGATTTGGCATAGAATTACTAAACTCATAATATGTTAATTGATCTACTGATACAACTTCAACTTGCACTAAAGCTCTTAGAAAACCAGATAAATAAGTCTGCAAAAGCCTTGAGAAATTTTCATGAATCATCTGCAGTGTTCTAAGCTGGTCCTTGGCAAATTTATTTGGTATTTTAAAATCATAATTTCTAACTTTTTTTTCTTCCCTGTTATCCTCAATTCCTTTAACATCAAGTTCACCGGTATTTAACGCATTTAATAACGCATCAATTTCTCCCTGGGACAATATTTCAGACACTATCACCACCTGCCTTATTGGATTATAAATTCCTTGAAATAAATGTTAATAATCTTTTCAGTCTTAATAATTTTTCTTAGGCTAGCCAGTAGTTCATTTTGAAGACTCTCCTGACCTTCGGAGCCTTCCAAGTCTTTCTCTGTTTTCGATCTCAGAATTAGATTTATCTCGTTACGTATTTCAGGCTCTCTTGCAGTAATCAACTCTTCTATCTTTTTATCTGCAATTTCAACATCTATTACTGTTTTTAGTATTTTTTTGCTGTTCTTTATATTTGTAACGAAGGAATCTTCAAAGGAGTACATAATGATGTTTTTATCCAGCTTCAATACTTCTTCTTTCGGTTTTGATGAATTTATTGATAACATGAAAAAAACTACTCCTGCAATAATAATTATAAAAAGGGCAACAGCAATAATAATTAAAAGCATTTTTTTATTCATATCAACCCTCCTCAATATATTTAAGATGCATCATCAGTTTGTTTCCTGATAATCACAATATCCACACGACGGTTCTTTTGTCTACCGGATGGTGCATCATTTGATTCTATCGGGTGATATTCACCATAACCTGCAGCAGAAATACGCCATGGTTCAATGTCATTAAGCTCAATTACATACTTGACAACATTTACAGCCCTTGATGTTGATAGCTCCCAATTGGACGGAAATCTATCGGTATTGATAGGCACATTGTCTGTGTGACCTTCTATTCTTATGGACTTACCACTTTCCTTGATTACATTAGATATCATGTTGATGATATATTTAGCATCCTCTTTTATTTCTGCTCTGCCGAAATCAAACAATACTGTGTCCAAAAATCTGATAAGCAAACCTTTTTCGTCAATACTTAAAGTTACGCTTTTTTCCAAATCGTTTTCTTTAATAAAATCATCTAATTGTCTGAATATTTTTTTAAACTCTTCTTGTTCTTCATCAATAACATCACCGGGAAAAGTAGTTTCTATATTTTCCATCTCCACAATTATACCGGAATCTAAAACACCCAAAGAACCTTGCATTGAAATAATAATAGCTTTAAATTTATGATTATCTATAGTAGACATGGAGAATAATAAGATAAAAAAGCATAGTAATAGAGTCACCAAATCACCATAAGTAGCCATCCACGCCGGTGCACCAGTATTTTCTACTACTACTTTTTTTCTAGCCATTTTTATTCTTCTCCTTCTACGCCATCTTTTTCTTTTCTAAGGCTTTTACGCAATCTTGGAGATAAGAATGCTTTAAGCTTTTCTTCAATAATCCTTGGGTTTTCTCCTGCTTGGATAGATAACATTCCTTCTAATGTGACCTCTTTTAATAAAATCTCCTGCGAACTTCTAATTTTCAGCTTATTGACAACAGGGGTACAAAATAAATTTGCTATCAAGGAACCATAAAATGTGGTTACAATAGCAACGGCCATATTGGGACCAATCGATGATGGATCCTTTAAGTTCGCTAACATATTTATCAAGCCAATTAAAGTACCAATCATACCAAACCCCGGTCCTAATGTACCCATTGTCTCAAAAACATTTTGATTGCCGCCATGTCTCTCTTCGATAAAAGCCAGCTCTGTTTCAAGTATATTCCTCACTAATTCAGGATCCGTTCCGTCTACGATCAGCATTATTCCTTTTTGCAAAAATTCGTCTTTCAGCTCCTGTGCCGCTTCTTCCAGCGCTAATAAGCCATCCTTTCTAGCTATATTTGCTAAATCGATAATTGTTTTTATTACTGTTTCCGCACTATAGCCTTTATAGAAAAAAACATGCCTGAGTGCAATCATTCCTTCTTTTAAACCGCTAAACGGGAAAGCAAAAACTGTTGCCGCTAATGTTCCTCCAAATGTTATGACAACTGAATAAAAATCTATGTAACCCATAATGCTTCCGCTGCCTAAAATTGTAAATACAATGAAAAAAAGTCCCAATGATAACCCAACAATTGAAGCTAAATCCAATTATGCCACCTCTTTTCAAGAGTTATGATTTTTAATAAGTTCCGTGTGATTTATAATTTCTCTTTTGAAGTCTAAAATTCTTTCAATAATCTCGTCGACAGTTTCCAGAACAACGAATTTTTTACCATCACGTAAAGTAATAACTGTGTCCGGTGTTTCTTCCAATGTTTCAATAAGATCAAAATTTATAAAATATTCTTTGTTGTTTAACCTTGTAACTTTAATCAAACACTCACTTCCTTTTATTAGGCACCTAAGCCATAGCCGTAATCAAGGATATGGCTCAGGTGCATTAGAAATTATCTTTTCATGTTAACAAGTTCTTGTAGCATTTCATCAGATGTTGTTATAATTCTTGAATTAGCTTGAAATCCTCTTTGTGTACTAATCATTTCTGTAAACTCCCTGGAAATATCCACATTTGACATCTCTAGGGTACCGGGGTTTAAGGCTCCTAAGCCGCTGCTTCCCGGAAGACCATATATAGCATCACCTGAGTTAGGTGTTACTTGATACATGTTCTCTGCCGTCTTTTCCAACCCTGCCGGATTTTTAAACGCTGCCAATGCAATCTGACCAATAACCCTGCTTTGACCATTCGTAAAAATCCCGTATATTTCACCCGTGGGTCCTATGCTAAAAGTATCTAAATAACCTTGCTTATAACCGTTTTTACTTGCAACAGAAGCGCTGGATTCGTTGCTAAAAGCTGTCAATTGTGATAAGTCAATATTAACACTAAAATTACTTGAACCGTTCTTGCCACGCATTTCTAAAGTTATATCATGAACAGATGCCGAATCTATACTTCCATTGGAGTTAAAGGAAATCGGTATAGCCATGCCCGTAACATCTGCAGGATCCAACGGGTCATCTCCATCTACGCTTGTGATAATTCCATTTGCATCATCATAGTTCCCAAAAAAAGTGCCTGTCTCAAGATTTTGAACGATAACACCCCATTCGTTATCTTCTCCGCCACCTGTGCCGTCAGCCAATAGCCCTCTGACAAAAATAAATTTAACATTATGCTGACCTCCAAGGCTATCATAAAAAGTTGAAGTTGTCTCTCTATATTCTACATCTGAAGGAAATTGAATAGTTGCAAAATCATTTACGCCTTTTGGGGTATATGCAATTACATCCTCAGGTCCGTCTCCTAATTTTATCAAGTTGTTATTCAAGTTACCCGTAAAGGTTGCACTATCAGTTGCTTTTGCCGGAAAGGATTTTGATTTTGATATAGTTAACCCTTCCAAGACACCTTTTAGAACCGTTTTGTCGGGATTTGTGTTCTTTTCTTCATCCTCCATATATCCTAATACCCTATAACCATTTGAAGCAACTAAATTTCCATCCTCATCCAAAGTAAAGTTGCCTGCTCTGGTAAAAGCTCTGCTTAAAAAATCACTACTATTTGACAATATGAAAAACCCATCCCCATTAATTGCCAAATCAGTGTTGTTATCAGTCCTTTGTACCGCACCTCTAACGTGAAATGTATCTATTGATGAAAGTGATATTCCCAGACCAATTTGTTGAGGATTGGTACCCCCCCTCCCAAGTTGAGGAGAGCCGGCTCCTTTAACGGTCTGACTAAAAACCTCTTGAAAATTAGCTCTTCCGCTTTTGAAGCCTACGGTATTAACATTTGCTATGTTATTGCCTATGACATCCATTTTCAGCTGATGTGCCCTAAGTCCAGATACACCGGAAAACATTGATCTCATCATAGATTATTCGACCTCCTATATTTGCTTTATTTTCCTTCGTCTATCGATCAGAAGGTTTAAGCCCCCTATAAAAAGGTCCGGCTTAAATTATTATTGCTCCGTCAATATTAGTGAAAACCTTATCCCTTAGGGATTCCTCTGTAGCGGCTGTAATTACGGTTTTACTTTTTATATTGGCTATTAAAGCCGTATTACCCAAAATTATCAAAGTATCCCTAAGACCTTTTTCAGCTGCTTTATCTACCGCAGAACTAATGTTTTTTAAATCCTGAGAAGTAAATTCTATTTTTCTTTTTTCTAACCTCTCTTGGGCATGCTTAGAAAACTTAAGCTCCACATTTTTTGTTATTACTTTTTCCAATACCTTTTCAAAGCCTTCTGCCTTGCCCGTTGTAGGCTTGTCCAGAGGTTTGGGTCCGGTTTTTGGATTTACAACAGGTATAATATTTCTATTAACATTAAACTTAAAATCATTCATATTAACACCTCTAAGCAAAGCTATTTTACTTCTTGTATTTCATCCAACGTAATATATTTCTCTCCTATTTTTAGCTCCAGCTTGCCTTCCTTGCTTCTGATTGACTCCACAATACCTTCAATGACTGTGTCATCCTGCTTTGCCATCACATATTTACCTAGCATAGAATATCCTATGTTGAATTTTAAGCTTTGATTCAATACTTCTGTCTGCTCCAAAGGAGATATTAAATCTGTGACTTCTTTTATGTCTTCGTAGGGGATTTCCTTGTCTCTTACTACCAGATATATATTGCTCCCCTCTACTTTTACTTTTTCAACAATACCTACGATATCAACGGGTTTGTCTTTTTCATCCTTTACTGTTGCACTTATCAGCTTATTTACCATGGTATATGCAGAATTCATTTTTGTTACTTTATTCGTATTTTGGGCCTGCTCTAAGCTTGTAAACTGGGCCATTTGCGATATAAATTCTTTATCTTCCATTGGCTGCAAAGGATTTTGATATCTAAGCTGTGTTACTAATAAATTTAAAAAAGCATCCTTATCTAAAGTGTTTTTATTCTCTTTGGGCTCATTAGAATTAGCAATGTATTTGCCGCCTGCATAAACTCTGTCTACAACCAAAACTTCACCTCCTAAACTTTAATATCCAGCACAGCTTCTTCCATGGAGTATGGATTAATTATATCCAAATTAAAATCAATGTCCTTAGAATCCCACTTTTTTGAATTAAACTGCTTTAAAGGCTTTCTTTGATGATTCCTATTACTGTTCTGCCAGCTTTCATTATTTCCAATAGAAACACTTAAACTTTGTACACTAATTCCCTTTTCATTCAAAGAATTCTTTAGTTCAATAAGATTAGATTCGAGTATTTCTTTTACTTGATTGTTTTCAGTAGTAAGCTTTGCGGTCACATGTTCCTTGTCCATAATTACTCTAAGCACCACTTTGCCAAGGCTTTCAGGGCGAAGGTGAATTTTAATTTCCGAAAAATCCTTCCTGGAAATATATTTTATCTTTTGTACAACCTGTTCAATTAAATCATTTTTCTCTACGTTTTCCCCTTTAACTGCTGATTCAACATTTTGAGTTTTTACTGCATTTATATCTGTGTCCTTGCTTTGGATTATAAAGCTTTCTACTACATGTTCTGTTTCTGATATTTTAACGTTAGATTCCTTTTCCGTGCCTATGCCTATATTGTCAGGGTCCTTTTTGTTTGTTAAGTCTTTTTCAGCCTCAGCCGGTAAGTCCATGCTTCTACTTGTCTTTTTGATACTGGGATTTGTATTATCCGGGTCTCTCAGTGCTTCTTTAACTTCCATGCTGCTTTTCCCTTTTTGAGGTTTTGAAATTTCTACTCCGGCGAGGCTCTTTTTGATTTCCATTATCTTTTCTTTGACTAAAGCTTCATCTTCTCCGCCATGCTGCTTTACTTTATTGTCATACTCTGCAAAATCTAATATTTTATATAGTATTTCTTCCACTTCTTTTGTTTGGTAATTACCTTGTAATAAAGCTTCAACCTCATTTAGTATGTCTTTCATAACAGTCAAACCATCATAGTCATTTTCAACAACATCAAAAATGCTTTCAAGGATTTCTGTTTTCTGCGAACATTTTAACCTTTCCAGATATAATAGTATTTCATCCATTAATGCAATTATGCTATCATAATCCATGTTTTCTTTTATATCTTTCTTTTTTTCCTCTTTAGCTAGATTGTAGTCATCGACATTCGAGCTTATAATAGTATCTTTTTTCATTTTAAGCTCTTCCTTAGCTATAAGTATATCTTCTTTTGAAATACTGCTTAATTTTTCTTCAGAACCTACATTTTCCTTGACAGCATGTTTAATATCGTTTCTTCTGTTTATAGCCGTATTAAAAAAACTGCTAAAACTAACTTTGCTTTTATCAGCGTTCGATATAAGATTATGTTTACCAGGGTTAAAAGGCTTTTCAAGCTGTGGGCTCAGGACATCTAAAAAATCCATTTCTCATCACCTCCTTTCAAATAAAACATTAAGACTATTCATCAAGTATTGAATAGTTTAATTTATCATATTCCTTAATGTCTTCCAAAATTTGTGCAGCTTGTAACGGATCCATGAGGCTTAGTATTTTGCTGCTTTTATCTTTACTCATATTTCTTAAAATCTGAACTACAACTCCTTTGCTTTCCATGTTAGATAATATAAGTGTTGCATTTTCAGGTTTCATTTTTTCAAAATATTCAACTTGCTCAAAGATACTGGTTAATTTTTCACTTAAATCCCTAAGCTTTTTATTTACTTCCTCTTCTTTTTGTTTCAAAATCTCTTCCTTCTTTAAAATATCAGATTCTCTTTTCTCAAGATCAGTCTTCGTGCTTTGAAGCTGAATAGTTTGCAAATTAATATCATCGATAATTGCCTGCAACTCGTCTTTTTTTATTTCTTCAGGGGTTCTATTCTCATCAACAGGTTTTACAAGTTTCCCTATGATAGGAACCTTTGATATTGCTTTTGCAATATATTGCTTGCCACCACCTATATTGAAAACAAAAATACTTCCAACCACTATAAGACCGGTTAGAAAAAGTATTATAAAGACTAAAAATATATTTTGCATTATATTACTTTTGGAACTTTTAACCTTTTCTTTCTTTTTACCGGGTTTATTTGCATTTTCTTGTTGCATTAAATTACCCCCGCTTGGAATTATGTTTAAATGATATTATTTCATCTAATTCTTTTTCAGTTTTCCTTTTTTCCTCATACATGTATCCGGTAAAGCTAATTTCATTTAGCTTCTCTAGTATTTTTTTATCCTGCATAGCTTTAATGAGTTCTTTTCTGTTTTCAATTACTTCTTGATTTGCTTCTTCAACATCCACAATTTTTTTATCGATTTCCTTTTTATAATAATTCTGTCTTTCTGCTGTTTTTAATAAATCTCCAACTTCAATTCCCTTTTCATATTCTTCATATATTTTTTCGAAGGTTATATTTAGCTTTTCATTTAGATTGTTTAGATTGTTTTTTTCTTTTTGAAATTTTTTTATTGAATTACCAAGCTGATCTTTTTTATTCAGCTCAATACTTTTTCTCAACTTTAATATATTATCAAATCTAAACCTGTATATACTCATTAGACCACCCTATTCAATGATTTTAGCCATAATATCTATTGTTTCGTTAAAACTTGTATTTTCATTAGTTTCTTGTTTTAAAAAGCTGTTTATTTTTTCAATCTTTTTTATAGCTAAATCTATTTCTTTATTGCTGCCTTCTTGGTATGCTCCAATATTTATTAAATCCTCAGCTTCCTTATAAATAGCTAACATTGATTTTATACTATTTGCCAAATGTTTATGTTTCTCTGATATAATATTCGGCATTAATCTGCTAATACTTGATAAAATGTCGATTGCTGGGTAATGATTCTTATTTGCAAGATTCCTAGATAAAACTATGTGCCCATCAAGTATGCCTCTTATTGAGTCCGTAATCGGCTCATTCATATCATCACCATCAACCAGAACAGTATAAAAAGCAGTTATGGAGCCATCCATTGAAGTACCCGATCTTTCCAATAGCTTTGGCAATACAGAAAAAACTGATGGAGTATATCCGCGGGAAACTGGTGGCTCACCTATGGATAATCCCACTTCTCTTTGAGCCATAGCAAACCGAGTGACGGAATCCATCATAAACAAAACGTCCTTACCTTGATCTCTAAAAAACTCTGCAATTGCTGTCGCTACATAAGCAGCCTTTAGTCTTATTAAAGCAGGTTGATCAGACGTTGCAACTACTAAAACAGACCTTTTCAGTCCCTCTTCCTTTAAATCATTTTCAATGAATTCCTTTACTTCCCTGCCTCTTTCACCTATAAGCCCTATTACATTAATATCTGCAGATGTATTTCTTGCTATCATCCCTATTAATGTGCTTTTACCGACTCCGCTTCCTGAAAATATACCTACTCTTTGACCTTTGCCAATTGTAAGAAGACCATCTATAGCTTTAACTCCAATTGTCAAAGGAGTTTTTATCACTTCTCTTGCCAAAGGATCAGGAGGTTCATTATAAATTGAATAATATGTATTACTTTCAAAGCCATACAAATTATCTATTGGTTTTCCTAATCCGTCTATTACTCTCCCTAAAAGCTCATAGCCCACCGCAACGCTCATTTTTTTCCCTGTTGCTATAACAGGACTGCCGGGTCCTATGCCTTCTAAAGATCCTAATGGCATAAGGCTGACAACATTATCGTTAAATCCAACTACCTCTGCTAATATAGGCTTTTCTCCTTTAAAGCTATGTATCTCACAAAGTTCACTTATGTTAACCGAAGGACCCAATGATTCTACTGTTAATCCTACTACCCTAGAAACTTTACCGCTATACCTTATTAAGTCTTTTCCCTGTACAATGTTTTTATATTTAGTAAAATCAATTTTTTCCAAAGCCTTCACTCATTCCTCAAAACATACATAAAAGCCTTTTCAAGCTCTTCTATTTGATGCTGTATGCTTGTATTAACCTGTCCGCCAATCGTATCTAATATACAGTCACCTTTTTTTAAAAATCGATCCTCTATGACTTCAATTTCTAAAACGCCTTCCACTAAGGAGGCAATTTCATCCTTTCTCTCTGATACGTAAGCATAATCCTCTGCACTAACTTTAATAGTCAAATTATCATTAAAAGTTGATCTTCCCATGGCTTGTCTTATTAATGAAATTATTATGTCCTCGTTTTGAATAAGCTCCTGGTTTATCACTTTTTTTGATATATCAATAATAAGTTCAATTAAATCTGCCTCGGATTCTTTTAGAATATCATTTTTCCTTAAAGTTAAATAATCTCTTATAGATTTTGCCTGATCAATTATCTCCTGGGCTTCCGTTTTACCTTCTTTGAACCCTTTCTCCAAACCTTCTTTGTAGGCTTTTTCGTACGTTTCTTTTTCTTTTAGTTTTAACTCCGCATTCGTTTTCTCAATTATTATTAAGGCTTCGTTATTTGCGTCCTCAATAATATCCGCATAAAGCATCCTAGCTTCTTCTATTATATCCTTTGCGATTTGATTTTTACTTTTTTCTGATTGCAAACAGTTTTCTTTATCGGCATTTCTTATCAATTTTAAATCAATATGATTGATAGATTTAGGTTCGCCTAAATTAACCTTTTCGGATTTATATATTCTATACAATTATCTCATCGCCTCCACCTCTAGATATAACAATTTCACCTGAATCTTCAAGCTTTCTTATTATATTTACTATTTTTTGTTGAGCTTCTTCTACATCCCTAAGGCGAACAGGTCCCATGTATTCCATATCCTCTTTAATCATTTCCGCTAACCGCTTGGACATATTAGCAAATATTGTTTTTGAAACATCTTCACTGGAGCTTTTAAGCGCCAAGGCCCAATCATTGTTTTCAACTTCTCTAATCACTCTTTGTACAGACCTATTATCAAGTGCTACTATATCTTCAAATACAAACATTTTCTTTTTAATTTCCTCTGCCAAATCAATATCCTGAAGCTCCAAGGTTTCCATTATGTTTTTTTCAGTACCTCTGTCAACAGAGTTTAAGATATCTACTATAGCTTGAATTCCTCCTGCAAGAGTGTAGTCCTGACTTATCATTGAGGATAGCTTTCTTTCTAAAACTCTCTCGATTTCCTTTATTATATCAGGAGAGGTTCGGTCCATTAGGGCTATTCTGCGAGCTACGTCTGCCTGCTTTTCTTGAGGAAGCGATGACAATATTACTGAGGATTGCTGAGGTCTTAGATAAGAAAGAATAAGAGCTATAGTTTGAGGATGCTCTCCTTGAATAAAGTTTAACAACTGGGCAGGGTCCGCTTTCCTGACAAAATCAAAAGGTCTTACTTGCAATGATGCGGTTAGTCTGTTGATTACATCTAAAGCCTGTTGATTTCCCAACGCTCTTTCCAATATCTCTTTTGCGTAAGATATTCCGCCTTCGGAGATATACTCTTGGGCAAGGCAGATCTGATAGAATTCTTCCAATACTTCTTCCTTTTCATCGGGAGAGACAGTTCTCATATTAGCTATTTCTAATGTAAGCTGTTCAATATCCTCTTCTTTTAAATGTTTAAACACTAAAGCAGATTTATCGGGTCCTAATGCAATTAATAAAATTGCAGCCTTTTTTAAACCTGTCAATTGATCCTTGCCATATCTGCCCATTAAGCCACCTCTATTCTTCGCTGAGCCATGTTTTTAACAATTGAGCCACTTGCTCAGGCTTTTGCGTAACAAACTTTTCTATTTTTTTCTTTACCTCATTTTTATCATCCAATTCAATATCACTAACATCCGAAAACTCAGACATCATACTTAAAGCAGCTTCGGCTTGTGTTTGTTCAGTAAATCCTTTGCTTCCTCTCAAAAGTATGATTCCGGGAATAGCCAATACCAGCAATGCTAATAGCGCTAGCGCTGCGGTTTTAATTAACTTATTCCTGTTATTAATTGCTTCCTCTTCTTTGGCTAAATCAATCTTTTCCTTCAGAGAAGTATCAAAATCCATTGCTTTTACAGTAATTTTGTTTTCAACGTTACTTTGGCTTTTAATTAAACCTTTAATAGCCATGGCGACAAGTTCATGTGCTTCTGAAATTTCATCTTCAGTGATGCTATGATTGCCTTCCAATTTCACTTTTTCGATAATATCTCCGTAACTATCCTTTCGATATTCTTTCAAAAGCTTTCTTCTTTCTACTTCCTTTTTAATTTTATAATCTGAATCTATCAAAACCGATAATGAAAAATCCTCAATATTGCCCTGCTCTTTTATTAATTGAGTCTGGGTTTCGCTTATTTCATAATTAAATATTTCTCTTTCTTCTTTATACTCAGATTTTGACTCCTCCAACTCCGGATATGTTGGAATTTCATCTATATTACTATCAGTTCCGGGGACCCCTCCGCCTTCTGTACCTTCCCATGACTTTTCATATATTTCCTTACTTCTTACCACACCGCTTTTTTCTTCATCGTCAGGATTAGCCGGAGTATACTCTCTTTTATTCTCTACTTCACTATCAAAGTTAAGCTTTACAGTTGCCATAACATTAACATTGTTGATACCGAATACCGGTTCTAATAGTTTTCTGACGCTATTTTGCAAGCCCATTCTTACTGACTCCTGAATTTCATGTTGCTTAGTAACCTGAGCGTTTAAAGCCAATCCTTCGTCAAGCTTTAAAGATCTGCCCGTGTCATCTATTATAGAAATATTATCTGATTTCAAACCTTTAACGCTTTTAGAAACATGCTGAACTATTCCATTAACCTGATTTGTATCCAAAGGTAAATATCCAGGCTTCATCTTTATTATTATGCTTGCGCTGGAATCTAATTTATTGCTTTCTAAAACAAAAACACTATCTTCAGGTATAAACAGGTTTACTTGAGCCCATTCTACTCCATCTAGTGATTTTATACCGTTACCTATACTCTTTTGCATGTATAGAAGCCATTTTTGTTTTTTATCCTCTGAAGTTTCATTAAAGGACGATTTTAATATATCAGGGAATGAAAAATCATTAGCCGGTAGTCCTTCCATTGCCAGCATAATTCTTGATTCATCTATTTTATCCTTTGGGACTTTTATTGTTGTCCCTTCAACTTTTACAGGTACATTAAATTCCTTTAGCTTATCCCTAATCTGACCAGCATCCTTTGCATCTAAATTGGGATATAGAATTTCATATCTTTGAATTGAAGAAAATAAACCAATTCCTATAACTAATAGAATAGATATGATTGCGATAACTGTGATGGTAATCCTCTGGTTCTTTTCCAAACCCTTCCAAAACTCATTAAGATTGTTTTTTAATTTATTAATAGTTTCACCCATATAAACACCTCACACATCACAAAGGCATACGCATAATTTCGTTATAAGCATCTAGTATTTTGTTTCTGATTTGCATTGTAAATTGCATAGCTAATTCTGCTTTTTGAGTTGCTATTATAACTTGGTGGACATTCTCTACCTGACCTAATGCCAACCTTTCATTTAAATCTTGTGATTCAATAAGTAACTGATTGACCTCATTCAAACTTTTGTTAAGCATATCTGCAAATGAAATCTTTTTAGGCTTGCTTTCAGAATTTAAAGTGTTGTTTAAAATGCTTACATTGTTATTTAGCTCATTAAAGTCTATTTTCAAAACACTCACTCCCAATTATATTTTACCTATATCAAGAGCCTTCATAATTATACTTTTTGTTGAGTTAATCGATGTAATATTCGCCTCGTAAGCTCTGCTAGCGGAGATCATATTTACCATTTCAATCATTACATCAACATTTGGCATTTTTACATAACCGTTTTCGTTTGCATCAGGGTGTCCGGGGTTATAAACAGATTTAAAATCCGTCTTATCTTCAATGACTGCCGTCACTTTAACGCCGCCTTTGCCGGATTTATTAAGCTCAGTATTTAAAAAACTGCTGAAGGGTACCTTTTTATCCTCTTGAAAAACTACAACCTGTCTTCTATAGGGAGTACCGTTGGCTGTCCTTGTTGTATTAACATTTGCGATATTTTTTGATATGACATCCATTCTTAGTGTTTCCGCAGTTAATGCAGATGCGCTAACATTGATTGAATCCAAAAAACTCAAAACTATCTCCTCCCTTCGTTAATAGCTTGTTTTAATATGCTTAACTCCTTAGTCAACTGATTTGCCACAACATTGTAATTAATGGTATTCTTAGCCAGCTCCGCATTCTCTTCATTAATGTCTACATTATTTTTATCTCTTCTCATGGAAAAAGAATTCGAAGCTAAAGGTGCAACAAAAGAATTCGTATTTTCTCCTATAGGTATAAATTTTGGGTTCTTCTTTTCACTGCTCATCATTAGCTTTTCTTTTTCTTTGCTATAGAAATCTTCGAATTTTACATCGTACCTTTTATAGCCAGGCGTATTTACATTAGCTATATTTTTTGAAATCACTTCATTTTTAGCCCAAAAATAATCCAATGATTTCTCAAGCAAATTTACTGAATTATTAATTTTTAGAATCATATTTTTCATCACCTTCATATTTTTTCCCTAAAAATATATTATTCGACATACAAAACATATATCCTCTTATTTATACCAGGATTATGCTTATTTACCTGTTTTATCGGTGTTTTTTGTTCAATTCTGCAACTTGTCCAAGGATATTGCGCGGCATACATTATTTTACCTTTTGTGGCGCAGATATATAGTGTTTTCCTGCTATATAAAACATATGCCTTTATTTACCTATATAATATTATAAATGTAAATCTATTTAGAGTAAATGGATATATAGTATTATTTGTAGAAATATAAAGAATAAAGGTGTTATTCCGATATAACTATAGTTTCAATATGATTATTATATTTGATACGATTGCAGGAGTTCCAAGGCTAATAATCTGTAAGCTTGTTCCGGGTTGCGTCAAAACTCGCTTCGCTCAAACAGTTGACGCAACTAATCCTCCACTGCGCTAACAGATTCTAAGCCTCTACACAATGCAATCTTTATCAAATATTAATAATCTAAAAATATACCTGTGAACTGTAGCAGAATAAAGACAATTCCACTGAAAAACTAATTATTAATATGTTATAAGAATTTTAAAATCAAAATATTTTTAGAAATAAAAAAGGCGAAAGCTATTAAGCTTTCTACCTTTAAAACCTTATATTAAATTTCAATTTAATTTTTTTAATTCATCAAGTAGCTTATCATTCAATATCCGAATGTGGGTACCTTTCATTCCTAAGGATCGTGACTCCACTATACCTGCACTTTCGAATTTTCTTAGCGCATTAACTATTACTGATCGGGTTATTCCAACCTTGTCTGCAATTTTGCTTGCAATGAGAAGACCTTCATTGCCATTAAGCTCTTTAAAAATATGCTCCACCGCTTCCAGTTCCGAGTAGGATAGGGTACCTATAGCCATTTGCACTACAGCTTTTTTTCTTGCATTTCCTTCAATCTCTTCCTGCCTCACTCTAAGAATTTCCATACCTACTACAGTTGCGCAATACTCTAATAGTACTAGAGCCTCTTCTTCAAATTCTATGTCAAATTTCCCTAAAATCATCGTCCCCAGCCTTTCACCACTGCCGTGTACCGGAACAATTGTTGAATACTTATAATCTAATTCACAAGTTTTGCTATTATCTACAACACAAAATTTATCTGTTTTCTCAATATTGGCCTGGGTCTCATTTATAGATAAAATTGATTTATTATAATCATCGGGAAATCTTTTGTCCGCCAATATTTCATTCTTTATAACATCACATTCCATTGGTCTGCATAATCCATATCCTAGAACCTTCCCATTTTTACTTATAATATAAACATTGGCATTTAGTACTTCGCTAATAATACTGCATAATTCATTAAAAGGAATGGGCTGATGTCCTGATCTTTGCAAAACTTTATTAACTTTTCTAACCCTTTCAAGTAATGTTAGGCTCATCTGTATCCTCCTCTATATTATATGATATATTTACTTATATCCTTATCCTTAATATCATCAACAAGCATTTGCTTTACATAGTCTCTGTCAATTACAAATTGTTTTTCACTCATCTCAGATGCATTATAAGATAAATCTTCAAAAAGCTTTTCCATAACTGAATATAATCGTCTTGCACCTATATCCTCAGATTCTTCATTCATAAAAGCTGCAATTTCAGCTATTTCACTTATTGCATCATCCTGAAAAACAACCTCAATTCCTTCTGTGGATAGCAATGCTTTATATTGCTTAATTAAAGCATTTTTAGGCTTTGATAGTATCTCAACAAAATTATTTTTAGAAAGGCTGCTTAGTTCTACGCGTACAGGAAGCCTGCCTTGCAGCTCAGGAATTAAATCTGTAATCTTTGAGACATGAAAAGCGCCGGCTGCAATAAATAACATATGGTCTGTTTTTACAGGTCCGTATTTAGTCATAACAGTGCTGCCTTCAACAATAGGCAAAATATCTCTTTGCACACCTTCTCTAGAAACATCCGGTCCGCTTGAATAACCTTTTCCGGCAATTTTATCTATCTCATCTATAAAAATAATACCTTCATTTTCTGCCCTTTTAACAGCTTCTTCATTTACATTATCCATATCTATAAGCTTATGGGCTTCCAATTGTGTTATTATTTTTAAAGCTTCTTTAATTGAAAGCTTTCTTTTCTTTGTTTTTTTAGGAAATATATTACCAAACATATCTTGAAAGTTAATGCTCATTTGTTCGAATCCAAGCCCCGAAAGCATATCTATCGTCGATAAGGAATTATCTTCTACTTCAAGCTCAATCATTTGATTGTCCAATTCGCCGTTTTTTATCTTTTCCTTTATATAAAATCTATTGGTTTTAATAGATTCATTTTCTTCCATGTTATCATCTGATTCATCATCATTTGTATTGTAATTGAATAGTGATTCAAATGGATTCTTAATGCCGGATTTCTTGCTGGGTTCAGGTATAAGTATTTCTGCTACTTTATTTACTGCAGAATCATAAGCCACATCCTCAACTTCAATAATCTTTTCTGCTTTGACCATTCTTATCGATATCTCAATAATATCCCTAACAATTGAGTCAACATCACGTCCGACATAACCAACTTCTGTAAACTTTGTTGCTTCAACTTTAACAAAAGGAGCATTTACGAGCTTTGCTAATCTTCTTGCAATTTCAGTTTTACCGACACCGGTAGGTCCAATCATCAGTATATTTTTGGGCATTATTTCATTTTTAATTTCATCTGGGAGAAGGTTCCTCCTATATCTGCTTCTTAGAGCTACCGCAACAGACTTTTTAGCTTTATCTTGACCAATAATATATTTATCCAATTCATCTATTATTTGGTTTGGGGTCAATTCAACCATAATAACCTCCTAAATCTCTTCGACAATTATATTATCATTTGTGAAAACACAAATAGACGCCGCTATTTTAAGAGATTCCTCTACTATTTCTTTTGGGCTCAACTCTGTATTATAGTACAGTGCTTTAGCGGCTGCCATAGCATAGTTACCGCCTGAACCAACAGCTATAACTCCTTCATCCGGCTCAATAACTTCACCGCTTCCAGAAACAACAAGCATAGTATCTTTATCTATGGTAATAAGCATTGCTTCCAGATTCTTCAGTATTTTATCTCTTCTCCAATCCTTTGCTAATTCAACAGCGGCTCTTTTAAGATTACCACCGTATTGTTCAAGTTTTTCTTCAAACTTATCTGATAGAGTAAATGCATCAGCTACGGAACCGGCAAAACCAACAAGAACCTTACCGCCGTGTACTCTTCTTATTTTTCTCGCAGTAGATTTCATAATCGTGTTTTGACCTAAGGTTACCTGCCCATCCCCGGCAATAGCGCTTTTACCATCCTTATTAACCGCAACGATGGTTGTTCCGTTAAACATAATCAGCAATCCTCCAAATTATATCCAATTATTTTTATTAGGTAATTACAATGAAATCGTAACATAATAATAGGCTATATTCAACAAAATAATACTTCCTTTACAAACCTTTTCATGTCCTTTAAAGCAATTTCAGAGTATTTTAAATTTTTTTCTTGTTTACTTTTAAATTTTTCTTTTAATTGCAGAAAACAAACCAAAGTTTATATTCATAGGCTGAAAGTTTTTTATACTTTCATCAGTTATGTATGCACATAGGCTGCCGTGAGCTGTAGTTCTAGGAAAAACTACCGGTTCCAACCCATTGATTATTCTTGCTGCATTTATTCCCGCAATAATACCGGAAGCAGCAGATTCAACATAGCCTTCTACACCAGTGATCTGTCCGGCAAAAAACAATCCCTTATTGTCCGTTAGAGCTAAGGTTGGTTCTAGAACTCTAGTTGAATTAATATAAGTATTTTTATGCATGACTCCATACCTTACAAAATCTGCATTATCCAACCCGGGAATCATGGAAAAAACTCTTTTTTGCTCGCTCCATTTTAAATTTGTTTGAAAGCCAACTAGATTATATAAAGTGCCTTCTTTATTATCCTGCCTAAGTTGTACAACGCCATAAGGCTCTTTATTGTCCTTCGGATTTATTATACCTTTTGGTTTTAAAGGTCCAAATAATAAAGTTTTGACTCCTCTTCTTGCCATGGTTTCTACCGGCATACATCCTTCAAATACTTTTTCCTTTTCAAATACTTTTAAAGGTGCCCTTTCTGCATTTATCAATTCATTATAAAAAAGATTGTATTGTTCTTTATCCAAAGGACAATTAATATAATCATCTTCACCTTTATTATATCTTGATGCCTTAAAAGCAATCATCATATCTATTGAACTGTAAGTAACTATAGGAGAGGCAGCGTCATAAAAATATAGATGATCTTGTCCTAAGTATTCCATAATGTTTTTAGAAAAACCATCTGAAGTCAATGGGCCTGTGGCAATAACAGCACATTCATCTGTAGGTATTTCAATTGCTTCATTTTCTATTATTTCTATATTATTATTGGACTTAATTTTATGTGTTACAGCTTCGGAAAATTTAATTCTATCAACTGCAAGTGCTCCGCCTGCAGGTACTGCGTTATTATCCGCACATTTAATAATTAAAGAATCAAGAATCCGCATTTCTTCTTTCAATAGTCCAACAGCATTTTCAAGACTACTAGATCTAAGAGAATTACTGCATACTAATTCAGCAAAAAGACCAGTGTTATGAGCCGGAGGCATTTTTTTTGGTCTCATTTCATATAACTCAACCTTCACGCCTGCTTTGGCTAACTGCCAAGCCGCTTCACATCCGGCCAAGCCCCCGCCGATAACTTTTACTCTTTTCAAATCCACACCTACTTATCCTTTTTTTTTCGTTCGTATTTACAGCTTTCATTTATACAAACATAGACATCGTTTTTGCCTTTATATTTCCTTACCAATATACCTCCACACTCGGGACATTTTTCTTTTGTAGGTTCATCCCATGTGACAAAATCGCATTTTGGATAATTGCTACACCCAAAGAACTTTCTTCCTTTTTTTGTTTTTCTTTTTATTAAGTCCCCGTCACATTTCGGGCATTTGACACCTATGCTTTCTAAAATAGGCTTTGTATTCCTGCACTCCGGAAATCCCGGGCATGCAAGAAACCTACCAAACCGTCCCATTTTATAAACCATATTTCTACCGCACAACTCGCATATCTCATCACTGACTTCATCTTGTATCTTTATTTCACCTATAGTATCCTCAGCTTTTTTTAATAATACTTCAAAAGGAATATAAAATTCAGCTATCAGGTCTATCCATTCCTTTTCGCCGTCAGCTATATCATCTAATTCCTTCTCCATATCAGCGGTAAATTTTATATTAATAATGTCTTTAAAGTGCTCAATAAGCAAAGTTGATACTGTTTCACCAAGCTCGGTAGGAATTAAGAATTTTTTTTCCTTGGCTACATAACCTCTCGCCTGTATTGTGGAAATAGTAGGTGCGTATGTGCTAGGTCTTCCTATCCCTTTTTCTTCAAGAGTTTTAACTAAAGTAGCCTCCGTATATCGTAAAGGCGGCTCTGTAAAATGCTGCGTCGGCTTAAGCTTTTCAAGTTTAAGCTTCTCCCCCTCTTTTAATTCCGGCAAAAGAATATTATCTTCTTTTTCTTCCTTATCCTCTTTGTAAACTTTTAAAAATCCAGAAAATTTCAATATGCTGCCCGTTGTTTTAAAAATATATTCTCCTGCGATAATATCTATAGATACAGTATCATATAATGCTGCTTGCATTTGACTTGCTACAAATCTATTCCATATAAGCTGATATAATTTAAACTGGTCTTTATTTAAAGACTCAGTTATGGAATCCGGTTCTCTCATAACAGAGGTTGGTCTGATTCCTTCGTGAGCATCTTGAACTTTGCTTCCTGCTTTATTCTTTACAAAACTTCTCTTGTAATAATTTTCACCAAATTTATTTACAATATATTTTTTTGCTTCGTTTTTAGCTTCTTCTGATATCCTTATGGAGTCAGTTCTAATATAGCTTATAAGTCCAACATTACCTTCACCTTTAATGTTTAATCCCTCGTATAGCTGTTGAGCGACAACCATTGTCTTTTTTGTAGAAAACCCTAGCTTCTTATATGCATCAATTTGTAAGCTGCTCGTAGTAAAGGGTAAGGGAGCATTTCTTTTTTTCTCCCCCTTTTTCACACTCTTTACAACAAATTCCTTATCCTTTAAGCTCTTCAGTATTTTATCCATCTCGGCTTTACTGTTTATTTCAAGCTTTTTGTTGTCCCTTCCAAAAAACTTTGCTTCCATAGTTTTGCTGCTTTTATTATCTAAAAGGATAGCTATCAAATTCCAATATTCCTTTGGTACAAAACCCCTGATTTCCTCTTCCCTATCACAGATAAGCTTTACTGCTACAGATTGAACTCTGCCTGCACTTAAACCTTTTCTAACCTTTTTCCACAGCAGAGGACTTATTTTGTACCCCACAAGCCTGTCTAGTATTCTTCTTGCTTGTTGAGCATTAACTAAATCCATATCTATTTTTCTGGGGCTTTTAATTGCGTTTTGCACCGCAGTCTTTGTTATCTCATTAAATTCTATTCTGCAAATATCATTTTCGTTTAAATTCAGTATCTTTGATAGATGCCAGGATATCGCCTCACCTTCTCTATCCGGGTCAGTAGCCAGCAGGACTTTCTTGCTATTCTTGGCTTCCTTTTTTAGCTTATCTAAAATCTGTCCTTTGCCACGTATTGTAATGTATTTTGGTTCAAAATTGTTATCAGTGTCAATCCCCAGCTGACTTTTAGGTAGATCCCTAAGATGTCCCATTGTTGCTTCCACTTTATATGTTGAGCTGAGAAACTTTTTAATAGTTTTTACTTTTGTTGGGGATTCAACTATAATTAAAGATTTCTCCAAATATATCACCTCTTTTATGCATATTTTATAACTTAATCTTAAGTTTTCTGCTTATTACAAGTTATATTAGTGAATTTTAATTATATATTAAAAGCTACATATTATAGAACATCCCATCAATTTGCTTTACAAAACCTTGTATTTCCAGTATCGTTAGCGAAGACAGAATTTTGGCAGGCTCTATAGATGGCAGCTTATTAATTATATCATCCGATGTCAAGCCTGAGTCGTTAAGCAAAGTTAATATTTCCTTTTCTATATCATTAAATAAAACTTCTTTTCTATTTTCCTTTGCATATGTAAAGCCATAGTACTCTTCTAATATATCGTCTATTGAATCAGTTAACTTTGCCCCATTTTTAATTAATTCATTAGTTCCTTGGCTATTTGGGGAATTTATATTCCCTGGTATTGCAAATACATCCCTGCCCTGTTCAAGTGCAAAATCGGCAGTAATTAGGGAGCCGCTTTTCTTATTTGCTTCAACTATTAAAACTCCTTTAGACATACCGCTTATTATTCTGTTTCTAGCCGGAAAGTTTTGAGGTAAAGCCATAATGCCTAAAGGATACTCCGAAACAATAGCCCCGTTTTTAATTATGTCTTTAGCTAAATTAAAACCGCTTTTAGGATAAACACTATTAAGCCCACAAGCAAATACTGCGATAGTCCTGCCTCCTGCTTTTAATGCACCTCTATGTGCAGCAGAATCAACACCTATAGCCATACCGCTTATAACTGTATATCCAGATTCAGCTATTTCTTTCCCAAGTTTATATGCCGTATTTAATCCGTACTCTGTGGCTTTTCTTGAACCGACTATTGCAATTGAATTCAAATCATCTTCTAAAAGTTTACCTCTTATATATAAAACAGGCGGAGGATCATAAATATTTTTTAAATTTGCAGGATATTCAGGTTCATCAACGGTACAAGTAGATATATTGTATTCTTCAAGCTTTTTTAAATATCTTTCAACCTTATCTATATCCCTTTTCGTCAGTATCGTATTTATTGTCTCTTCATTAACTAATTTTGATTCCGTTAATTCCTCTTTACTGCAAACAAAAACCTTTTTAGCACTTCCAAAATATTTGACAAGGCTATAATATTTTCTGGCTCCTATTTTAGGCAGACCGGACAACCAAATGGAATATTTCTTATCTTCCATATATAATCAATCCTTTTCTATATAAAACTTAAAAGCACTTATATATGAAATAATATCATATTAATAATATAATTGTAAAAAATCATTAAAATTATTTTGTAGTGTATCCAGAAGGTAATTTTAAATTTTTATTGAATATATATAAAAACACTTGAAACTTAGGAGAGGTTTAATGATATACAAAGTATGTTCGTGCTCAATATACGGAATTAATGGTTATATTGTAAATGTCGAGATAGATTTATCCAACGGATTACCGGGTTTTGATATTGTAGGACTGCCTGATGCCACAGTAAAAGAATCTAAAGAAAGAGTTAGAGCCGCTATAAAAAACTCTTATTTTCAGTTTCCCAGCAAAAGAATAACTATTAATCTTGCCCCGGCGGATATAAAGAAAGAAGGCTCTGTTTTTGATTTAGCGATAGCCGCAGGTATACTTGGTGCGAGTTCTATGTTCCCTTTAGAAAGTATTGATAGCACTATTTTCCTCGGTGAACTATCTTTAGACGGTACTGTAAAAGGAATTAAGGGTATTTTGCCGATGTGCATTGAAGCCAAGAATAACGGATTTACACGGATTATTACCTCCGGAGAAAATGCCAATGAAGCATCATTAGTTAAAGACCTTTCCGTATTTCCTGTAGAGAACTTAATTGAAATGGTGAGCTTTCTTAACGGGGAAACCATTATTGAGCCTGCGCATTTTGATCCGGGTAAATACCTGTTAAACCAGCCTGATGATATAGATTTTAAGGATGTTAAAGGACAACATACCGTAAAAAGAGCCCTGGAAATCGCTGCGGCCGGTTCACATAATGTGCTGATGGTTGGCCCTCCGGGAGCAGGCAAAACCATGTTGGCAAGAAGATTACCCTCTATACTTCCGGATATGACCTTTGAAGAAAGCCTTGAGGTTACAAAGATTTACAGTGTAGCCGGTCTTTTAAGAGATTACGAAAATTTAGTGTTGCGACGACCCTTTAGATCCCCGCACCACACTATATCCGCTGCTTCATTAACCGGCGGCGGCAGAATACCGAAGCCAGGAGAAGTATCCTTATCACATCATGGCGTTTTATTTCTTGATGAAATGCCGGAATTCCCAAAGCATGTTCTTGAGGTTTTAAGGCAACCTCTGGAAGATGAATGTGTAACAATATCACGAGTAAATGGAACTGTCACTTTCCCTGCTAAGTTTATGATGATTTCGTCAATAAATCCGTGCCCTTGCGGCTTTTTTGGCGATGAAAGCGGTCGCTGCAGTTGCACAGCCTCGCAGATAAAGAACTATCTGGGTAAAATTTCAGGTCCAATGATGGATCGAATAGATTTGCAGGTGGAAGTCAAAGCATTAAAATTTAACGATTTAAGTGAAAGCTCTAAATCTGAGAGTTCAAGCGTAATAAAAAAGAGAGTAAATAAAGCTAGGCAAATACAGCTTGATAGATATAAAAACCATGCTATATATTCTAATTCGCAACTAAAATCAATGCATATAAATAAATATTGTGAAATAGGAAATAAAGAGAGAAGCATTCTTAAAGACGCTTTTGATAAGTTCAATCTTAGCGCTCGTGCCTATAGTAGGATTCTTAAAGTCGCACGGACTATTGCTGATTTAGAGGAAGCAGAAAATATAAATATAAACCATATTGCAGAAGCAATACAGCATAGAACATTAGATAAAAAGTATTACATATAGCTAATAAGCCACTTTTTCGATGCAAACAGCAATTGGAGGGTTATTAATCCAATTAGCATAATTCATCATCAAAACAGTATATTTTTTATAATCAAGCTTTTCAATATAATCCAAAACTGCCGCTTTTTCCGTAAAGCCGCTATCACCGCCGTAATATATAACCATCATTACTATTCCTCCAACCTTAAGCAACTCCAAGGATTTATCTATTGCCTGAATTGTGCTTTCGGGCTTTGTTCCAATATTATGATCTCCGCCTGGTAAATACCCAAGGTTAAACACAATAACTTGTACTTCACTTGATATATAGTCATCCATATATTGATGACCGTCATTGATCAATTCTACCCTTTCCTCTAATTTATTTTTCTTCAGTTTTTCCAAGGTAGTATTAATAGCTACTTTTTGAATATCAAAAGCATATACTTTACCTTTATCTCCTACAAGTTCTGCAAGGTAAAGTGTGTCGTTACCATTGCCTGAGGTCGCGTCAACGGCAATATCGCCATCCTTAAGATAACATTTAATTATTTCATGAGATATTTGAAGTGCATTTTTCATAATACTCTCCCGCTTTTTAGTATCCCAGTCTTCCGCTATAAGAAAAAGCATCCTTTAATAAGGATATGCTTTTTACTTTGTCATCTTTGTCCACTAAAACTTCAACAATATCAAATCTGCTCATCCAATCAGTTAAATTGTTTAAAACAATATATTGTAATGCCGTTTTTATTATTTTATTTTGCTTTTTATAATTAACAAACTCTCCCGGTTTACCGTATTTTTCAGTACTTCTGGTTTTTACCTCAATAAAAGCGAGAGTGTCACCATCAGCAGCAATGATATCTATCTCACCCAGCTTACACCTAAAATTCTTTTTAAGAATAATATAGCCTTCATTTTCTAGATGAGCCACTGCCTCTGCCTCGCCAAAATCGCCTAATACTTTATTTCCAGCCAACAGTCTCACCTCTTTTTTTATCTATATGACAAACAAAGACTAAAATTTCTGCTATAACATTATATAGCTCAGGCGGAATCTCCTTACCCAACTCTATGTTTAAAAGCGTATCTGCCAAATTACTATCCTTGTATATAGGTATTTCCTTTTCTTGGGCAGTTTTTATAATCTCTTCCGCAATAAAGCCTTTGCCAGCTGCAGTAACCTTTGGCGCAGCGTCATCGGAAGAGTAGGATATTGCAGCAGCTTTTTTAATTTTGCCATTACTTTTCATAGCTATAACCTCACATCGATTTTACTTTTCACCTTGCCATTACCGAGGTTTTTTCCCTCAACGGACATCAAATTCGCCTTTTCTATCTTCTTTTCTGTTACAGATATACTGGCGCTGTACCCAATACTTTTTAAAGATTCCTTCAAAATGTCTGTATTCTTTAAAATTATATTTGAAACGGTTTTATTTTCAGTTTTGAACAAAACATTTATATGATTATTGCTGATTTGAATTAAGCTCTCTAAATGCCCTATATTATCTAAGCATAGTGCTATTAATATACTGACGTTTTTGATATCTATCTTTTTATTTTTTTTCCCTTCATTATAAACAAAAATTTCTACAGTGGCATCATTACCATTTAGCAACAATGGCAGATTAAAATAATGCATATGATCATTAGCCGTTTTAATCATATGTAAATTGCTTTTTATATTGCCTAGATTACTTTTCAATTCGTAATTATCGATACTTTTATCTTTAATTATATCTTCTATTTCCTTTGCCACTTTAGCTAATTCTTTAAATTGACCGGTTATTGTTTCTTTGTCTATTTCTTTTGCTTCCATTAAAAGCTTTGATAGTTTTACGGTATATGATTTCAGCTCTTCATCATTTAATTCATTTATTATTTTCTTGACTATGTTTATATAATTACTCAACCCTACATCTTTAGATATAAGATTAAATATTGTTAATATGTTTTGCGGGGTAATTTCCGTATTTTTTGACAATAGATAAGATATGGTATCTAAATTCATAGCTTCCATTGAATCAACTATTCTTTGAGAAGAATTATACAGCTCTTCAATATTATTTTCACTTAAATTAAATGTCTCTAACAAATCTTCTAAAAAGCCACTTTCACTTTCCCTAATAATATTTGCATTTAATAATTCATTATTGGAAATCTCATTTAATTCATCATCTTTAAAAGATAAAAACAACATGTTAAGCTCATCCAGTGGTAAATCAAAATATTTGCCTTCAGACTCTATTAAAAAAATAAGAAATTCCTTTTTGTTTTGCATTAAACTGTCTATTGATCTCTGTATTAAGCCGACATACTCAACCTTCATTTTATCGATAGGCTGCATATATTTCAATAGGCTTAATATTATATCTTCATTCAATTCTTTATTTTCAATACCTAATTGTTTCAACAATATAGTTATATCACTTTCATCATCATACCCACTTAGATTTATTAGTTTTCCATAAGCTTTTTCGTCGTTTAGCTGGTTGATAATAAAAGATATAAAGGAACCTTCAGAAATATTTTCTGTAGATTTGAATGATGCTGTTATCATCTTGCCTTCCGCTGTTTTTAATGTAATTAACCCATTTTCGTTTTTTATAACTTTACCTTTTATTATGTCGCCTATTTTCAAATCCTTTGAATTCTTAACATTATTGAATCTATTTAGCACATTGCTTCGTGGCGTAATTTTCATAATATCACCACCTAAATATTTCTTGTAAAGGTTTTTCTATGTATAGGCAATAAGCCATACTTTTTTATATTTTCATAATGCGCTTTAGTCCCATACCCCTTATGTTGGGCAAAACCATAGCCGGGATATAAAGTTTCAAAAGAATTCAATATTTCATCCCTTTCAACTTTTGCTATTATTGAAGCTGCCGCTATTGAAATGCTTAAATTATCACCTTTTATTATGGAATATTGGGGTATGTCTATTTTATCAAGTTTTTCTGCATCAATCAGCAAAAAGTCCGGTTCTAATTTCATGTTTTCTACAGCTTTAATCATTGCCAAGTGTGTGGCATTTTTTATATTGATTGAGTCAATTATATTTACATCGATTATACCAATTCCAACAGATATAGCGCTATTAATTATCTCATCGTATAATAACTTTCTTTTTTTAGCTGATATTTTTTTTGAATCCTTGATACCGGATATTTCCGCTTCTTTATTTAAAATAACGGCTGCAGCGACTACGGGTCCTGCCAAAGGCCCTCTTCCAGCCTCGTCTATACCTGCTATTCTACAGTAGCCTTTTTTAATACATATATCTTCATATTGCCATGTAGGTAGAGTCTTATTAGACAATTGTATATCTTTAACCATTTTCTTTACCTTCCTTAAAATATGGTTTTTCTAATGAAATCCTGCCTAATTTACCTTTTCTAAAGTCTTCCATAATTAAGTCAGAAGCCCTGTTTATATCTATTTCACCGCCGGTTAGCATACATCCTCTTTTTTCTCCAATAATTTTAATGCATTCCTCCGCTGAGTAGCTAGTGCAGTTGAGCTTATATCTATCATTAAATTTATCAGGAAATTCCTTTATAGCCTTTGATGTAAACTTTTTAGCCAATTCATTTATATCCATTATTTCGTCCTTAACAGCTCCGGTATAAGCCAAATTCAAAGCAACTGTTTCATCACCGAACTTCGGCCACAATATACCCGGTGTATCAAGGAGCTCTAAGTCCTTGCTCACCTTAATCCATTGTTTTATTTTTGTCACACCCGGTTTTCCGCCTGTTTGCGCTATACTTTTATTAACCATTCTATTTATAAAAGAGGACTTCCCGACATTAGGTATACCAATAACAATGGCTCTTATTGTTTTATGTATTAACCCCTTTTTCCTTAATCTGATTATATCTTCTTCCATTAGGTTTTTGCACTCGTTCAAAACGCTTTTTATCCCAGTACCTTTAACTGAATTAACTAATATCCCTTTAATGCCTCTATTTGAAAAATAGCTTTCCCATTGTTTATTTAGCCCTTCATCCGCTAAATCGCATTTATTTAAAAGAATAACCCTCTTCTTACCACCAACAATAGTATCCACATCAGGATTTCTGCTGCTTATGGGTATTCTCGCATCAATCATTTCTATAGCAATATCAACCAGCTTTAATTCCTTAATTATTAATTTTTGTGCTTTTGCCATATGACCCGGAAACCATTGAATATTCAAAATAATCACCTGCTTCTCTTATAGGTTGAAAAAAAGGGCCTTATACAGCCCTTAGTTTACATTATGCTTTTAATTTTTGCAGCCTTACCAATTCTCTTCCTCATATAATTAAGCTTGGCACGCCTTATTTTCCCTTTTCTTACAACTTCTATTCTGTCAATTCTCGGAGAGTGAATGGGAAAAGTCCTTTCAACTCCGACTCCGTAAGCAACTCTTCTAACTGTGAAAGTCTTTGACAGGCCTCCGCCTTGTATTTTTAAAACAAATCCTTCAAAGGCTTGTAATCTTTCCCTTGCACCTTCGACAACCTTTACAAAAACTTTTACTGTATCACCTACATTAAATTCAGGTAAATCTTTTTTTATTTGCTCTGCTTCAATCATTGAAATTAAATCCATAGTTGCCCCTCCTTCCTCCATAGGCATTCTTATCACTAGCTTATGATAGCGGAATACCCTTTTAACATGGCAATTATACCATAGGTATAAATATCATGCAACTAAATTAAATCATTTTATATTTTCTAAATCTTTCATGATTTCTTCCAACATTTTTTTATCCTTTTCGTTTAATGAAGCTTTTTCAATCAACTCCGGCCTTTTAATATATGTTCTTTTAATTGATTGGAATCTGCGCCACTTATCAATATTGCTATGATGCCCTGAAAGCAATATTTCCGGTACTTTTAATCCCATATAATCCGCCGGTCTGGTATATTGAGGGTACTCCAACAAACCGTCTGTATAAGTTTCAATGGAATGAGATTCCTCCTCCTTTAATACTCCGGGTATCAGCCTGACTGTCGAATCGATTACTGCCATTGCAGGAATTTCCCCGCCTGTAAGAATAAAATCCCCCATTGAAATTTCTTCATCTACTAACTCATCTATAACTCTTTCGTCTACACCTTCGTAATGTCCGCATATTATTGCGATATTCTTGTAGTCTAACAGTGTGCGAGCCTTTTCCTGGCTAAATGTTTTTCCTTGAGGGCTCATTAACAAAACATATGGTCTTGCACCGATATTTTTTATTACATCACTTAAAGCGGAAAAAATAGGCTGGCATTGCATAATCATGCCAAGACCGCCGCCATAGGGATAATCATCAACCCGATTATGCTTATCATCTGAAAAATCTCGTATGTTATGCAGATTTATTTCAACAAGTCCCTTGTCAACCGCTCTTCCGATTATGCTTTCACCCAATACTTTATAAAACATATCCGGAAATAGTGAAAGAATATCAAATCTCATTTATATCAAACCTTCCGGTAAATCTACAACCATGACACGCTCATTAATATCAACCTTTTTAAAAATACTTTTTAATGCAGGGATTAATATTTCTGTTTTTTGATTTTTAATAACAAATACATCATTACTCCCTGTTTGTATAACATCTTTAATATCACCAAGGTATAATCCTTCTATTGTATAAACCTTAATGCCTATGATATCGCATATAAAAAATGAATCTACAGGTAAGCTTATCGCGTCTTTTCTATGTATTTTTATGTAACTATTCTTTAATGATTCTGCTCTTTCAATGTCATCTATGCCTTCTAGTTTGAGAATTACTAAGCTTTTATCATACTTAACCCGCTGTATTTTATATTTAATAAGTTTACAGCTTTCATCTATATATAATTCATCCAGCATTTCAAATCTCATTATGTTATCCGTTAATGGATAAACCTTTATCTCACCATTTATGCCATAAGCTCTTGTTATTTGACCTATTGTCATATACTCTACCATATAACCACCCAACCGTAAAAAATTGCCTTATTAATGGCTATGCATTATTTAATAGGGATTCAAATGATTTTATATAACTATAATACTACCAGGGGTTTCAACCAGGCGGAAATATGCTCGCCGCCTGTTGGACAACTAAAGTCCTAACCCACTGCTTATAAAAGGGGTCAATCTTTTGTTTCGTTATATTATTTCCATGATAACCTTTTTGTTTGTCTTAACCGCAGCTGATTTTACGACAGTTCTAATAGCTCTGGCTATCCTGCCTTGTTTGCCGATAACCTTTCCCATATCTTCCGGTGCTACAGTCAATTCATAAACAATTGATTTTTCATCTTCAATTTCCTTGACTAACACCTCTTCAGGTTTATCCACAAGAGCTTTTGCAATCGTTTTGATTAAATCTTTCAATAATAACACCCCTATCAGAAAACTATTCCAATATTCCTACTTTTTTAAATAGTGACTTCACTGTATCTGAAGGCTGTGCACCGCTTTTAAGCCATTTTTCTGCTTTTTCTTTATCTACTTTTATATCTACGGGTTCCTTAATGGGGTTGTAATAGCCAATCTCTTCAATAAACTTTCCATCTCTGGGAGATCTTGAATCAGCAACTACTACCCTATAAAACGGCGCCTTTTTTGCACCCATTCTTTTCAGTCGAATTTTAACTGCCATATTTTCACCTCCTAATTATCATTTGTTTATTTAAAGAAAGGTAGTTTATGTCTTCCCTTCTTAAAATCTTTTCCCATGCCGGAAAACTGTTTGAACATTTTCCGTGTCTGCTCGAAGTTTTTTATAACCTTATTAACATCTTGAATACTATTTCCACTGCCGGCTGCAATTCTTTTTCTTCTGCTTGCATTTAAAACGGATGGATCCTGTCTTTCTTTTTTTGTCATAGAGTTAATAATGGCTTCTACTCGTGCCAATTCCTTATCATCTACTTCTAGGTCTTTTAATTTTCCAGTTTTAAAACCTGGTATCATATCAACTATTTGACTTAAAGGTCCCATGTTTTTCATTTGCTGCAGCTGTTCTAAAAAATCTTCAAAAGTGAATTGCTGACTCATAATTTTCTTTTCTAATTCTATAGCTTTTTTTTCATCTATTGTTGATTGAGCTTTTTCTATTAGGCTTAACATATCGCCCATACCTAGTATTCTTGAAGCCATCCTATCCGGATGAAAGGATTCCAGGTCATTAAGCTTTTCACCCATTCCTGCGTATTTTATTGGCTTTCCCGTTACTGCCTTAATGGATAACGCTGCTCCGCCTCTGGTATCACCATCTAGTTTAGTGAGAACAATCCCATCGATTCCAAGCTTTTCGTTAAAGCTTTCTGCTACATTAACAGCGTCTTGACCGGTCATAGAGTCGACAACCAACAGTATTTCATGGGGTTTAACAGTGTCCTTTATAAAACTCAATTCTTCCATTAATTCTTCATTAATATGAAGCCTGCCAGCCGTATCAATTATCAAAATATCGTTCCCGTTTTTCACAGCATATTCTAAAGCAGCTTTACTTATATCGACCGGTTTAAGCTTATCCCCAAGAGAAAATACGTCTACGCCTGCCTGTTCTCCTACTACGTGCAATTGCTTAATCGCAGCAGGCCTATATATATCACAAGCAACTAAGAGAGGTCTTTTCCCAAGCTTTTTTAAATTAATTCCTAGTTTACCACAGGTTGTTGTTTTACCGGCTCCCTGCAAACCAATCATCATAATAATAGTTGGCGGCTTTGATGAAAACTCAATTTTACTTTGTGTAGACCCCATCAGCTTCGTTAATTCCTCATTGACAATCTTTATCACTTGTTGCCCTGGCGTAAGGCTTTCTAAGACTTCCTGCCCAATAGCCCTTTCTGTTACCTTAGCTGTAAAATCCTTTACTACCTTAAAATTAACATCTGCTTCTAACAAAGCTATTTTGATTTCTCTCATGGCTTCTTTTACGTCTTTTTCGTTTAGTTTTCCACTGCCTCTAAGCTTTTTAAAGGTAGCTTGTAGCTTACTTGCTAATCCTTCAAAGACCATATTAAAACCTCCGTAATTCACTTATCCATATAAAAATGGTTATAAGCGACGATATATTTGTTTAAGCTTCAGTTAATTGTTCTATTATATCCTTAATCTCAATCAACCTTGGCTTTAATTCCTCATTGTTTATAAAATCGCAGTCCAGCACACAATCCATCATAATATTTATTCTTTTTATTAAACATTTTTGTTTTATAAACCTATTAACCAGTTTTAATTTAGTCTCAAACTCTTTTAATATACTTTCAGCTCTTTTCAAAGTGTCGTATATTCCTTGGCGACTTACCCCTGTGTTTTGTGATATTTCGCTTAAGGAAAGATCATGGTTATAATACATATCAAAAATGCTTTTCTGATTATTTGTCAGCAGCTCACCATAAAAATCATATAAAAGAGTTTTGTAAAATATATCATCTTTCATAATTCACTCCAAAATAATCACACTAAGTAGTAAAATTTCTTTATTCATAGCGAAACAAATTAATCTATTATAAAATACCAATGTAAAGGTTATAACCTTTACATTGGTATTCTATAATAATATCTTTAAGATGTCAATCAAAAAAATAAGCATTTCCAAAATGCGATTTTAATCATTTTCTCCTTACAATTATCCAACGGAAATTAGTAATCTAAAAACGTATAAACTATGACAATAACATTATATTAAATTTACTTTGATAAAAAGTCATCTTTGAGATAGGGACCTAATAATTAAAATAGCGCTTTTACAAATTCAATTGGTTCAAAAATCTGCAAATCATCGATTCCTTCTCCAATACCTATATACTTAACGGGAATACCAAGTTCTTCTCTAATCGCTATAACTATACCGCCCTTTGCTGTGCCGTCAAGCTTGGTTAAGACAATTCCGTCTATACCCGTCGCTTCTTTAAATGCTTTTGCCTGGGCTATTCCATTCTGTCCGGTGGTTGCATCCAGTACCAAAAGTACTTCCTTACTTGCTTCAGGATATTCCTTTTCAATAACTCTAATTATTTTTTTTAACTCCTCCATCAGGTTCTTTTTATTATGAAGCCTTCCGGCGGTATCGCATATCGTAACATCAATCTTTTTTGATTTAGCTGAATTAATGGCATCATAAATAACAGATGCAGGGTCTGCCCCCTCTTGATGCTTAATAATATCTACATTTATCTTCTTGCCCCAGACTTCAAGCTGTTCTATTGCAGCGGCTCTAAAAGTATCCGCTGCTGCAATTAGAACCTTTTTCCCCGATTCCTTATATTTATTAGCTATTTTACCTATTGTAGTGGTTTTTCCAACCCCGTTTACTCCGATTACTACAAGTACTTTAGGGTAAACATCATTATTTAAATTAGCATCTTTACCTAAAAAATCTATTATAACATCCTTTATTATATTTAAAACCTCTGTGGGCTCTTTTATCTTTTCCTTTATTACCCTCTCCTTGGTTTTATCAATTATTTTTGTAGTAGTCAACATACCGATATCCGACGTTATAAGAATTTCCTCCAGTTCTTCGAACATATCATCATCTATAGCTTTAAAGTTACCGATCACATGATTAATTCTCTTCGTTACACTATTCCTTGTCTTTTCTAAACCATTTTTCAATCTTCCAAAAATAGATATTTTACTATTTTCATTTTCCACTAATAAATCCTCCGTTTTTAACTTACTTTGTCTTCAAATCTGACAGATAATAGTTTTGAGACTCCGGTATCCTCCATGCTTACTCCATATAAACAATCTGCAGCTTCCATACTTCCTTTTCTGTGTGTTATTATAATAAATTGTATATCCTCGGATAGTTCTTTTAAATAATTTGCATATCTACCGACATTTACATCATCAAGGGCTGAATCTATCTCATCTAAAACACAAAAAGGTACCGGCTTCATTATTAATATACCGAATAACAAAGCTATAGCAGTCAGAGCCCTTTCCCCTCCGGACATCAATAATAAACTCTGTTGCTTTTTGTTAGGTGGTTTTACAATAATGTCTATGCCTGATTCCAACACATTAGTTTTATCTGTTAATTCAACTTGAGCAGTGCCGCCTCCAAATAACCTGGCAAATACATCATTAAAATTTTTATTAATTTTTTCAAACTCCTCTAAAAATTGTTTCTTCATATATGCCGTTATCTCTTCGATAATCTCAGTTAGCGAAGCTTTTGCTATTTCTAAATCCTCCAGTTGATTCTTAAGAAAAATATGTCTATTATTTAATCTGTCAAACTCTTCAACGGCATTAACATTAACAGTGCCTAAATCCTTTATCTCCTTTTTTAAGTATTCTATTCTTTTTACAGATTGACTTATATTAAAGCTTTCTACTCTTAATGATGTTGCCTTATTGTAATTTAATTCATAGGTTTCTAGAAGTCTTATATTTAAACTTTCTAGTTCTATTTCCGCCTTTGTTTTTTGCAAATCCGCTTTATGTAAGCTGTTTTGTAGATTTGTTAAGTCTATCCCATATTGTTTTATTAAACCCTCTTCTGATTCTATAGATTCTTGTTTTTTATACTTTTGCTCCTCTGCACTCTTATATTCATTTTGCGTTTCTAATAAATCACTACTTATTCCTATAATCTTTATATCTAATTCTCCTATTTGATCTTTGATAGAATCCAATTCATTCTTACGTAAATTTACGGAGTCTATATTATTATTTACTTTATTGTTGATACTAATTTGGCTATTAAGAATACTATCTATCGTTTTTGCAATAGCACTTTTTTGTTGCTTTAATTCTGCAATTTTTATTTTATACTCTGTTAGAACCTTAGTAAACTCATCTCGGTCATTTTTTATGCTCCTGATATTCTCTTCCATTCTTTTTATCTCGTCTGAAAGTGTTTCGCTGCCATTTATAGCTTCTACTAACTCGGTATTAAAGTTATCTATTATATGACGATTATCTTTTATCTCATTCTCCAGTTCTTCAATGTCCTTCTCATTTATATCCATTTTAGATTTAGATAATTCCAATTCATTATTAATATAAATGAGCTTACTATTGAAATTGGAATAACTTATCTCATAGGTATGAAGCTCTTCAATGAGCTTTGCAATTTTATCATCTATATTGAAATGCTCCTCTTTTTGTTTATCCAAACTTAAGTCTAATTCCTCCAGCTCATTAAGCACTATATTATACTCTTTTTTTAATTCATTTATTTGATTCTTTCTAGTTAAAATGGCACCAATCATAGGTGGCTTGCTGCCGCCGGTTATTGCACCTCCAATGCTAAATATTTCTCCATCTAAAGTTACTATTTTTAATTCATTTTTAAAAATCTTCCCCAGCCTTATTGCTGTATCAATAGTATCTGCAACAATTACCCTACCAAGCAGGTAGTATATTATATCCTTATACTTATCGTCACATTTAACCAATTCTGCGGCAATGCCAACAAATCCGGTTCTTTCTAATTTATTCAATTCATCATTTCTTATTCTTTTAGGTTTTATTGAACTTATTGGTAAAAAAGTGGCTCTCCCCATATTATTTCTTTTTAAAAATCCAATTAAATCCTTAGCATCATTTTCATTCTCCGTCACAATATTTTGCACTGCCGAACCTAATGCTGCTTCTATCGCTGTAGAATAAGCTGTCGGTACAGAAATAAGCTCACCTATTACACCTTTAAATCCTTTAATTTTATCCTTTATATTGTGTTGCCCTGAAAGCAGACTCTTTATTGTTTTATTGTAGCCCCCGTACTCCTTTTCCATTTCTTCCAATAATTTTAATCTGGATAGTATCTTATCTTTCTTTGATCTTATTTCTATTAACATACCTTGAATATTTTGAATTTGGTTTTCCTTTGATTTTTTATCTTGGGTATATTTATCTATGACTTTTTTTAAATTATCAATTTTGCCGGTAGTCGATTTTATTTCAGCTTCCACCTGCTCTTTATTCATTTCCCTTTCCTTGCATTGATTTACTAATAACCCCTTGTCAAAATTGATTTGCTTAATTCTATCGTTAATATTCTTTATTCTCTCATTTTGAAGATTGATATTGCTTTTTATTTCTGACTGCTTTGTTATATATTCCAAATACACTTGTTTTTTTGCCTCTATTTTATTTTCTAAATCGGTTATGGATGAATACTTTTCATTATATTCTATATCCATTACATTAGCTAAGTTATTAAGCTTGTCTAGCTCTAGTTCTATTAATAATCCTTCACTCTTAATTCCTTCAATTTCTTTATCATAAGCATTCTTTTCTTCATTTAACTCATTTATCTCTTTATTTAGCTTTTCTATAACGTCGTTAGTATACAAAGTTTTTTCTTTTAAAATATTTTTCTCATTTTCATGCTTATCTTTTTTACCGGTAATTTCATATATTTTTTGATTTAAATTTGAAAGCTGTACTTCTAAGCCTTTTAATTCCCCTTTGCTTTTGCTTAGCTTTTCCTCCAGATTATGAATACATGCTTCTTTTTCTACTTTATAATTGTTTAGTGCCTCGATCTCTTCCAGAATGTTTCTAAGCCTTTTATTGTTTTTATCACTATTAATCAATATTAAGTTTACATCTAATATTTTCAATTCATGTATTAATTTTTGATACCTTTTAGTTATTTCCGCTTGCTCTGCCATAGGCATTAGCTGGCTTTCGACCTCTTGTAAAATATCCTGCAGCCTGACTATATTCTGCCGCGTATATTCCATCTTTCTTTCCGATTCTTGTTTTCTATATTTATATTTTGAAATACCTGCAGCTTCTTCGAAGATTGCCCTTCTATCGTCTGCCTTATTATTCAGTATTTCATCAATTTTACCTTGTCCTATTATTGAATAGCCGTCTTTACCTACACCTGTATCCATAAATATTTCCGTGATATCCTTAAGCCTACATTGACTTTTATTAATATAATACTCACTCTCTCCCGAGCGATACATTCTTCTCGTGATGCTTATTTCATTAAAAGCTAAATTGATTCCTTTATCGGAGTTATCAAGAATAAGTGTAACCTCCGCAAAACCTGATGCTTTAGTTTTCTCGCTTCCGGAGAATATGACATCCTCCATTTTATTACCTCTAAGAGTTTTCACACTTTGTTCTCCAATAACCCATCTTACGGCATCGGCTATATTACTTTTGCCGCTGCCATTTGGTCCAACTATCGCATTAATACCTTCAGTGAAATTCAATTCAGTTTCTTTTAAAAATGATTTAAATCCGTTAATTTCAAGTTGTTTGAGATGCATACTAACTCCTCTTCATCACTAGAATACTAACAATCCCTTGTGCCTAATAATTAATCCTTAAATATAATTATCAATGTAGAATATTTTAACATATCATGCTTTTTTATAAAAGCACAACTACTTTGTTTCATTAGAATAAGCATTTTGATTTCTATAATATTCATCCTTAGACAAGGAGAATTTACCCATATCGATTGAAACACATATAGCGTTTCTATTAATACTTTCGCTAAGAAATTCAAAGCTTTTATTAGAATATTTATTCTTAAAATATTTTACATTTGATTTGTTTTGACCAATGATATCAGAATAGTCTCTTTCATTAAAGAGAATCTTAACACTGGCAGCAGATTTAACAGGCTCTTTTACCAATATACATTCTATCATATCCTTGTATAATTCGGACACGACAAGTTGTCTAAAAGATGGATGATATGGTCCGTCAATAATGTTTTTACCTAACTGCATTTCCGCTGTTGGCTGCAGTCCAATACGTATTACATTTATTAAATTCCGCTCTAAGATAATCAACATAGTCTTACATATTTCTACAGCTCTATTTAATCTAAAAGGCGTATACTTACCTGTTTTATATAAGTATTCCATATATGTATCCTTGATTACTAGCGCCGGATAAATTCTAGCTATATGCGGTTTTAACCTAACCACTTTTTTAACTGTTTCTATACACTTCTCTTCACTATCCATTGGCAATCCGACCATAAGCTGAACTCCAACTGTAAATCCTTCATCCTTTAATAATTCTATAGCTTCTAAGGTGTCCTTTGCACTATGGCCCCTTTGGCTTACACTTAACACTTCCTCATCCATAGATTGGACTCCCAATTCAACTATTGATACACCGTGTTTTTTAAGATTTTGTAAAATATCAATATCGATATAATCCGGCCTTGTCGATAATCTTACGGCATTTATTTTTCCTTTCTCCAAGTACTTATAGGCAGCATTTAAATATATATTTTGTTCATTAATAGGTATAGCCGTAAAGCTACCGCCATAAAAAGCCACCTCTATATTTTTTTTGCCTTTTCCAATGGTATCTAGGTATTTATTAATTAATACATCTATATCCTCGGACTGCATCTCAACATTTTGACCAGTAATTCTTTTCTGATTACAAAAAATACAATTATGAGGGCAACCTTTGTGAGGGACAAATATCGGAATAACATAGTTTTGCTTACTCATTTATCAAACCCATAACCTTCATAGCATTTTTTGCGGCAGCCTGCTGAGCGTCCTTTTTACTATTTCCTTTACCTTTTCCTACAAGATTCTTATTCAATACCAGAGCCATATAAAACACTTTAGAATGATCCGGACCTTTTTCAGATAAAAGCGTATATTCAATTGGTCCTAAATCATATTTTTGAGCATACTCTTGAAAAAACGATTTGTAATCATTAAATATTTTGTTGTCAATAGAAGATTCAATAATATCCTTCATCAATGTAAGAACAAGCTTTTCAGCTTTATCAAATCCGCCATCCAAATAAACTGCCGCGATTATAGCCTCAAAGGTATCCGCTAATATAGACGGTCTTTTACGACCACCAGTGTTTTCTTCACCTTTGCTCATATAAATATAAGACCCTAAGTCTATCGACTTTGCCGCAATAAACAAAGAATTTTCACATACTATATTAGCCCGTGTTCTGGTAAGCTGACCTTCAGGAACATTATGCATTTTTCGATACAAGTGAAGGCTTATTATCATACTAAGTATAGAATCGCCTAAAAATTCAAGCCTCTCGTTATGTATCAGCTTTGAATCCTGGCTATTCGCATAAGAACTATGTGTAAGAGCAATGCTTAGAAATTCAATTCCCTTAAAGCTATAACCAATGGTTTCTTCTAATTTATTCAAGTTTTCATTGGACTTATATTCCATCCATACTTACCTCTTCTCATGACAATAAGCTTTATTTCTATTTTAAGTATATCAACTAACAATATTTTTTCAATACAATAGATGCATTATGCCCGCCAAAACCAAAAGAATTTGATAAGGCATATTTTACATCCGCTTTTCTTGCAACATTTGGTACATAATCCAAGTCACAGGCTTCATCGGCGGTTGTATAATTTATAGTTGGGTGTATAATCCCTTCGTTTATTGACATCAGGCATGAAACAGCTTCAACGGCACCTGCAGCGCCCAATAAATGTCCTGTCATAGATTTGGTTGAGCTTATAGGCACTTTATTTGAATAATCCTTAAGTAGTTTTTTTATTGCGATGGTTTCATATTCGTCATTAAGTTTCGTGGATGTCCCGTGAGCATTAATATAGCTGATTTGTGAAGGGTTTATTGAAGCATCCTTCACTGCAAGATTCATTGCCATAAAAGCACCTTCTCCGCCGGGCGATGGAGCGGTAATATGATAAGCATCTGAGGTTGTACCGTATCCCGCAATCTCTCCATAAATTTTCGCCCCTCGCTTTTTGGCATGTTCCAACTCTTCTAAAATTAAAATAGCTGAACCTTCTCCCATTACGAAGCCGTCCCTATCCTTCTCAAAAGGTCTGGATGCTTTTTCAGGCTCATCATTTCTTTCTGATAGTGCTTTCATAGAACAAAAGCCTGCCACAGAAACCGGAGTTATGGATGCTTCTGTTCCCCCCGCAATCATAATATCCGCGTCTTGCCTTTGAATAATTCTAAAAGCTTCCCCTATGGCATTAGTCGAGGATGCACAAGCTGTTGTAATTGTTAAGCTGGGCCCTTTAGTTTTAAAAAGCATAGAAATGTGACCGGCGGCAATATTTGATATCATCATTGGTATAAAAAACGGGCTGATTCTCCCTGCACCTTTTTCCATCATAACTTTATGTTGATTTTCAAAAGTATCAATGCCGCCTATACCTGTACCTATGCACACTCCAGTTCTATATTCGTCGACAATGCTGTTATTTACACCCGAATCTTCAAAAGCCATTTTTGTTGCGGCTACGGCTAATTGAGTAAACCTGTCCATTCTTTTTACTTCTTTTCTATTAATAAAATCTAATGGGTTAAAATCTTTCACGGTTGCAGCGATTTTAGTTGATAATCCATTTGTATCAAATGAATCTATTAAAGTGACACCGGATTTCCCTTCCTTCAAACTTTTAAAAAAACTTTCTTTCCCTATCCCTATTGGAGTTATAATCCCTATACCGCTAATAACTACTCTTTTTTTGTCCATTTCATTTCTCCTCAACATTTATTTTTGATATGTTTATTAAAATTCTATAAATGCATTTATCAATTAGCTAGAAATATATCTCAAAAAAAATGTCCCTATTTAGGGACATTTTTATTGTAAAGAAAAGCATATTTTTTACTAATTAAACTTTATAATTAGACTCATGCACACATTAATTAAATTTAGCTTTCTTTACTGATTACTCTTTATGTATTCTACAACATCTGCAATGGTTACAAGTTTTTCAGCCTCTTCATCAGGTATTTCTATATCAAATTCTTCTTCAAGAGCCATAAGGAGCTCAACGATGTCAAGGGAATCAGCTCCTAAATCTTCGATGAAAGAAGACTCCATTGTCACCTCCTCAGGATCTATACCAAGTTGTTCAGTAACTTTTTCTTGAACCTTTTCAAATATCACAAGCCTCACCTCCCCTCAGCGATTATATTATGATAATATTACATTACCATTCCTCCGTCAATATTAATTACCTGACCTGTTATATAATCTGAATTACATCCTGCTAAAAATAGCACTGCATTGGCCACATCTTCAGGTTTTCCAGGTCTTTTTAAAGGGATTAACTCTTTCATTTGTTCTTGTATCTTCTCCGGAAGTACAGCGGTCATATCAGTATCAATAAAGCCGGGGGCAATGGCGTTTACATTAATATTTCTTGATGCAAGCTCTTTAGCTATTGATTTTGTAAACCCGATAACAGCTGATTTTGATGCGGCATAATTGGATTGTCCCGCATTTCCCGTTATGCCTACAACAGATGCTAAATTAATTATTTTACCTTTTCTTTGTTTTATCATTACCTTACTTACACTTTTAGTAAAATTAAAAACCCCTTTCAAGTTTATATCAATAACACTGTCAAACTCTGCTTCAGACATTCTTATCAGCAGATTATCCTTTGTAATCCCTGCATTATTTATTAATATATCTATGCTGTTAAATTCATTTAATACTGTTTTGACGAAATTTTCTGTCTCAGCTGAATTTGACACATCAGCTTTCAGCACTAAGGCTTTAACACCGTATTTTTCTGCCTCTTTTGCAACATTACGTGCTGCCTTTTCATTATTTGAGTAATTTATAGCTACATTTGCACCGGCTTTAGCTAGTGCTAAAGCTATTGCTTTTCCGATTCCCCGTGAAGCACCGGTAACAACTGCTGTTTTACCCTCTAGCAACATTCCAACCTCTCCTTTAAACTATTAATTGTTTTGTCTAGGGATTCAATGTTTTCAACATTATATATATTAATTCTTTTATCTATTTTTTTTATAAAAGCAGATAATGATTTCCCAGGTCCTACTTCAATAAAAGTATCAATGCCTAAGCATATCATGTTTTTAACACTGTCTTCCCAAAGTACAGAGGAACTAACCTGATCTACCAGCAATTGTTTTATCTCGTATTTATTATTTATTACTTGACCATGAACGTTAGATACAACAGGAATCTCCATATCCTTGAATTCAATTTTATCCAATTCAAAAGAAAGTCTTTCCCCGGCCGGTTTTAGCATACTGGAGTGAAAAGGCGCGCTAACCGGTAAAACGACTACTTTTTTCGCTCCTTTTTCTTTAAGTACCATTGATGCCTTTTCCACTGCCTTTACTTGACCTGCTATCACTACCTGACCCGGACAATTAAAATTAGCGGCTTCAACCACCCCATAGCCTGATGCCATTTTTAGGCATTCAACTACTTCATCTTTATTTAATCCCATCACTGCAGCCATGGTACCTTCACCATGAGGTACTGCCTCTTGCATATACTTTCCTCTTTTTTTAACTACCTCCACCGCATCTTCAAAACTAATGGCATTAGAAGCTACCAAAGCCGTATATTCGCCCAAACTTAAACCCGCAGTAACAGAAGGCCTTATGCCTTTATATTTCAATACTTCTAATAATGCAATACTTGTAGTTAATATAGATGGCTGCGTATTCTCAGTCTTTTTTAATTCCTCATCATTACCTTCAAAGCATAACTCCTTGACATTGATGCCTAATTTTTCTCCTGCTCTTTCAAATATGTCCATAGCAATTTTATAATTCTCTGCTATTTCCTTGCCCATCCCAACATATTGAGAACCTTGCCCCGGAAATATACAAGCTATTTTTAACAACTACCTTTACCTCCGACAATATTATTTACTTTCGTAATAACGTTATCACTCTCATTAATAATACCTTCTATTATGTCACGGACGCTTTTAATTTCTTTTACAATACCACTTATCTGCCCTGCCATAACTGTACCGTTATCGGTATCTCCTTCAATGCATGCTTTCCTTAGGCTTCCTGTGCCTAGTCTCTCAAATTCATCCATAGGCGCATTATTTTTCTCAAGTTTATTTAATTCCCTAAAAAGCCTATTCTTAATCATTCTTACAGGATGGCCTGTCGCTCTTCCTGATATAGATGTACTTCTGTCCGCAGCTTTTAAAATAGCCGCTTTATAATTCTCATGGACAGTACATTCTTTAGAGCAGACAAATACAGTACCCATCTGTACACCTTGTGCCCCCAGTGCTATAGCTGATATAAAGCCTCGCGCATCCCCAATACCTCCGGCAGCGATAACCGGAATTTCTATGGCATCTACTATTTGTGGTATCAATGCCATAGTAGTTGTCTCGCCTATGTGCCCCCCCGCTTCACTGCCTTCCGCTATGACTGCATCTGCACCTGCAGCGTACATTTTTTTTGCCAAAGCTACAGATGGTACAATTGGTATCACTTTAATATTAGCTTCTTTTAAACCTTTTATATATTTACCTGGATTACCTGCGCCAAATGTAACAATAGGAACCTTTTCTTCATATATAAGCTGAATGATCTCCTCTACAAAAGGTGATAAAAGCATAACATTTAAACCAAACGGATTGTCCGTATTTTCTTTTACCTTTTTTATTTCTTTTAATATGATATCTGCCGGTGCATTGCCGGAGCCTATTACCCCTAATCCGCCGGCATTGGAAACCGCAGCAGCTAACTCGCCTGTCGCAATCCAAGCCATGCCACCCTGTAAAATGGGGTATTTGATATTCAATATGTCACAAATGCTTGATTTTATCATTTCACAACCTCCCCTTAAGCCCATCTAATAACTGCAGAGCCCCAGGTAAGACCTCCACCGAAGGCCACTAAAACAACTATATCCCCAGCTGTTAGCTGTTTTTGCTTTTTTACTTCATCCAAAGCGACTGCTACAGAAGCTGCTGACATGTTGCCATATTTATCAACATTAACAAAAACTTTTTCCTTTGGAAGATTCAATCTTTTCGCGGCACTATCAATTATTCTAATATTTGCTTGGTGAGGTATAAGATAATCTATATCACTTTTTTTTAAGCCACAGAGCTCCAGTGCTTTTTCAGTGGATTTCTCCATTATTCTCACCGCAAATTTAAAAACTTCCGAACCTTCCATTTTAATATAGTGCATTGAATTTTTAATGGTTTCCTGGGTAGCAGGCAATCTTGAACCACCGCCGGGTATATATAGCAGATTACACCCATTACCATCGGAGCCTAAATATGTCGATAATATTTGAAAACCTTTTTTATTAGATATAATAACGGCAGCTGCACCATCCCCGAATAAAACACAAGTGTTTCTATCACTATAATCTGTAATTTTTGATAAGGTTTCAGCACCTATAACCAATATATTATTCTTGGCGCCGGTTTTAATAAAGCTTTCTGCCACGGATATTCCATAGATAAATCCAGAACATGCTGCTTCAATATCTAATGACGCAGCATTAATTGCGCCTATATTTTTCTGAACTAAACATGCTGTGGAGGGAAATTGCATGTCAGGTGTAACAGTTGCGACAATAATCATATCTATCTCTTCCGCTGTTAGCTTAGCGTCATCCAAAGCCTTTATAGCAGCTTTTGTTGCAATATCTGATGTAGATATTTCTTCTGAAACCTTTCTTCTTTCTTTAATACCTGTTCTAGAAACAATCCAATCATCGCTTGTATCTACTATTTTTTCAAAATAACTATTATTTAATACCCTATCAGGTACATAGCTTCCTGTACCAATTATGTTTGCTGTGTTTTGTAACCTGTTCAAGCTATACAACACCCACCTTATCGATTTCACTTTTTATTAGATCTATACAATTATTATCATATAAAAGCTTCGCTTGTCTTATCGCATTTTTAAAAGCTTTACTGTCCGAACTTCCGTGCGCTTTTATCATAATCCCATCTATGCCCAAAAATGGTGCGCCACCATATTCTTTATAATCAAATCTATTTTTCAGATTTATAAAACTATCTTTCATTAGCAATGCCCCTAGCTTTGATAAAGTACTTCTATTAATTTCTTCTTTTATCATTTTCATTATTCCCGAAGCAAGACCTTCTGTATTTTTAAGAACAACATTGCCGACAAAACCGTCACATACACATACATCACATATTCCAAAAACTATATCTCTAGCTTCGATGTTTCCGATAAAATTTAAGTTGCCGGCACTTAACAACTCGTAGCTTTGCTTTGTCAGTTCATTGCCTTTCCCTTTTTCAATACCATTACTCAGTAATCCTACTCTGGGTGATGTTATCCCTAAAACTTTTTCCATGTATATTGAACCCATTAATGCAAATTGAAATATATTTTTAGGCTTACAATCCACGTTGGCGCCGGCATCTACTAACATATAATTACCTTTTACGGAAGGCAATACAGGTGCCAGTGCCGGTCTGTCAATGCCTTTTATTCGACCAACTCGCAACAAGGAACCGGCAAGAAACGCTCCGGTATTACCGGCTGATAAAAATGCATGGCATATGTCGTCCTTTACAAGCTTAAGACCTACAACCATTGAAGAATTAATTTTTCTTTTTATTGCATTTACTGGGTTATCATCGTTACTGATAACCTCCTTAGCATCAATCATATGTATTTTAGGATTATCAACATAGGAGCCTAATAAATCAGATATCTCATTTGTCGGTCCAACCAAAAAAAGTTCTATATCGTACTCTAATAATGCTTTGATGCTTCCATCTATAACCGCTTTAGGACCATTGTCTCCTCCCATTACATCAATTGCAATTTTCATTATTACGCCTCCTTTTTATTAAACGATACCAAAATAAACTTGCCTCTAAAAACTTCTAAGCCTTTTATAGTTATAAAAACCCAAACAAAATATTTATTCCCCCTGGTTCTTACAACTTCAGCCTTGGCTACAAGCTTATCCCCGGCAAATACCGGGTTTTTGTATTTGATATTGGCAACACCTATTAAAGCAACATTAGCATCAATAACTGCAATAGCCAAGGATTCTGCTTGAGCAAATATATGGCTGCCTCTTACAACATCTGTTTTTTCAAAAGCCATGGAATTATCTGTTTCCAAAATTGATATACCGCTTGAACCTAAATTTAAATCAATAAGCTCCCCAACAATTTCTTTGCCTGCTATGGATTTGACTTTTAGATAGTTTTCCTCAGCAACATTTTTAATCCTCTCTCTAAGCTCGCGAATACCTAATTCCAAACGGTCAAGTCTTATTGTCTGGATACTGACGTTATAGAAGTCTGCAAGTTCTTCGTCCGTCAAGAAAGGATCTTTTCCAATTTTGTTTAAAAGAGCTAACTGTCTTTCTTTCTTCGTTAAACCTTTTCTCATTGAGCACCTCCTACTAGTACTTGTATATAGTATCTGGTACTAATTATTAGTATATAGCATATTACCTAAAAAAAGCAATAGTAAATTTAATTTTTATTATAGCCCACACATTTCCCAACTTGTTAATACTTGGTAAAGATTGCATCGTGAAGAGGCTTAGAAACAGATTGTTGGTCTTGGAACTCCGCAATCGTATCAAATATAATAAGCTATATTTTTACTATAATTATACCTTTACTGTATAGATATTTTTTCCACATTTATAACTATTATGAATAGATAAAAGCTAATAATAAAATAACAGCGTATTTACGCTGTTATTTTATTTAATCTTCTACTTTAATTACTGTTCTATCTTTATAATATCCACAATTCTTGCACACTCTGTGGGGTAATTTAGGTTCATGACATTTTGGACATGCCACTAATCCCGGCAGTGCTAACTTCCAATTAGCCCTTCTTTTATCTCTTCTGGATTTTGATTGCCTCCCTTTAGGTAAAGCCAATCCTTACACCTCCTTATTCCTTATCTAGTAAACTTTTTAAAACTTCAAACCTTTGATCAATTTCATCAATGGTACATCCACATTCAATTATATTTCTATCCTTCCCACAAATAGGGCATAAGCCTTTGCAGTCATCTTTGCATAATGGTTTCATGGATATTTGACCTATAATCTCGCTCAGTACTTTATCCCTTATATCAATGGAATCCCCGGTATATATATTAATATCCTCATCATTGTTTTCTATATCCTTCACAAATACGTAATCCGCATTAATATCCATCTTATCATTATAAGCTCTTAAGCATCTTGAGCATGTCCTCTCCACCGATGTTTTAATACTCATTTCCAAATGAATTTTACCTTCATAATTCACCATATAGCCGGATACTTCAATTGGATTTTTGAAAGCTATAATCTCTCCGCAAAAATCAATGGTAGTGTCTTCCATGGTTTCGTTTATTGTGAAAGATTTTTTTTTGCCTTCATTTTTTAAAATTTCAACTAACTGGATTTCCATATAACCACCCTATCATAAATGACGAATTTTATTATACAAATCTAAGCATCTTTTGTCAAGAAAATTGGTTTTTATAAATAAAAAAATTGTACTTATATTATTGCCATTATCAACAAAACAATCCTGTTTACAACAAGGGTATATGTTATACACATACCCTTGCCATAAAAGTAAAGACTTTATATTTTATTATATTAATCGGCTTCTATTTGCCTACTAACTCCATAGTATCCCTAGCTATCATTAATTCTTCATTTGTTGGAATTAAAAGTACCGTTACCTTCGAACCTTCAGTTGATATAATGGTCTCTTTGCCTCTTATATTATTTCTCTCATTGTCTATTTCCAATCCTAAAAATTCCAACCCTTCACATATACCAGCTCTCATACTTGAAGAGTTTTCTCCTAATCCTGCCGTAAATACTATTGCATCAATTCCGCCCATTGCAGCTGCATATGAGCCAATATATTTCCTTACCTTATGGGCAAATATCTTCAAAGCAAGGGCTGCTCTTTCATTACCTTTATTAGCAGCTTCCTCTATATCTCTAAAATCACTGCTTACACCTGATATACCAAGAACACCGGATTTTTTATTCAAAATATTATTAATTCCTTCGATATTCAGCTCTTCCTTTTCCATGAGAAAGCCAAATATAGCAGGATCTATATCACCGCACCTGGTACCCATAGCCAATCCTTCTAAAGGCGTAAAGCCCATGCTTGTATCTATGGATTTACCACCTTTTACAGCTGTTATACTTGCACCGTTACCAAGATGGCAAGTTACAATTTTTAAATCCTCAATATTTTTACCTATTATATCCGCTGCCCTTTCAGCTACATATTTATGTGATGTACCGTGGAATCCATATCTTCTGACTCCATATTTATTATAGTATTCATAAGGTAAGGCATATATATATGCGTATGGTTCCATCGTCTGATGGAAAGCAGTATCAAATACTCCCACCATTTGAATATCCGGCATTAATTCCTTACATGCTTCAATACCGAGAATATTTGGAGGATTATGTAAAGGAGCCAAATCTATACAATCCTTAAGTGCATTCATGACCTCATCATTTATAATAACCGAATAAGCGAATTTTTCTCCCGCATGAACTACTCTGTGGCCAACGGCACTTATTTCATCCATGCTGTTGATTACTCCATAATCCTTGTGTGTTAAAGCATCTATAACATTTTTCAATGCTTCCCTGTGGCTCGGCATGCTTTCTTCAATTGTTACACTTTCACCGTTATTTGGCTGGTGCTTTAATACCGATCCGGATATTCCTATTCTTTCTACTAAACCCTTTGCTATAACCTCCTGAGTCGCCATATTTATCAACTGATATTTTAAGGATGAGCTCCCACAGTTGACAACAAAAATTTTCATGCTATAACCTCCTCTTAAAGTAGCCAATGCTTTTAATTAATAATTCATAACGCTTATATATTTTTCTATATAAAAATATATTCTCCTTCTTTTTAAGTTTATATTTTTTAATCCGTCAACTATTTGATATACTATAATTAAATTTATTATTACTCAATATAAACTAAAAGGAGCATAACCCAATTATGAGTGTAACAGCAATTATTTCCGAATACAACCCTTTTCATAATGGTCATAAATATAATATAGATATGGCAAAAAAACTGACTAAAAGCGATTACATTATTTCCATAATGAGCGGTAATTTTATGCAAAGAGGAGATCCGGCTATTTTTGATAAATGGTCGCGGGCAAAAATGGCGGTGCTAGAAGGTGCAGACCTAGTAATTGAGCTTCCTGTTATGTTTTCTTGCCAACCCGCGGAAATTTTTGCTGGAGGAGCAGTTAAAATCTTAGAATCCTTAAATATAGTAGACTATTTATTTTTTGGCAGTGAATGTGGCAATATCGATAAACTAATGGATACTTCAAATGTTTTATTATCTGAATCGGAAGCCTTTAAGAAAACTGTAAATCTCAAGCTTTCTACAGGTGTTTCCTATTCTAAAGCTTTAGGAGAAGGTATAAATAGTGTCTTAGGTGAGGATGGTAACCTTGGCCCAAATAATATACTGGGAATTGAATATATTAAAGCTTTAGCAGTTCAAAAAAGTAGCATTAAACCTTTTACTACAAAAAGGGTTAGCAATAACTATGATGATATCTCAATGACCGGGTCTATTTCCAGCGCCACTGCAATAAGAGAAGAAATTAAAAAAAATGGCATCAGCGAAAAGGTTTCTCTTTCTGTTCCAAAGAGTTGTTTAGAAATAATGAAGAAAAACACGATAGACGGAAAAGGCCCAGTTTTTTTAGATGACTTTTCAAATCTAATTTTATATGAATTAAGAAAGACTTCTATTAATGAATTAAAAAGTATTTCTTTCATTAAAGAAGGTATTGAATACCGAATAAAAAAGAAAAGTGCCACAGCATCCAATCTTCTAGAGCTAATAAACGCTATTAAAACTAAACGTTACACGAGAACTTATATCCAACGCGCTATATGTCATATATTACTAGGCATAACAAAGGATGATATGCGATTGTTTAAGAATAATCTGTCTCCTCATTATATTAGAATTCTCGCTTTTAATGATAAAGGCAGATATTTAATAAAAAGGATAAAGGATTTTTCTTTAAACACTATAATAACTAAAGTTGCTAACTTTAGCAGTCAGGATTACACCTTGAATAGATTACTTCAACTTGAAATATTAGCTACAGATATTTATAACCTGACCATGGAAAACCCTCTTTATAAAAAATCTAACGAGGACTTTCTAACTTCTCCTGTTTATATAAAAAGATAACAAAATGATTAATGTTACCATTTATATAAAATCGTTTTTTTACATTAGTTTAACTATGCTTACAAAATTAAAATAATATATAATAACAAAGATGTAAGCTTTCGTTAATTATTCCATATCTAAAATATATAAATCATGTATAGAATTAATTTACTTAAATATAATGTATAAAATACATAATTTGAGTGATTACATGCTAAAAGATAGATTTTCCTTTTATTTTACTGTATTAATGTTTTCAATAATAATTATAAGTATTATTATATTTCCGGAAAGTGCTTATAAATCATCTCTGGATGGCCTAAACCTTTGGCTTAATGTAGTTTGTCCGTCACTTTTGCCTTTTTTTATTACTATAGATATTTTAATCAGTTTAGGCATAGTTAAATTTTTAGGGGTCATACTTTCTCCTCCTATGAGCCTCCTTTTTAATATTCCCGGAGAAGGGGCATTTGCTTTTATAATGAGTATTGCATCCGGTTATCCTATGGGGGCCAAAGTAGTAACGGACCTAAGAAAGCAAAATATATGCACTAAACATGAATGCCAAAGAATGTTAAGCCTATGCAGCACCTCAGGCCCTCTTTTTATAATAGGTGCTGTTTCCGTCGGAATGCTTAACAATATGCAAATCGCACCGATTCTTTTAATTGCCCACTATTTATCGGCAATAAGCATTGGGTTATTAATGAGATTTTATAAAAAAGATGTAGCTAAGGAAAAAGCGGCTAGAAAAAAGCCTCTTTTAGCCCTATGCGCAAATAAAATCGAAGCCTCAAAACCACTTGGGGAAATGCTGGCTGAATCGATAAAAAATTCAATAAATCTTATACTGTTGATTGGCGGATATATTGTTTTCTTTTCTGTGTTATCAGGTATTATAAAAAATAATAATTTTTTAAATCTTTTATCAGCATTAATAAGCACTCTTATTCCCAATGCTATAACCTCCGCTAACATTTTGCCCGCTTTTTTAACCGGCATTCTTGAGGTTACAAATGGGATAAAAGAGTGCGTACCTTTAGCTATTCCCTACACTATAAAGATTACATTGATTAGTTTTTTTATAGGCTTTGGCGGAATTTCCGTTAATGCCCAGGTTTCAGGTATTATATATGATACAGATTTAGGATTTGGATTATACTTCTTTAATAAAATATTGCAAGGCATATTTGCATCCACTTATACTTTTATACTGATGAAGCAATCATTCTCTTATACTGTGTTTAACCATTATCTCCATTATTTTTATAAAGAAATGTTTTGGTGCAATAGTATTAAAGCTACTTTTATCATATTATTAATTGTAATGTGCCTCCTATTATTACCAATCATTATCGGTTTAATGTTTTCATTCATTAAAAGAATACTGAACAGGCATTTCTAAAATCTATCTTTTAATATTCTTTAGCTCTTCTCTGTTATTTTTTATAATTATGGAGATATTTTCTACTCTGGTGCTTAACTCTGCCAGTAGTTCATCAGCATAAGCTTTAGCTCCCAGTCTTATTTTTTTTGCATCGGATTGTGCAGCTTGTATGATCTCCTTGGCTTGTTCATTTGCCAGCTTTGTTATTTCGTTTTCGTCGATCATCTCTTTTATTTTCCTATCCGCTTCAAGCTTGTACATCTCGGCTTCTCTTTCTGCCTCGGCAAGTACTTTTTTACGTTCCTCTATACTGCTATGAACTCTATCATCACATTCTTTTCTAATGTTCTCTGCTTCCTTTTTGGCCTCAATAAGTATTTTTTGTCTTTCTTCCTTTATCCATTGAGCTTGTTTTAATTCGTCAGGTAGCTTAATTCTGACATCTTTTATTAACTCTAATAATTCCTCTTTATTTATCATTGCTTTTGAAGATAGGGGTATGTTAGATGCTTTATCAACTATATCCTCCAAAGCATCCAATAATAATAGAACCTCCATAATTATTACCTCCTACTATATTTTTTAAAAATTTCTTTTTCTATTGCTTTTGGCACTAAACCTTTAATACAACCTCCAAACTTAGCCACCTCTTTAACAAGACTTGAGCTTAAGTAAGAATACTCACTGCTTGTCATCATAAATATAGTTTCTATTCTGGAGTCAAGTTTTTTATTCATAAGAGCCATTTGAAACTCATATTCAAAATCTGAAACAGCTCTCAGACCTTTAATAATGATTTCGGCTTTCTTTTCCTTCATAAAATCTATCAGCAAACCTTCAAAGCTGTCTACTTCAACATTATCCAAGTGAGAGCAGCTATCTTTAATATGTCTGATTCTTTCCTCCGCACTGAATAATGGCTGTTTGCTCGTATTTACCAAAACACCTACTATCAATCTGTCAAATAACCTGGATGACCTTTCAATTATATCCATATGACCATTAGTAATTGGGTCAAAACTGCCCGGATATATACATGTTTTCATTTTATTCCTCCCTGCAAGCTTCGTCTAAAATGTAAAAAGAAAGTTGAGTATTTCCGTAAGTTTTCCTTTTAATTAATTTGAATTTACATATTTCCTCGTAAACCATCTCTTTTTTGCTTTGTTCTAATATAATAATACCATAATTGGACAAGATGTTGCTCTCATAAATTTTTTTTATTATGTCATAGGGTGTAAACATCCCATAGGGGGGATCTATAAATATTAAATCAAATGTTATATTAAGAGTAGAAAACTCCGCAATAGCATTTGCATAATCCTTATTTAATACTTCCAATTTTTCTTTTATCCCTAGCTTTTTTATATTGTTTACCAATACTTCTATGCTTTTTTTATCAGAATCTACAAAAACTACCCTGGAAGCACCACGGCTATACGCTTCCAGACCAACGCTGCCACTTCCCGCAAATAAATCTAAAAAAACCATATTATTTATTTCATTACATAAAATACTAAAAACAGCTTCTTTTACTTTATCAGAGGTCGGTCTGATACCTTTAGTATCTATTCTTTCAAGTCTCCTGCCTTTTAATAAGCCGGCTATTATTCTCAATACGCAGCCTCCTTATATAACTTCAAAATTTTTATCTGTCATTTTTACTAATCAAAAAGTTAACACTAAAATTATTAGAATAAAAAAAAGCAAATAGTTAAAACTATTATCAGGGATAATAGTAATACACTATATTTCCCCATAGAGCTCTTCCTTCAATTTCTCCTCTCCCTATACTGGTGACTAGTTCACCAGTATTTTATTGGGAAATAGCATATGGCACAAAAGCGGCTTTTGTTCTTACAATTCAATTAAGTGCGAGATCGTCTAACATCTTTTCAAATCTATCGTAAAGATATGACATCATATTTTGATACTCGTCATTTTTAAGAGAATCACTGGTAATTAAAAAATCAATGGCATTTTTCGAATCCCTGATTATATCATAATCCTTTAGTATGTCCAGTATCCTAAACTCAGGCAATCCGTGCTGCCTTGCCCCAAAAATTTCACCGCTGCCTCGCAGTTCCAAATCTTTCTCTGCTATTTCAAATCCATCTGTAGTTTTAGACATAAGTTTCAATCTCTCTATGGCAATTTTGCTGTCTGTATCTGATATCAATATACAGTAGGATTGGCTATCTCCTCTGCCGACTCTTCCCCTAAGCTGATGGAGCTGTGCAAGTCCAAACCGCTCTGCATTTTCGATAACCATAATAGTTGCATTGGGAACATTTACACCAACCTCAATAACAGTTGTAGATACAATGATATTAGTTTCTCCGTTTTTAAAACTTTCCATTATACTGTCTTTCTCATCGTTTTTCATTTTTCCATATAAAAGACCTATTCGATAATCTTTAAAATAATTGTTTTTTAATTTATCATAATACTTTTTAGCAGAATTCAAATCAAATTTTTCTGATTCCTCCACCATTGGACAAACAAAATAGGCTTGTCTTCCTTTATCAATTAATTCTTTAACAAATTTAAACAGTCTTTCTTTTTTAGATGACCTGATAAAATATGTTTCTATTTTTTTTCTATTAGGGGGAAGCTCATCAATTACGGAAATATCTAAATCTCCATATAAAACTAAAGATAAAGTTCTCGGTATCGGGGTTGCAGACATAACAATCATGTCAGCATTATCGCCTTTTGCTTTTATTTTTCCTCTTTGCTTGACTCCAAATCTATGCTGTTCGTCCGTTATTATTAAACCAAGGTTCTTGAACATGATTTCATCGTTTAGCAAAGCATGAGTACCAATAATAATATCAATAGAACCATCCTTAATCTTTTCTATCAACTCGTTCTTTCTTTTAGCTTTTTGACTTCCGGTTATTAATTCTACTATTACCTTATCTTCTTTAATTAAGCTTAACAAGCTTCGTATTGTATCATGATGCTGATTTGCTAATATCTCTGTTGGTGCCATCATGGCACCTTGAAAACCGCTTTTAACACAACTTAGTAACGCCAAAAAAGCTATTACTGTTTTGCCCGAACCAACATCACCATGTAATAGCCTATTCATTGGTTTTTTATTTTTCATATCAAATAATATTTCAGACAAAACTCTTTTTTGTGCATTTGTTAAGGAGTAAGGAAGTCTGTCTATATAGATCAATGGATTTTTATTAAAGGATATGCCTTTTGTATTTTCCTTCATGCCTTTTATGTGCATCAAGGCTGCTTGAATCATGAAAATTTCTTCAAATTTTAATCTTCTTTTAGACATTTCCAAATCTACCATAGTTTCAGGAAAGTGTATATTTTTTATTGAAAAGTTAATTTCTGCAAGGCTAAATCTTTTCCTAAAATCATGTGGAAACAGCTCAGGAAGATTATTTCCTACATAATCCAAAGCTTTATAAATAGTGTTTCTCATTTCTTTTTGGCTTATTCCTCTAGTCAATGAATATTCAGGTACGATTCTCATCGTATGTATATTATTATCGCTTAGCTTTTCATATTCTGGTGCTTCTATTTGAACCTTATCTCTTATAAAAGCAGCTTTTCCGGAAAATACTATCCTATCACCGGAATTAAATAAGGCATTGGCATATTTATTATTATAAAAGACAATATCAATTACACCTGTTTCATCCTTAGCGGAGTATTTGGTTACCAGCATACCCTTTTTACTTCTTATTACAATTGCCTTTGCTATTATAGTTCCAATGAAGTTGTAGCTAGCGCCTGGTCGTATATCTTTTATCATAGACAAACTGCTTTTATCACCGTATTCTCTCGGAAAATGATATAAAGCATCCTCGATGGTTCGAATATTTAAATTTGCCAATAGCTTGGCTTTTTGCTTTCCTATGCCTTTTAATTCTTGAACACTTTGTGACATGATATCCATTAAAATACCCTCAGCTAATATCTATTCTACAGATAGAATATAATAGTATAAAGGCTGACCTCCATAGTGTAATTCAACATCACAGCCTGGATAATCTTTTTCTAATCTATTTTGTATAACCTCTGCATCATTTAATGAAATATCGTTGCCATAATATATCGTAATAAGGGATGAATCATCATCTATCATATCCTCTATCACTTTTTTTATTGTTTCATCTATATCCTTGCTTACTGTGCTTATATCATTTTCAAGTATGCCTAAAAAGCTGCCTTCTTCTATATCAACGCCATTATAATTAGAATCCCTTACTGCATAAGTAATAAGACCCGTTTTTACATCCATAACAGCCTTTTCAATTTTCTTTTCATTTTCCTCATCAGATTTATTATGATCAATTGCCATAACCGCTGCTATTCCTTGTGGTATTGTCTTCGTTTGAGCAACAATTATATTCTTTTTTGTCAAATATTTAGATTGGTTTGCGGCAAGTATTATGTTGCCGTTATTAGGTAGTATTATTATATTGTTAGAATTAACCTTTTCTATGCTTTTTAAAATATCCTCAGTACTGGGATTCATAGTTTGTCCACCTTCTATTACTTCGTCAGCACCTAAATCTTTGAAAATACTGGATATTCCAGAACCGGTAGCAACAGAAATAACCCCGTATTTCAGCGGTGCTGAATTTGCTTTTCTATCTTCTTCGTTAATCAAAAGCTCTTTATGCTGCTCCCTCATATTATCAATTTTAATACTTGATAAATAACCGTATTTTAATCCCTTTTCCAGTACAATTCCTGGATTGTTGGTATGGATGTGTACTTTTAATAAATTTTCGTTACCAACCACTATTACAGAATCACCCATATCCATAATTTCTCTTTTATACTGTTCTTGATTCATTTCCTTACCTTTTATAAAAAATTCCGTACAATAGCCATATTCAATGTCCTTTTCTTCATAGATAGTCATACTTTCCTTTTGTTCCACCTCTAATGGTATTTCATCGGGCATTATTACCTGCTTCGTTGTAATATAATATAACATTCCGCTTAATATATCTACTAAGCCTTTACCTCCTGCATCCACTACATTTGCCTGTTTCAGAATGGGCAGCATTTCCGGTGTTCTATTTAATGTGCTATTGCTTTGATTAACAATCTCCTCCATGAATTGAACTAAATCTTTACAATCCTTAGCTATCTTTAAACCATACTCCGCACTTTCCCTTATAACTGTTAATATAGTACCTTCTGTGGGTCTCATTACTGCTTTGTAAGCAGTATTAGAGCCTTCCATAAAAGCATTCGCCAAAGTGACGCAGTCAACATGTGTTTCTTTTTTCAGTGCCTTTGCAAACCCTCTTAAAATTTGCGATAGTATAACACCAGAATTACCTCTTGCACCCATTAAAGAGCCATTAGAAGCTGATTCCGCAACAGCAAATACGTCTTCACCTTTTGTATTGTTTATTTCCCTGATAGCAGAGTTCATAGTCAAAGACATATTAGTGCCGGTATCCCCATCAGGTACAGGAAACACATTTAAAGAATTCACCTGGTTTTTATTGTTTTCTAGATTGTTTGCTCCTGAAATAAACATGTTTTTAAGACATAAGCCATCTATTAATTCTATTTGCTGATTTAACAAATTGTGAACCTCCTTAAATAGAGCTATACTCTAACTCCATGAACATTTATATTAACTTTTTTTACTTTTAAACCTGTTAGATTTTCTAAGGTATATTTGACCTTACTTATAATATTGTCAGCCACAACAGAAACTCTTGTTCCAAACTCTACTATTACATATAAATCTATTATTATTTCTTCAGCCTCAGAAGTAACTTTTACACCTCTGCTAAGATTTTCTTTTTTTAATAGCTCAACAATCCCGTCCTTTGCACTTTTAGATGCCATTCCAACTATCCCATAGCATTCCATTGCAGCTAAACCGGCTAAAGATGCTAAAACTTCATCGGATATGTTTATTTCGCCATATTGATTAGTAATTCTGCCAGGCATTATATCCCCTCCACTTTTTAAGTATATTTTATATTATATGTATATTTTCTTCAACAGATATAATATTATCAGTATTTTTTTTATAAATCAAATTATTTACCATGTAATATTGTCAATTGTATATCAAGTGTGTTAGAATAGTATTGTTTTATTTGATAGCTATTCTACCGAAGGAGGTGTGTCTATATGGCAAGACAATGTGAAGTATGCGGCAAAGGCATGATTTCAGGCAATAAGGTTAGTCACTCAATGAGACATAGCCGTAGAAAATGGTTACCTAATTTAAGAACTGTGAGAGCATTAATTGATGGTTCCCCTAAAAAAATCAGTGTTTGCACACGTTGCTTAAGATCAGGAAAAGTAAAGAGGGCAATATAAAAAAGCGGCTAAAGCCGCATTTTTATTTACTAACACTTATATAGGTATATTCCTGCTATTATTAAAGATATAGCGGAAATAAACACCCAACCCATATAAGGCATCATGACTGCCAATAATACACCAATTCCGATAGATAATACTGACAAACCCAAAACTTTTTTCTTTTTATGGCTCATCTAATCCAATCTCCTATCAAACACAAATAGAAGGAAATTTAAAATTAGCTTTATAATAATTCCTTCAAAAAGACTGCCCTATTATATACTATTAAAATATAGTCTTTTTGTTACATTAATCTTTAGATTTTATTACAATAAGTATGCCTTTTTCAATTTCTATATCCACCTTTTCTTCTAAAAACTCATTGCTGATACCATAAGGATTCCCTGCACTCATTTGGGCATTTTCCAGTGTATACTTAGCTCCTTTAACATATAAACCTTTAACTTCCTTTTCAAACGGGAATAGTGAAAAAATATCCCCGGGCTTTCCAAGCAAGCTTACACTTTTATCGATTAAACTAATTTCTGTTTCTTTATCCATAATGCAAATTCTTATACCTTCATCGATTCCAAGCTTAAGGAGAGAAATGTTTGCTAAAGTATGATCTATCCTATTCCCCAATGCACCCAAAAGAATTATCTCATCAGAAAAACCCATGGCTTTAAGAATGCAAAGATGAGTATCGGTTTTATCTTTTACCGCCGGATATTTTATAAATTTGGTGTCCTTACTTTTAAAAAACTCAACATAAAACTCATCTAATGAATCAAGGTCCCCAATAATTATATCCGGTTTTAATTTCATATTATAAGCATGTCTTGCGCCACCGTCGGCGCATATAATACAATCATCGTTTTTTATTATTTTTTTGCAATAATTATAATTATTTATTTCTCCATTGGAAATAATAATAGTCCTCATTTTATTCTCCATTTAAGCCTTTCATCCGTTTAATAGTCCGGCTTATATCACCTGAATTAAAAATAGCTGAACCGGCTACCATTATTTCGGCACCACAATCATGAAGTTTCTTAATATTCGTTAAAGTAACTCCCCCATCAACTTGAATGGGGATTTGTACATTGCGTTCAGTTAATAAAGACTTCAGACATTTTATTTTTTCATACATATTCTCTATAAATACCTGCCCTCCAAATCCGGGATTAACCGACATAATAAGAATCATGTCTAAATAGTCTGTTAAGTATTCAAGTTCGCAAAGTGGCGTTGCCGGATTTAAAGATATGCCGGCTTTAATGCCATAGCTTTTTATGTTTTCTATAAGTCTATGCAAATGCTTTGATGATTCTATATGTACTGTTATTATATCGGCCCCGGCATCAACAAAATCTTTAATAAAGAATTCTGGGTTATCAATCATTAAATGTACATCAAAAATAAGATTCGTTACTTTCCTGATGCTTTTAACCACAGGGGGACCAATAGTTATATTGGGTACAAAATGACCATCCATAACATCAATATGCAGCATATCTGCCCCTGCTTTTTCAACAATACCTATGTCTCTTTCTAAATTTGAGAAGTCAGCTGATAATATGGACGGAGCTATCTTTATCACTTAATATTTCCTCCTTTCTCTAAGCTCGTTTAATGTCAGTATATAATCATTGTACCTGAGTTCGTGTATGAGACCCGACTTAACTGCATTTTTTATACCGCAGTTGGGTTCTTTATCATGAACACAGGAGGGATATTTGCAATCCTTATATTCATTAAACTCAGGATAAAAATTTTGCAACTGTTTTTCATCAATCTCAAGCAGATTAAAAGAAGTAAAGCCCGGGGTATCAACAACCATACCGCCTGAGCTAAGCTTTATAAGCTCAGTATGCCTGGTGGTATGAGTACCTCTTTTACTTTTATTGCTTATTTTACCGGTTTTGAGATTTAAATCTGAATTAATGGCATTGAGAATAGAGGACTTACCTGCTCCTGATGGTCCCGCAACCACAGATATTTTGCCAGATAAAAAATTTGCTAAATCTTCTATACCAATGTTTAACAATGCGCTGGTCTTTATAACATTGTATGGTATAGTATTTAGCATTTCAATAACTTGCATGTATTCTTTGTTTAAATCCAAATCAATTTTATTAATGCATACTATAATTTCTAAACCTACAAATTCAGCATAGACTAATAGCTTTTGAAGAAGCCTTATATCAATATCAGGGTTCTTCGCAGCAATAATAATTACTACTTGTTCTACATTAGCAACCTCCGGACGATTCATTTCGGTCTTTCTTTTTTTTATACTAACGATAAACCCCTGTTTCGTTTTTTCATCAACTTCTATTTCCACCAAATCCCCAACTATTGGTTTTATATTTTTTAACCTAAACAACCCTCGTGCTTTACATTCATATTGATTATCACCTGTATCAACGTAATAAAAACCGCCTATTCCTTTTACTATAGTCCCAAGAATCATACTTTTCCTCCGTTAAAAATTATATGGAGTGCTTTCGTGAAAGCTATTATTTATATATACTTCAAATACAACATTGCCTTTACCGCTCACTTCTATTTTTAGCGGACTATCAGAAGACGAGTGATTACTTTCGTAAATCAATATGCTTTTATCACTTTCAATTTTGAATACAGTAACTTTCATTCTATCAAGATTTTTAGGCAAATCAATACTTAAATAATAAATTTTATCACTGGTTTGTTCCTTAGGTCCTTTACTTACGACAAAATCAATTACGCTCTTTTTGCTTATTTCTGTCCCTGCCGCTACATTTTGATCAATAACGGTACCCTTTGGATGTTCATCACTATAGTTTTCGGTAATATTACCCCTTATCAGGTCCAAAATTATTAATTGAGTTTCCACTTCATCAATGCTTTTGCCGACAAAATTATCCATAAATATTTTCTCCGGTCCCCCGCTGATAACATAATCTATTTTCGTACCTTCATCAACGCTTATGCCCGGTGCAATTTTTTGATCAATGACTATTCCGCTTGGATATTGGCTATATTCTTGTTTAACATCGCCTTCCACTAAGCCGGCACTTTCCAATATAATATCCACTTCATCATAATTCCTCCCTATAATAGGTGGCACGGGTATTTTTCTTGGGCCTTTACTGATAAAAACAGTAACTGGGTTAGTTACCTTGTTTGACTGCCTAGGCTTTGGGTCTTGCCTTATAATCTGCCCTTCGGGAATATCCTTATTGTGTACCCTTTCAGCTACATCCATGATAAAGCCCAGATCTGTCAATTCTTTTTCAGCATCCTCTTCCATCTTTCCTAATAAATCCGGGACTGGTCTAATATCAACATCAAATAAACTTTTAAACATAAAAAAGCCGCCGCTTAAAACTATAGCCAATAGTAAACCCGCTGTTATAGCCCAAAATGTAATTTTCTTACTGCTAATTTTTTTTGTATTATTCTCTTCGGAAAAGTCCTTCTGTAATTCCTCTAAATCCAAGTTATTATCATTAGGAAGTTCTTCTTTTAGGCCATTTCCGATATCCTTTAATGGTTCTATTTTTATAGTATTTTCATTAACACCTGTGTTTTTTCTAACAAAGTCACCATTAGGCATAAGCAGAGACTGCTTTAAATCACCTATTATCTCACTGACTGAAGCATATCTATTTAATACATCCTTATTCATACATTTTAGTATAATATCTTCCAAACTTTTAGGTATCCTATTATTTATAACTCTTGGTTTTACTGCTTCCTCCTGTATATGCTTTAAAGCAACAGAAATCGGGGTCTCACCCTCAAAAGGTAGCCTACCGGTAACAAGCTCATACATTACAACACCTAATGAGTATATATCAGATTTTTCGTCAGTATAACCACCTCGGGCTTGCTCCGGTGAAAAGTAATGAACAGAACCAATAATGTTTCCGGTATTCGTGATAGTACATGAAGAAACAGCTCTTGCAATGCCAAAGTCAGTTACTTTTATTGTTCTGTCTTCTTTTAACATAATATTATGGGATTTAATATCTCTATGTACTATGTGATTATTATGGGCGTTTTCTAATGCTGATGCTATTTGAATAGCAATGTTTGTGGAAAACTCTGAATTCAATGCACCTTTTTGTTTGATCAATTCCTTTAAAGTTTGACCTTTAATATACTCCATAACGATATAGTATATATCATTCTCCATCCCTACATCATAGATACCGACAATATTAGGATGAGAAAGGCTGGCTGCTGCCTGGGATTCCCTTTTAAATTTTTTTACGAATTCTTCATCACTCGTAAATTCAGACCGTAATACTTTAACTGCAACAAATCTGTTTAAAAGCATACATCTTGCTTTGTATACGAGAGCCATACCGCCCCCGCCTATTCTTTCTATTATTTCATATCTTTCCCCTAATACTTTACCTATCATGGTCTTGACCTCCCCCGTCAACTTCTATGATGATTACAGTAATGTTATCATATCCACCTTTGTCATTCGCTGATTTAATTAATTCATTGCACTTTTCTTCAATATCTTTTTTAAGCATTACTACATCCATTATTTCAACTTCTTTCAAAACATTGGATAATCCATCTGTACACATTATAATATAGTTTGCATCCTTGAGCTCGGCTACGATTATATCAACGTCAATTGTAGTTCCTGTACCTATAGCTCTCGTTATTAAATTTTTTTGAGGATGATTTTTGGCATCCTCTGGTTTTATGGTTCCATTTTTGATTAATTCCGCGACATAAGAATGGTCCGTAGTCAGTTTTTCGACACTTTTATCTTTAACTAAATATATCCTGCTATCACCTACATGACCAATAATAATCTGGTTATCAATAATCAATGCTAAGGACAAAGTTGTTCCCATTCCTATGTAATTTCTGTTTTCAATGGAACTTGAATAAACCTTATCATTAGTATAAATAAAAGCTTTTTTAACAAATGAAGCATAATCTTTTTGATTGTCTTCATCTTTATCAAGGTTATTGCGAAAAAAATCAATAATATGGGAAATCGCCATTTTACTCGCAACCTCCCCTGCATTATGCCCACCCATGCCATCAGCTATTACGCAAAGGAAAGGTCTCCCCTTTTCATAATACTCTTGATAATAAAATGCATCCTCATTTACTTTTCTGACTAAACCTATGTTTGAATTTCCAAATGCTTTCATTGCGCACCCCACTATCCTCACAACAGCATATCAAGTCTACATAAAAAGTTTACCCAAGATTATTTATTTCGACATTTTTATTAAAAAACCTTTTATAAAAAACTACCCTACGTTATTTTTAATTGATAACTGCTATTCTCCTTAAACAGCAACTAAAATTAATTTGTATCAATTTTTCTCCTTAACTGTCCGCAAGCCCCATCTATATCAACGCCAAGCTCTCTTCTAATTGTAACATTTATACCACTTTTTTCTAATACATTCTTAAATTCTATAGTCTTTTCATTATTAGATTTATTAAGCTCCCTGCCGGGAATATGATTTAAAGGTATTAAATTAACATGACAAAGCATATTTTTTAATAATAAACTTAGTTCCTTTGCATCTTGTATATCATCATTGACTTTGTCTATTAAGGCATATTCAAAGGTTATTCTTCTGTTCGTTTTACTTATATAATAGTTACACGCTTTAATCAATTCTTCTATATTATACTTTATGTTGATTGGCATTAGTTGACTTCTTTTTTTATTATTAGCGCTATGTAATGATATAGCAAGGTTACATTGCAGCTTTTCATCAGCGAAACTATAGATTTTTGGTACAAGGCCTGATGTAGATATAGTAATATGACGCATTCCGATATTTAATCCATATTGAGAATTTGCGGTCTTTAAAAACTTTACTACTTCTATATAATTATCAAAAGGCTCCCCGATTCCCATTAAAACAATATTCGAAATCCTTATACCGGCATCCCGGCTAATAGCCATAATTTCCTCTATCATTTCACCGGAGGTTAAATTTCTGACTAAACCACCAATAGTAGAAGCGCAAAAACGACAGCCCATTCTGCAACCTACCTGAGTAGAAATGCATAAGGAATTTCCAAACTCGTATTTCATTAAAACGCATTCGATGGCATTGTCATCATCAATCCCCAATAAATACTTAACAGTACCATCCTTAGATGTCTGTTTTTCTAAAATTCTAGCTCTACCTATTCTAAAGATATTATCGGAAAGCTGTATTATATTATCAGGAAGGTTTTTCATCTCCCCAAAATGATTAATGTCCTTGTATATCCAACTAAAAATCTGCTTTGCCCTATATTTAGGGTAGCCTTTTTCTGTTATGAGTTTTTCCAAATCTTCCAAAGATAAATCTTTTAGATTCATTTTATCCATAATATTGCTCCAATTACATTTTTCTTTTCATTTTTGCTATAAAGAAACCGTCAGTTCCGTGAATATGAGGAAATAGTTCTAATATACCCGGAATGCTAATCGATGATTTTAAACTATCCGGCAATAATTCTGAAATGCTGTCCAATTCAAAGTTATCATTATTATTCAAGAATCTTTTAACAACTTGAATATTTTCTTTTTTATTCATCGTGCAGGTGCTATAAGCTAAAGTTCCAAATTTTTTTACATAAGAAGAAGAATTATTCAAAATTAAATATTGTAAATTCGGCAGGCTATCTAAATCCTTTACAGCTTTCTTCCATCTTAAATCCGGTTTTCTTCTTACTAAACCTAAACCGCTGCAAGGTGCATCAACCACTACAGCATCTGCTACGCCTAGTAAGCTTTCATCTATAGTTCTCGCATCAAATATTTGGGTATCAATAATTTCTATTCCCAACCTTTTAGCATTTTCTTCAATAAGCTTTAGTTTATGTTTATGAATATCTCTTGCGATTACTTTACCTTCATTTAACATTAGCTCAGCCATGTGAGTAGCTTTACCTCCGGGAGCGCTGCAAACATCAATTATCAAATCACCCGGCTTGGGGTTAACTATTTTGCTTACCAGCATAGAGCTTTCATCTTGAATTTGAAAGTAACCGTTTTTAAACGAAGACATTCTATCGAGGGAGTATATGCCTTTTACATTAATTGCCTCATCATTATATGAGCCCTCTGATACATCCATATTTAATGATTCTAATAATTTAGTAATCTCTTCTTTATCAACTCTAAGATTATTAATTCTTATTGTTAAAGGCGGTGTATTATTATTAGCCTTCAACAAGCTTTTTGTAAAACTAAGTCCATAGTCATTCATCCATAATTCAACCATCCACAAAGGATGTGAAAATTCAATGGATAGAAATTCAGGTGCATTGCCATTACTTGGTAGTTTAATGGTTTCCTTTTTTCTTGATATATTTCTTAAAACGCCGTTAACAAATCTTGTTGCACCTTGATTACCATATTTTTTTGCAAGCTCGGCGCTTTCATTGCAGGCTGCGGAATCCGGTATTCTATCTAAGAAAATTATTTGATATACACCGCATCTTAAAATATTTCTTATTTCTCTGGTTATTTTTTTTGGATTAATATTGATAAATTTATCTAATATCCAATCGATTTTTAACAGGTTTCTTAAAGTTCCATTTACAATTTCAACAACAAGCGCTCTATCTACTTTACTCAAATGTGAACCGTGTAACCTTTTTCTTATTTCTATACTTGAATATGCACTCTTAACCATGATGTTATTAAGTATTAAAAATGCTTCTTCCCTTGCCCATTCTTTTACCATTTAATCACTCCGTACACCGTCATCCTTCACTCTAATTATAAAAGACTGACGTAACACATCAGTCTCTTCTTCCTCTTATTAAAAGCAATCTTAAAAGCTGCGAAATTGCAACCACGGTCGCAGCTACATAGGTTAAAGCTGCAGCCGAAAGTACCTTACGGGCTCCTTTTTCTTCACCGGGTGCTACCAGGTCATAGCTTTGCAACGCCGCTATTGCTCTGCTACTGGCATTAAATTCAACAGGCAATGTTATTATTTGAAATATAACCGCTCCGCTAAAAAGATAAATACCTAAAGTAAAAAGTTGCATTATATTCAATATAAAGGCTATTAAAATAAGAAACCATGCGGCTTGAGAGCCTATTGCAGCAATTGGTGCAATTATGTTTCTTACTACCAAAGGAGCATAGCCTTCACTATGCTGCAATGCATGACCGCATTCATGAGCTGCTACACCTGCCGACGCTAAGGAAGAGCCTTCATAAACTTCACGGGATAACCTCATCACTCTGTTTTTCGGATCGTAATGATCTGTTAAGTTACCTCTGGTAAGCTCAACAGGTATATCATATAGGCCATTCGAATCAAGTATTTTTCTAGCCACCTCATAACCTTTATAACCATAGCTCCCTCTTACCCTTAAATATTTATTAAAAGTCGTTTTAATTCTGCCTTGTGCGTATAAAGCAAAAATCATAGCCGGTATTAATACAATAAAAGTTGGATCGTAACCGTATAACATTGTATTAGCCTCCTCTCTAAGATAATATCTTACCTTCCTCTATTTTGTTTCCCAGCAAGTATGCACCTACATTCATTCTTTTTTTACTTTGAAATTGAACCTCTTTTATTTTAAGAAAGCCTGTTTTACATTCAACAATAAAATAATTCTTACCCACTTCACTAATTCTTCCCCAATTTGAATTTGAAATATCAGAAGCTATAGCCTCAGCATCATATATTTTAAACATGGTACCTTCATAAAAGGAGTAAGCACCTGGCCAAGGATAAGTGCCTCTTATAAGATTTTTAACTTTTGCCGCATCAACCGACCAGTCTATTCTACCCATATCTTTAGTTAAAATAGGTGCATAGCTGGCTTCCTCATCATTTTGTTTTATTCTGACCATATTACCCTTCTCAATAAGCTCAATCGTTTCTATCATGGCACTTGCTCCCAGCATTGAAAGACGGTCGTGAAGGTCCCTAGCAGTATCTTCATTGTATATATCTACTTTTTTCTGAATTATTATATCACCTGTATCAAGGCCGGTATCCATGTGCATGGTAGTTATTCCCGTTACAGTATCTCCGTTAATTATACTCCAATTAATGGGGGCTGCACCACGCAGTCTGGGAAGCAAAGATGCATGGACATTAATACATCCGTACCTGGGTAAGTCCAATATTTCTTTAGGTAATAGTTGTCCAAAAGCAACAACAATTATTAAATCAGGTTTAATATACTCCAATATATTTATAAACTCCCCATCTTTAATATTAGATGGCTGATAAACAGTCAAACCCAACCTTATTGCCGATGCTTTAACCTCTGTGGGGAAAACTTTTTTTCCTCTTCCCTTTGCTTTATCTGGTTGAGATACTACAGCTGCTATTTCATATCCATTATTAATCAAGGATTCAAGTGTTGGTACTGCAAATTCAGGAGTACCCATGAAAACAATTCTCATCTTAGTCTTTCTCCTGTATCTCTATATTGCTAGCTTTATCAATAAATAGTATACCGTTTAAGTGGTCTATCTCATGACATAAAGCAGTTGCTAGCAGTTCATCCCCCTCTATTTCAAATGTTTCTCCGTGCCTGTTTTGGGCTCTGACTATAACCTTTTCGGGTCTTCGTACTACACCATATTTACCGGGCACACTTAAACAACCCTCTTTCCTGAACTGCTCACCATTTTCATATACTATAATCGGGTTTATTAATTCTAATAAACCATCGCCTATATCTACTATTATCACCCTTCTTAAAACACCAACCTGTGGGGCTGCCAAACCAACGCCCTCAGCGTTTCGCATGGTGTCTTCCATATCCTTTAAAAGGGTAAGAATTCTATCATCTATTTTGTCTACTTTTCTGGAAGTTTTTCTTAGTAATTCATCTCCGTCTTTTCTTATTATTCTTACTGCCATTTCCATCCTCCCAACTAATACCTTAATATTACTATAGCATATTTATTGGATTAATATCCATACTCACATATACAGATTTTTTAATATCCAGATCATTAAATTTTTTTAATATCTTAACCAAATGAATTTTTTCTTTACTTTTTAATACGATTTGCCATCTGAAATTATTTTTTATTTTTGATAACGGTGCTTCTACAGGAATCCTTATCTCAATATTTCCCATCTCTTTTGCGTAAACTTCAAGTTTATCTGCTGAAGCTTTCGCCACTTTTTCTACAGTAGTTTTATTCAATCCACTAAATATGATGTTGCCTATATAAGAAAATGGAGGATAATTCATTTCTTCCCTCAATTTTATTTCCTCTTTGTAAAAGCCCACATAATCATGCTCCTTTGCATAATCAAGGCTGTAATGTTCAGGTGTATATGTTTGTATTATTACCTTTCCTTTTAATTTCGCTCTTCCTGCCCTGCCTGCCACTTGAGTTACCATTTGAAAGGTTCTTTCTGCAGCTCTAAAATCCGGCATATTTAAATAAGTGTCAGAGGATATTATTCCTACTAAAGTTACATAAGGAAAATCGTGCCCTTTACCTATCATCTGAGTCCCAATTAAAATATCTGATTTCCTATATCTAAACCTGTCCAATATTTCCTTATGAGAATTTTTTCTTCTGGTTGTATCAGCATCCATTCTTAAAATATTATATACTTTAAACTCCTTTTTAAATTCATTTTCTACTTTTTGGGTTCCTATCCCAAAATATTTAATATATTTACTTCTGCAATTAGGGCATTCTTTTGGGTTATATGTAGTATAGCCGCAATAATGGCAGATTAATGAATTTTCTTTAGCATGATAAGTTAAGGAAATATTGCAATGGGGACATTTAACAACGTACCCACAGTTCCTGCATGATACAAATGTAGAATACCCTCTTCTATTCAAAAATAGAATAATCTGTTCTTCATAATCCAACTTCTCTTTAATCTCTTTTTTAAGACTATTGCTGAATATACTTTTATTACCCTCCTTTAATTCCTCTCTCATATCGACTATTTCAACCTCGGGCATAGGCAGCTGATTTACTCTGCTATCTAATGATACAAGGGAATAACCCATTGAATTCTTAGATTTGTAGTAGGTATCAATAGTCGGGGTTGCAGATCCTAAAATCAATTTGCAGCTTTCAATTAGACACCTTTGAGCAGCTATTTCTCTTGCATCATACTTTGGTCTTATTTCTGATTTGTAAGTATTTTCATGCTCTTCATCTATTATTATCATTCCCAAATTACTAAAGGGTGCAAATATGGCAGATCTTGCCCCTACAGCCACTTTAGCTTTACCTTCTTTGATTCTTCTCCATTCATCATACTTTTCTCCATCTGAGAGACCGCTATGAAGTACGGCAACAGTATCTCCAAATCTACTGATAAACCTGCTTATCATCTGAGGTGTTAAAGAAATTTCAGGAACAAGAACAATCCCTTCATTACCTTTTATTATTTCCTTTTCCATTAGGTTTAAATATATTTCTGTTTTCCCGCTCCCTGTTACACCGTGAAGCAAAACGTGATTACCTCTATGAAAATTAGATTTTATTTCATTAATAGCTTTTAATTGATCCACTGTAAGTATGTTATGATGTTCTGGTACGGGCTCATCTTGTTTAAGCCTGTATACTTCCTGTTCTTCAATCCTTATTGCATTCTTGTTTAATAAAGCTTTTATAACTCCAGCCTTTATTCCATGACTCTTTTCTATATCTACAGTGCTTATACCGGGATTATTCTTTATTATTTCTAACGCATTAATTTGTTTTATTGCATTTGAAAGAACCTCCACTTTATGGTCCATATTATTAATATACAATAATTTTTTGTATTTCTTTTTTTCTGTCTTTTTTGTTGTTTGTTTTCTTCGTATAAATTTAAATTTTATGAGATTACTCAATGCTTTTTCAAGATAATTATCATTAAAATTATCTCTTAATTCCTCTTTAGATACAATCCCCCCATTAGCGCTAATAAACTCCAAAATATCGTTCAAAAAATCTATGTTGTATAAATCAGGAAAATCACTGATATTTTTATCTTCTATTAATTCATAATAATAGGTTGTCTTAATTCTTACATTGGCTGGTATCACGGCATGAATAGCCTCTATATAATAACACAAATACTCCTCTTTCATCCATTTCACTAATTCTATAATCTTTTCCGGTATTAATGGATATAGCTCTGCTGGTTTAATTATATTTTTTAATTTATTTTCTTCAAAGCTTATGTTATTTGTAAATCCAATAATATACCCTGCAATATTTTTATTGCCTCTACCAAAGGGTACAATAACTCTACTGCCAATCTTGACATCCATTCCCGGAGGGATTATGTAATTATATATTTTATTTGTCTCTTTGCATTTATTGTCTACAATAATCTCCGCAATTTTTATATTATCCAAATATAATCACCATCCAGTAATCTAAACTATTTTTTACGATTAAACTCTTTGGTATAAAAAGCTTATGATAAGCTCCAATAAAACCAGAACACCTATTAGATTATAAAAGCGTACATAGTACGCTCTAATTGAATATTCCATTATGCCCAATATTATTATTTGACTATTGCAATTCACAAATAATTACGACTTTAATATCGATTTCTGTATTTGCAATAATTATACTATAATTTTACTAATGTTCCATACAAACCTAATGCTTTTCAAAATGTAATCTCTGACAATAGTTAATAACCAAAGGAAAAATACATATTTAATTTTCGCCTAATACCGCAATTGCTTTATCAATAATAATATCTGCTAAATCAAGCTTTGATAATTTTGGTATGCTATCAATACATCCGTTTCTATCAATAATTTTTACAACATTTGTATCAACTGCAAACCCTGCACCTTCAGTATCTATATCATTTGCAATTATTAAATCCAAATTCTTTTTCTTTAATTTTACCTTAGCATTTTCAACTAAATCCCGTGTCTCCATAGCAAAACCAATTAACACTTTATTCCCTTTTTTCTTTCCCAACTCATATAAAATGTCCGGATTATTAACTAGTTTTAACACCATATCATCTTTCTTTTTTATTTTATCTTTATTATAGCTTTCCGGTTTATAATCTGCTACCGCCGCACTTTTTATTATTATGTCTGCACTGTTGTAGTATTCCATTACCTTGTTAAACATTTCTTCTGCAGTTATAACATTAATGGCTTTAACTCCGATAGGCGGTTTCAGGCGTGTCGGTCCTGTAATAAGGTATACTTTTGCCCCTCTTAGCGCTGCTTTTTCAGCTATTGCATATCCCATTTTCCCTGAGGAATGGTTTGTTATAAACCTCACGGGATCAATCGACTCCTCTGTAGGTCCGGCAGTCACTATTACGGTTTTACCTGCAAGATCTTTTCTAGACATAAGTAAATAGCAAATATATTCCTCTATAAATTCCGGATCTGCTAATTTTCCTTTTCCATAATCACCGCAAGCAAGTCGTCCTTCTTCAGGTTCAATAAATAAGCAGCCTTTGTTTTTTAGCTTTTGAATATTATCCTGTAAAATAGAATTCTCATACATAATATTGTTCATTGACGGGGCAAATATTACAGGAGCTTTTGAAGCCATAATTGTTGTTGTAAGCATGTCATCTGCGATACCGTTTGCTATTTTACCAATAATATTTGCCGTAGCCGGTGCAATCAACACTAAATCAGAATTCTGCGCTAACGCTATATGCTCTACTCTTCCGTAAGGCGGTTCATCAAACATATCTGTTACTACTCTATTCAATGATAAAGTTTGAAAAGTCAGCGGATTAATAAAATTAGTTGCGGCTTTGGTCATTATTATATTTATGTTAATATTTCTTTTTTTTAATCTACTGACTAAATCACAAACCTTGTATGCGGCAATTCCACCGCATACACCTATTAGAATGTTTTTTTCTTTTAACATATTATTCACCTAATTGTTTTCCTTTTTCGCTGTTAACACATATTATTTTGCCTTCAGCGATTTCCTGAATAGCTATTGATACAGGTTTAATAGAATTTATATCAACAAAGCTTTTTTGACCATCAACTAATTGTCTGGCTCTTTTTGCAACTGCCACGACAAGAGAATATTTGCTGTCCACCTTGTTTAATAATGATGACACCGTTGGCTTAATCATAGTATTCCTCCTTGAATTTTTCAAAATCTATTTTATATCTGGATACTCTACTTCTCTCAGCATTAATTATATAAATAATTTCATCTGCAGCTTTTTTTACACTATCGTTTATAACCATATAGTCATAATTAACTACCTCTTTAACCTCCTCAAAAGCCGAATTTAATCTCTTTTTTATATCCTCTTTTGATTCCGTTCCCCTGTTTATAATCCTTTTTTTAAGTTCCTTAAAGGATGGAGGCATTATAAAAATATATGTTCCTTCCCCAAAGTTTCTTTTAACTTGCATTGCACCTTGAATATCTATTTCCAAAATAACATTAATTCCTTTTGCAAGCTTATTAAGTACATATTCTTTAGGGGTTCCATAATAATTACCATAGACACATGCATATTCAAGAAATTCACCTTTGGTTATCATTTCTTCGAAACGGCTTTTATCTTTAAAATAATAACTTACCCCGTCATTTTCTCCGGCTCGGGGCTTTCTTGTAGTTACGGAAACAGATAGCTCAACATTATCAATTTTTCTTTTTATTATAGAGCTGCATATGGTGCCTTTGCCTACTCCGGAGGGGCCGGAAATAACAACGAGCATACCCTTATATTTAAACATATTTTTCACCTATATAATACTATTTTATAGTGCTTTCATCGTCACTGTTTTCTTCTTTATCGACTAACCTGTGTGCTACTGTCTCCGGTTGAACGGCAGATAAAATTATATGATCACTGTCAGTAATAACTACTGCCCTTGTTCTCCTCCCATAAGTTGCGTCAATTAACATACCCCTATCTCTTGCCTCTTGAATAATTCTTCTGATGGGTGCCGACTCGGGGCTCACAATAGCAATTAGCCTATTTGCAGAAATTATATTGCCAAATCCAATGTTAATTAATTTAATAGACATTACTTCCCTCCTATTATTCAATATTTTGAATCTGTTCTCTTATTTTCTCAATTTCCGTTTTTATATTTACGACACTATTTATAATGTCTAGCTCACCGGCTTTGGAACCTATAGTATTAATCTCCCTGTTCATTTCCTGTACTATAAAATCCAATTTTTTACCTGAAGAAACTCTATCATTAATAGTTTTACTGAACTCATCTAAATGGCTTTTTAGCCTTATTATTTCTTCATCTATAGAGCTTTTATCTGCAATAATAGCAACCTCTGTCATAATTCTATTCTCATCCAGAGAAACATCCCCAGCTAAATCTTTTATTCTCTGATATAGTTTACTTTTATTGACTAAGGTTATATCCTTAGAAATAAATTCTATCTCATCTACCATTTTTATAATAATATTAGTTTTACTTACTATATCACTAAAAAGCCTTTTACCTTCTCTCTCCCTCATCTGAGAAAAGGATTCCAAAGCTTCTTTTAATGCCTTTTCCAAAACACCCCAAACAACATCCTCATCCTTATCAGCTTTTTCAACCCTTATAACATCCGGAAACCTCGTAATCAAAGATAGCGTAACTTTATCCTCTATGCATAATTCCTCTTTGATAGAATTAAAACATTTCATATATGCTTTAGCAAGGTACTTATCTAATTCTATATTTACATCCTGTTCAAAAGCATCAAAATTTATAAATATATCTACCTTGCCTCTGGAAATATAAAAAGATGCCAGCTTTCTTACTTTTTCCTCTAAGGAAGAAAAGGAACGGGGCATTTTAATATAAAAATCATTATACCTATGATTAACAGATTTTATTTCAACTGTAAATCTTAGGCCATCCTCCTCGTGTTCCCCTTTCCCATAACCGGTCATGCTTTTAATCAAAAGATTCATCCTTTCTATGTGCAAATATGCAAAAACAACTATCTATAAAGACTATAATATTTATTCAAACCCATTAGAGTTCTATATAATTCTATATAATTTCATCTTAAAATACAATAGTAAAAATGATATATATGTTATAGGAGCAATATTTTTGTAATGATTTATGCATATATTACTTGGATTATTAATTTTTGACTAAGATTATGTTATGGAAAACATAAAGAATATAATTTAAATTTACTTATAATTCTATGTTATAATTTAATAATAAATATACGGTCTTATAAAACTATAACTTTTGGGGAGAGTGTCTTATATGCCTTTTGATGGTATTACAGTTAGCTCACTGGCTTGGGAGTTAAATAATACAATACTTTATGGTAAAATCGAAAAAATATATCAACCGGAAAAAGATGAATTAATAATAACAATAAGAAAAGATAAAGAAAATCATAGATTACAAATTTCAGCCGGCTCAACCTTTCCAAGATTTCACCTTTCGGATGAAAAGAAAAGCAACCCTTTGGCAGCACCGCCTTTTTGCATGCTTTTAAGAAAGCATATTACGGGGGGTAGAATAGCTAAAATTGCACAAATAAGCATGGATAGAGTGTTGGAAATTCAATTGGAATGCTTGGATGAAATGGGTTATAGAATATATAAATCCCTTATGATAGAAATAATGGGGCGCCATAGTAATATTATTTTTATTAATTCCCAGAGTCGTATTATTATTGATAGCATCAAAAGAATTAATACTTATATCAGCAGTGTCAGAGTTGTACTACCCGGTGTCGAATACTCTTACCCGCCTGCAGCCGGTAAAGCAAACCCCATAGCAATAAGTGAAAAAACTTTTGAGGATGATATAGCAAGCTTAAAAGGAAGTATAAAAGCTAATAAGTATTTGGTGCAAAAATTCTACGGCATAAGTCCCATAGTATCTCAGGAAATATGCTATATTTCTGCTATTGATCCCGACACAGATTTGAAGAATTCAGGGCAAAATACTGTTACAGCATTATATAAAGGCTTAAAAGAAATAATGAATAAAATTATAGATACGAAATATAACCCACAAATTATAGCAGATGGCTCTAAAAACATAGATTTTACTGTTATTGATTTAAATGTTTATAGCAGTTATGAAAAAAGTTGTTTTATAACTGTCAGCGAAGCAATCCAAACTTATTATGCTTCTAAGGATAAACAGGACAGAGCAAAGCAAAAAACCTACGATTTACACAAAGTAATTACAAACCGACTTATGCGGAATGTTAGAAAACTGGAAATATTGCAAAATGAATATGAAGAATCTAAAAAAAGTGAGTATTACAAACTTTGCGGGAATTTAATCATGTCCAACATGTACGTGTTGGATGGTAATAAAGAAAAGTTATATCTTCCGGATTACAACAATCCGGAAGAACTTATTGAAGTTGCGCTGGATGCAAAATTAACGCCAATACAAAATGCGCAGAAATATTTTAAAATGTATAATAAATCTAAAAAAGCGTTAAAACTAATTTCGATACAAATTGACCGCACTAATGCTGAGATACAATATTTGGATAGCATATTGGAAAGCCTGGAGAAAGCTTATAATGATGACGAAATAGATGAAATAAAGCTGGAGCTATATCAACAGGGTTATATAAAAAAACTAAACAATAAAAATAGTAAACCTACAAAGAAACCTATGATTTCTAAAGCATTGCATTTTAAATCTTCTGCGAACCATGATATTTACGTTGGTAAAAACAATATCCAAAATGATTATTTAACTTTAAAATTTGCAGATTTCAACGATTTATGGCTTCATGCTAAAGATATTCATGGTTCCCACGTTATAGTAAAAACAAAAGGTATTGATATTGATGAAACAACCTTGATAGAAGCGGCTACATTAGCTGCTTACTATAGTAAAGGAAAATTATCCTCCAATGTGCCCATCGATTACACATTCAAAAAATATGTAAAAAAACCTACAGGTTCAAAACCCGGCAAAGTAATTTATGAAAATCATAAAACAATCTACGTAACTCCCAGTGAAGAAAAAGTCAAAGAAATGACAAAGACGTCTTTGCCCAATTAGATATCGACATGTTTATAAACCATTAAATTGAAAATAGACTTTTAGCATGACGTAAAACAAATGCACTTGCTATACAGCCATGTGCCGTTTATATGAGAAATAGGGAAACGTTGGCTCGGTGTGCAGGTAAATATTTTAATATTAAATAAAAAACAAGACTTTCTTACCCATATGAAAAAAAGTGATTCTCCTTAACGGAAAATCACTTTTTTATTACGTAATTATAGCTTATTAGAGAATATTGCCAAAACGACAATAATCAAAAGCCCGAATATCATAAGACTGGTTTGCTCTATTGATGCTATTCCCACAGCCGCTACGATACCTACTAAAACAGGAATAACATATTTTACTACGTTATACCATACTTCGAATAGACCAAATGACAATGTTCCGCCATTTGTAAGTTCATCCTTAAGATCTTCTTTCTTTAAGAACCATCCTGCAAATATTGCAAGCAATGCGCCTCCAATAGCAAGGAATATTTTGTCTGTCAGTATGTCGAAGAAATCAAAGAAACCTACACCAAAGATTGTCACACCTGACATTGATCCAAGGGATAGGGATGATAAGGTACAAAGTACGGCCATAACTACCGATGTTCCATAGGTTGCTGTTTTTCTGTTTAATTTCTTTTCATCTATTAAGTAAGCAACACAAACCTCAAGAAGTGATACCGATGAAGTTAACGCCGCTATAAACAAAGCAACAAAGAATATTCCTGCTAGTAATGGTCCTATTCCGCCCATTTGTGCAAATATCTGAGGCACAACAACGAAAACAAGACCCGGACCGGCTGCCGGCTCCATCCCAAAAGCAAATAATGCTGGGAACATAGCTACGCCCGCCAGTAAAGCTACGCTGGTATCCATAGAGACAACAATTAAAGCATTATTAGGCAGTTTCTCTTCTTTATTCAGATAGCTTCCATAGGTTATCATACAACCCATACCTAAACTCAAAGAGAAGAAAGCTTGCCCAAGAGCCGCAAGGAATGTTCCACCGTTTACTACCGACCAATCAGGCACGAACAAATATTTAAGTCCTGCTGATGCACCGGGTATGGTAAGACCTTTTACAGTTACTATTAAAAGCAATACATAAAGTATAGGCATTAATATTTTACCTGCTAATTCGATACCGCTTTGAACGCCTCTGGCAACTATTAACACATTCACTGCCAAATAAACTAACATCCAAATTAAAGGCTGAGCAGCACCGCCTATAAAAGCACCAAAAACATCACCGATTGCTTCAGGAGCCGAAAGTAAACCTGTGAAGGATTTTACAATGTAAGCCATTGACCATCCTCCAACTACAGGGTAAAACCCCATGATGAAGAAACCACTTAGAACTCCCAAGACACCTGCAAAACTCCATTTCCTGCTATAAGTTTTATAGGCACCAACTGCAGCCAATTGTGTTCTTCTTCCAACTGCAAGTTCAGCTATCATTATGCTAAGACCAACTAATATAACACAGCCTAAATAAATTACAATAAATGCGCCGCCACCGCTCATACCGGTTAAATAAGGGAATCTCCAAATATTTCCTAAACCAACTGCCGAACCTGCTGCCGCCATAATAAAACCAATTCGGGAACCCCAACTTTCTCTATTTTTTCCCTCCATTTTTACACCTTCCTTTCAAAATTATATAAAAAATCGAATACACACCTCCCTCATTAATCACGATATTAAATACAGATAGAGTTATAACCTCAATCTGGGAATTATAAAATATTATCTAAATACCATATTTTAAATTACCTAGAAAAGGCATTATAGATAATAGATTATGAGAAAAATATTTATAATATCTTCTATATTAAAAATATTTTCCCTTTTATTTTTTAATATCCGCAATGTTGGGTATATTCACAATGTTCCTCATATTGAAATAATTATTTTGCTCTCATTCACTTTTTTTATAAGGAGGGTTGTTGATAGATTAAAAGAAAATTAAAAGCCACCTACTAATCGGTGGCTTTTAATTATTGTTAATTTATAGCTTGTTGGAGAATATTGCCAAGACGACAATAACCAAAAGCCCGAATATCATTAGACTGGTTTGCTCTATTGATGCTATTCCCACAGCCGCTACGATACCTACTAAAACAGGAATAACATATTTTACTACGTTATACCATACTTCGAATAGACCAAATGACAATGTTCCGCCATTTGTAAGTTCATCCTTAAGATCTTCTTTCTTTAAGAACCATCCTGCAAATATTGCAAGCAATGCGCCTCCAATAGCAAGGAATATTTTGTCTGTCAGTATGTCGAAGAAATCAAAGAAACCTACACCAAAGATTGTCACACCTGACATTGATCCAAGGGATAGGGATGATAAGGTACAAAGTACGGCCATAACTACCGATGTTCCATAGGTTGCTGTTTTTCTGTTTAATTTCTTTTCATCTATTAAGTAAGCAACACAAACCTCAAGAAGTGATACCGATGAAGTTAACGCCGCTATAAACAAAGCAACAAAGAATATTCCTGCTAGTAATGGTCCTATTCCGCCCATTTGTGCAAATATCTGAGGCACAACAACGAAAACAAGACCCGGACCGGCTGCCGGCTCCATCCCAAAAGCAAATAATGCTGGGAACATAGCTACGCCCGCCAGTAAAGCTACGCTGGTATCCATAGAGACAACAATTAAAGCATTATTAGGCAGTTTCTCTTCTTTATTCAGATAGCTTCCATAGGTTATCATACAACCCATACCTAAACTCAAAGAGAAGAAAGCTTGCCCAAGAGCCGCAAGGAATGTTCCACCGTTTACTACCGACCAATCAGGCACGAACAAATATTTAAGTCCTGCTGATGCACCGGGTATGGTAAGACCTTTTACAGTTACTATTAAAAGCAATACATAAAGTATAGGCATTAATATTTTACCTGCTAATTCGATACCGCTTTGAACGCCTCTGGCAACTATTAACACATTCACTGCCAAATAAACTAACATCCAAATTAAAGGCTGAGCAGCACCGCCTATAAAAGCACCAAAAACATCACCGATTGCTTCAGGAGCCGAAAGTAAACCTGTGAAGGATTTTACAATGTAAGCCATTGACCATCCTCCAACTACAGGGTAAAACCCCATGATGAAGAAACCACTTAGAACTCCCAAGACACCTGCAAAACTCCATTTCCTGCTATAAGTTTTATAGGCACCAACTGCAGCCAATTGTGTTCTTCTTCCAACTGCAAGTTCAGCTATCATTATGCTAAGACCAACTAATATAACACAGCCTAAATAAATTACAATAAATGCGCCGCCACCGCTCATACCGGTTAAATAAGGGAATCTCCAAATATTTCCTAAACCAACTGCCGAACCTGCTGCCGCCATAATAAAACCAAAACGGGAGCCCCAACTTTCTCTACTTTTTTCCTCCATTTTTACACCTTCCTTTCTAATAATTGAAATAAAAGACTATTATAATGCTTTTATAACACCCCCTCTTTTATAAAAAGTTATTATATACTTCTACAAAAAAACTTTTTTTCCTCCTATAATATCGCAATTTTTTGATAATTCACAATATAACAATATGCGACATATATATAATTATTCTTACTGTATTCAGAATATTACCAACATTAGAGTATTAATAGAATATTTCGTTAATTATGCTTGGATAAAAAAGAAAAAAGGATAACATTAAGAATTGGCTTTTGTTAGTAATATTTAGCTTACCTAGAATAATTTGTGACAACTAAATATTATATATCATAGAATGCTTTTATTTATATATATTTTATTAATATTTAAAAATAACCTGCTTATTGAAATATTTAATTAATCTTCATTGCTTTTAAGTTGGGAATATTATTTTTTTTCATATAATCCTTTAAGCCTTTCAAAACTTCTAATGGCGTATAAGGATTAATAAAATTGGCAGTTCCAATAGAAATTGCATCAGCACCTGCCATAAGAAATTCCACGGCATCCTCCCATGTGCAAATGCCTCCCATTCCCACTATAGGTATTTTAACTTTATCAGCAACTTGCCAAACCATTCTTAAAGCGACGGGTTTAATCGCTGGTCCGGATAGACCCGCAACTACATTTTCAAAGTATGGTCTTTTTTTTATAATATCTATTTTCATGCCGATTAGAGTATTGATAAGAGAAATACAATCTGCCCCCCCGCATTCTGCCGCAATTGCCATCTCAGCGATGTCAGTTACATTAGGTGAAAGTTTAACCATTATAGGCGCCTTTGAATAATACTTAGCTGTTCTTGTTATTTGATATATTGACTCTGCTTTAGTACCGAATGCTATTCCGCCTTCCCTTACATTGGGACATGAAACATTCAATTCAATAAAATCTACTAAATTGCTAACCATATCTGCCAGGATGCCATATTCCTCTACAGTATTTCCTGATATATTTGCTATTATAGGCACATTATATTTCTTTATATCCGGTAAAACCTCTGAAATAAAGCAATCGATTCCCGGATTTTCTAAACCAACGCTATTTAATATTCCTGAAGCAGTTTCAGCTATACGCGGAGGTTTATTGCCACCTCTGGGTTTTAAAGTGATCCCTTTTACAGATATAGCTCCTAAAAGACTCAAATCATACAAAGCTCCATACTCTTTACCAAAGCCGAAGGTTCCCGAAGCGGTTATAATGGGATTCTTGAGCTTCTTATTGCCAATGTTAACAGAAATATCAATCATTAAAGCTCCACTTCCTTACTATTAAATACCGGTCCGTCTATACAAACCCTTTTGTACTCTCCATCAACTTTTGATTTACATGAACATGTTAGGCAAGCTCCAATACCGCATCCCATATTTTCTTCCATAGAAAGATAACATTCTACTCCCTTTTCCTCACAAATGTTTTTAACTGCCTTCATCATTACTTTTGGACCACAAGCATAAACTATATCATAGCTGTTTATGTTGCTGGAAAAGAGCTCTATAGGATATCCTTTAGTTCCAACTAACCCGTCCTCTGTGCAAATATGAACCAATTTCCCATACTTGGTAAAATCCTCAATTAAATATGCATCAGATTTATATCCTAAATATATGTCTGGAGATACCAGATGTTTTGATAACTCAAATAGCGGCGCTACTCCAATACCGCCGCCAATAATTGCAGCTTTTTTGTTTTTAAACAAAGGAAAACCTTTCCCTAAAGGTCCCATGACATTTATAGTTTCTCCGGGCTTTTTTTTAGAAAGAAGCGATGTGCCTTTACCTGCTATTCGATAGAGTAATAAGATATTACCTTTTACTGAATCTATGCTGCAAATACTTAAGGGCCTCCTTAATAGCGGATCATAGGAATTTGTAATCCGTATATGTAGAAATTGTCCTGCATTGGCTAGAACGGATATATTAGGACAGTTAATCTCCATTCTATAAATATCCTTACATATTTCATCATTAGCTGTTATTTTACAATCTTCAACCTTCATATCAATTATTTCTCCTCTACCAAGCCACTTTACCGGCATCCTCCAAGGCTTTGTTGATTTCATTTTTCATATCTATTGCTGCATTTCTCGCAGCATCGGCAAAACTATTTTCATCATAACGGCTTTTATACTTATCTAGTCTGTATGCACCTGTAATACCTCTTGAAGAATTAATTATTGCACCCAAGCCATCATTATTAAAAAAACCTGTCAAATCAGAAGCAACTGCCCCTTGAGCTCCATAGCCCGGTACAAGAAAATAAGTATTCTTCATTAAACCTCTTATATGCTCCCCTTCTTTTTTATGAGTAGCCCCTACCACTGCCCCAATGGAGCTGTATCCATTTACACCGATGCATCCATCGCCTATTTCGATTACTAAATCGCATACGGTCTCATATATTCTCTTGCCGTCGCATGTTCTATCTTGGATATCCCCAGATGATGCATTCGAAGTTTTAACTAAAACAAATATACCTTTTTTATTATTTATACAATCATTGACAAATGGTGCTATGGAATCTTTCCCCAAATAGGGGTTCGCAGTTATTGCATCTACCGATATAGATGTATCCTCTATACCAAGATAATAGTCCGAATATGCTTTAGCCGTGCTTCCTATATCGCCTCTTTTTACATCTGCAATAACTATAAGGCCCTTTTCTTTACCATAATTACAAACATTTTCAAAAGCTTTAATTCCTTGACTTCCATACCTTTCAAAAAAGGCTATTTGTGGTTTGATGCCTGGAACTATATCATATATACTATCAATAATCTCCTTACTATATTGAAACAAAATGTTTGAAATAGACTCAGATCTTAAACCATTATCATAATATTTTTCCCAAAAACTTTTAGGTATGAAATCCTCATGTAAGTCGATTCCGACAATTGAATGGTTTTTTGTATCTTTAACTTTTTTTATAAGCCTATCTATAAACATTTAAAACCTTCCTTTCTATAAACAATATTGCCTTCATAAATTGTCATAACAATTTCACCCCAAAGCTCTTTACCGTGATACGGTGTATTCTTACCTTTTGAAACAAAGCTATCCCTATTAACAAAATAGCTTTTCTCTAAATCAATAACAGTTAAATCAGCTACATTGCCTATATGAATCCTTCCTTTATCTATATTTAGAAGCTTCGCAGGATTTAAACACATAAGCTTTAATAACTCCTTCAAGTTGATTAACCCTGAGCGAACTAAATATGTAAAGCAAACGGAGAAAGCAGTTTCAAATCCAGATATGCCATTAGCTGCTTTAATAAAATCATTTGGCTTATCCTTATCATTATGAGGGGCATGATCAGTAGCAATTATATTTATGTACCCATCCCTTATTCCCTGCTGTAGAGCTTTAACATCTGAAATATTCCTTAAAGGCGGGTTTACTTTATAGCTTGTATCCTTACCTTTAATATCCTCGTCACAAAGAGATATATGATGAGGAGTAACTTCGCAACTAATTTTTACTCCCCTTTTCTTAGCTTTTTTAATTACTTCCAAGGAGTCCTCCGTGCTGATATGTGCAATATGTACCGCCGCACCAAGCTTCTCAGCCAATTTAATATTTCTTATTATCGGTTGAGTTTCTGATGAATTTGAAATCCCTTTAAGTCCGAGTCTCTCTGATACTTTACCTTTATTTATCACTCCACCCGCCACTAAATCCAAATCTTCGCAATGATCAATAATTATAATGTCTTTGTCTTTTGAATACCTTAAACATTCTTCCATAATTGTATCATCCCAGACTGGGACCCCATCGTCGGAGAACAATTTTACACCGTTACTTACCATATCATTTATATCAACTAGTTCTTTACCATGTTGATTTTTTGTTATAGCACCAATTGGATATACTCCTATCAAAGCATCCTGATCAATAATTTTCTTCAAAACCATTAGCGTATCAGGACTATCTATAACAGGCAAAGTATTTGGCATACAACATATAGTTGTAAATCCGCCTTTAGCTGCCGCTTCAGTGCCGGTTTTTACGGTTTCCTTGTATTCATAACCCGGTTCCCTTAAATGACAATGCATATCTATAAAACCCGGAACAAGAGTCAACCCATTCAGGTTCATAACTTTATCAGCATGATCATCAAGATTGTTACCGATATTTATTATTTTTCCATTATCAATCAAAATGTCGCTATATTCAGCATAGTCTTTTACAGGGTCTATGATATTACAATCCTTTAATAAAATCCTCATTAATTACACTCCTATATAACCGCAGCAATCAATCATTTTCTATAAGTAAAACTGCGTCATTTTGGTCTATTTCCTTTACATTAACAATTATTTTTTCGTTTTTGGAGGTAGGCACATTTTTCCCTACATAATCGGCTCGTATAGGAAGCTCTCTATGGCCTCTATCAATTAATACGGCTAATTGTATCAATCTAGGTCTTCCTAAGTCAATTATTGCATCCATTGCTGCCCTTACAGTTCTGCCTGTATATAAAACATCATCCACTAGGATTACTTTTTTATCAAAGATAGAAAAAGGCATAATAATATCATTAGCGTAGTCTACCCTTCGCCCTCTTTCCAAGTCGTCTCTATATTTTGTAATATCCAATTCAGCAAATAAAAGCCGGCGACATTCAATTAAGTTTATCTTTTCACTTATCCTTGAAGCTAGATGCATGCCCCTGGTTTTTATTCCCAAAAAGCATAAATCATCAATTCCTTTATTTTTCTCAATTATCTCATGGGCAATTCTTGTTAACACTCTGTCCAAGGCTTTTGCATCCATTAGCTCAGTTTTAACTTTCATATTAAACTACCACTCCATACAATAAAATATATCTGATGCTATTAAAAACTTGCTTTTAAGTCTGAATAAGAAGATGCATTAGCATGGTTATTTATTATTTATTTGCTAAAATTATGCTAACATAAGAATAAAATAAAGTCTATAAGCTTTGTTTTAACCTATTTAAAACTTCTTCAAAATAACAAGGAACAGGTGAATAAAATTCCATGTATTCCCCTGTGAAAGGGTGTTCAAAACCAAGAATATATGAATGCAATAGCTGGCCTTTTAATTGATATTTTTGCTTCTTATAACCGTATAACAAATCACCAACTACAGGATGACCTAAATATGACATGTGCACTCTTATCTGATGTGTTCTACCGGTTTCCAGCTGAGCTTCAATTAGTGTATTATTATCAAAGTATTCAATTGTATTATAACGCGTAATTGCAACTCTACCACCCTTTTTTAAAACAGCCATTCTCTTCCTGTCATTAGGGTGTCTTCCAATAAATGTTTCTATTATTCCGGAATCTGTCTTTATTATACCTTCTACTAATGCCATATACTTTCGAATTATAGTTCGCTCTTTAAGCTGTTTAGACAAAGCTATATGTGCTTCATTGGTTTTTGCAACCATTATAAGACCTGAAGTATCTTTATCAAGTCTATGCACAATACCAGGTCTTTTAACACCATTTATACCTGAAAGATTTGAACAATAGTATAACAACGCATTAACCAGTGTTCCACTATCATTCCCATGAGCTGGATGCACCACCATGCCTTGGGGCTTGTTTACAACCAGGACATAATCATCTTCAAAAATAATATCAATGTCTATTTTTTCTGCAAGGATTTCCGGCTCAACTGGGGCAGGTATGTGTACTTCAATAATATCAACGAATTTTAATTTATAGCTTGGTTTTTCTAATGATCCATTTACTTTAACTAATCCATCCTTAATAATTTTATTGATATAGGATCTGGAAAGCCCTCCAATTTTACTTAAAATAAATAGATCCAACCTAATATTTACTTCTGTATCTGTTGGTTTTAATATATAAGAATCCATATAAACCTCGTTAAAATTACATTATAATATTTTTATCGAAAATTAAGAGGATACTTAATGCAATTGCTCCGCAAACAATGGAAGCATCTGCAAAATTAAAGACTGGCGGAAAAAAGGTAAAATGTATATAATCTATGACATAACCCAGCTTAATCCGATCAACCAAATTTCCTATTGCTCCTCCAACAATAAATGCTAAACAAATTGTTATATAAAAATTTTTACTATACCACCGATAAATGAAATATAATAAAACTATAATAATAATTGAGGTTGTTACAATAAAAAAATAACTTTTGTTTTTGAATAATCCAAAAGCAATCCCAAAATTCTCTACATAAGTGATATAAAAAAAGCCTTTTACAATTTCAAGACTTACGTTTGGCATGATCTTTTCTACGACATAAAGCTTCAATAGCTGGTCAAAAACAATTATAATAGATATAATTATCACCGAATACATAAGTTGCCCCCTTTACAAAAAAAGAAAAATATAAAAACTGTATTTACTAAATGCTTTATTCCAGTTGTTTTTTATACTTTTCATTACTTATTGCCTCAACATCCTCCACATAACCCATACTATCCTTTTTACTTAAAGGATTATCTGAATCGATTACATTATATACATTTACAGCCTGCCAAGTGTCCTCCCCATCAAATTGTATATTATCATCTATTGAATTATCTCTGAAGGATCTTCCAAATGGCGGACCAATAACAGCTTCTTCAATAGGTCTTCTCTTCTCGCTATTTGAACTATTTTTAAAGCTTTTCTCGCATTCTATGCATAAAGTAGCATAAGGTATTACTTTAAGTCTTTCAATATCTATACTTTTATTACAAATCTCACAAAACCCGTATTTATTATCGTCTATTTTCTTAATTGCAGTATCTATTAGTTTTAAAATTGTTTTATAATTATTTCTAAAAGAAAAATTCTTTTCTGCTTCAAAGGTTTCAGTCCCTAAGTCACCCGGATGATTATCATAGGATGATAGCTCACCGGTTTCATCTTTAATTGATGAGCCAAGACCTATTTTATCTGAATATAGATATTCTTCTTTACCTTTTTTCTCTTCCATCAATAGTTCTTTAAACGTTTTTAACAAATGTTCATCCATATAAAGCCTCCTATAAATGATCCTGAACAATTTTCACAATTTCCGCAATAAAATTACCAAAAAAAGGAAGGTTAAGTACCACTAACTTTTGAAGTGCATATAAGCCAATAGCACCTAAAACAGTAAAACCAATTGCCATTCCAAAACCTCTGGCTAAACCGGCAATAAAATTTCTTTTGATTATTCTTTTTGGATTTGACATAAACTCAACATATTCACCAAACCTTGATTCGCCTAGCAATAACGCAATTTCTTTTTCCGTAGTAATAGAAGGTTTAGTATTATTATTTGATTTATCAGACATTTTAAACTTCTCCTTAAAGAAAAACTCTTTCAATTTTTTAATGAAAGAGTTTGTTAGTTCTCTTTAAAAAAAGCCTCCAAATTTTCTAACTCTGACTCTAAGAAGGTCTTATACCGGGTTTTAAAGATTTGTAACTGTTTTTTCAACTCATCAATTTCTCTGTTTAAATCAATAACATCAGTATTAGCTTGAGCTATAATTTCTTTTCTTTTATCTTCTGTTTCCCTTAGTATTAAATCAGCTTCCTTTCGTGCATTAGCAACTATATCCTCTGATGTTCTTTGAGCGATTATCAATGTGCTTTGGAGTGTTCTTTCCATCTCTGCATAGCTTTCGAGCTTATCATTAAACGAATTTATTTTATCTTTTAATTCAATGTTTTCTTTATAAATTTTTTCAAAATCAACAACAATCTTGTCCATAAACAAATCTACTTCGTCATCATTATATCCTCTGAATCCTTTTTTAAATACTGTATTTCGTATATCCATCGGAGTTAACATATATGAAACAACCTCCAATCAAGCATTTGGTAAACCGACCTTAGCTTTCGCTATAGTCAGATAATTAAATATATGTAATTATTATGCTCATTATAGCAATAACCATACTATTCTTTTAATAGTATTTTCCAACAATTGCAATATAAAATATGCTACTATAGGTGATAAGTCAAGCATTCCTGTGTCAATACCAAGCCTATTGATAAGCTTTCTTACTGGGTCTAAAAAAAAATCGGTAAGCTGATATATTAAAGAAATGTACTTGTTATAATGATTTACCCTGATCCAGGAAAATATTATTCTGATAAATATCAGTAAATAGATCAATGCAAAAAATTTGTTAATAGACCAAATCAAAATTGTTTTCAAAAATATCACTCACATTCTGCTATTTTAGCCAGTCCATAAACTTTTCAAAATCAAAGCCCTCATTGCCTATATCGCCCATACTTCCAAGAATATCTACATTTGGCGGTGCCGCAATAACAATACCGTTTGAGACTTTTTGAATAGTTCCATCAACAGCATATACAGCTCCGCTTACAAAATCAACCATTCGCCTGGCAATATCTTTATCCAAGTTTTCAAAATTTATTATTATAGGCTTTTTATTTTTTAGATTGTCACAAATATCCTGCACATCGTCATAATCAGCCGGTTCAATCAAAACCACTTTCATCTGATTTGAACCTGTAGGCATGCTAATTATATTACTTTTTCTAACAGGCTCAAGGGTAGGCTTTTTAATTTCATCAATTACTTCTTCAAAATCTTCTTCCCCGCTTTCGCCGATGCCCATATAATATAAAATTTTACTGAATATACCACCTGCCATATTTTTTCCTCCTTACCTATTATATACTCTATCGCCAAATAATCCAGTTCCGATTCTTATCATATTCGCCCCTTCTTCCAGTGCTATATGGTAATCATTTGTCATACCCATTGAAAGATATTCCGCTTTAGTATTCCTATAACTGACTAATGATATATTATCAAATATTTCCTTAAGAGCTCTGAATACAGGTCTAGCATTTTCAGGGTTTTCATAATAAGGCGCCATTGTCATGAGGCCACGAATTTCTATATTCTTAAATGATTCGGCTTTACTTAAAAAATCCTCTACTTCGTCTGCTCCAATACCGAATTTTGTATCTTCACCTGCTACATTAACTTGAATTAATACTTTTGCAATTATCTCAGATTGTATTGCTCTTTTATTTATTTCTTGCATTAGGGATATACTATCAACAGAATGTATTAGCTTTACTTTATCTATTATATATTTAACCTTATTGGATTGTAAATGCCCTATCAAATGTATATTTGATATATCTTTTAATTCTTCGTATTTATCAAGTATTTCCTGTACCTTATTCTCACCGATATTTTTTACTCCTAAATCAATCACTTCTTTTATTCTAGGTGTATCTATAGTTTTTGTTACCGCTATAAGAGTGACATCTTCATATTCTTTATTTATATTTTTACAAATTCTTTTAATGTTAAGCACTACGTTATCTAGATTATCTTTTATAATACTCACTTTAAACCTCCTGAATTACATTACCTTTTGGTCTTCCTTAATTTTTCTAGTATTCCTGATCGCTTCATCATATACTTTAATTATATACCTAACAGCTTGATTATCATCCTCTTCGTATTCAATATTTGTTATTAAAGTCATATTATCATCAAAAGCAAGAATTTCCGCAGGCACAAACCTTATTATTCCTTTTTTCACAATAAAAATGCCTTTTTGACTATTTGATTCGGCGATACAGCTTGAAGGGACCATAAAACCTTCAAACTGACGTGTTACAATAGTTAAGTCCGCAGTTCTTATTCTATAATAATCCTTGATATATTCATTTACCTCTAAGGCAACTAAGTAATCACCTTCCGATGGTTCACTAATCCTTATTATTTTTGCACTTACTAGCTGTGATTCGTCATCTTGAAATAATAATTTTATCCTATTTCCTTCTTTTAAATCTTTGATTTGTTCTTCATTCACAATGCAACAAATATTCCAGGTATAGCTTTCTATGACTTTTAACCCTTCGTGGTTTTCTGGTACACTTTTATCTTCTTCTGATAATGCAATAATTTCTTTAACATCTTCAATATTCATTTTATCTATATTAATAGGGTTTAAGGATTGCTCCAACCCATCCAATCTGTAACTAACAACACCGGAGCATTTTGCATATATGGCATCTAAATTATTATTATATAAATCCTCTAGCTGATTTTTCTCCCTTTGAAGCTGCTCTAAGTTTTTCCCTGAAAAACTATTGCTTCCTGCAATAAGCGATTTTTTATATAGATCGGCAGAAAGTTTATTTTTTATATCTGTTAAATTTTCCAAATCCCCTTCCATTGAATAGCTTTTTATCAGTTCTATTTTACTATCTATACTCCTATCAAGTTTTTCAATATCTTTATCAAATATATCCTCTTCCGCTTCATTTGCAATTATTTCATTTATTCTCTCATCAAGCTTGTTTATTTTCGGAAGAAGATCCTCCTCCATATAATCTCCTTTTACTATTTCAACGACTTTTTTTCCATAAGGAACTCTTTGACCTTCTGGTACTTTATTTTTTAGTTCAACCTCTGAAGAAAAATTATATACCCATTCATTTCTTATTATAAGTCCTTTTGTCTTAAATGAGTTTTCCATTGTACCATACTTAATAATTTCCGTATCGATTTTAAAAAATATATATCTTATTGCATAAGAGCATAATATAGCAATTAAAATAAACAGAAATATATAAAGAGTGGGTGATTTTTTTCTCCTTTTTGCCATATAAAACATCCTTAATCATTTATACCCTTTAGAGCCTTTTATATATTTCTCCAAAGATGCATGATATCCTTCTTACGGGGCTAAAATATTTAATACAAAATTTGCTTAGAAAATTATCATCTATAATTATTTGACTATTTTAATCAAAAGATATATAAATAAGTAAATAAACGGTATATCATTTCGAAAGGAAAATTAAATGATAAAGATAATTGAAGAAAAGGATTATTTAGAAATTAAAAATCACATAGAGAAGGAAGATATAGCTAGAAATTACTTTATACTATTAGGATTGCTGAATAATAAAAAGGTATATGAAAGAATATACGGAGAGTATGAAGACAAAACCTTAAAAGCGGCATTATTTTTAAGAAAAAGTGGACTATTGCAGTTTTTCGCACCAAAGGGTTTTAACTTTTCAGGATTTGAAAAAATAATTTATTCACTAAAAGCGGACAAGCTAATAGGTGTTAAGCAGTATTGTCATGAGCTTTTTAATAAAGGCATCTTTAGTATTGAGAAAAAAGGTGCATATATATCTGTCCTTGATAAAGACTCCCGACTTAAACCTTTAAATATAAAACACCAGATAGAGAAGTTAAATATTGAAGATTTAGAAGAAGTAACTGCTCTATACGGAAAAGTATTTTCCGGCTTTAGTCCTATTGAAGTGATGAAAGAAAAGTTAGTTACTAAGCGCGGTCGCGGTATCTGCGTTAAAGAAAAAGGTAGAATAATAGCCGTTGCTCAAACTGATTTTGAAACAGAAAAGGCAGCTTTAATTGTAGGCGTTGCGACGGATTATAACCATAGATGTAAAGGTTTAGCAACGGAATGTACCTATTATCTTAGTAAGGAGCTTCTCGAACAAAAGAAAAATGTATTTCTTCAATATGATAATCCTGAAGCAGGAAGGATTTATGATAGGCTAGGTTATAAAATAATAGATCAAGTAATGCATTATCAAAAATAAATTCAGCTCAACTTAATTCAACTTTAAATAAAAGCAGCAATTTGTGGATATATTTTCTTTTATACTGTGGCAATTTGTTAGCTACGTGTTAGCTACGTGTTAGCTACCGCCGACATTCAGTTCAACTTAATTCAACTTTAAAATAAAAACAGCTATATTTATTAATAAACAAAAAGACCTTATAACCGTTGCAGTAATAAGGTCTCATTCTTTTTCAGATGGTCTGGGTGAGAGGACTTGAACCTCCGGCCTCTTGAACCCCATTCAAGCACGCTACCAAACTGCGCCACACCC
>CAYPBK010000002.1:0-154843 GCA_964408955.1 uncultured Clostridiaceae bacterium
GTACCTCCATAGCGAACTTTCATCGCCAAGTTAAGTGCCATGCCTGGCACACAACGAAAAAGGAGGATTCGGGAAACACTATTGTTGATTCCGAAGCAACCTTTGCACTATGGTATAAATTAAACGGCATTGATCAGAAATTTGGTGCTTCTGATATGACAACAACAAGCGGTGTATTGGAGATTGTAAATTTACCCCTTCACCGTACCTATTATTTAGAAGAAGTAACAGCGCCTACAGGATATATTAAGCAAGAGGAATTAGTTGAAATTACAGTAAGTCAACCGAAAACTAATGTATATGAAATTCCAATAGCAAACGCAAAGATCAACGGTGCCGTAGAAATTATAAAAATAGACCAGTTCGGAGAACCGGTTAAAGGCGCTGGATTTGGTTTGTTCCTGCCTGGTTCAACTGGACCAATGAACGGATTTGAGGGAACAACCGATGGAGATGGAATACTGACATTTAACAATGTTCCATATGGGACTTACACAATAAAAGAAATTGCTCTCCCTGATGGTTATAAATCAGAAGAACCTGTGGAACCTATTGACGTAACAATCAATGCAGATAACCATGGAAAAGTGCAGAAATTCAACTTCGAAAATATCAGAAAAACCTATGCAATCGGTGATTACACCTGGATAGATGATGAAAATGACGAAGAAGGAAAAGAAGCTAATAACAAGGACGGAATACAAAATGATAAAGAAGTCTTACCGGGTGTTAAGGTAGAGTTATATAAAAAGACTGACGGAAGTTTTGAGAAGATATCAGAAACTACAACCGACGATAACGGCAGATATATCTTCGATAACTTGGATGCAGGAACATATAAAATAAGATTTGTACTAAATGAAGAACAAGAAAAACTATACAAATTCACCCTTAAAGACACTGGTGCTAATGAGGAAGATTCTGATAAAGTAGATTCTGATGCAAATCCTGATGTTAAAGATACTGAATATGGCTATACAATAGAATTTGAGCTAAATAACGATACTGTAATATCTCAGAGCCAATACGACGAAGAATATAATAGAGGCACAAACTTTAATGCCACAGAAGGTATAGACCCAACATGGGATGCCGGAGTAATCAAAAAGACTTATGCCATCGGTGACTATACTTGGATAGATGCAAACAAAAACGGTAAACAGGACGATGGTGAAGAAGTCCTACCGGGAGTCAAAGTAGAATTGTTTTATGAAGATGAAACACCGGTATTAGATAAAGACGATAATCCAATGACAACAACGACTGATAATAATGGCAGATATATATTTGATGAGCTTACAGCAGGAAAATACAAAATCAAATTCACCTTGACTGAGGAACAAGCAAATAAATATGTCTTCACAAAACAGATTACCGGAAATGATAAAGAAGACTCAAATGCTAATCCCAAATCAGGTAAAGATTATGGTTGGACAACGGTAATTACTCTTGGTGACGAAAACACAAACCTTATCCCTAGTAATGAATATGCTGATATATATGAAGCAAACTCGAACTTTAAAGCAACAGAAGGCATTGACTCCACCTGGGATGCAGGTGTTCACCTTAAACCGACTACTACACCCGGTGGTGGTGGTGGCGGTACAAAACCAAAAGATCCTCCAAAAGAAGAACCTGAAGATGAACCGGAAGACGAAGAAAAACCGGAAGAAGAACCAAAAGATCCTCCAAAGGATCCTGAGGATAAACCAAAAGATCCTCCGAAAGAACCTGAAGATGAGGAAAAAATAGTAGAAGAAAACACACCGAAGGATACTCCAAAAGAAGGAGAAATAGAAGTTCCTGAAGGCAGTGTACCAAAGGTTAACAATCCTCCGGAAAACGGGACTGTCACAGTAGACGAAGACGGGAAATGGAAATACACACCGGACCCAGATTTTGAGGGAACAGACAAATTCAGCATCATCGTACCCCAGCCTGATGGTACGGAAGAAGAAATATTCTTTATAATTGATGTTGACCCACCCTACGGCGTACCGGAGGGAGAAAAATTACCGAAAACCGGCGAAGGAAGCAATATCGGCTATTATATGGCAGGAATGCTTCTTATGATGCTAGGACTCTTTACAAGAAAGAAACAATGGGTATAATGTATAAAGGGCAGAGATTAACCTCTGCCCTTTACATAATAACGGGAGTATGACGATGAAAAGAAAAGCTATTTCGGCAATACTTATATTAGCAGGTTTGGCAATTATGCTTTTTCCTAAAAGCCAAGAGCTATATAATGATTATAAGCAAAAAAAGCTCATTCATGAATGGCAAAAGTCCCTCTCTATTTTAGACAAAGATACTCTGGGTTCTGAGGATGGGACTTATAATGAGAGTTATGATGATTTTAAATCAGAGCAAAACCAGCAAAAAAAAACAGCGACTGAGGAAAAGCAAAAAGCTGAAAAAATGAAAAAAGCTTATGATGATTATATTAAAAAAAATATGGAAGGCATTTTAATAATTGATAAAATCAATCTTAAACTCCCAGTTCTAAAGGGTGCAAAGGAAAAGAACATGGAAGTCACTGTTGCAAGTATGGAGCACACGGGTGAAGCGGGCAAGGAAGGCAATTATGTCATCGTCGGTCACCGCAGCCGCACCTACGGCAGAAATTTTAATAGACTAAATGAAGTGGAGCCTGAGGATATCATTAAAATAGATGTAGGAGAGGAAATATATACTTATATAGTAAAGAATAAACTTTATGTGCTTCCTGAGGAGGTTTGGGTTTTGGAGGGTAACAGAAACAAAAAGGAAATAACTCTTATCACCTGTCATCCTATGGGTAATCCCACTCACAGGCTTATTATAAAAGGCGAAATTATAGAATAATTTCACCTTTTCATTATTGCCACATCTTTTTATATATTCTAAGTCCTCAAAACTCTACAGAACTTTCAAGGTAACAAAAACTGTAAAAACTCTTACTTATTTATTATTTCAATTTTATTTCCAAATATATTAACTTTAAACTGGTCCTCTGCACTTTGGAAAAATTCCAAGGGTGCTAAAAATCTGTTATTTTTTATTTCAGATTGCACTCCCATTGAAACTTCTATCCCATCCGCTTTATTATATTTATCTAACCCCACCCTTAAGGATATTCCATTGCCAAGCAGAACACTTCTCGATTCGTTATCCCATTCTACAGTAATTCCCATTGCTTCGCAAACCGGTCTTATTGGCAGCATTATATTACCTAACTCATTGGTATACATCTCAGGAACTTTAACTAAAGTGCTATTTACATAAAGCTCCGTCTCCCTAACTTCCGGAAACTCATAAATCGATTGGATTTCTTCTTCAAACAACACAACAATTCTAAATGGAGTAGTTTGCGCAGGTATGCTTTTTGTTGATGCTCCATAAAACACAACCAATTTTCTATTTCTTAATTCTCCGTCAAAAGCTGTTCCGTCTTGCTTAATAATCTCTGTGTTTTCTACAATATTCAGCTTCAGCATATTATCTGAGCTGACCATATTCTCATCAAATCTATCGACCTTGATACTTTCCCCTTCTTTGACCACTGATATAACCTCAACATTATATTGTGGCGGATAAATTAAAATCACGGGCTTTTCACTGTCATAAAATCCTGTAACAATGGAACCGATTTTAATCTCTCCATCGTCTTTGATATATGTGTCTTCAGTAATAACGAAATTTACAGGCATTCCGTCCTTATCCTCAAGCCACAAAACCGTTCTTTTTTCACTTTTTGTTATTTCCTTTACGACTCCCGTAAAATTCAAATATTTTGTTTGTTTTTTCTCTTTTAAAATATGATTTAACATATTTAAAGGTATTTTAAACTCTTGTATCCCCATAGCTCCCGGTGCTATTTCGTATTTTTGAAATAGAATAACCAAGTCATCGCCTTCTATATAGAAGCTTTGATCTTCACCGATCCCTTTAAATCCAAAGTCATCATGGAAGAACATGGCATCATCATTATCTTCTCTTATTTTAATTTGTGAAATGATTTCCTTATTGATTATTTCGTGAAAGTCTGAACCTTCTATAAATAAATCGCTTATCCTTATTTCCGCGCATTTCTCAGGGTCAATATTATATGTGTACACATGAGTGATACCGTTTGCACCACCGGTATACATATAGGTATCAATATTAAAAGAGAGAAGCCTCCCTATTGATTTTACTGAATAAACAATATCGATTGAGTGAGATCTAAATTCCCAATCTTCTCCTGCAGCCATCTTTTCTTGCTCTTTTGCGCCTTCTTCTACCTCCTCAATGATTTCTAATGCTTTCTTTAGAATATCAATATTGAACCTATCTTCAAAAACCTTATCCTTAAGTCCTTGAATCTTTGGAATCAGTACTTTATATGAGACAAGTTTGTCTTCTTTTATTATTTCTTTTGCTGTAACTACTTCCACTTCTTCATTTATAGTTAACGAAGAAGAAATTGATATTGCATCATCTGCCAAAACGACGCTTCCTAGTAACATGACTGCTATCACTAATAAGCTAATAATTCTTGTGTTCATAATTCTACCACCTTATCTTACTTTCTTTTATAACGGGATTATAATAAAAGCTGTTAATTTTATTCTCCGTTACACTATATAGACGTTAATAAAATCCAATAAGTTCTCATTTTTTACTAACGTGCCTTAAGACTTTAACCAATATAATTATTAGCAAAAGTTAACAATCTAAAAAACATGTTTAAGTAGTAATACTATTTATAGAGTAGATTAACGTTGTCGTTATAATATAGCAGTCAATTAGTGTTGCAATCTTTAATTAATTATAAAAACAAAAAAAGCTATTGACATAATTGATTTTAAGTATTAGTATTTAATTTATATTTATAAAAGCTTTGATGGAGAGAAAAATATCATTGCATATTCAAAGAGAGCCGGGAAAGGTGAAAACTGGCAATAGCAAGGTATATAATATACACTCCGGAGCTTGTTTGCTAAAAGATTTCGAGTAGGCAAATGCGGATGCCCACCGTTAGAGGGGATAGGACTATTAGGTCTGATTGAGTGATGACTTTGTCATAATCAGGGTGGTACCGCGGATTAAATCTTTCGCCCCTATAAGCACAGCTACATGCTGTATTTATAGGAACGAAAGATTTTTTTATTGCCCTAGATTATTCCATGGCATTCGATCTTAACTAATTATCCTGAATTATTTAAATTTTAGGAGGTTAATTAGATGAAAAAAAGTATCATGAAATTCTTATCACTGATTATTGTTACCGGATTTATTTTTACTGGCTGTTCTGTCAGCGAAGGAGCTCCGGAGAAAAAAGTATTCAACATTGGTATTAGTCAACTGGCGGATCATCCTGCATTGGATAACGCAAGGCAAGGGTTTGAAGATGGTTTGAAGGAATCGGGATTAGAGGTAAAGATTGATTTTCAAAATGCCCAAGGTGATATTCCTATTTCCCTCAGTATTGCAGAAAAGTTCGTGAAGGATAAGGTTGATTTGATATATGCCATAGCTACACCGGCAGCGCAAACAGCAAAACAAGTAACGAATGAAATACCCATAATTTTTAGTGCTGTCAGTGATCCCGTAGAAGCAGAATTGGTTGATTCTATGGATAAGCCCGGAGGAAATGTCACAGGCACTTCAGATCTGGCTCCTATGGACAGACAATTACAAATATTTAAAGATTTAAATAGTGATATAAAAAAAATTGGGATTATATTTAATACAAGCGAACCTAATTCTCAAGTCCAAATTAATATGGCTAAAGAATTAGCGCCTGGAATGGGTTTAGAAATTGTTGAGCTTGGCATCTCTAACATAAATGACATCCCCCAAGCTTTGGATTCCATTATAAAGAAAGTAGACGGTATATACACTATTACAGATAATATGGTGGCTTCTGCCATTAATGTGGTAGCAGAAAAAGCAATAGCCAATAAACTAATAACTGTTGGGGCAGAGGACTCCCATGTTAAGGGAGGAATACTTATCACTGATGGAATCAGTTACTACGAATTAGGAAAGCAATCTGCCTTAATGGCTAAAGAAATTCTGGCAGAAGGAAAAAGCCCGGCGGATATCCCCTCGGCAACATCCAAAAGCTTTGAAAAAGTATTTAATGAAACAACACAAAAATCATTGGGATTAGATATAAATAATAAAGTATTTACAGAGGCAAAAAAGGTTGAAAACTAATATGAAATTAAGAATGGCGGTATAAATATGAATTCATTAATGATTACATCAATTGAACAAGGTTTAATTTTTTCAATACTTGCCATGGGAGTTTATATATCCTATAAAATACTTGACTTTGCAGATTTATCAGTAGAAGGCACCTTCCCCTTCGGTGCCTTCGTATTTGCAAGGTTCATCACTCTCGGAGCAAACCCCGTAATTAGCACAGCGTCAGCTTTTATTTCTGGGACTGCAGCCGGACTACTAACTGCTGTTTTATTTACGAAGCTCAGAATAAAGCCTTTGCTGTCAGGAATACTTACCATGACTATACTTTATTCAATAAATTTAAGAGTAAATGGAAAATCAAATATCCCTTTGTTTAAATACAGTTCAATATACGATATAAGTTCCGCTATGCTGGTTTTACTTATCATAGTAGTGTTTATAAAGCTTGCTTTGGACATATTTTTAAAAACAGAGACAGGCTACTTGCTTATTGTAACAGGCGATAATGAAAGTTTAGTTAAATCTCTGGGACAGGATAATAACAAATACAAGCTTTTAGGACTTATGATATCCAATGGTCTGGTAGCCTTGTCAGGCGCATTAATGGCACAATATCAAGGATTTGCGGATATTACCATGGGCAGCTCCATCATAGTAATAGCTCTTGCTTCAATAATTATAGGTGACACTATAAAGAAGAATTCAAGGATTATCAATGGAACATCCAGCGCAATTTTAGGCGCATTATTTTATAAGATTATTGGGGGAATTGCCATAGATTTGGGATTGAACCCTAACGATCTGAAAGCAATTAATGCAATGATAGTTATTGTTTTTATCTCATATAATAATTTTTCCTCAGAGATAAAGAGTTTATTTAATGTAAAGGGGGCTAAATCCATTGCTAAAAATAAAAATGCTATCGAAGAGTTTTAACAAAGGTGCTGACAATGAGCTTACTGTTTTTAACAATTTTAATATTAACATTGAAAGGAATAAATGTACTGCCATAATTGGACCAAATGGCTGCGGTAAATCCACCTTGTTGAATTTAATTACAGGCAATTTAGCTATGGATAAAGGTAAGATAATACTTAACGGAAAGGATATTTCAAGCTTAAAGGAAAAAGATAGGGCATTTTACTTGGGCAGGGTATATCAAAATCCTTCCAAAGGCATTTCCCCTTCTCTTACTATCCTTGAAAATATGTCTCTTGCTGATAAAAAAGGCGAAAATTTTTCTTTGAAAAGACTGGTTAAAAGAAGCAATATTGAACGATATGTATCCATACTAAAGGATTTTGATTTAGGATTAGAAAACAAGTTGAACACCACTGTTGCCTCTTTATCCGGGGGCCAAAGGCAATCCCTTTCACTCATAATGGCAACTATGAAACACCCTGATTTACTGCTGCTGGATGAACATACTGCCGCCCTTGACCCAAAAACATCTAAAGTGGTAATGGGAAAGACCAGAGAATTAATAGAAAAGTGCTCAATAACCACAATAATGGTTTCCCACAACATGAGGGATGCCATAAACTATTCAGATAGAATAATAATGCTGGACAGAGGCGCTGTTATACTGAATAAACTAAGCATGGATGTTGCAGAGGAGGAGCTAATTCAACTTTATAAGGAGAAGCTATCCTAAAGCTTCTCCTCCCACATATTGTAGTACTCTTCCATTTCAGATTTTGGTACAAGATTTCCTCCCGTAGCCCAAACAATATGTACAGAATTTTTCATAACGCTTTTTAGTTTATTCTTCTCCACGTACTCCCTGCCTTTTGTGCTGCTTAAAAGAGTCGGACCTGAGAAGCCTGCGCAAGCCGAAGGCTCTATATAAATATCTTCCGTATCCGCCAAGGCTCTTAAATATTTATATAAATTATTATCGTCTATGGTATATATGCCGCTTAATAGCTTTTCCAAGGTTTTCCCCACAAAGCCTGAGGCTTTCCCCACGGCTAGACCATCCGCCGCCGTTATATTATCTATGCCAAAATCCTGAACGCTGACCCTGTCATGCTCTCCCGTATACATACCCAGCAGCATACAAGGCGAATGGGTAGGCTCCGCGAAGAAGCAGTGTACATTGTCCTTATATATTTGCTTCAGACCATAAGCGACGCCTCCGGGACCTCCTCCCACTCCGCAGGGCAGGTAAACAAATAAAGGATGTGCATCGTCTATCGTTATATTCATATCTAATAATTGCTTTTCAAGCCTTTTAGCCGCCACACTATAGCCTAAAAAAAGATCCTTGGAATTCTCGTCATCCACGAAATAGCTTTTCTCATCTTTGTCTGAAAGCTTTCTCCCTTCCTCCACGGCTTTACTATAATCAGAATCGTATTCTACTACTGTAACACCTTTACTCCTTAGAAGATCCTTTTTCCATTTCCGCGCATCTCCGGACATATGTACAATAACCTTGTAACCCAGCTTAGCACTCATGATACCTATGCTAAGACCTAGATTGCCCGTAGAACCGACTTGTATGGTAAATTGATTGAAATAACTGCGGTACTCCTCTTCCGCCAGCTTGGAATAATCCTCCTTTAAAGTTAGCAAGCCATGTTCTATGGCTATGTCTTCCGTATGCTTTAAAATTTCGTATATACCGCCTCTGGCTTTAATGGAGCCGGCTATAGGCAGATGGCTATCCTTTTTCAAAAGTAGTTTCCCACTGATTTTCTTATTATCAAGCTTTTCTAATTTTTCTTTCATTTCAGGTATTTCAACTAGCTCCGATTCGATAATGCCTTTTGATTTTTTAGTTTCAGGGAAAAGCTTTTCTATTAAAGGAGCAAATCGCAGCAGCCTATCCTCAGCCTCGACCATATCCTTTTCCCCTAAAGGCAGCTCTTCCTTTACGGAATTAAAGGGAGAATAATCGGGATTTATCCAAAGTATTTCCTTCAAGCTAATCATATCTTTGATTAATGGATATTTTTCCACCCATTTTTCCTTTCCCATAACCTCATTCCTTTCTTTATACTTAATAAGGCAGGCATGAAAAAGTCGATATCATACCTGCCATATATTAACCTTGCTTATCATTCAATTCTTCATTTTCACCATTACTTTTGCTCTTTTTCCTCCGGCGCACGCATTCGGTCAAGAGGTATTCTATCTGACCGTTTATAGAACGAAAATCGTCCTCAGCCCAAGCCGCAATTTCATTATATAGCTTTGCCGACAGGCGAAGGGGAATCTGTTTTTTAACTTCACTCATTTTAGTATAAGCTACCGCTATTCAAAATCGGTTGGGCATCTTTATTTCCGCAGAGAACGACGAGAAGATTCGATACCATTGCGGCTTTGCGTTCCTCATCAAGCTTTACTATATCATTTTCATTCAGTTTATCCAAGGCCATCTCCACCATACCTACAGCACCGTCTACTATCATTTTTCTTGCATCAATTATAGCGCTGGCTTGCTGCCTTTGCAACATTACTGCCGCTATTTCCTGAGCATAGGCAAGATAGGTAATGCGGGCTTCCAAAATTTCAATACCGGCTTCCTTAACCTTATCTTGTATTTCTACCCTAATTCGTTCAGCCACTAGTGCGCTTGAGCCTCTCAAGCTGCCTTCATCCGGTTCACCGTCTCCTGTTGTATCAACTCCCGGAGCAACATCATAGGGATATATGCGCACAATATTTCTGACAGCGCTGTCACATTGGAGTGAAAGGTACTCTTTAAAATTATCTACGTTAAAAACAGCTTTAGCCGTATCTACCACTCTCCACATAACCGCAATACCAATCTCCACAGGATTGCCCAGTACATCATTTACTTTTTGCTTGCTGTTATTTAAAGTCATAATTTTTAACGAAATTTTCTTGCTTGAGCCTTCGCTTTGAACAGTATTGCCGCCGGTTGATATGAGAAACTTAGAGCTTGGACCGCTATCCACATCTCCGCTCTGCCCCAGCTTTGTTTTATATGCAGGATTAACAGCTGATGAAAATGGGTGTACAAAGAAAAATCCGGCTTCTTTTATTGTACCCGAGTATTTGCCAAACAAAGTAAGAACCAAAGCTTCCTGCGGCTTTATTACCTTAAGCCCAAAGAAAAAAATAAAACCGATTATAAGCCAGAGTATCCCTGCTATGATAAGCGCTGTTCCCAATATGCCTAAATACGTTACTACTGCAGAGCCAAAAATTATTGAGCCTATTGCGGCTACATATAAGGCAATAAACATGGTAAGCATTGGCATTCCTGCTTTTGCTTTTAAAACCTTTTCCTCCATAAAAGAATCCCCCTTTATAATATGATATCATAATGATATCATATTGACTCTCGTTCGTCAATTAAATATTATAGAGGTATAGGTTATATATTGCTTGTAATACATAAATCCTTCACAAAAATATTAAATAAGTTTGGTCTCCTTCTCACAGCCAAAGGATGATAGGATACAATAGCAGGATAACCCATCAACTCATGTATTTTACCACGGAGGTTCTTTACATGGGCATCTTTATCACCAAGGATACATTGCACTACAACATCACCCAGACAGATTAGAAGCTTTGGCTTTGCTTTTTCAATTTGATTAACAAGAAAAGGCATGCTGAACGCCCTGGCTCTTTCTTTATCATAGGCTTTAAGAGGCCTGCATTTTAATATATAGGTTAAATAGACATCCTTTGCCGGTATGCCCGCTTTATGTAATCCTAGTTGCAGAGTTTCTCTCGTGCCACAGAGGTATTCGCACCCATCCTTGTCTTCACGCTGACCCGGATTATCAAGAATTATAAAAATAGAGGCGTCAGGATTACCTTCGCCCCATATGATCCTTGATTTTGCAGTGCATACCTCACACTTTTCATAATCTTCCGTATCCTTAGCCCTTGGTCTATCTTCCGGCCACATCATCGGTATAAAATCATTAATCTGCAATTGCATAGGTTTCTAAAAATTCTTGCATTTCGTTCCTTGCATAAGTGTATGCTTTCTGTGCCTCTTCTACAAATTCTTCAGCTACTTCACCTTGTTTATATTTTTCTATAGCTAATTCGTATTCCAGTCTCTTAATACGATAATCCTGCATTCTGAGGGTCCCTTCTATTGTGTTAGGCCAATTTTGGAACCCCAAAACCTGCGTTTCCCATTCCGTATTACCAACCTGCTCCATTACATCCTTCATAATCGTAGCCTTGGCTTGATCTGTAAGTATTCTAAAGCTCTGCAAGCCTTCACGGACCTGTTCTACTCTGTATAATGATTCTTGAAAGGAAAATATCTTCCGCAGTTCTCCTCCCTGCAAATTTGTCGTTTCAAAAGTATCTTCCGCTAACTCAAACTCTTTTAACTCTGTTTCCTTTACACCAAGATCGCCTTCATTATCATTAGCAGTGCAGCCTATTAACAAAGAAAATACAAGAACCATTGACATGAATAGAACATATTTTTTGTAATTCATAAATTAACACCACCTCCGGTATATTTTGACCAAAATACAATAAAATATGTTCCTTTCAGTAAAAAATTACATTGCATTGAAAGTCCTTTCATATAATTTACACTGATGCTAAATCGCCTTATCATAAGCTTCCCTGATATGACATTTAGTTATTATGCATCTTTTATGGTATATGTTGCGACAGATATCAATTTAGATGTCTCGCAATTTTCCGGGCTTATTGTCCTTTCAAAAGTAAAACCTTTTTTCTTTAAGGTTAATTCCAGTATAAATAGAAATATACCCATATCTATGAAATTATAAAAAGGTATAAGTCTTTTGGGAATAATTGATAGCGCTGTTGTTTTTCTATATACATTAAGTATATTATTTTCATTAACAACTTTCCAAGGCTGTGTATTACAGGCACTTGGAGCATATTTAACTATATCGCCTATTTCGCTTTGTAAATCGCCGTTCCATATATCCGTGGTCTCTTTTCTCTTACTTTTTTTATAGTCCTTACGAAATTCATTATCCTCCGCTTTTCCTAAAGTCATCATTATCACATATTTCAGCTTTCCTTCATAAGGCTCCTTTACTTTGCCCATACCATACCAGCATACTCCTATGTTCTTAGATGCCAAATATAAATCCAATTTCTCGAACATATAACCTATGTTCATTAAATAATGCTCCTTCTCCTCACTATAAATGAGCAGACAGTATTCCCCTCTTTTTGAAGTGGTTTCATCCCGGGGTACAATTTTATATTCTATTTCTATCCCCTCTGCTAAAGGGTTTAACTCCGTTATTTTATTTTGGATGTCTGATAGTTCTTCCTCAGTTAGGTTAAACTTTTCATTATACCTTCTGAAGGATTTTCTTTTAAAAATCATTTCATAAAGCTCGTTCAATTTTTTGCCTCCTTTCTTCCATTAACTTTTTCAAAATAGTCTATCCTATAGCAATCACTCTTACTGTCACAACAAATACATGACAACAGCTATTATAGGTATTCATATTATAACTCGTCCCTAACCAGCTATTATCCTTTGCATAACTGAATACTATCATTTTTGCATCTTTAAAATCCATTTCAGTCTCTTTTTCTAATTCTTTTTTTCTATACTAACAATACAGTAATGTACCACAATTTACAATAAATCTAATAATTTCTTTTTAGCTTTCATTTTGGGGTTTACACGAAGCAAAAACATGTTCTACATCTACAGTACTATAGAAACAATTAAAGAACAAAAAGCATCGCCTCAATCGCCTCAATATATATGCTTTTTACCATTTGTAAATACGCCAAAGAATTCCTTTATCACAAAAAAGTCTTTTATATTTCTTTATTGACTATTTGTCAATGTTTATCATACAAATTTATAAAGTATAGAATTTAAATACGTGTCCAAGGAGCTACTGCCCCTGGATTTTTAAAATAATGAAAAAGATGACTGTAAAATTAATACAGTCATCTTTTTGGATTTCATCATTATACTTTTAAAGTTTAATTCTCATCGATTAGCTCTAGGATTTCATCTGTAGATTCTATATCGAATACACCTTCTGCCAAAAGATCCATAGTCGAAAGAGAAGCGCCTCGTATCTTTTCTTGTAATGATGCCGGTAGTATCCCTAGCTTCTTAGTAAATAATTTTATAATTGTATCTGCTCTTCCTTCGGCTCTACCTTTAGCTTCGCCCCTTGCTTCCGCATATTTTATGCTTGAGACGGCATCCAGCCTTGCCTTTTCCTGTGCTGCATATTTCTCTCTTAGTCTTTCGTCTGCACTTATTTTTCTTAACATTTCCATGGCTATTTTTAGCTCCTCCTTCCTTTTTATTATTTCTTTTATGTCTTCTTTACCAGCTTTTTTTATGAAGTTCAACCATAGTTCTATGGCTTCCATTTTCTCTGGATCTTTGTCAATATTAAATTTTTTTAGTTCTATATAGTGGATTTCAAGGTCGTCTATCAATTGGTACTTTCCTTCTTTTTCTAATATCTTATATTCTGTATGGTATCTTTTTGTTTCGTATATTATGTCAAAGCCCATTATATTTATTACTATACTTTTTTTTAGGTTTTCGTAGTTTTCTGATTCCTTTATTGTTTCTGCATACATTTTAGCCCAGTAGTATAGGCTTCTTTTTCTATAGTCATCTATATTATTTATCTGGACTTCTATGTTTATTCTTTCGTCTCTTTGATTTCTTATTTTTATATCCAGTATTGAGCTTTTGTCTCCTTTGTATTCCTGCAGGTTAAAAGGGTTCATGTGCTCAATTTTTATAATTTTTTCTTTTCCTTTTAGTGATAATATTGAGTTTAGGAAGTCTATGAGTATTATTTGACTGTTTTTTTCTTCTGTGCCAAATAAGGCCTTAAAGACTATGTCGCTAAGTGGGTTTAGTATGCTCTGTTCTTTATTTCCCAAGGCTCTCCCCCTCGTATTTTGTTAATTCAATTATATCAATTATTCCAAGGTTTGTAAATATGAAGAAAAGTTCTGTTCAAGTCATCAACTTTCTATTATAGTTCATATACAACAATAGTTTCAGTATTGCTTATTATATTTGATACGATTGCAGAGTTTCAAGGCACAGGATTAATAAGCTTGTTCCGTGTTGCATCAAAACTTGCTTCGTCCAAGCAGTTGACGCAACTAATCCTCCACTTTACTAACAGATTCTAAGCCTATCCACAATGCAATCATTATCAAATATTAATAATCTAAAAAATACCTTTTAACTATAAACTCGTAAGATCTTGAGGGTAAGATCTTGAGTCTCATTGTTTTTTACCAATCACTTGACAGCTAATTGTATTCTAAGCTATGCTTAAATCAGAAAATTTACGTATTGGAGGAAAAAAGATGGATAACATTATAGGAGCTTATATAATGCAATATTTGTTTGCAGAAAACGGATTGTCTGGAAAATCAGTTCACCTTTCACAAACAAACAAAATAGTAACAGGTAAAGTAGGTACAATGAAAATTAACGATATTTTTGGTGCCATTCAAACGGCAGCAAAAAAGGAAAAGCTTTTAACTGGTACCTATAGAGAAGAACATGCCTTATACTCAGCTATTAACGATGCTCTTTTCGGTATATGCAGGGGAAGTATAGCTTTACAGGAATCATCAAGAACCGTATATTTAAACTTTGCTGTCGCAAGAGGTGAGTATGTTAAAAACGAACCTGGGGATTGGGTTATAGTTGCTGTTTACGGTTTCATAGGCTCCACTACGAAGGGCAATGAACATGAAGTTATGGGGTTCGGCATTAAGCCTATTTAACAGGCAAACTATTAAATCTTACCACTAAGGTTTAAGCAATCAACATTTAGCAAGTTTTTATAATTCCTATACTTTTAATATCACATACTGGGCAATTATTGAAGCTATTGATAGTATTACCCAGCAGCTTAAACCGAGCAAAATCGGTTTCAAACCATTTCTTAATAGTCGAACAACATTTGTATTTAAACCTATAGCAGTCATAGCCATCACAGTAAGAAACTTACCTGCTTGTGTCAGTAAGCTTCTTAATTCAGCGGGCAATGAAATAAATGTATTAACAATGGAAGCTAGAATAAATCCTAATACAAACCATGGAAATATTTTAGTAAAACTATAATTGGATTCACTTTCCTTCTTTTCTTTTTTTAACATGTAAAGTGCAAGGCATAATGATATAGGTACTATCATTAAAGTTCGAGTTAATTTAACAATTACTGCAAAGTCCCCTGCTATATCACTATATGTGTAACCTACTGCCACTACTGAAGAAGTGTCATTTACGGCAGTACCTGCCCAAAGACCAAAACTATAATTGGTCATGTGCAATAAATGACCAACGAATGGAAACACAAAAACCGCAAGCACGTTAAATAAGAAAATAACAGAAATTGAACGTGCCACCTCTTCCTCATCAGCATTTATTATGGGAGCTGTAGCTGCAATAGCTGAGCCACCGCAAATCGCGGTACCAATACCAATTAAAATATTTGTGTTTGTATCAATTTTTAATACTTTGCCCATTATAAAAGCAGTTAAAAAGGTTGTAGTTAATGTAAATAACATTAATAATAGAGTCTGACTGCCGATCTCTAAGACGTTGAATAAATTCATTCCGAAACCAAGCAATATAATTGAATATTTTAATAGCTGACTGGAAGAAAATTTTATCCCCTGTTCAAATGTAGAAGGTCTTCCCCATAAAGCCATAATCAAGCCGAATAAGATTCCTAATACAGGAGCACCTATAATTGGCATAGCTTTACCGAAAGTCCAGGCTATAGTAGCTAAGATAGCGGTAAACATTATTCCAGGAAGCATAGTAAGAATTTTTTTCACATTTTTCACCTTTCTTTATTATAGTTAAAACAATTTATATAAATCTAATTTGTTTCATCGCTTTTTGTAGCAATAAAAAGTTAACTTATTATATCCCATTTGTAAAATACAAATGGGATATAATATAGCTTTCAATTCTGCTATTCTTTTCTTTCCCAGTATAAAAGGTGCCTATTCTCCGCCGGGGTAAAACGACCGTAACGACCAGTCATCTTTTCTATAGTGAATCTCATTAGGTTACATGTTTTTGCCCTTTCTATTTCTACAGGCGGTCCACCTTGACGTTTTGAATATACTTTTAATATCTCAAGTCTTTCTTCAGGATCTAATACTTCATCAATCAGCCCGTAACAAATTACACTTACCCAAGGATGATGATCATATCTTTCATCCCTTGCAAGGGGCTTGATGGACCCATCAACCACATAACAAGCCTTTGGATTTATTTTTGAAAGAGTATGTTTTTTACCTACAAAAGCGCAATGCCAGTAGAACTTTGCTTCTTTATAATAATGGTTCATTGGTATTACATAGGGGTATTCTTCACCCATAAGAGCTAATCTTCCTACATCATATTCTTTGAGGAACTTTTCCATAGTTTTGAATGCTGTATCTCCGGTTCTAACTATATATTTATGCAAATGAAACATATCGGTTTTAGTTGGAACTAGCACTTCTCTCACGCTACTCATCCTTTCTATCATTTAATTGACTTAATATAATATAAGTGTCTCGCCTTGGTATAATTTTTAACAAATCTTTAAAACTTTTTGGATCTTCTACAAGCCTACCAAGCTTTATTGCAGGCCCAAACAATTTAGGATTTTCTCCTTCACTTATAGGTGTCTTACCGTAGTAGATGTGAATTTGCTTACCAGTTTGCCAATAAACAACATCACCTGCTTCAATATCAATCTGTTCTAATTCTTCGGAAATGTTGATAGGAAGCTGTATCCAAAGAGAATCTCCCCAATAACATAACCTATAACCTATGGGCAATGAATCCCAGATAGCTTCTACAACGTGATTATCTTTTAAATTCACGAAAAACTTACCATAGTGTTTCCCGTTTTCGTGCGTGAACTTAATCTCCATCTTTTTCAATTTCTCTTCACATCCTTTAATTTAATAATTATCATTAAGTAATTGATTTTAGATCTTCCTGATTGTACTTTGCTCTTCAACAGATATCTAATTATAATTTTACCTGTAAAATTTGTTATCTATATATTTTTTATTATAAGCCAGCAATTCCAATTGCTTCTACTGATAGGCTAATACCTATTTTATCCCCAAACTTTATCAAATACAGAAATGAAGTTACCGCCAAGAATTTTTCTAATCTGCTCTTTTGTTAATCCTCTACTAATCAAACCCTCAACTAGATTTGACCAATGGTCATAATAATTAAAGCCTTGAACATGTTTATGATCAACATCATAACCTCCGTAGAACCCAGGATATGTTCGTTCAAAACCTGCTCGATCCATAGTATACATCATTGTCTGCCTCATCCAACGATCAGTGCCTATACCTACATGATCTTCCCCGACTAAATCCATAATGTATATTATGTGGTCAATATAATCGTCCGTTGTAGGCCATAAGCCCTTTTCTTTTTCGATTAAAATCGAATGGGGGCATACTCCTATTACTCCACCTTTTTTAGCTAGTTCAATAATCTGATCATCCTTAAGATTTCTTCCATGCGGACATAGTTTATATACACTAGAGTGTGAAAAAATGCATGGTTTATTTGATATATCAATAGCAGCCATACTTGTCTTATATCCAGCATGAGATAAATCCACTACTATCCCTACTCTATTCATTTCTCCAATCACTTGTTGACCAAATCGGGTTAACCCCGTATCAATAATTTCACTACCCCCACAACCTATATTATTTTTAGTGTTATATGTTATCTGCAGAATTCTAAATCCAAGCTTGTGCAAAATAGTCACATATCTTATATCATGTTCTAAAATATCACATCCCTGTGTACTTAGGATAACAGCGAGCTTTCTTTCTTTTTTCGCTCTAAGAATATCTTTTGTCGTATTCACTAGCAACACCCTATCTGGAAAGGATTCTTCAAACACATAGAATAAAGATAACTCTTTAAGCCCTTCCTCTAAGGTATTACCATATCTATCATCTACCACCGTTACGCTAACAGCATTTAATCCTCCATCTAACATCAAGTCCAACAAAAACTTTTCTCCAAATGGCGGATCTTTAAACATAGTATGGAATAAACAATCAAGTATAATATTATCTTTCATTAAAGCATATTTATCCATTTTTTAACTCCTATAATTTAAATCTAGAACTATTCTTTTTGAGTATCAAATAATTCTTTTTTTCTTTTTATTTGTGCCATTAGAATTACTATTATTAGTGTTAAGCCGACGAGGTCTGTCAACAACCCTGGTTTCATCATTGTTAATGAAGCAATACCAAGAATTATCTGTTCTATAGGCTTAAGCCTCATAATAAGGTATCCTTCTATAGCCGATGCTAACGACACGCATCCAATAATGGCTGTTACAGTCGATAAAAAAACTGCCATAGGATTACCTATAAGCAATAATTCATCGCCGTAAGCAAACATAAATGGAACTATAAAGGCTGCTATGGCCAGCTTCCATGCAGCAAATCCGGTCTTGTTAGGTTCTGATTTCGCTAAGCTTGCAGCCGCATATGCTGCTATAGCTACTGGTGGAGTTAACATTGACATGCAAGCAAAATAGAACACAAACATATGCGCCTGAATGGTACTGATACCAAGCTTAATGAGGCCAGGAGCTATCAAAGTGCCCAATAAGATGTAAGCTGCCGATGTAGGCATTCCCATTCCTAATATTATTGCTACAATCATAGTAAGAAATAACCCCAATAATAGATTGCCCATTGATAAACGTATTACCACTGCACTTAGTCGTTCTCCCAATCCAGTCATAAACAAAACTCCAACAATAATACCTGCTACAGCTACAGCAGGAGCAATACTCGCCATTGTATATGGAACTTCTTTTAATTCCTCAAATAAATCTTTAGAAAGTTTTTTATAATCCTTTGACAAAAATAAACCTACAATTAAGGATGCTGAAATTGACATGAAACCAGCTCTCATAGCCGTATAGCCCCTGATAAGAAAGATAATCATTAAAAGTATAGGAAAAAGACACATACCTTTTTGCCTCACAAGAGGCCAGGCTTTAGGTATTTCATCTTTTGGCATACCTTTCATATCTAACTTTTTCGATCGAAAGTGTACCTGCATCATACAGCAAAAATAATAAAGTATTGCAGGAATTATAGCGTGGACAATAATCTTGCTATAGGGTATTCCTGTCATATCCGCCATAATAAAAGCAGCGGCTCCCATAACTGGAGGCATTATCTGTCCGCCACATGAAGCGACAGTTTCCACTGCTGCAGCATAATAATCGGGAAATCCAGCTTTTTTCATAGCTGGTATTGTGAAGGTCCCTGTAGTTAAAACATTTGTTACAGAACTGCCTTGGATCATACCCATTAGTCCACTGCTAACAACAGCTGTTTTTGCTGTCCCACCGCTGTATTTTCCGGTAATAGCTAGAGAAAAGTCCATAAAAAAATCACCCATGCCAGTGGATGCTAAAGCTGCACTAAAAATAACAAACATAAAAACTACCGTTAAAGAAATATGAATAGGAGAACCCCAAACACCATCTGAAGTCAGATAAAGGTTCTCGACTAAGTCTGCTACACTAAATCCCCTATGTCCAAAAGCACCAGGAAGGTTTTTACCCAATAAAACATATAATATTCCAATAGAAGCTATAGAAGGCATCACCCATCCCATAATTCTACGGGAAGCTTCCATAACACTTAAAATTAAAATTAAACCCATTATTATTTCTGTCATAGATAAAGGCGTAACATATGGTAATCTGATTGTAAACCATTTATAAATAGAAAAGGTATAGAGGCAACTCCCTAAAGCTCCAAATGCCAATGCATAATCGTACCAAGCAATTTTTTTTCCCCGTTCCCCTTTTATATCAAATGTAAGAAACAGTATAAATAAAAGTATACCTAAAGAGAGAGGTCTGTGTTTCATTCCGGGGGGTGTTCCAAACCATCCAATGGCGAATTGATAAACAACTAAGATTAAACCTAAATAAGAAATATACTTTTTCAATATCTTTTGCATCATTATTCTCCTCTATTTTAATTCTTTTAGCATATTTATCACAAAGCTATATTAAGAATCTTTAAAAATGTAATTTTGTATATCCCAAAATTAGTTATAGCGAGTACCTTCCCATTAATATTTTAGTAAGAGCCTTCTCACACTGACAGTTATACAGAAACTGCAATAATTTTAGCAGCATAAGGAATTTTTGTAGCCTGCAGTATATTTTTAATTATATTTATAATCCATTATAAAACTTTAATGTCATAGAGCTGCTCTTCATTTACCTAAGCTTTTGTTTAAATTTTTTAGCTAAAAAAAATTTCGTCACTTGTACTCCTTTATTGTTTAACCAAGATTTAAAGTAATTTTTCCAATAAGAAAAGATACTCGCTTTGCTAAAGCTCTATTTTGCTAAAGCTCTATTATAAACTAACTACGAATTTATAATATATAGGTTGTTTTTCTGGATACTTTATATTATTCTTATTTAAAAATGTTCTATCTAAGAAGTTTATGATCTTCTAAACGTTTGTCATATAGCAATCGTTCTTTCACAGCCATCAGCTTTAGATTTTTAATAAAAGGTGTTTAATCTATTTATCTAAATCATGTCGCCATCTTATAGTTTATTATTTTTATAAAAAGACTATTTTAAAAGTTCCGTATAATACTTCTCTGCACCCGGATGCAAAGGAATACCCTCTTTCTTGGCCATATATTCATATGTAACTTCTGATAACCAAGAGCAACTCTCTACTAAGCTATCCCAGTTTTCAACCATAGTCTTAACAATCCAATAAGCCGTATCTTCAGACATACTCTTGTTAACTATTACAGCACTATCATATACCATTGTAGGTGTGTCTTTTGTTAATCCGGGATAAGTTCCGGCAGGAATAACACCTTCATTAAATCCGTTGCTTAATGCTACGAATTCTTTTAAACATCTTCTTCTATGGGAATAAAACGTAAATCTATGCTCATTGCCAATTCAGTAAGTGCCGCATTTCCTGAACCAAAGGCAGTACATATGCCATCAAGTAATCTATCTCTAAGTTGCTCAATTATTTCACTTATGGAGCCAGGTACCTCATTAACTTGCCCTGCAATCCCAGCTGTAGTAAATAGCTTTTCAATAGTAACTGCCGAAGAAGTGCCTGGATTAGGAGTACCTATTTTCTTCCCCTTAAGATCTTTTAACGAATAAATATCAGAATCTGCAGGAACTATAATAAAAGTAAATGTGGAGTCCTGTCTCATAAGCATTACTACATCGTCATAAGAACGGCCAAAAGGCTCTACACCTGCATAAGCATCATCAAACATATCAGTAGTAGTAAAACCAATATCAGCCTTCCCATCGCCCACCGCTATAAAATTTGCTTGTCCACCACCGGCGACACTAGTAACTTTTACATTATCCGTAGTAAGTAAATCCGCAGTTGCAATACCTTGAGTATACCAAAGTCCACCAGAGGGACCAGAAGAAATAACTAGTTCTTTTGGTAGATCCAAATCCTTTGCTTTTTCATTAGTATCTCCTCCATTATTAGCCGTCGGACTATTTTGGGTACAACCTAGTGTTACGATAGATAGTATTACTAATAATGACAATAATAAGGTAATTTTATTAACTTTCATTCCTTTTTCTCCTTTCAACACTTATAGTTTTTAATATGAAAAATATAATTTTCTATTAGTTTTAAACTCACCTCCAAAACATACATTAATAATAAAACCTTTTTTGCTTTAGTATCTTTAATCTTAAATAATAATTATAAAACGCAATTTTTTTAATATAGCAACGCCCATTACTAGTTTTTTATTTATTTACTATTGTGTGTTCAATTATAAGTTATGGAAAGATTTAAAACTAATCAAGCGTGCCGATAGTTTTTTCTACTTCTTCAATCAATTGACCGGATGACACTAACGATGTTATAATTTGTAAATCTGGTTCTAAGAAGCGATCGCAATCTAGCTTTTTCAAATGCTTACGAATAAATTCAAATGCTTTTGCAGTACCCACCCCTAAATTGCTTCTTCCCGATAAATCCAGAGCCTGAGCAGAACATGCCAGTTCAATCCCTATTATATAGTTTAAAAGTTCTGTTGCTTCCTTAGCTTTATTTGCTGATATTGTGCCGTTACTCACAACATCCTCTTGCCCACCTGATGTAGGAATAGAGTCAATAGCTGCGGGTATAGCCAACAATTTTATTTCAGAGACCAAAGAAGCAGCAATATACTGAGGTATCATAAATCCAGAATTGAGACCGCTGTTTTCTACCAAAAATGCAGGTAAGCCGCTACTTTGAGGATCTACCATGCGTGAAATTCTTCGTTCCGATATTTTTGCTATAGTTGCAGCCGCCATTGATAGACTATCTAATGCATGTCCTGCAATTTGACCATGAAAGTTGCCGCCTGATATGATTTCTTCCTCATCCGAAAAAACTAAAGGATTATCGGAAACAGAATTTATCTCATTATTCAATATAGTTTCTGCAAAAGATAAAAGTTCTCTGGCTCCCCCATCTACCTGCGGTATACATCTATAGCAGTAAGCATCCTGTACGCTTTTATGCTTCAAATTATAAAGCTCACTTTTTTCTATCATTTTTAGAATATTTGAAGCAGCATCCCTTTGCCCCTTATGAAGCTTTGCACTATTAAGTCGTGAATCAAAAGCAGACGTATTCCCATTCAACGCCTCTAAACCCATTGCTGCACTAATTTCTGATGTTTTTACGGCGATCCACATATCCCATAAAGCTAAAGCGCCAATTCCGCACATTGCATGAGTGCCATTAATCACACTCAGGCAGTCTTTAGCTTGTAAAACAACAGGTTTAATACCATTTAGCTTTAGTGCCTCTTCAGTTGACATCCTATTACCATTAAGGAAAACCTCGGAATTTCCTGTTATGCAAAGTGCCATATGCCCACCTATACTTAAACTACCACTTGAACCAACTCCACCTCTTTTGGGCAGGACCGGATGAATATTGGCATTTAGCATGTCTACCATTATTTCAACTACGGGTAAAGAAATACCACTATGACCTAAAGTAAAATTGTTAATACGTATTATCATAATCGCCCTAACTTCTTCTTCAGATAAAGGCTTACAAATACCAGTAGAATGACTTTTAGATAAATTAATTTGTAATTGCAATGTTTGTTCTGGTTCTATGATCGTATTGCATAGCTTACCAACACCTGTGGTAACTCCATACGCTATTTTTGCTTCATTTACATATTTATCAACAACACTTCTACTGCTTTTTATACGATTTATCGCACAATCAGATAAGGACACTTTTTCATTATATCTTGCCACCTTTACTACATCTTCGAATGTTAACTGTTTATCGCCAATTATAATCATTTTTCCACTCCTCTTTCCTGTATTAAATACACAATGCAGTTAAATAGTTTAACAGTAAACATAATAATAAATAAGATGATTATTTATCGAAACAATTTTAGTTTTATAAAAACCTTTTGCGCACATCAGATCCTTTCCTGTATTAATAAGTCTCTCATATAGTCTTTTACCCTTTTTATGACACTAACTTTTCTTTGTAAATCACTTATGTTTGTTTTTGCAATTACATAGATAATTATTAAAATTTCTAAAATAGTATGCGATATAATTGGGTAATATAAAACGCCTATAATAAATAACACAATAGGGATTCTTTCGAAACAGCCCCCTATTTTACTATTTACTATAGGCTTTCCTTTTAAAATAATTATTTAATTATATTACCAAACAAATATCATATCGTCGAACTAAACTTCCATTAAATCACACTGCAAACTCACTAACTTACACTTTTAGTGCTTTTTTAAATTTCTACAAAAACTTCATTTTGTTAAACTTATTCTTTAACTAAAAATATTATAATACTAAATAATAAGATTGTCAACGCTAAGATATTAGGGATAGTGTCAATTTACTGTATTCTTAATTGTAAAACTAAAATAGACCTTTTAAGATAACATAAACAGTATTGAAGTAATAGTTTTACTGCCATTAATCGTTCCTCATAAGAAAACATTGCATAACTCATACTTTTAAAGTCTAATTCTTGTCGATTATCTCTAAGATTTCATCTATAGATTCTATATCGAATACACCTTCTGCCAAAAGATCCATAGTTGAAAGAGAAGCGCTTCGTATCTTTTCTTATAATGATGCCGCAGTATCCCTAGCTTCTTAGTAAATTGTTTAATAATCATATCTGCTCTCCCTTTAGATTCACCTTTAACTCTGCCTTATTCCATGCATTTAGTTTCACCTCTAGCCTCAACAAAGGCCATGCTTGAGACGGTATCTAGTCTTGCCTTCTCTCTGGCAGAATATTTCTCACTTAATTTTTCATATGCACTTATTTTCTTAACATTTCCATAGCTATTTTTAGCTCCTCCTTTCTTTTTATTATTTATTTTATGTCTTCTTTACCAGCTTTTTTCATGAAGTTCGACCATAGTTCTATGGTTTCCATCTTTTCCAGATCTTTATCCGTTTTAAATTTTATTAGTTCTATATAGTGGATTTCAAAGTCGTCTATTAATTGAAACTTTTCTTCTTTTTCTAATACCTTATATGTCTGTATGATATCTTTTTGTTTCGTTTATTATATCAAAATCCATAAACGGCATTAAAGACTTTTGCCCCAAGTTTTCTCTATTTGATATTTAAAAAACTCATATAAGGAATTTAACACTTCACTTTTATCATATTTCTCCAACGCTTCATAATAAAAACGTTTATCTTCATCATATATAATAAAAGGCGGATGATTGTTAATCATAAGATAATAATTCATTAATGTTCTTCCGACTCGCCCATTCCCATCAGCAAAAGGATGTATATATAAAAACTTTGCATGCGAGTAAGCGGCAGCCATCAGTAAGTCTTCGCCCTTATACTCATTAATTTCATATGTAAGCTCTGCTATATCCTTTTCTACATTTTCTGCTTTGGAGCCTACTTCATGAATGCCAACCACATAATCATGCTTCTTAAATTCTCCCGGCCTTTCGCCATTTGCGATAAACCTACGTTCATCATAAGTTCCGCTGGTTAATATTCCATGTATCTCCTTAATTAACCCAATGCTTATAGATTCCTTTTTTATAATTTTCTCTTTTAAAAATTCGTAGCATATCTTTTGATTTTGTAATTCAAATATAGTTCGCGGATTGCCTGTATAGTTTAAAACTCTTCCATTTTCAAATATTTCTCTTGTATCATGATATGTTATCTCGGGATTTTCTATTTTCCCTGAGTTAAAAGCAAATAAAATATGAAAACTATCAAGGTATTTATCCAAAGCTTCTACAGATTCTATTAAATATGACTGCCAAAGACTAACTATCTCTTTATATTTATCCAAAATTACCTATTCTCCTTTTCCTGTTTCTTTAAATTATACCATATGAAAGTAAAATAGTATTAGCATAGCTTTTAAAGCTTTGAATATTTTTTTCATCAATGTGAATTCTATATGTAGGAGGTGTTTATATGTCCCATTTAACTCAAAAAGAAAGGTTTTTGTTAGAAGATCAAAAAGTGCAGGAAGAAATATGTGTTAAAAAGTATAACAATTATGCACAACAAACAAATGACCCACAATTAAAGCAACTGTGTCAGCAACTAGCGCAGCAAGAACAGCAGCATCTTGACACTATCAATCAAATCCTGAACGGGCAAGTCCCAAATATGGCGCAGCAGAGTCAGCAACAAAACCAGCAACAATCAGGGCAAAGCTCAAGTACACAAAGTAATGCAACAGGGCAAACAGGGATGACAAATCAAAGTGACGCTGATTTATGTACAGATCTTTTATCAACAGAGAAATATGTATCCGGAACATACGATACGGCTATATTTGAATTTAGAGACGCCAATATACGCCAAGCTTTGAACCATATTCAAAAAGAAGAACAGCAGCATGGAGAACAGATATTCAATTATATGCAAAATAATGGAATGTATAATGCACAGTAAATGTATGTAAAAATTACACCTAACCAGTCAAAGCAGATAGGTTAGGTGTAATTTTTTAAACCCAACTGAAGTATTTGATTTATGGCATTTCGTAATTATATTCTTTTACAATCTCCATCGGTAATTCCATACGAACGGACATAACGGGGTTTACTATTTGACATATTTTCAAATCGCCTGCCAAAGACATTAAAAAAGCAGCTTCATGCTTATCCATTTTTAACTCCTCAACCAGATAGCTATGCATATTTGCCACGGCCTTTTTATTAGCTTCTTCTAAAGTCTCACCTGCCGCAATAACTATAAGCTTACCGTCGCTTACCAACATAGGCAGAGGAAAAGCTTTATTCTTTACAACATCAACCTTCACAGTCACTTCACCTTTTATTTCAAGTCCACATCCTCCTGTTTCCCCATCACCCATAACGGCATGTAAGTCGCCCATAGCCAAAAGTCCGCCTTTTACATTAACGGGCATATACAATGTAGCACCTTTAATGATTTCCTTACAATCCATGTTACCCCCATGGTCACCGGGGGATATAGTTGTAACAGCATCCCCTTCCGGTGCCACCCCAATAACTCCTATCATAGGTTTTATAGGCAGCTTAATCCTTTCGTTAAAAATAGCATAATTATCCTCCACCGCTATTGTCTTTAGCTTATTTGCATCAAACTTATCTCCTAAAATAGGGTCTCTTTTATCTATAGTCATTACACCCTTATCAGCTATTTGTATATCTATTATCATTATTTTTAAAATGTCACCCGGCTCTGCACCCTCAATATAAAGGGGACCAGTCGCGGGGTTTATGTAATCCCCTAAGTCATCGCCATATAATTGCTCTTCACGGGTAAGCATGTTGTTAAAACAATCCGACGTTTCAAATATTATTTGCTCTCCTGACTTTATAATTGCTGCCGGTTTATGCTCTTTAGAAAATGTAAATATAGAGCTTTCTCTCTTTATTCTTTTCATTAATATCACCTCTTATATTTTTATTTATATTATAACTTATTTATAGTAATACTTGTAAATTAAAATATTGCTGTTCAAATATAACCATAGTTTCATCAGTGTAGTTTATTATATTTGATTGCTGAACTCCAATACTAATAATCTGTAAGTCTATTCTGAGTTGCGTCAAAACCGCACATGACAGCTTATATCATGCAATTTCTTCGAAATTCATGATATAATACTCCTGTGGTGATATTATGCTGGAATTAAAAGTTTCTGTTAGAAATCTGGTTGAGTTTATTCTTCGCTCCGGTGATATAGACACCGGTTATATGAGAATGAATAGAGCTTTGGAAGGAACCAAAGCCCACAGAAAAATTCAAAAATCCTATGGTGATAATTATAGTGCAGAAGTTCAGTTAAAAAAAACTATAGTCTTTGATTCCTACAGCTTAACTATAGAAGGTCGGGCTGACGGTATAATCATTGAGGATAGCGATATTATCATAGATGAGATAAAGTCCGTTACGGTACCTCTTGAGCTTATTGATGAAAGCTACAATATAGCCCATTGGGCACAGGCAATTTGCTATGGCTATATTTATTGCGAGGAAAACGATTTAGACAAGCTCATCATTCAACTGACATATATACAGCTTGATACAGAGGAAATTAAAAGAATCAGAAAAAACTATTCAATAGATGGGCTTAAAGAATTCTTTGACGACTTAATAAGAAAATACTGCGCATGGGCTGATATGAATAATTCATGGATTATTACTAGGGATAAATCCATCAAAAGCCTTTCTTTCCCTTTTCCTTCTTACAGAAAGGACCAGAAAAAAATGGCTGCAAGTGTATATAGGTCTATCAGGGATGAAAACACGCTGTTCGTTCAAGCTCCTACAGGAATAGGCAAAACCATTTCTGCTATTTTCCCCTCCGTGATAGCAATGGGTCAAGGATTAACATCCAAAATATTCTATCTTACCGCCAAAACAACGACACAAAAAATTGCCGAGGAAACGCTTAATCTTATGAAGCAAAATGGTTTAAAGCTTATCACCATAACTATTACGGCAAAGGATAAAATCTGCTTTATGGAGGAAAGAAACTGCAATCCAAAGCATTGCAAATATGCGAAAGGTCATTTTGACAGAGTAAATGACGCTATAATGGATATGTTTAAAAATGAAGAAAATATAAATAGGGAAATACTTCTTAAATATGCAGAAAAGCATAAGGTTTGTCCTTTTGAATATTCTTTGGATTTATCTCTTTGGGCAGACTGCGTTATTTGTGATTACAATTATCTTTTTGACCCTAACGCAAGTCTCAAAAGGTTTTTTTCTGATAAGAAAACAGACTTTACTTTTCTTATGGACGAAGCCCACAATTTAGCCGATAGAGGCAGAGAGATGTTTTCAGCGGAACTGCACAAAAGCAATTTTTTAGAGCTTAAAAGATATACAAAGGATAAAAATAAAAAACTTTACGCCATTTGTAACAGCATTAATAAATATTTTCTGGACATTAAAAAGAAACTCGACGAGAATAATTATTACACCGATTATAAGGACGAAAAGGAATTATATCCATTGCTGCACTCCTTCATAAACGTAGCTGATAAATATCTTGCCATGTCCAAGAATCCCGGCGAAGAACATAGGCTTATGGAGATATATTTCAATGTATTGAATTACCTGAAAATATCTGAACTATATGACGATCATTATTGTACCTATATAGAAAAGCAGAGAAATGATATGCTCATTAAGTTATTCTGTCTTGATCCTTCCTCTCTTTTAAGACAAGTTTTAAAAAAAGGCAGAGCAGGGGTATTTTTTTCCGCTACCTTGCTCCCTATGGATTACTTCTTTGAAATACTGGGCGGTGAGGAAAGCAATAGATTTATCTATCTCAACTCACCTTTTAACGTAAAAAATAGATGCCTATTGCTGGGTGATAATGTGCAAACCCGCTATAACAAAAGAGAAAACAGTTATAGTCAAATTGCGGAATACATAAACAAAGCAGTAATAACAAAGATGGGAAACTATATTGTTTACTTTCCTTCCTATAAATACTTGGAAAAAGTTCACGAAGAATTTACAAAAATGTATCCTGATTATACAGTTAACGTGCAATCCCCTGGTATGACAGAGGATGAAAAGTCCAGCTTTATAGATTTCTTCCAGCCTAATCCTGATACCCATAATATAGGCTTTTGCGTACTCGGTGGCGTGTATTCCGAAGGAATTGATTTGATAGCGGATAGGCTTATCGGTGTAATTATCGTTGGCGTGGGCTTACCCCAGCTTTGTTTTGAAAGAGATATAATAAAGAGCTATTTTGATGACAAGAATAATAAAGGTTTTGAATACTCCTATATGTATCCCGGTATGAACAAAGTATTACAGGCCGCAGGCAGATTAATCAGAACTGAATCAGACCGGGGCGTTATTCTTCTCCTGGATGAAAGATTCTCCCGACGGGACTACCAAAGACTATTCCCCAAGGAATGGTTCCCTCATAAAAAAGTTAAAGAAAATATGATAGGCAAAGTCTTGGAGGAGTTTTGGGGTTTTGGTTTAGAAGAAGATAACCCCTAGCTCTTCCTAGTTGACAATAAACCGAAAAGGCTCCCTACAACTCCCAATATGCCGCCGGAAAATAAAATCAGAGATTTTAACTTTCCGGAAAGTCCTGCCAAAGGCGGCAGCGGGATAAAGGGCAACGGTCCCGTTATTTGGCCGTAAATATGCTTCAGTATGAAGCTTGATAAAGAAATAGCTATTATGCTTCCCGCCAATGTTATCAATAATCCTTCCAATAGAAACGGGAATGCTATAAAAGCCTCCGGTGCACCAAGGAGTCTCAAAGTATTAATCTGATCCTTATTCCCATGTATTCCTAGCCGGATAATATGTGATATTATAACCAAAGTAGTAATACTTGCGGCGGCTATAATCAGATATCCCAAAAAACTGAATATCTCTGAAATGTTTTGCAGCCGATTTAATACATCCCGGTTATCCCTGATATGATCTATTTCATCTATAAATTTTAGTTCATCTAAAATAAAATCTATTTTATCAAGGCTGATATTTATTTCAATAAAGGAACTGAAAGGATTGTCATCAAAATGCTCCAACACTTTGGCTTCCTTGCCTAAAATACTGACCATTCTGTCATAGGCTTCCTCTTCTTCAACCAGCTTAACCTCCTTGACCCCTTCAACTGCCTCAATCATTTTTATAAGCTGATGGATTCTTTCATCGTCCAGCTCTTCATTATAATAAACGCTTATTTCCGCTTCCTCTTGTATTTCACTGATTATCCCGCTGCTAATCCACCAGCCAGATATAACCATGGCGAGAACAAAAAGAATCAAAGCAGTGCTAAGTAAGGTTACACCATTGGAAAGAAGATTAAGGCTTATTATGTTTTTTACCTCTTTTAGAAAATATCCTATATTATAAAAATACTTTTTCATATTTCTTTATCCCAGCCTTTCCATACTGATACGCCCTTTATCTATGCGAATCAGCCCCGAGCCTATTTCATTATCAATCAGATGGGTCGCATGAGTTGTGATAATTACCATAGTTTTTTCGTTTTTAAAGGAGGCAAGGAGCTTTAAAATATTTAATGCATTATCCTTATCAAGATTTCCTGTAGGCTCATCAGCCAATATTAAAGCAGGTTTCCTAGCCACAGCCCTTGCAATAGCAACTCTCTGACGTTCTCCAAAGGATAGATTTTCTACCGGCGAATATTTCTTATGAATAAGACCCACTCTTTCCAAAGCCTCATGAGCATTTTCCTTTATTTGCTTAGGGGATATATCCAGAAAGCGCATGCCCATCATGGTATTATCCATTGCACTTCGCCCATTTATCAGTCTGAATTCTTGAAAAACAGGACCTATTGCCCTTCGCAGCTTTCTGATTTTATCGGCTTCGCTCCTTGAAATCAACTGATTTAAAACATGCAAGGTCCCGGATGTAGGGTATTCCATCCCCATAAAAAGCTTTAGAAGGGTAGTTTTACCTGAGCCGCTCGGTCCAATAATATATACAATATCACTATCTTGGAGCTTAAGGTCAATTCCTTGTAAAGCCGTCGTGCCGTCGGGATAGTTAAAATTAACATTTTTTGCTTCAATCATTCTTTACCCTCCTAAAAAAGTCCTATTGAAGATGTAAGCTCTATATAACCTTGATAAATTGTAACAGAGCTCAATTTATTTCCATAGAGAACAGGCTTTAGATTTATGATAAGCTTGTTATCCTTTAAAAGTTCTTCAATAGTAATGCTTTCCAACGGCATACCATAAAAGCTTCCTTTCTCCACTATGAATTCTAAAGAATCATCACCTAAAATTACCAGCTTTCCTTTTAAAACAATATTACTGTCCGCGAATTCCAAAGACATCTCACCCGGTGTAAATCTAAACATCATGTCCGGAAGTACAGGGTATTTCTTAACTAAATCATTAAAAACCTTTTCATCTATCGAGCCTTTAATTCTAAATAATGAAAAACTTAGCTTTAATGCATCCTCAGGCAATTCTTCCTCTGAAATGATACGAGATAGTTCTTTAACCGTATTCATGAGCTTACCGCCCATCTCATCCCAGACCCTTTGCAAATTTCCAAGATATTCTTGATAATACTCTTTCTCATCTTCCAAAGACGTTAAATAATCTTCTATCTCTTTTCTAAGGCTGTTTTTGGATAACAATGTTTCTTCTAACTGCTTTTGCTTACCCTCCAGCAGTGATAAGTTTTTGCTATGCTCTTCCTTAATTATCACTAAATTATTCTTACTGTCACCTATTGATTTAAGGAGGCTCCCCGTATTTCGGGTGATATCCTGCAAAGTGTTTATTCTTCTTAAAAGAGTAGCAAGATTATCTGAATTCAATATTATCTCCAAATATGATCCTGGACCCATTTTCTGATAGCTTTTCAAAACTTCCTTTAAAGCATCTTTATTTTTTTCATATGCTTTTTCCTCTTTTTCTATATCTCCTTCAAGATCCGTAATATCTATATTTACTTCCTTTATTTCTAAAGCAAGCTTCTCCTCTTCCCTCTCAATTCCTTCTATTTCTTGTACTAAAACAAAAAGCTTTTCCAGAATTTTCTTTTCCTCTCCCGTAATGCTCATAAGCTTTTCATGTATTTCCGGAAAGGGTTGTCCCAAAACAAGCCCTCTCGAAAGCAAAAGTAAAGTCATTAAAATAATTATTAGAATTATTATAGCTGTTACACTTCTTCTTTTCATAAGCTTCCTCCACAGTGTTTATCCGTTTCTTTAATAAAGGCTTGTAAAACCAAGTTTCTGCCCTTTCGTTGCCGGGCTATTTTTCAAAAACCAAATATGCCATATTGCCAATATAGTACCTTTAAAAACACTTGACATACTTATAGCCCACCATACACCGCTCAACCCCAAGGATGTGGTGGACAGGTATAAAGCCCCGGGAATTCTGAGAGTATTAAATAATATGCCAACAATGGATGGAGGAAAGGTCTTTCCATTGCCTATAAAGGCACCGGCAGTTGATATTTCAACGCATATAAACAATTGTGAAAGTCCTAAAATTTTCAGATATACAATTCCCAGCTTTATTGCCTCCTCCTCCGGTATAAAAACAGAAAAAATCGGCTTTGCACCTAAAATCAAAAAGAATGTAGCAAAAACACCTATTACTGACACAATACCCAGTCCGACGAAATATCCTTTAAATACTCTGTCCCATTTCTTCGCCCCATAGTTTTGACCTACAAAAGCACTCATTGCCGATTGAAATCCTCCGGCAGTCATCCATGAAATCGATTCAATCTGCCCCCCGACTTTTTGAACAGCAATAGCTACAGGCCCCCACTGAGATACTATACGGGCAATAATCATAGCTATTATAGTAAACATTGCTGATTGCAACGCAACAGGAAAACCAAGATTAAAAATCTTTTTAACTAAAGCTTTATCCGGCTTCCTGAAAAGCTTAATTCCAGAAAAAAGATATGGGGTCTTTCTTGCCTCTATAAAAAATACGAAGGTTACTACAGCCTGAGCAATAACCGTAGCTATCGCAGCTCCGACAACCTCCAGCCTGGGGAATGGTCCGATTCCCAGTATAAGGAGGGGATCCAATATTATATTCATTACCAGACCTATAACATTTATATTAAAAGGGGTCTTGCTATCTCCATAACCGTTAAATATAGCCGTAAACACAGGGTTCACAGTATAAAAAATCATGCCAAGAGAAACAATAACCAAATAATTTATTGCATCCTTTTCTATTTGCGCTTCACCTAACCTATAAAAGCCTATCAACGGCTTTCGTGCAATTATTAAAAAAGCGCCATACAGGAAAGCGAGGAATATAATCAATTGGAGGCTATGCTCAATATACTTTCTAGCCCTTTCTATATCTTTACGTCCTATGGATTGAGATACTCCCACCTCGGCACCGACCTTAGGGATAAGAATTATAGCCATTGCCAACCAAGTAAAAAAGCCGGCAGTTCCTACGGATGCTACTGCTCTTGATCCGATTCTGCCTACCCAAATCATGTCAGTCATGTTATAAGCCATCTGAACAAAGGATGTCCCTATTATTGGCATAGCAAGCTTTATCAGTGCTTTATATATGCTACCCTCTGTCAAGTTTATAGATTTTGTCATTTTGTCCTCCCGGGTATCGTTTTTGCTGTTATCATTATATCTAATGTTAGTGCATAATTCTATGCATTCCCCTGCATCCTGCGTTCTTTTTTTATAGCTTTAAAATCAATTTCCGCAATAATTACCCCTGCCAACAATATGATTGCACCAATATAACCTTTGGGGGGAAGTATTTCCTTAAGAAACAAATAAGCAAAGCCCGCTGAGAAAACCGGCTCCAAGGAAAGAATCAAACCGGTGTGAGTAGCGGTAGTGTCCTTCTGTGCAAAAGTCTGAACCACGTATCCTATTGCTGTGCAAAAAACACTTAGCAATAAAACGGAAATCCAGGACAATCCGGTCCTTGGTAAGCCAAAGCTTTCAAATGTGAAAGAAAAAATCAGACTGAGAAGCCCGGCAAATCCAAGCTGCAACACCCCCAAAGTAATCGAATCCACTTCCTTTGTAAATATTTCAATTACTATTACATGCACAGAGCAGATGACGGCGCATAGAATACAAAGCAAATCCCCTATATTCATTCTTAGCTCGGCATCTAAGGAAAGTAAAACAATCCCTATGAAAGCCAGCACCACTCCTGCTATGACTTTCCTTTCAATCTTTTTCTTTAAAAAGAAAAAAGAAATAATAGGTATTAAAATTACAGACAGACTGATTAAAAAACCTGCATTAGACGCTGTCGTATGGCCTAAGCCAAAAGCCATAGTGGTAAACATGAAAAAAAGCATAACTCCCAATATTAGAGCGTATTTTATTGTTTTCCTATTAGTATTTGAAATGCGCTTATAAAATATGCCGCCGGATATAAAAAATGCTATTATAAAACGAAGAGCAGTTAGATTTAGTGGTTCTAAGCCTTCCAGCCCAATTTTCGTCAGCATGTAAGATGCTCCCCACACAATTGTTATACCAAGCAGCATCAAATCCGCTTTCATTTGCTTGTTCATAAATAGCGCCCCCTTTACCACTAGCCTTTTAATAAAATTACCGTTACACAATTATATCATTTATTTTAATAAAATCACATGATATAATACTCCAGGTACTTTTTATACACAATCAAAAATTACAGTACAGACATAAATCTTTATACTTTTTCTTGCAGATTATTAATTCTTGCCAAAACTAATATGGTAGAAAGTCATGAGGTAACCCCATAATTCTTCTTTATTTGATAAAAAAGTATAGAATTATCTAGGATTTTAATGTAAAATAGTTGTTAATAATCATTTTTAATAAGCAAATTACATAAACCATATGCAAGGAGGTATATTCATGTTTGGAAAAAAACATCGAGGTAACTGCCAAGAGGCGGAATGCATTGTAAATTATGTAGAGGGTTCCTTAGCCGGTGAAAAAGTTGATTGCCCAAAGGTTCAATACCCCCTTCATAAAGAAGTCCTCGGGTATTTCGAAAAGCTTTTAAACAATGAGCAAAAAATGTCTGCCTCTGCTAAGAAAATCCTTGATATAGTAAGCTCCATCAGTAGCTTTGATGTCAGCATGTCCCATATTTCCTATCAGTTGATGGATTTTGCCGGTGAAATGGCAACCTTAAGCGAATCTAACCTGGCAATTGTAGAGGAAACAACAGCAAGCATGAATCAAGTTAATGAATCCATTGATGCAACCTCTATAACTCTAGACAACCTATCCAGCGAATCCGAAGCTTTAGCTGAAAAAAACGATGCCAGCATGGAGCTTCTTTCTGAAGTACAATCCCTTAAAGAGGATGTTGTAAAGGATACCGGTGTTATGAGTGAAAAAATACAACAATTGGCTGACCTTGCCGTAGAAGTGGGGAAAATTGTGGACAGTGTCCAAACTATAGCCGAGCAAACAAACCTACTGGCACTCAATGCGGCCATTGAAGCTGCCAGAGCAGGTGAACACGGCAGAGGATTTGCTGTAGTTGCCCAAGAGGTAAGGAAGCTTGCTGATGATACAAAGCTTAACTTAGAAGGCATGAGGCAATTCGTAAATCATATACATACTGCTGCACAGGAAGGCATGGAAAGTTTGGATAGTACTTTAAACTCCACAGGAGAAATGAGTAATAAAATAGAAGCTGTATCCGACACCGTAGGCAAAAACGTTAATATGCTTAAAGACGTAATCTCTAATGTAGGCGATATACACAAATCTATGAATGGAATTAGAATTGCAGCCAAGGAAATAAATCAAGCAATGGAAGCATCCAGCAGTGATGCGGAAAGACTCAGCTTCATGACTCAAGCAATACATAAGGATGCTACGGAAAGTGTGGGCTTTGCTAAACAGATATCTGCAATAGATGACGAGCTTTCTTCTATTGTTACAGTAATGTTTGAAGGTGTCAAAGGTGGAAAACATGGGGTTACCAATGAAGAATTCCGAGAAGTAATAATAAAGGCTATGAAATCCCATAAAGCTTGGATTGAAGGGCTTCATAGGATTGTTACGGAAATGCGTGTCTATCCGCTCCAAACTAATTCCGATAAATGCGCCTTTGGACATTTTTATAATGCCATTCACGTAGACCATAATAATATTAAGGATGAATGGAAACAAATAGATGCCATTCATCATAGCTTTCATAACGCAGGGGATAAGGTGATAAATGCCGTTAAACGAAACAACGATAGCGAAGCAAAAATGTTGTATAGCGAGGCTTCTAATCTTTCCACTCAAATGCTTGCGCTTTTAGAAAAAGTAGAAAGCAAAGTAGCAGGAATGATCAAGGATGGGGTAAGTTTGTTTTAAATGAAGGGAGGATATATAAATAATTTTGTGCATTCTTCTCTTCTTGGCCAATAATTATAGTTTAAAATTACTATTAATACCTTCAGTTAATTAATGATAAGCGCCAGCATTACTACATCCTGTAAATAGATGAGTACTGGTTTCTCATTATAAAAGTCTAATCTCCATATCGGCTACTATCTATGCAAGTAACCAATATGGAGATTTTAATCAGCTATTATAAAAAGTTTATAGAAATATTTACTGTACATGTTGGAGGTATATACGGTATCAATACTTCAAAGGCCTATTTTGAATATACGAACTTTTATCTTGTAATTGAGAGATGATGACTTCAAAAGAAAGTGACCAGGTAAAATATAAAAAAGAACCTATATTGGGTCCAGGATTATTATTGGACAATTATCAGATACCAATACCTGGAATAATTGGTTTTTCCATTTTTCTTTTAAAAATCCTTTGTTTTCTAAAGTCGAAGGCTAACGAAAAACAATAGATTTAGGCAAATCCACTGTTTGAACTATTTCTGCTAGGGTGAACTTCCTTTCATTCCAGTTAAAACGTTTTAATATCTGTAAAACCCTGCTTATTAACCCTATATTGCTATTATTTGATTACTTGAAAGCCTGCCTCCTTAGTAAAATAATTAGTTTCTATAATAATAACTAAGGCATTTAAACATATTAAAGTATTTGGTACCTATTGGACTTACAGGTACCAAATACCATTTCAATTAAGGTCTTTTCCTTTATTATAGATTATATAAAGCTTTTAAAGTATTTAATTTTCTTGATTATGGTCTCTCTATACCAAACTTATCAGGGGATTCATCCAAAGCACCTGCATCATATAAAACCCAACTAGTTTCTTGCCTCCATTTATTTACATATGTTCTTGCCTCTTCACCAGTTAAGCCTAACGGTGTCATCCCCATGTTTTTTAAGAAATCTTGGAATTTATCATTTTCAAATGCAATATTAAATGAATCTGTCAGCTTTTCTAATTCATCTTCCGGTGCCCCTTTTTTGATTGCGATGGTAAAAAATGCACCCCATGCCTTTAATGATTCATAATACTCTTCTTTCATTTGACCTAAAGCAGGTACATCCTCAAACTCTTCTACTGGTTCATTTGCCATAATGCACAAAGCTTTTAAATCTCCCGACTTTAAATACTGAGCTGCTGAACCAACGCCTATAGCTGTTGCATCCACTTGTTCTCCAAGTATAGCAGTAATTATAGAGCCCTCACCGTCATAAGTGACAAAATTAAAATCTACATCTTCTACACTTTTTAACAAGGCTGCGCAATTATAAGGCATAGAGCCCACCCCGTCTGCCCCAAAATTAATCAACCCGGGCCTTTCCTTGGCTTCCTCTATTAAATCATCAATAGTATTAAATCTTGAATCACTTTTAACTACAATTATTCCAGAGTTTTTTGCGAGAATATTAATTATATCGAAATCGTCATAATCTAACTCTGATAAACCAAATGTCTTATACTGCTGGGGATTTTCAGCATGAAATAATATTGTATAACCGTCAGCAGCTTTACCATTCACATATTCTGTTGCTACAGCACCTGAACCTCCAGTTTTATTCACCATAATAATAGACTGACCCAGACTTTTTTCTGCAATAGGAGTTATTGATCTTGCAACACTATCAGTAACACCACCGGCACCCCAGGCAATTACTCCTTCCATCGTCTTTTGGGGATAATGAGAATCCCCTACCGTGTTTGCAGATTGACTGCAGGAAGCTCCTACCATTGAGATAAATACTAATACCATAATGAAGTAGATAATCTTAGATCTTTTCATTCTTTTCACTCCTCATACATAATAATACAAGTTCTTCCCCTTGCTTGGCGAATTCGCATTTTAATAACTTAATCCTCATTAAACCATATATCACCCCTATCCTTTATACATTAAAAAGCATATTTTATAACAGAAGTCCATGTTCTTATACTAAATATCAGACATTACTTTGCTTACAATATCCAATGTTTTATCAATGTCATTTTCTGATAGGGCAGATGATATAAACCACCTTCCACCCCCCACAACTAAAACGCCCATATCAAAAAGCCCTTTAACGAACCTTCCTAATTTTATATAATCTGCTTCTTTTATTTCTACAGGAGAATATATTATATCCTTGTCAATGAAATTACAATAAAATACACCAGTTGGTCCCTGTATCAGCAAGGGAATCCCATGTCTTTTTGCTATTTCTTTTATTCCTGTAGCTAAAAGCTTTTGAGTTATTTCTATCCTTTTATACAAAGCCCCTTCGTCCTTTTCTAATATCTTTAACGTTGCTAATGCGGACGCTAATGATAAGGGATTTCCATTAAATGTACCTGCCCCTATAACACTCCTATTAAGCAATTGAGCCATTATTTCTTTTTTGCCCGCAATTGCGCCTATTATAATTCCCCCGCCCAAAGCTTTTCCAAAGGTGCTTATATCAGGAGTAATCCCAAGCATTCCCTGAGCACCGTTTAAAGAAACTCTAAAACCAGTCTGTACTTCGTCAAAACATAATAAAATATTGTATTTAGAACATAGTGCTCGTACTCTTTCAAGATAGCCCTCCCGTGGCAAACAACAACCTGAGTTTAAAGAAATAGGTTCCATTAATACTAACGCAATTTCATCCTTATGCTTATTCAATACATTCTCAAAAGTTTCTATATCATTCCATGGTATAAGGAAAGATTGATTGAATGCGTGCATATCCCTACCTTTAGTTTTATTAGGGTCCTTTTCGCTATAAGCTGCTATGGGATTATCCCAGTCTCCTGTAACAACCCCGCCTAAAACATTATCTAGCCAACCATAATACTGCCCTTCAAAACGTAGAATGTGGCTTTTGCCTGTGTAAGCCCTTGCAAGCCTGATTGCTAGCTGGTTAGCTTCTGTACCTGTTAATGCGAATCTAACCTTTTCTGCGCATGGAATATGCTTTACAATTTTCTCAGATAATTCAATCTCTACTATAGATCTTAGATCACCGCTATTTAAATAACATAGCTTTTTCAATTGCTCCGATACGCTATTAATATATTCCTCATTTCCATAACCCAAAATCCCTGGTCCTAGACTATTTATATAGTCTATGTAATCATTACCATCGACATCGTAAATATGAGACCCTTTTCCATGCTCTATAAAAATTGGATGGCTTTGTGTCAGCTTTCCTAAATTGCTATGAGGCCCTGGCATGTATTCCATGGCAATCTCATTTAATTCTGTACTTCTCCTTTTACTTATCATGCTCTTAACTCCTTAACTTTATATTTAACGTGATAATTTATCGATCATCTTTTTCCTCTTTATCTGGCTATCAAACTTTAACGCCATTAAACTTCTTAATCAGGTTTGACCATAGTCTTGTCTTCGCCGTCAACAGCAGTATAATAGTAATAACAAGTATTAAGGAAATTGGTTTAATAAATAAGCTTTTAATAAAAATTAGTGCATTTCCATGGGAAAGGTCTATACCTCTTCTAAAATTCGTATCAATAAGCGGACTTAAAATCATCCCTAAAACCATAGATGCATCAGAATATTTATACATTTTCATAAAATACCCAAATATGCCAAAAGCAATCATCCAATAAATATCTATAATGTTATTCCTTATTGTATATGTTCCAATTATTGATAAAGAAACTATTACTGGTATTATAATACTTTTAGGTATTTCTATAATTTTACTAAAAAGCTTTATACCGGTAAAACCCATGATATACATAAAAATGTTAGCTATTACCAAGCAACCTGTTATTACCCAAAAGAATTCAGGTGTTTCTCGCATCAACATGGGTCCAGGCCTTAAGCCATGTATAGTTAAAGCGCCAATTAAAACTGCTGTCACGGAGTCACCAGGTATTCCCAATGTCATCATAGGAATAAAAGTCCCTCCAATAGAAGCGTTGTTAGCACTTTCAGGAGCAACTATTCCTTCATAAGCTCCTTCTCCAAAAGGCCTACTAGGATTTTTAGTCGTTCTTTTGGCATGATCATATGCCATTAATGCCGCTATCTCACTTCCTGTACCTGGTAATGCCCCTATAATCGTACCAATTGCGGAGCATCTTAAAGCTAAAGGTAAATGCTTATACACAAGTTTTAAGCTAGGTCGTATTTTATCTACTTTTTGTTTTACAGGCTTAATATTCTTTCGTAACTGTGCCAGTGCCTCAGACAACCCAAACATTCCTATCATAACGGTCACAAAATCTATACCACCTAGCAACATAGTATTACCGAAAGTAAGCCTTGGCTGACCGGTAAAAGGATCCATACCCACTAATCCTAGAATTATACCAAACGCAGCTGAAATCAAAGATTTTGTTAATGAACCGCTAGATAAACTACCCACTAAAAGTAACCCCATTATGGCTAAAAGTAAGTAATCTTGGGGAGTGAATTTTATAGCTAGCTTTGAAATTAGGGGCGAAGATACAATCATAACTATTATTCCAAAAAAGCCCCCTATGAACGACTCTGTCACACTTAAACCCATTGCAATGCCGGCTTCTCCTTTTTGAGCTAGCGGGTATCCATCAAATCCCGTAGCAATAGCTGCAGGCGCCCCTGGAATATTAAGTAAGATAGCACTGCGGCTTCCTCCATAAACACCGCCTGTATAAACCCCAACCATTAATGCTAGGGCAGGCAAAACATCCCACGAATAAGTAAAAGAAATCAACAATGATACGGCCATCGTAACAGACAAACCAGGTATAGCTCCTACATAAATACCCGCGAACACACCAACTGCAACGTAAAATATTAAATCGACTGATGTAAAAACAGAAAAGAAACCGATATAACTATCCATCCTACCACTCCTATCGCATCAAAATTAAGCCATAAAATTAACTCCAATAACTTATAAGTATATTTATAAATCGTAAAAAATATTTAATATTTATTTAATCTAAATACATTTATGTTAAACCATTTGATGGTTTAATTTCAGGTTTTAAGGTAATATAACTTTGAAAATTCCTGAAAAGATCAACTCCAAAACTATTAATGTTGCTGCAGAAATAACAAATTTTTTTATTGAGCTTTTTTTATCTAATAGATACATAGTTACAAATAAAAATATAAATGTTGAGATCTTGAAATGCAGCTTTTCCAAGATTAAAGCGTAAATTGTTACAGATATCAATAAAATTATATTATTTTTACAAAATAAATAATCTACTATTCCTCTAACATTTCCAAATCTGTTGCCTTTTTTAAATAGATTAAAAATCAATTTAATAACCATAGCCAAGGTTATAATAGTTATAATCTGAGGTATTGACCCTGGACCGCTTAATGAACCCTGAAATATACCCTTCACCTTTAGAGATTGCATAAATATAGGGCATAATATTATAAAGAATATTATTAACACAAAGTATTCTCCTGGTGGTTCATGCTCTTTGAGCTGCTTTACTGATTTTTGTTTATCTTCTCCTTTTTCCATTTTCAATTCAACCTCCCAAACTAATTAGTTTTCCCTATCAGATATATAATGTCTCCATATTAATCCTTAACATGTCCGCAGGAATCTGTCCGGGAGCCGAAGTTTTTTCGCCTGAGCCAAAGGTCAAATCTGAACCAAATAAGCCACCTGCTATTCTGCTTATCACTCCTAGTTCCCCCATAGACATTGTTATAAGTGGTATATCAGGTATTTCCCTTCGCATCTTTAATGTTACAGAGAGTAATTTTAACACATCCTCTTGGGTATTAGGCATTACAGCAATCTTGGCTATATCCGCACCGGAAAAAACTTGTTGCTTTATCTTATCCTCCAAAAATTCAACAGATGGTGTTTTAATAAAATTATGATAAGATAAAATAAGGGAAATATTATGTTTGCTAGTTGTTTCTTTTATTTTTTGAATACTATCCTTCCCGCTGATAAGCTCTATATCTACCGCATCTATTTCTTCTGTGCCAATAACTCTTTCTATAATCTCATATCTTTTAACATCATCTACCTGCCTATAGCCGCCTTCCAGACTGCTCCTAAAGGTAAAGATCAGCGGTGTTTCTCCGATAATACCTCTAAGTTCTTTAAGAGACGACATTGTCTCTTTAAGATTACATACACCTTCAAAATAATCTGCTCTCCATTCTATTACATCAGGCGCTACTTTGACTATCTCCTTAGCAGAGCTCTCTAATTCTTCCTTATTCTCCGCTACTATCGGTATACATATTAGTGGAATCTGCCCCCCGAGTTCTTTACCTCTTAATGCAATTGGTTTCCTCGCTTGCAATCTCATATAACTTCCTCCTACTTAGTTTGCATTACATCCTTAAGCCATGGTTATATGTAGCTTTCCTCAAGCAAAATACTCCTTGGCTGTTTCAAGACATCTACGTGCATGCTCTGTATACCCATAATCCTTCGTTCTTTGAATGTGCGGCAATTCGATTGCCAATGTTATTTCCTTGGGAAGCTTGCTTATTATCTCTGATATATTAATCGCACCTTCGCCAACATATAGTCTTGCATCTCTCCCAGTATATATTAAGCCTTCCTTATCATTTGGTATCTCAGCAGGTCCATCACAAATATGTGCCACATGAAGTTTTCCTTTTGGTATATCATCTAACTCAGATAGCTGGACTTTAGACCTGTTAAAGTGTAATGTGTCTATTAGATAACCTGCGTTATCTTTATTAACAGTGTTTATTACTTCCTTGGCTTCTTTTAAGTTTTTAACATCAGCCCAAGTAACAAATTCTAAATTAACATATAAATTATACTGTTTTGCCAAGTCACATAGCTTTGCAAACTGTTCTAAATAGTAATTTTTATTTGTCGACCATATACTACTTATAACATCAGTCGCACCCAATTCTGCTGCCACTTCAAATGCCGACTCATAGAGATTTACATCTTTATCATTTTGAATCTTTGCCAATTCTATATCATGAATTTTCATACCTGTATCTGCCAAAGCTTGTTTTGTCAGCTTATACATCTCATTTTTACCACAAAGATCGTAATTAGCCTCGCCTGGAAGACCCATGTATATACTGCGAATTCCAACATAGTCGTAACCAATCAACTTTGCATTATAAATCATTTCAGGCGGTGTCCATCCTAAGACTGTTAAGTGGGCAAGTGAAAATTTCCTTGTCATAATTCTTCCTCCAAATAATGCTTTTACTTATGGGACCCTGAATGATTAGGTGCATTATATTCACCTTTATCATCCTTCACAACTTTACCGAATATTACATTTGCTTTCGGTGTATATATATCGTTAATATTCCAACATCCCGGTGTAGGTACACCAATGTTTTCCATTGGCACATCCAGCAGATACGGCTTGTTTGAGGCAATGGCTTTTTCCAAAGCCGGTTTAAATTCCTTTGCAGAATTAATGTAAACAGAGTCTACCCCATAAGCTTTTGCCACATCTGCCCAATTTGGAGAGTATGGTTCCCCGTTTGGCTTTGTAAATACAGTACCGAATTTGGTTTTATAATTTGCATATTCCAAGCCTGCGATTGTACCAAAAGCAGAATTATTCATTACTATCCATATTACAGGTATGTTTTGTTCTACAGCTGTCGCAAGAGTGCTTGGATTAATGCCAAATCCGCCGTCTCCCACAAGTGTAATTACAACCTTTTCCGGCGCAGCCAACTTTCCGCCTATCAATGCGGATGCCCCGAAGCCCATAGTCGCCAGACCTGAACTATGGTGGATTGTACCGGGTATGGTTATATCAAATTGTTGCGCCACACCATTTTTATTCCAACCTACATCGGTAAATATAATAGTGTCATCTGGAATTACTTCTTTTACATCCTTTAGTATACGCTGAGGTGTCATTGGAAACCGGTTGTCCTCAGATATTGCTCTGTTTGAATCTTTGAATGCTTCACGATTCTTTAATATTTTTTCTCTAAGCCCCGGTCTTTTGATTCCTTCCGGGCATAGCTTCTTTGCTTCTTCTAAAATCTGTGCAAGTGCTTCTTTTAAATCAGCAATGGCACCGATACTAACAGGATAATTACGACCTATTTCTGCAGGGTCTATATCAATTTGTAAAAATTCCGTCTTATTCATATCAAAAGTCACACCAGGATACCAAGACGAACTGTCGGCTTCTGCGAAACGGGTTCCAAGACCAAGCAAAACATCTGCTTTTGAAGTAAATTTATGAGTAAAATCCAGTCCCCAAAATCCTGTCTGTCCAAGCATCAATGGATGTGTATCTGCTATACAGCCCTGTCCCATTAAAGTACGAGAAACAGGAATATCCAAAAATTCTACAAGTTCCTGCAATTCCTTTGACGCATCAGCAAGAAGTATGCCCCCACCGGCATGTATAGCAGGGTTCTTTGCTCCCACAAGTTTTTTAGCAATTGCAGTTGCCGCTGTTGGAGCAAGAGCAGGTTTAATCGTTTTATTGCTATCAATCCTAGTCCTTATAAATAGATCTTCCTCAATTTTTTCGGAAAAGACATCCATGGGTATTGATATTAAAACAGGTCCGGGTCTGCCGCTTTCTGCCAATCTAAAAGCTTTGTCTAATATTTCTGGTAATGCTTCAGGATCATCAATTCTCCAGGCTCTTTTAACTATAGGCTTTAATATTTCGTATTGTGAAGCATCAGCATGCAGATTTACTTCTTGATGAGGATGCTTACCATAGTAGTATCTTGGAACATCCCCGGCTATGATTACCATTGGTATTGAATCAAATGAAGCATTTGCAACACCTGTAACAGTATTCGTTATACCTGGGCCTAAGTGACAAAGCACCACTCCGGCTTTTTTTCTGATTCGTGCATAACCGTCAGCAGCCATAGTGGCAAGCTGTTCATTTCTAAAAGAAACATACTTTATTTTGCAGCTCCTGGAAAGTGCATCAAGGAAAGCAATTACAGTATGACCGCAAAGTCCAAAAATATATTCCACATCACGATGCTCCAAGTAATCAACCAGTTGTTCAGATACTAATCTTTTCACATGATTACCTCCTTTCCTATTTAATAACTTCTCTTTCGGGTTGATAGAACTCACCGAATAATTCTTTATCGCTGGGCCTATCCTCAGGAATCTCCTTGGAAACCCATGTTACATTCATATAATGATGTAAATGTACATTCTCAGATGTAGCATTCCCACCCCAAGTTCCACAACCTATACTCGATGTCATAGGCATTCCATTTGTGAACGCACCGGCATTTGCTTTTGATTGGGGCTGTCTTACCATGATGCGTCCTACCTGTGCTTCCACGGCGAGTTTGTTTATATGGTCTTCACTGTAAGAGTATATACCTACGCTATGCCCTTTCCCGCCTACCTCATGTATAGCTTTTATAATAACCAGGGCATTTTCAAACCCATTCTCATATTTATGAACTGCGAGCAAGGTTGTAAGCTTTTCGCGGCACCAAACATCCTTATAATCCGTTGTATAGGAGCCGGTACCTTTTGCTATTAAAAACTTACGATCTTCAGGTATAGTAAATCCCGCCAATTCAGCCATCCTTTGTGGAGATTGAGCCACGGATTGAGGCAATCGATGACATTCTTCATCCCACATTATTTTTCCTACAGCTATTTGCTGTTCTATATTTAATAAATATCCGCCAACATTGACTAGTTCTTTAATTCCCTCTTCGTATATACTTTCATGCATAATAATGTTTCCATCGGCTGAACAACCGGAGCCATAATCCGATGTCTTTGAAAGCATTGTATTATGTGCTGCTTGATGTAGTTCGTCTTTAGCTGTTTCATCCCATATCATAGTTGCATTTCCTGCGCCTACTCCATAAGCCGGAGTGCCGGAATGATATGCTCTCCTTACTACACCTTGCCCGCCGGTAGCAATCACCAAATCACATTTTGTATTTAAAGCCTCTGAAAGTGATTTGTTTATTTTCGCTTTTCCTTGCCCAAGAATCTGAATTAAATCTTCCGGAGCGCCTACTTCCCTTAATCCTTCTCTCATGAGCTCTATAGTGCGTCCGCCCGTTTTAACTGCCCGAGGATGAGGAGAAAAAATTATAGCATTACGTGCCTTAAGAGCGTATATAGCATTTCCTGCTGGGGTCAAATCCGGATTAGTAGCGGGAACTACACAAGCTATGATCCCCACAGGTTTTCCATACTTTATTATACCCTTTTCAGGTATCTCCTCAATTATTCCTACGCTTTTTTGACGTAAAGCATCTCTTAAGACTCCTCTAATTTTAAACCTTTTATTCTCTCTGCTATCAGGATCTCCCATGCCGCTTTCTTCAATACTCATTTTAACCAGTTCTTTAAATGTCTGTGTGTTCGCTACTTTCCATGCAATAGCTTTAATAGTACGATCGATTTCTTCCTGACTCCATTTTTCAAAAATCTTTTGCGCTGCATCAGCCCGTGCGAATTTTTCTTCAATTTCCTCTATTTGTGCTTGATCAAGCTTTGCATAAGCTTCTTTAGTTGAACTCATCCGGCTCACAATTAATCCTCCTTCTATTGTAAAATCTTTAAATTTATTTAGTGTTATAGATTCTTGAACCTCAAAGGCTTTACATATTAACTATATTTATCAGGTCTTTTGATCTTCCCGCTTTAAGCAAATATGAATCTACTTTGTGTTCAACCATGTTTTGTACTTGTCTGGCCAGTTCTATCAATTTTAAAACATTTATATCTGTTCTTATATCCATCTCATCCAACATATGTACAACATCCTCTGAAGAGACATTTCCTGCTGCACCGGGTATAAATGGACACCCTCCCAGACCGCCAAAGGAAGAATCAAATTGAGTTATCCCTGCCTGCATTGCGGCTAATATATTTGCGATTCCCATTCCTCTTGTATTATGAAAATGGAGCCACCATTTTACCTGAGGATACTGCTTTTGCATGCTGACACACATTTTATACACCTTATCCGGAACCGCCATACCTGATGCGTCCGATAGAGATATTTCAGTTATTCCTTCTTTTAAATAAGCTTCGACTATACTCTCAATATCTTTGTACGGTACATGACCTTCCCAGGGAGAGCCAAAAGGCATGGATATTGAGCCCGATACCTCTATCCCATAAGTTGAAGCTAGTTCTACGATTTCATTAAACCCCGAAATGCTTTCCTCAGGCGTCTTATTTATGTTTGCTAAGTTATGCATACGGCTCGCGGATACATTTAGCTTCACCTTACGGCAACCACAATTTATTGCACGTTCAACACCTTTTTTATTTGCTATCAAAGCACGCATTTCAACGTCCTTAACTTGCTTTAGATTCAAAAATAGCTTATCAGTATCTGCCATTTGAGGCACTGCTTTAGGATTCATAAATGAACCTAATTCAATAACCTTAAAACCGGCATCTATAAGCTTAATAGCTAATTCCAATTTTTCTGATAAATTAATTAACTTGGGTTCGTTCTGCAGCCCATCCCTAAGCCCAACCTCGCAAATTGTAACCTCTGACGGTAGATTCATTAAAATCACCTCTGAAAACCATTAAAATCAATAGACTTTTTTTATAAATACCTTGCCTTTATTATATTTGCCCATATTTATAAACTGAATATATTTGCTTAATACTTGTATTAAATAATGGCTCTTTGTAGCTTTAATGCTATACCTAACCCTTATACAAGTCCAATACCAATTTTGTATTATGTAATAGAATTCTTCTATGGCTTGAAAAGTTCTCTTGAATCCTTTAATATAAAAATAAATAATGTGTATTTGAAAAGAGGTGCGGAAAATGACTTTAGATCAATTGCGTTATTTTATTGAAACGGCACGAACGTTACATTTTACAAAAGCAGCAGAACAGCTTAATATATCACAGCCCAGTCTTAGTTATGCACTATCTCAATTAAGCAAATCTTTGGGCGTCCCTTTGTTTGTTAAAGAAGGCATTAAAATCTCGCTGACTGAATATGGTGAAGCCTTTCTTCCCTATGCTGAAAGTGCTATTAATATACTTTCTCAGGGTGAGATTCAGCTCAATAAAATGCAAGACCCTGCAAATGGAAATATCAATTTAGGATACATTTATTCTGTCAGCTTTGGTGCATTACCTCAATTGATAGAGGAGTTTTATGCTTATTTAGGAAGTAGAAATATCAACTTCAATTTTCAGGTTAACACTACTAATGTATTAATAAAAAAGCTTCTAGAAGGTTATTTAGATGTGGTAATGGCTCCATTTGCTGAATTATCAAATGAATACATCGAATCCATACCATTATTTAAACAAGAACTCTTCCTCATTGTCAATAAGTCTCATCCTCTAGCAAAGAATAAAGAAGTAAAAGTCCAAGACATAAGAAATGAAAGGCTTATCATGATTAAAAAAGAAACAGACTTATTTTATCAAACCAACTTATTATTTAATAGATATAATATAACTCCTAATATTTACTTTGAAGTTGATGAGTGTAATTCTATGGCATCTTTTGTCGGGGCACAGTTGGGTGTCGCTATTATGCCAAGGATTCCTGCTTTGGATAGTTACAATGTAATTCCTATACCCTTTGCAGAAGAACACGTATATAGAACTATTAGTATATTTTGGAATAGTAATATCAGACCTAAACCGGTTCTAAAATCTTTTTTGGAATACTGTATTTCTGCTAAATCAGATTAAGGTTATATATGCCCTTTACGCAACGTCAATATATTTAACATACAAATTAAAAATATATTACACTATCATTAAATAATTAAGTTGTTTATTTTACTATATTTTGTGTTATAATATATTTAAAGAGACCGCCACATGATGTGGTTGCCTCACAAGTGATTAAATTAATAAACCACTCTGCAAGTCACTGCAGGGTGGTTTGCTTTTATGCTTTAAATTTTCTTGCTGCTAAACTTCAGCAAGACTACGATTAACATGCCAAAGCTTATCATTAAAGATATTGTTTCATATGTACTCGTAGCCTCACCTCCTTAGTAATAAGGAGGCAACCACACCTGCAACGGTCTCAATATGATTTTACCATGCTACGATAACTATCTATAACCATTAATTTTATAATATAATAGATTAGTAAATCCTCTCGGATAAACATAGCCGTTCATTTCTTCGGTGATCCAAATATCCAACAAGTATATATAATACAAGTTTTTCTTTATTAATGCTATTTTCCTCTTGAAATGCTATAATTATTAATGCTAAGGAGGTAACAAGCAATGAAATATCATAAGTGGATGGCAATTATTCTCATCTTATCTTTAGCTTTTAATATAAAAGCAAGCTTCGACATATCTAGTATGAAAAACGAAATATCAAATCTAAAAAACACCGTTTTTTCTACGAACGATTCAGTAAGAAACAGTGTTTCAACCAGCATCTGGCAAATAGAGGAGGCTCTAAAAAAGGAAACTAGCCTGGTTAGTAGCTTTCAATATGACTTTATTGAATTAAAAGATAAAAGAGTTGACTATTTGCTCACTTTAAAGCCAAGGATATTTAAAAAGGAAGAAAAGATTTTTTTCATGGTGAAATCCGACAAGGAAGAGGCAAAGCTTATACCTGCAGAAACAAAGGATGATATCACCTTTACGGCTATAGCCAACGTTTCTGTTTTTGAAGGCGCTGATATCGATTTGGTTATTGAATCCGGAGATATAAAAAAGACGGAGGTCCTAGACAGATTATACCCGGCAGTAGAAAAATTTACGGCTGATATACAAGCAAACCCAATCGGTGGACTATTGAAGTACATTAAAGACAAAGGATATCTATTTATGACCTATGATTTCGGTCTTCATTATTGGAGCCCCCATGATGGAAGTGTGATTTTGCAAGATATAAACCTGAATATAGAGGTTAATGGTAAAATTGTTGATAAAGTACCTATGCCTAAGGAAAGCAAAGGGGCTTATGATTATTATCTCAGCCTCAAAGAGTACAAGATTCCCAGTAAAATTGGTGACACTATATATGCTTATATTACTGCTGGAGATGAAAGAGGTTTTAATTATAAAATCAGCTTGGAGTCCTGGGCTATTGGTCCCGACGGCAACATTAATTATAACCCGGATGTTTTTAACCCCGGAAACCTTGTTGAAATTTATTAAATATTTAAAACACTTTCGCTAATTTTTATCATGTACTTTAACCTATTGTGGTATATAATATATGTAAACTCAGTTAAATTTTTAAGGCTAACATGTTTTTATCAAAATTTCACATTGGAGGGATAGAAAATGGTTAAAAATACTGATATCTATGAAGCAATGACGATAAAGCTTGAGGGTCCGTTGCCCGAACTGCCGGAATTCGAGAAAGGCATCAGGCGAGCACCGGACAGAGGTTTCAGGCTGAGTCAATCCCAGACAGAAACAGCTCTGAAAAATGCTCTGCGTTATATACCGGAGGAATATCACGAAGCTATGGCGCCGGAGTTTTTAGAAGAGCTTGTAACTCGCGGCAGGATATATGGCTACAGATTTCGTCCGACTGATAAAATCAAAGGCAAACCCATTGACGAATATAAAGGACAATGCACTGCAGGTAAAGCATTCCAGGTTATGATAGATAATAATTTGGATTTTAATGTTGCATTATATCCTTATGAGTTAGTCACTTATGGAGAAACAGGCAGTGTATGCCAGAATTGGATGCAATATCGACTACTGAAGAAATACCTGGAGGTACTTACTGAGGAGCAAACACTTGTCGTTGAGTCCGGTCATCCTCTTGGATTATTTAAATCCAATCCCAACGCCCCAAGAGTTGTAATCACCAATGCTCTGATGGTCGGGATGTTTGATAATCAGCGCGATTGGGAAATTGCAGAGCAGATGGGCGTAGCAAATTATGGTCAGATGACGGCCGGTGGCTGGATGTATATCGGACCTCAAGGAATAGTACACGGCACCTTTAATACCCTTTTAAATGCCGGTCGGCAAAAATTAAACCTTGGTGAAAAAGGCGATTTAAAAGGAAGGCTCTTTGTATCCTCAGGTCTTGGCGGCATGAGCGGAGCTCAATCCAAAGCAATGGAAATTGCAAATGGCGTTGCTATAATTGCCGAGGTAGACTATTCAAGAATAGTGACCAGACATGAGCAAGGCTGGGTACAAAAGAAAAGTGATGATTTAAAAGAAGTGTTTAAAATTGCCCATGAATATATGGAAAAAGGCGAACCGACTTCAATAGCGTATTACGGTAATATAGTTGACCTTCTTCAATATGCCGTGGATAACGATGTCAAAATAGAGCTTTTATCTGATCAAACCTCATGCCATGTAGCTTATGACGGAGGATACTGTCCTCAAGGCATAACCTTTGAGGAAAGAACAGAGCTATTAAAATCCGATAGAGAAAAATTTAATAAGTTGGTGGATAAGAGCCTTAAAAAGCATTTTGATTTAATAAAAACCCTTGTTGAAAGAGGCACTTACTTCTTTGACTACGGCAATTCCTTCCTTAAAGCCATATTTGATGCCGGTATTATGGAAGTATCTAAAAATGGCGTTGATGAAAAGGACGGATTTATCTTCCCATCCTATGTCGAGGATATAATGGGTCCGGAGCTTTTTGATTATGGCTATGGTCCTTTTAGATGGGTATGCTTAAGCGGCAAACCTGAGGATTTGAGAAAGACCGACAAAGCTGCCATGGACTGCATTGACCCTAATAGAAGAGCCCAGGACAGAGATAATTGGGTATGGATCAGAGATGCGGAAAAGAATAAGCTGGTAGTAGGCACTCAAGCCAGGATTCTTTATCAGGATGCCATGGGCAGAATGAATATTGCACTCAAATTTAACGAAATGGTTAGAAACGGCGAAATTGGTCCTGTAATGCTCGGTCGTGACCACCATGATGTCAGCGGTACTGATTCACCTTTTAGAGAAACTTCCAATATTAAAGATGGAAGTAATGTTATGGCAGATATGGCAACTCAATGCTTTGCAGGCAATGCGGCAAGAGGTATGAGTCTTGTGGCTCTTCATAATGGTGGTGGCGTGGGCATTGGCAAAGCAATTAACGGTGGATTCGGATTAGTTTTGGACGGTACGGCAAAAACTGATGAAATAATAAAATCCGCTATGCTCTGGGATGTAATGGGAGGAGTTGCTAGACGTGCCTGGGCGAGAAATGAGAATTCTATTACTACCTCTATGGAGTATAACGAGATAAGAAAAGGTACTGATCATATTACATTGCCTTATTTACCTGATGAAGCCTTGATAAAAAACACTGTTAAGAAAGTTTTTAAATAACAAAAATCACAAGAGCGGCTTTGCAGTATATGCTGTAAAGCCGCTTTTTATATCTTAATCTATTCCTTTAAGCCATGAGTGCTTGGATGTTTCTTTTTTAATTTCTAATAATTCTTACAGCATTTAGAATTGCTATAAGTGCAACTCCCACATCTGCAAATACTGCACTCCACATAGTTGCTATACCAATAAGCCCCAAGCTTAAGACGAGGAATTTTACTCCCAACGCAAAAGTGATATTTTGCCATACTACTTTTCTCGTAAATTTGGCCACTTCAATTGCTTCAATCAGCTTCGAAGGTTCATCCGTCATTAGAACAATATCTGCTGCCTCAATAGCTGCGTCAGAGCCAAGACCTCCCATAGCTACTCCTACATCTGCAATAGCTAAAACCGGCGCATCGTTTATTCCGTCACCGACAAAAATTACATTACCTTCGCCTTTTTTACTTTCCTTAATTTTTTCTAAAATATCTACCTTGTCCTGGGGCAATAGTTCATAATATACCTCGTCTAATTGCAATTCTTCGGATATAGCCTTGGCCGCGCCTTCACTATCTCCTGTAAGCATAACAGCTTTATTTATTCCCAGAGCTTTTAAACCTTTTATCATGTTTTTTGAATCTGATTTAAGATTATCTGATATAAGAATGTATCCAGCGTATATTCCATTTACCGCTATATAAAGTATAGTGCCCTGTATTCCAGCTTTTACATAGACTATGCCTTCTTTATCCATGAGCTTGCTATTACCCGCAAGTATTTCCTCTGAATTCGTTTTTACTTTAATGCCGTGCCCCGTAATTTCCTCGTGATAAAGCACCGTTGATATATCCGCCGCTTTCCCATAGGCATCTTTTATGGATAGAGCTATTGGATGATCAGAAAAGCTTTCGGCTTTTGCCGCATATTCTAGTAGCTCTTCCTTTTGAAAGCCCTCTGTGGCACATATTTCATTAACCTTAAAAACACCTTCCGTCAAGGTACCGGTCTTATCAAAAACTACTGTATCCACTCTATTTAATGCTTCCAGATAATTTCCGCCTTTTACTAAAATACCTTTTTTACTTGCTCCTCCTATGCCTCCAAAAAAACTGAGAGGTATAGATACAACTAAAGCACAAGGACACGAAATCACTAAAAATATCAACGCTCTATACAGCCATCTGTTAAATGTGCCAAGACCATATATCATTGTGGGAATTATAACAATAGCTAATGCAGCGAGGACTACTCCCGGAGTATATACTCTTGCAAATTTAGTTATAAATTTTTCCGTGGACGCTTTTTTTAAAGCAGCATTTTCTACCAAATCTAAAATTTTTGTCACAGTAGATTCAGAATACTCCTTTTCCACCTTAACGGAAATCATTTTATTCATATTGACAAAGCCGCTTAAAACAACATCGCCGGTTTTTACATCCCTGGGCATAGATTCTCCTGTCAATGCTGAGGTGTCAACAACTGTTTCACCCTTTAATACTTTACCGTCAAGAGGAACCCTCTCACCAGGTTTTACAATAATAATATCACCAATAGAAACTGACTCCGGTGACACCTGCTGTATTTGATTGTTTGAAATTATATTTGCATGGTCAGGCTTGATGTCCATTAAAGCCTTTATAGATTTCCTTGAGCGGCTGATAGCCAAATCCTGAAACAATTCTCCTATATTAAAAAATATCATTACTGCCGCAGCTTCAGGATAATCACCAATAGCAAAAGCACCTATGGTAGCTATGGTCATAAGGAAGTTTTCATCAAAAATTCTTCCTTTAAAAATGTTCTTAAAGGCTCTTAATAGCACCTCTCCACCGGCTAGCACATAAGCAGCACTAAATAGAATGAACCTAAAATCCATCACCCTGGCAAACAGATATGGAATAGAAAAAAGCAATAATGAAACTATTAGCTTAATAATCTGCCCTTTCACACTATCTTCAGCCACAGGGTTTTGAGCCCCGGTTTTTTCAAATATTTTGACATCTTGTTCTATATTATTCATGACTTCTATTGTCTCTTTCACTATGCTGTCCCCGTCTGCCGTCTTAGGGTATTCCAATACCAGTCTATTACCTGCAAAATCAACATAAGCTCTATTTATACCAAATATTTTATTGATGCTTTCTTCCATTTCTGCTGCACAGCTGGCACAGTGCAGACCTTTTATAAAAAATTCTCTTCTAATAATCTCTTCCATTTATGTCACTCCTATCTGGACTTCTGCTTCGACTCCTTTTCTCCATCCTTTAAATCATCAATGTCCCGGTCATTCCATCATATCATTAGCATTGTCAGTTAAATATTTTTTATTTACATAGGGAGAGGTAGTCAGGCTAAGAACAGCTGAATAAGCGCAGCGAAAAGGCATAATGCTGCCGACTTTTATTTCCTCCGTAACATGGGTAATATCCAAAAGCAAATGGTCACTGCTCCCTCCTAGAATTTCCGCACCTTTGTATACAGGCGTCAATGCCTCTATTCGAACATCCTGTCTCCCAACAGACAATATAGCACGCCTCCTGGGACCTTTATCCTCAAAAACAGGTTTACACCCAAAAGCGTCATAACCTATTTCCCCTATGGGGACGGAGGGCTTTTCCTTCAATTCAATTACCTCAGCTTTCAAAATAAAAGCATCAGAATAAAAATCAGGCAAGAATATACCGTTGGTGCTGTCCTCGCCAAGGATAACACCTTCACCTATTCTTAAATTATTAACTTCCTTTGGCAACCTACCCTCCATCAGAAGCTTTGTTGTACAGGTAGAACCACCGGATAGATATTCTAAATCAATACCAAAATGTTTCTCTATATCCTTTTTTATATTCACTAAAAGCTCCGAATTTTGAACCGTAGGCAAAACACCGCCATAGCAGCCTACATTAGTACCAATACCTGCCAGCTTAACGCCTCTCATCGTTAATATCTGCTCTACAGTATGAAAAACATCCTTTGGCAAAACGCCTTCCCTCAGATCCCCCACATCTATCATAAGAATTATATCATGGACTTTACCTAAGCCTTCTGCCCTATCCGAATAAGCTTTAATGACCTCCAATTGAGACTGGAGGCTGATATCCACATACTCTATAACCTCTTTTGCTTCACTTATTTTTGGTATTCTTATCAGCATGTATTTCACTTGGGGAAGCTTCTTTTTTACTTCCTTAATATTTTGTATTCTGGAGTCTCCTAAAAAGTTCACCCCCGCAGATACTATTGCTTCAACAATAGGCAATTTGGCACAAAATCCTTTTGTAACTACACAAATGTCAATGCCGTTATCCGCGCATAGTCTTTTCACATGCTTTGTGTTGTGAACAATTTTATTAAGATTAACTTCAAGTACAGGTGTATCCATATTTGCCACCTCCGATAAAAATCTATCTTATTTAAATAATACCACGATACTAAGCATTAGTTAATCCAAATTAATACTAAATTATTTCATAAAACCTATTATTATCGGTTATAATAATAAAAATTAGCAATTTAAGTATTTAAAAACGCAATTTTTCCAAAAAACTGTAGAATTTTTTTTATAATCCATGCTATAATAAAACAACATTTTTTTTAAGGAGTGAAAATAATGAAAAGGGCTATTACCTTAACATTGACTATAATAATGATATTCACCTTAGTTGCGGGCTGTTCGCCAAAGCCTCAAGAGCCTGCTCCCAATAGTGGGGGAAATTATAAGGACGGCACCTATACGGAAAAAGGTGAACCGGATGACAAAGGCTGGGCACCGGAGGTAACGATAACAGTTAAGGACGGCAAAATTACAGAGGCGAATTATGATGAGATATCAGATGAGGGAAAGCTAAAAACCGAAGACGAGGATTATAAAGAAAGCTTTATGAAGGTTAATAATGTTGATGTTATAAAGGTTTATGAAAAATTCGGCTCCGAGCTGGTAAACAAACAGGACCCTTCAAAGGTTGATGCAACAGGCGGTGCAACTTCATCAGGCAACAAATTTATTGAGCTGTCACAGAAAGCTTTGGAAAAAGCTAAGTAATTAAAGCAATAAAGCCAACTGATAAACATAATAACCATAGGGAAAACCCTATGGTTATTATATTATGGCTTCAGCCATGACACTGTCTCATTTAATTATTTCACTATTATTCTATGATAGGTTTTCTTCCCTTTTTTCAAAACTGCCCCGTCTTCTTTTATATCATTAGTGTTAAAGATATATTCGATGGAATCAACTTTTTCATCATTCAATAATAACCCGCCTTGATTAATCAATCTCCTTCCGTCGCCTTTTGACGCAGCCAATCCTGAGATGACCAAAACATCAACAATATTTATCCCGTCTTCTACAGTAGTTTTATCTATTTCGGTAGTCGGCACCAAATCCATATCCTCGCCCCCGCCAAACAGAGCTTCAGCAGCTTTTTGTGCTTTTACAGCCTCATCCATACCATGCACTAAGGATGTAACCTCATAAGCAAGGACCTTTTTAGCCTCGTTAATCTGATTCCCCGGCAGAGAGCCAAGCCTGCGCACCTCATCCATGGGGATAAAAGTCAAAAGAGCAAGACATTTTTCTACATCCGCATCATCAATATTTCTCCAATACTGATAGAATTCAAAGGGACTTGTTTTGTTAGGGTCCAACCACACTGCGCCGGATTGGGTTTTGCCCATTTTTTGCCCTTCACTGTTTGTGAGAAGTGCAAAGGTCATCCCATAAGCGCTGGCGCCCTCAACACGCCTTATCAAATCTACACCGGAAATAATGTTGGACCATTGATCATCCCCGCCCATTTGCAGCTTGCAGCCGTATCTCCTATATAGCTCCAGAAAATCATAGGATTGCATAAGCATATAATTAAACTCAATAAAGGTAAGGCCTTTTTCTAATCTGCTTTTATAGCATTCGGCAGTAAGCATACGATTGACGGAAAAATGCACACCGATTTCCCTGAGGAAGTTTACATAATTCAATTCCAAAAGCCAATTGGCGTTGTTATCCATAATGGCTTTTCCATCACTGAAATCGATTACTTTTTGAAATTGCACCTTAAATTTCTCTGCATTTTCATTTATCTCCTCCTGGGTTAGCATCTTTCTCATATCCGTCCTGCCACTGGGGTCACCTACCATAGTCGTACCCCCTCCCAAAAGGGCTATAGGTCTATGCCCGGCACGCTGCATATGTGCCATAACGATCATCTGGACAAAATGTCCTACATGGAGACTGTCGGCAGTAGGGTCAAATCCGATATAAAAGGTAACGGATTCTTTCTCAAACAGCTCCCTTAGCTCCTCCTCATGAGTAACTTGCTCAACAAAGCCTCTTTCAACTAAAACATCATATACGTTACTTTTTTCCATTATTATTCCTCCTGTTTAAAAACAATAAAGCCACTCATCCCCGGTATAGGGACGAATGGCTCGCGGTACCACCCTAATTGGCATAAATGCCCAACTCATAACAGATACAAATCTATATCCTCTTCCTTTGATAACGGCGGAAGTCTCCGTCACAGCCTACTTCAAATAATTTCAGCCTGCAGCTAAGAGGTGTATTTCACAAGATTCGCCTTCCGGTTCTCACCAACCACCGGCTCTCTAAGAGGCTAGCATTGCTACTTTTCCCCGTCATTGCTTTTATTTTTGAACTATGTGTTCATTATATATTTTAGTCATAAATCTGTCAATGAAAATATGTTCTACCAGTAATTGGCACACGGTAATTATAATTATGTTAGAATAGCAACTTAAAATGTTATATCTTAATATTTTTTATCTGTTATAATAGCATATAGATTTGTTTTTACCTTTTAGATTGGAAGAAAATTATTGCATAATAGAGTGGAGAGATATCATGAAAAAATCCTATAAAGCTGACCTTATCCTACTATTCGTAACGGTTATTTGGGGAGCAGGTTTCCCCGTTACAAAATTTGCGTTGCAAACAATAACCCCTATGTATATTATCGCCTTGAGATTTGCCATTGCCGGCACACTTTTATCAATTATATTTCATAAAAAGCTAAAGGAAATTAAAAAGGAAATAATTAAACCCGGCTTGGTACTTGCTATATTGCTTTTCGCCATATATGTTTTCCAAACCATTGGAATGCAATACACCACCGCCAGCAAATCCGGCTTTTTCGTTGGGCTTGCCGTATTATTTGTTCCTTTTTTCTCCTATTTCTATTTAAAAACGGAAATCACTTCAAAGACTATATTGAGTACCGCAATTGCAGCCTTCGGATTATTCTTATTAAGCTATGACGGGGGAGGCGCCTCCTTTAATAAAGGCGATTTCCTTATGATATTGTCGGCAGTATGTTGTGCATGGCATTTAATCTTTTCCTCAAAATACGTGGCACAACATGATGCTACCTTGCTATCTATATTAAATATGGTTTTCGTTGCTATTTTTGCTTTTATAGGAGCTATAAGCTTTGAGAAGTTTCCGAGAAATATTTCTTCCGTGAGCTTGGGTTCTTTGCTTTTTATGGGTGTTTTATGCACTGCTTTCGCTTTTTTAGTACAGATTGCGGCGTTAAAATACACTACCGCCACCCATGTGGCTATAATATTTACCATGGAACCGGTGTTTTCCGCCATTACTTCTTGGATTTTGTTAAAGGAGCACCTAGGCTCCAAAGGAATTTTAGGCGGAGTCTTAATAGTGCTCGCTATGCTTCTTTCGGAGCTTAATTTAAGCTTTTTCAAAAAAGCGAAAACTATGAAATCAACATCATAACCGGTCTCTGGTCTCTTACTTTTTAATAGGTACAAAATGTCCTCCCGCAGAGGATCTTATATCAAAAATTGTAATAAAAGCATTGGGGTCTATATTCTTTATAGTTTCCCGAAGCTTTTTAATATTTTTTCTTTCCAAAATAACCTTTAGTGCATAGGATTTGCTCTCGACTCCCATTCCTTCAAAAATTGTTACGCCGAAGCCCTCTTTTCTGAGAATCTCCACAGCTTCCTTTGCGCTATCCTTCAGCACTACCTCCGCTGAAACTCTTCCTAATGAAAGTTTCTCTTCTATTGTGCCGCCGATGATATTCCCGCAGGCAAACCCACCGCAATAAGCAATAATCAGAATAGGTTTATCTAAATTTCCTACTACATTACCAAGAACCATTAGATAAATCATTACTTCAAAAAAACCCAGCGACGCAGCAATCTTCTTATTCCCTTTAACTAAAAAAAGTGTTCTCATAGTACCCATGGATACATCGAAAGCCCTCGCAAAAAAAATAAATATAGCTTGTACGAAAATTGGCATTTTTACCTCCTGAATTTTTACTGCAATAATTTTAACAATAGTAGTTTTGGTTTTATTATATCATGTATTTCTAAGAAATACATGATATAATCTGCCATGTGCGTTTTTGACACAAATTAAAAAAGAATTTAAAACCAAAATAACCTTCAATTAACGCTTGGTCTTTTTTATAATTTCCGCTTAATAATGCAAAATAGTAATGAAAGAATTTTTCTTTTAATTTTAATGAAAGGAGATAATTTATGATTAATCATAAAAGGCTTTGTACAATTCTATTATGTATACTGCTTTTAGGCGGATGTTCCCCTCAAGCCAAACGAATAGTTCCGCCCCAAGGCATTCAAAAGCCTCATGTTACCACGCCCCACCCCGGCGCCACAGCTCGTGGCAATTTTGACGGTAAAATTTCTGCATCCTTTGAAAGAGCAGAAACAGGCAATGTAACTGCAAATAATGCCATAATAAGATCAGGACCCGGCTCTGATTTTGCCAATATCGGAACAGCGGCAAAAGGAGATAAGCTTAATATTTTTGGTAAAGTAAATGATTGGTTTATAGTTCAGGTGCCTAACAAAAGCTCTGTAGGTTGTATTCAAGCAAACCAAATTAAGCCTTTCGCAGGAAATCTTGGACTTAAGAAAATACCAAGCGTGCCGCCGCTGACAAACACAAATCCCAATGTTCCCAATGTCCCCGGCAGCCAGGGCACACCAAACCAAACCACACCGGGTCCCTCTAACCCCGGCTCGCCCTCTGGAACATTGCCGGGTACTCCCGGTAGCGGATCAGATTTTTCTCCTGGCGCTACACCTGGTGATATTAATGCACCTGGTGGTACTACTACACCGGGAGGCACTACTACTCCGGGTGGTTCCACACCTGGAACCACTACCGGCGAAGATGCAGCCGGCAACGGTGTTATGACGGCTGAGGAAAAAAAGGTGCTGGATTTATGTAATGCGGAGCGTGCCAAAGTCGGTGCTAAAGCTCTCGTCGCCAGTAATGAATTAACTAAGCTTGCGAGAATGAAATCAAAGGATATAGTTGACAAAAATTATTTTAGCCATCAATCGCCTACCTACGGCTCGCCCTTTGATATGATGAGAGATCATGGAATTAACTATGCCTACGCCGGTGAGAATCTTGCCCAAAACAGCACGGCAGAAAAGGCCGTAAATGCTTGGATGAATTCGGAAGGGCATAAGAAAAATATATTGAATCCAAACTTTACTGAGCTGGGAGTGGGTATTGCTCCCAAAGGCGACGGCAGCTTCATTTACACTCAAATGTTTATAGGGAGATAAATTGCTACCCTGGGATTGGAAAGTTGAACTTTCCCATTATGTATAAACTGCTGCGGGTAGAGAAAAATCCTCACCCGCAGCTTTTCTAAACGCTATATATTTTATCAATCTATTTTTTTGACTTATTCAATTCTTCCCGGAAGGCATATCCGTTATAAGCTCTTTTTCCGTTGCTGCAACTATTACAGCACAAGCGGCATCTCCTGTAATATTCAACGATGTTCTAGCCATATCCAAAACTCTGTCAATGCCGGCAATGAGTGCCAGCCCTTCCAAAGGCAAGCCGATAGATTGAAGCACCATTGTCAGCATTACCAAGCCTGCTCCCGGTACACCTGCAGTGCCGATAGATGCCAAAGTAGCAGTTAATATTACTGTTAATTGCTGTCCAATTGTTAAATTAAGACCATATACTTGTGCAATAAAAAAGGCACATACTCCTTGGTATAGTGCGGTTCCATCCATGTTGATAGTAGCTCCTAAAGGTATTACGAAGCTAGATATTGCTTTTGGCACGCCCATTTCTTCGGCAGATTTCATGGTTAAAGGTAACGTGCTGGCGCTGCTGGCTGTTGTAAAAGCAAAAATTGATGCAGGTGAAACCAGCTTAAAGAATCTCCCGGGACTAAAATTTGCAAGCAATTTCAAGGAGCCTCCGTATATTAGGATAGCATGCAGAATACATCCCAAATAGACTACAACTATTACTTTTAATAATGGCAAAAGTACCTTTGGTCCGTTAACAGCTACAACCGGGATAATGAGTGCAAATACACCGTAAGGCGCAAACCTCATAATGGCTTCCGTCATCTTATACATAGCCTCTGCTAAAGCTTCAAAGCCACCTCTAAGTGGTTTACCTTTATCCCCCACTGCCATTATACTACTACCCAGCATTAGGGCGAATACAATTATCTGAAGCATATTCCCATCTACAACAGCTTTAAAGGGGTTTGATGGAATAATGTTTAATAATGTGTCAATAAATTTTGGTATTTCCTTAGCATCAGCAGCGGCATCTACAGGAATAGTATATCCTGCTCCCACTTTTAATAAATTTGCCAGTATAAGACCTAATATTACTGCAAAAGCTGTCGTTAGCAAGAAATATACAAGTGTTTTCCCCCCGATTCGTCCTATTTTCTTGACATCTCCTAAACCAAATGTGCCTACAACTAGGGATGCCAACACCAATGGCACTACTATAAGTTTAATTAAGTTCAAAAATAGTGTACCAAAAGGTTTAATATAATTGTTAGCAACCTCCGGGGAGCCCTGAAGCATGATACCTACTACAATACCTAAAATTAAAGCTATTAGTATTTTTGTTGATAAATTCAATTTTTTCATTAATACACCTCCTTCCCTAGTTATTAATATTAAAATTAGTATTTAGTTATGCTTACTATAATTATGATATAATTTCATTTGTCTATAATCCCATGATTTTATTTTGTAGTTTTATATTCAAAAGTTTAATATATTGGATTTATTAAATCTAAAGTATATAATACTTTTAGTACTTATAAATATTTGGGGAGGTTAGTATGAGACTTAGAACAAAACCGAAGGCTTTGGAAACTTTATTAGCAAATCAACATATTATCGTTTTTAAACCGGAGGAGCATAAAAGTATATGGCATCAGCATTTTAATAACGACAACCCTATCTATGTTGAATTAGGAACAGGTAAAGGTCAATTCATAGTTTTGAATGCAAGGAATAATCCCGGGATAAATTATATCGGCATTGATTCAAAGAATGAAGTCCTTTATATGGCTTTAAAAAAAACACTTAATAATGATGTGTCAAATCTAGCCCTATTACCTTTCAATATTGAAAATATTGAGGAGGTATTCGGGGTTAATGAGGTAGATAGGCTATTTATCAATTTTTCAGACCCATGGCCTAAAGCAAGGCATGCTAAAAGACGTTTAACCAATAAACGATTCTTAGAAAAATATAAAAACTTTCTAAAGGATGAAGCCATGATTATTTTTAAAACTGATAACAGGCAATTTTTTGATTACAGTATACCAGAATTTGAAGCTGCATCCTTAGATATTGTTGATATTACTTATGATTTGGAAAAGGAAATGGATAAGGAAAATATACCGACAGAATATGAAGAAAAATTTATGGTGAAAGGTGTAAAGATCAATAGGCTAAAAGCCATTTACCGTAGTAAAGATTAATAAACTATAACAAAAAAGCTAATATATACATAGCATAAACAGTAACAATAATTTAAAAGTTACTATACACAGATTTTTTTAGATTATTAATATTTGATAAAGATTGCATTGTGGAGAGACTTAGAATCTGTTAGCGCAGTGGAGGATCAGTTGCGTCAACTGTTTGAGCGAAGCGAGTTTTGGCGCAACCCGGAACAAGCTTACAGATTATTAGTCTTGGAACTCCTGCAATCGTATCAAATATAATAAGCTATGCTGAAACTATAGTTATATATGAATAGTAAATTTTAAAATACCCGCCCGGATATCCGGGTTTTTCTTTTTGTTGCATTTTTTTACTAAAAGTGATATCATTATATTGTAATATATGAATATATAGATATATCAGATTGTAAAGGAGAGTGCGAGTTATTTATGGATGAAGGTTTTGAAAAATATATCGATACGGCGGAATTTTTAAAGGTATTGGCTCATCCTGTCAGGCTATGCATTGTAAAAGGCCTTTTGGAAAACGGCTCCTGCAACGTCAGTCATATGCAATACTGCCTTGAACTCCCACAGTCAACTATATCCCAACATTTACAAAAACTGAAAGCTGCGGGTTTAATAAAAGGCGAACGCAAGGGCTTGGAGGTTAAATACAGCGTTTGTGACGAAAGAATTTCTTCCTTGCTTGGTTCAATTTTTAGTGACAAATGAACCGACATTGTTAACGAATTAAGCTTATTAAATTAATTATGGGGGTTATAATATGAGAAAAAAAGTATTAATTATCGGCGGTGTTGCTGGTGGTGCAACGGCGGCAACGAGACTAAGGAGATTGGATGAGGATGCTGAGATTATCATGTTTGAACGGGGAGAATACGTATCCTATGCCAATTGCGGTTTGCCCTATTACATAGGAGGGCATATTAAGGAGAGGGAAAAGCTTCTTATTAATACAGCAGAAGACATCACAAAAAAGTATGATATCGATATAAGACCTTTTAATGAAGTCATTTCTATTGACACAGAAAACAAAACAGTGAAAGTAAAGACAAAAAACGATACCATATATGACGAAAGCTATGACAGTATTATATTATCTCCCGGGGCAAAACCTGTTAAGCCACCAATCCCAGGAATAGACAACCCAAAGATTTTTTCCTTAAGAACAGTACCGGATACAGATAAAATCAAAGAATTTGTGGAAAACAAAAATCCTAAATCCGCAGTGGTTATAGGGGGCGGTTTTATCGGAGTTGAGGTCGCAGAAAACCTTATTCACAGAAATATTGCCGTGACTTTAGTAGAGGCAGTTCCCCATATCCTTGCACCTTTTGATTCGGATATGGTCGTAATAGCTGAAAAAGAAATGGAGCAAAACGGTGTTAAACTTATTTTAGGCGACGGGGTGCAGTCTTTCGAGGAAACGGATGATTCAATGGGTATAACATTAAACAGTGGTACGAAGCTTAGGGCTGATATGGTTATTCTGTCCATTGGAGTTTCTCCGGATACGGCATTTTTAAAAGGATCAGGTATTAATTTGGGACCTAAAGGTCATATTATCGTAGATAACAAGATGGAAACAAATATCAAAGGGATTTATGCGGTAGGAGATGCCATAGAAGTTATTGATTATATAACAAAAAAAATATCTGCAATTCCTTTGGCAGGACCTGCAAATAGACAAGGGCGAATCGCCGCCGATAATATTTCCGGTTTGTCCACCGTGTATAAAGGTACCCAAGGCACTTCCATATTAAAAATCTTTGATTTGGTTGCAGGAAGCACAGGGGCAAACGAAAAAACATTGCAAAGAAATGATATGGAATACAAAACCGTAATAGTTCATCCTAATTCCCATGGTGAGTATTATCCGGGAGCATTACCTTTGACCATAAAATTAATTTTTGATTTAGACAGTAAAGTCTTGGGTGCACAAATCCTTGGTTATGAAGGAGTGGACAAAAGAGTCGACGTAATTGCCTCTTTAATAGGCATGAACGGGACGATAAAAGATTTAACAGAGTTAGAATTGGCTTATGCACCTCCTTATTCCTCAGCTAAGGATCCGGTGAATATGGCGGGATATCTTGCGGAGAATATATTAAATGATATGGTATCCTTTATCAATGTATCGGAATTTGAAAAAATTGATAAAGAAAGCACAATTGTTTTGGATATCAGCACTCCAACGGAATACGAAACAAATCATATCCCCGGAGCGATAAATATACCTTTGGAAACCCTTAGAAAAAGGTTAGTGGAATTAGATAAAGAAAAAGATATAATCGTGTATTGCCACGTAGGTCAAAGAGGTTATTTGGCAAATAAAATTTTAAGACACAATGGTTTCGATGTTAAAAGTTTAAGCGGCGGATTCAAAAGCTACATGCAGCAAAGCTTTAAGCCGGGCATGGATAACCCCTTTGGTGATGGTGTTGACAATTCTGATATAGTGATAGAAAATCCAGACAAAGAATTGGATGCAAAAGGACTGTGCTGTCCGGGACCTCTACTACGGGTAAAATCAGCTGTCGATGAAATGGAAAATGGCCAGATACTAAAAGTGATGGCTACGGATTTAGGTTTTTATGAGGATATTATCGCCTGGTCTAAAAGAACTGATAATGAGCTTATAAGTGTCAACAGAGAAGGAGTTAATATAGTCGCCTTTTTAAAAAAAGGTAAAGAGCCATCTTCATTAGAGTCATATAAAGCTTCTGAAAAACCAATAGGTAGAGATAATAAAACCATAATAGTATTTAGTGGGGATTTGGATAAAGCAATAGCATCTTTCATTATAGCCAATGGCGCTGCCTCCATGGGCAAAAAGGTAACAATGTTTTTTACCTTCTGGGGTTTAAATATATTACGTAAGCCTGAAAGTATGAAGGTTCAAAAATCCTTTATGGATAAAATGTTCAGCTCAATGATGCCACGAGGCAGCGAAAAATTAGGCTTATCCAAAATGAACATGATGGGTATGGGAGCTAAAATGATTAGAAGCGTGATGAAGAATAAGAATATCAATTCGCTTGAGGAATTAATAAAAGCAGCTATGGATAGCGGTGTCGAAATTGTCGCTTGCCAGATGTCCATGGATGTAATGGGACTTCACAAAGAGGAATTGATTGACGGAATTAAGGTAGCCGGTGTCGGTTATTATCTAGGTGAAGCCGAAGACTCTAATGTCAATCTCTTTATTTAATAGCTTGATTTACTATATAAAAAACAGGTGCGCAAACGCACCTGTTTTTTATATAGTAAATGGGAGGCTTTAATTCTCGTTTACATTTATATCTGCTAAAATAACTCCTGCGATTATACCATTCTTATACAGGGGTACAGATACGGAAATATTATAATTATTTGTAAAGGATGAGACATATTCTTTGCTTATAAAGGTCTCTCCTTTCATTGCATTCACAAAATATGGTCTGGCACTGCGGTCTCTTAATTCTTGTGGCAAATCAACTGTCGCCCCTACCAAGTGACCACTCTTGTTTATATAAGCCATTAGCTCTATATAGGGCAGAGTCTTTCGTTCCTTTTCCAAATAGCTTACTAGTTCCGGCTCCTCCATACCCGCTATTTCTTCCTGCTTACCTATCTTTGTAAGCATTTCTTTTGTCTTTTCTATTTTCTCTTGTATATCATCAGTAATTCTAAACCCCGTCGTGAAATTCTCGACAATACTGTTACTGTACTGGATGGCATTGTTTAGAATAAGCACAGAATTATACATTGTTTCTATTATTGATAGCTGTTCTTGGGTTGAGGCGGTGATTTCTTCAGAAACAGCAGCGTTTTGTTCTGTCATTTCGTATATTGTTTGAGTTGCTGTTTTAATATCCTCTATTTTCTCTTTTTGCTTTGCCGTCATTGTAACTATGGCTTCCGCAGCTTTCCTGTTTCCATCTACTGCTTCATTGATGGCATCGGCTTTGTCCAGTGCTTTTTTAGCGTATGTAACATTGTTTCCTATTACATCTGTTTGAATTTTAATATTTGAAGTCAACCTGTCAATCTCGCCAATTATATTGTCAACCAAATCCTTTATCTTCTTAGCTGAAGCTGATGAATCATCGGCAAGCTTGCTTACTTCTCCAGCGACGACGGCAAAGCCCCTGCCAGCCTCTCCCGCACGAGCAGCCTCTATGGAAGCGTTAAGTGAAAGCAGATGTGTTTGCGATGCTATTGCCTCTACGGCTTCTGTTATAGTGAATATATGCCTTATGGATTTGTCCAATTCAACCATATCACTTAGTACTTTGTCATTATAATCCTTTATTTCCTCTACCTTTTTAAAGGTCTCACGAAAAGTTTCAAAACTCTCCTCCACAATTTCTTTAGATTCCTTTGCAACCTTAAGGGACAGATTAGCGTTCTCGAATATTTCCTCTACTCCCTGCCCAAATACCTCCATGTTATTGCTTACTTTGCCCGTGGATTCTGCCTGACTGTTAACAGCCTCTGCAATACCTTGAGTAGTTGAAGCTATTTCTCCTGCGGTAATTCTAAGGTTTTCCGTTTGAATTTTCATGTTGCCTGCTTCAAAATCAGTTATTTCTGAGGAGTTAATATACTCCCCCACCAACTTTCTAATCTTTTCTAAATACTCGTTTATTCTATTTCCTACTTGATTAATGGCATCAATATTAGACTTTTTTATATTTACATTGAGCTGTCCGTTTACTATCCGGGTAAAATTATCCCGTAAAAATCTAATAGCTCTATGGATAGTAGAAAGTATAAAAATATTTAATAATACCAACATTGCGATTGCAGATATCAGGACAATAATATTATCTCTCATATACACTGCTGCGGTGCCTATAACAATGTCAACCAATATTAAGCCCCACATCATCTTATCCATATAATAACCTCCATTAATTTAATATAATACAATTATACACAAAATTCTCACAATAATAAATATTTGAAAGAAAAGTACGATTAACTAATTGAAAAAAATATTGCTTTCCGGATTATTATGAGTTATTTTGGAAATGTTCGTACCATGGTCGCTTATTCTTTCTAAATTTGTCAATATATCCAGAAATACAACTCCCGCATTAATATCACATTCTTTTTTATTGAGCCTGAGAATATGATTATCTCTTAACTTATCCCTTAGATAATCAACTTTAGACTCATTTTTTTCTACTTCTTTCATGATGGCTTCGTCATTGGTTTTTAAAGCCAAAAATGCGTTGCCTAAAGTTTTATCGACAGCTTCATAGATTTCCTTTACCTCATCTATTGCAGTTTTAGAAAAAGTAATCTTATTATCTATTTTAAATTGTGCCAGCTCCACCAGATTTTCTGCATGGTCCCCTATCCTCTCCATATCGTGAACTTTATTAAAGAGAGATAAAACTTTATTAGATAATTCCAAGCTTATTGCGCTGTTTGAAACCTCTAAAAGGTATTCTATAATTTTCTTTTCCAGCTTATTAATTATTTCTTCATTTTTATATACTTCGTCAATGAGCTTTGAATCTCCTTTAATTATTGCATCTATACTTCTTCTTACATTCTCCCTGGCTATTTCCCCCATCCTTAGCAGTTCATTTATTATTTGTACTACTGCAACAGTGGGGGTTTCCAATAATCTTTTATCAAGAAAAACGAGCTTCGTCAGGTCTTGTATTTCCTCACCGGGCACTAATTTAGTAACAAAGGCAACTAAAACACCGGCAAAGGGCAGCTGTATAATCGTATTTGCAATATTAAAAAGGGTATGGGCGTTAGCTATTTGCCTCACTTCCTCTATTGAGGTATGAAGTACAATATATGTAATAGGTTTTAATAATATTAAAAATATTACAGTGCCAACTATATTGAATATCATATGCATTATAGCTGCTCTTTTCGCCGTAATATTTGTACCGATGCTGGCTAAGAGTGCCGTTACACAGGTGCCTATATTATCTCCAAAAAGTATAGGCAGCGCTGCTTCTATAGGTATTAGACCTTGAATAGCTAGTGCCTGCAATATACCGATTGTGGCACTACTGCTTTGGATAATGGCAGTAAGCAGAAAGCCTGTAAAGACGCCTAATATAGGATTATGATGGAGATCCATCATAAAATCAGTAAATTGAGGTATATCCTTTAATGGGCCCATGGCATTGCTCATGGAGTTCATTCCCATAAACAAAAGACCGAATCCCAATAAAAGCTCACCCATCTGTTTATAAGACTTTTTTCTGCTGAATAATATAAGAAAAGCCCCGATTATAATTGCATAAGGTATTATGTAGTTGAATTTAAATGCAATAATTTGGGCAGTCATTGTGGTGCCTATGTTTGCCCCCATTATCACTCCCACGGATTGACTGAGATTTATAATCCCTGCATTTACAAGACCCACTACCATGACGGTAGTTGCACTACTGCTTTGTATTATTGCCGTTATCCCTGCGCCGACAAGTACCGCAAGCATTCTGTTTCTGGTGACTATCTCCAGAAACTCCTTCATTTTGCCCCCGGCTGTTTTTTGTAATGCATCAGACATGACCTTCATTCCATATAAAAACATGGCTAGACCTGTAAAAAGCCCGATAATCATGCTATACCACAACGCTGTCCCTCCTAAAATCTGATTACCTGCCGCCTCATACCTACATTTAGGACTAAGCCTATAGCAATCATATTGGTTAATAAAGAACTTCCTCCATAGCTTATGAAAGGCAGAGGAATCCCAGTTACAGGCATAATTCCGATAGTCATACCTATGTTCTCCAATACATGGAACAAAAACATAGCCATGACCCCCACGGTAATATATTTACCGTAGTTATCTTTTGATATTTTTGCAATATACATGCATCTCATGATAAGCAATAAAAACAAAACTATAATAACCATAGAGCCTATAAGCCCAAACTCTTCACCTATTATGGAAAAAATAAAATCCGTATGCCTTTCAGGTATAAATCCAAGATTGTTTTGGGTCCCCTTGAATAAACCTTTACCTAATAGCTGACCAGAGCCTATGGCAATTTTTGATTGAATAACATGATAGCCTTTATCTAAAGGATCTAATTCTGGATTTAAAAAAACAAGAATTCTATGCTTTTGGTAAGGCTTAAGATAATAAAGCCATAATATAGGTATGCTTACGATACCCGTCGTAAATATGCCCAAAATATATTTATAGTTCAGTCCCGCCGCATAAAGCATAAAGAATGTAAAGAATATGAATACCAAGCCCGTGCCAAAGTCAGGCTGCAAGAGAATAAGACCTATTATAGGCAAAAAGTATAGAAAAAGCTGAGATAAACCTTTAAATGAATTTAAAATGCTTTCCTTCTTTTCCAATTGCTTGGCAAAGGTAAGGATAAAACCTATTTTTACGATTTCCGAAGGTTGAAAGCTCAATGGTCCCAAATCAATCCAGGATTTTGAGCCTCTCCTTTCTTTAGCAAAAATCAATACACCTATAAGCAATAATATATTGACGGCATATATTATTCTCTCCATCTCTCCGTAAGTGTTATAGTCAAAAAACAATACGGCTGCAATACCTATTATGCCAAGGACAAATGCTATTATTTGAATTTTAATATGGTTTAAGGAGCTGCCATAGGCTATACCCGTGGCGCTTGTTATCGCTACTATGCCTGCAGTCACCAGACATATTACTGAAATGATTATGCCTAAATCTATATTTTTGATAAGCCTTTTATCAATAAGCTTATTTGGCTTCATTTGTCTGTCTCCCTATTATATTTCTTCAATACTTATTGTAACATAGAACGGGAAAATTACTACGTAATATTTCAGTATTAATTTTTTAAAGATAGGAAAAAAAAAGAGGCTTTCGCCGCCTCTTTATCCATCTATATATTACATATCATACCTTTATCCAAATCTATACACATCATCCAATATTCTTTGCCATCTTTTGCTTTAATATTTTTCGTAAAGCCTTTAGCATTAAAATATGGCTCCCATTTAAGACTGTTTCCTCCGGGTACACCTATAAAAATTTTAACTGCAATATTGCTTTTATATTCTATCCCCAACACACTGCACTTTATCCATGGTCCGCAGCCTTTGACAAAATAGGGGTAGGATAAAGACATTTTTATACCCTTTAAATTTATCGTAATAGGTGTTAAAAGACACAGCTTATCGTCAATTTTATACCATCGCCTATTTGCTTGGTCATCTAGTAAATCTACCTTTTTAAGCTGTTTAGTTACTTCTGCAAGTTCTTTTTCTAGATTATTCATCCTTAAATCAGGTATAGTATATACAGAATCTGCTTCGATTTCCTCCATTACGTGGAAAGGGTGATTAAAAGGTAACTCCTCTTTTATTATAATTCTTACCTTTTCATCCCTTGGAGTCTCTTCCTCTTCCTTTACAGTAACTATTCCATCAGGGACCACACGGGTATTTGCTTCAATTGTTGCATCATGATCACTAGCTTCAGCAGGCTCTTCACGGTTGCTTATTTCAACGGTAGCTTCGCCTTTGCCTAGCTCATCAAAGTCTACGGTATTTCCCAACTTATTTGGCACTTCACGATTACCTTGTTCGGTAGAAATCTCAGTGCTGCTTACCTCCACTGACTCTTCACGTCTAACATCTTTCTCATCTTCAAGCTCTCGAACTTCTTGGACTTCTTCTTTTGCTATAGTCTTAACTTCCTTTTCTACAATTTTTAATTCCTCAGTAATTTCAAATTGCCGTTTTTCTTCTGCCTTGTTTTCTCTTATTGGTTTTAGCACAGTCTCCGGGTCTTTGTGCAATTCAGCAGCTTTATTTATATGAGCCTTTTTAGCCCAACTTTCCCAGTTTACTTCCTTTTTATCTGTGCATCCAAAAAGTACGACCACATCCTTTGATGTAACAAGAGCTGCCGTATAATGAAAAATATTTTCATTCTTTTCTAAAACCAGTTCCCGGGTTATTTCACCTTTATTATTGCTATCCATTCTGAAGCACCCCAAATCAACGGGTTTTTCCTCCTTTGAGGATAGCAAAAATAGCTTATAAAAGGATTTCTCATTGCAAGCTATATTTTGTATTGTGCCTTTTACTTTTATTTTACCTTTATTAGCCTCAATTTTTATATATCCTGTGGGTGCTTTGCCCCCGGATATTCCATAACCTTTTTCAGCTTCCGCAAGTATTATAAAGATTCTTTTATATTCATTAATCAGAGGCATAAAAAAACCTCCCTTTAGAAATTGTTATTACTAATATATGTCAAGGGAGGTCCGTTGTAGACTATTTTTTTAAAAAAAGACCTATTTCATTAGATAATAGAGCAAATTCCTCCAGGGATAATGTTTCACCTCTTCTGTCACAGTTTATCCCACATTTTTTTAAAATATCCTGTAGCGTGCTTTTTTCTATCCCTAGATTACTGCCATGAAGAGAATTCAAAAGGGTTTTTCTCCTTTGGGCAAAGGATGCACGAACGACTTTGAAAAAGAGCCCTTCATCCAAAGGGGATACGGGAGGCTTATCTCTTATTATAAGGTGAATGATTGAGGAATCCACATCAGGCTTAGGCATAAATGCTGCCGCCGGTACTGTTTCAATTATTTCAGGTATCGAATAGTATTGCACCGCAACAGATATAGCTCCGTAATCCTTGCCACCGGGAGCGGCAGCCAATCTTTCCGCTACTTCCTTTTGCACCATTATTGTTACTGTTTCTATGTTTAGTCTTTCCTCCAGAAGCTTCATAATTATCGGGGTTGTTATATAATAAGGCAGATTCGCAACTACCTTGCATTTATTTGTTTCAAAGTTATCTGTTAATAATGATTTAATATCCGTTTTTAGAATATCTTCATTTATTAAATTGAAATTATCGTAAGAAGACATAGTGATTTTTAGTGTATCTATCAGCTTTGTATCTATTTCTACCGCTGCCACTTTTTTAGCTTCATCACATAAAAGTCTAGTAAGAGTACCGAGTCCGGGACCTATTTCCAATACAAAATCTGACTTTCCGATTAGGGCAGTATTCATTATTCTATGTAACACTTTTTCATCTGTTAGAAAATTCTGCCCATACTTCTTTGCGGCTCTGATATTATATTTTTTTAATATATCTCTTGTTTCTTCTTCTAAAGTTTTGTTTTTCATAGTGTTTTGCATCCTTCTTTTAAAAGACAAACCCCGAGTGTTATTCGGGGTCTCTGCTATTTGCTTAATTAAAATTTATACCTTGGTTTATCAAGGACATATACCTTAACTTTCTTTTTACCGTATTTTGCAACATCCTTGGGCGATTCAAAATATAAATCAATTCTATTGCCTTTTATTGCGCCTCCAGTATCTGCAGCTAAGGCGTCGCCGTAGCCTTCCACATATAAATATGTTCCTAACGGAATAACCTTGGGATCAACAGCTACGATTCCCGGTCTAACTTTAAGACCTGATCTCGTTATACCGTAATAAGGATGATCCGGATGCTTCCCTGTGCTGGCAAAGGTAGCGTCATAAGCTGTTGCTACCATTTCTATAGCTTTGGTAAACTTAGTAACGGTTCCTCTGGAGGATATTATCGTGTCCTTAGTCCCCTCCTCCAAAATAGCTGCCACAGGACTTTGTATTACCTTTTCCCATAATATTTCCTTGAAAGTTTCGCTGCCATTTTCAAATACAATCCTTTGGGCTATTTCCTTCTTGCCTTCCTGTCCTTTTTTTATTATCTTTACTATACCTTTATCTAATTTATCTGTTTTTTTAACTTCATTTTCATAAGGTATGTTTTCCATCTCCGTAGCTATTCTTTCCTCAACTCTTGTTACTACGATTTTCTCAACTTCTGTTAATTCTGTATCCATGGAAGGCTCAACCTTATCCTTTATTCCTAAATATATTTCAGCTTCATCCATGGCTTCGCCGACAGTGTCTGCTAAGGTATATATTGTTTGTACCCTATTGCCTTCTGTTAGTAAAACTGATCTTGCCCTTTTTATTTCAATTTTCATTCCCTTTTTTAAGCTTTGTTCCGGCGAAACATCCATTTTGTCAAAAGACCCTACTACAATATTGTTCTCATCTAATACATCCTCTACTGTCATTTTAAATGTTGTTACCGCTTTTTCTTTTTCCCCGTCGCAGATTATTATACTTTTCTTTAATGAGTTATAAACAATTGTAGTCGTCAATATTACAAGGAATAACACCGCTATGGTGATCTTGGGATATATTGTTCTTTTAAACCTATGTCTTAAAACACCATTCTCGTAGCGCCATTCCTTCTCCACGGAAAGCAAGCTTTTTATCCGTGGATTGTCTGTACCCATCCTGTTACCTCCTTTTACTCCGCATCAACAGATGCGCTCATAAAAAACTCCATTAAATTTGTTCATTATAATGGAGCTTTTGCTGATAAAGTAATTTTAAACGTTTTTGCCCCTATTGTCAAACTTTACATATAAATTGGATTTTCGTGACAGCTAATTATTATTATTCTTAACCCCAATATAGTATTCTATACCAATATATTATGTAAAGATGGGACAAAATATTACTTCGTTTAATTTTTGAGATAATAAAGGGCTTTTGATTTATTCTATATTAAAAAACCTTTTACCGTTTTCCAGAGTTATTTTTGCAATCTCCTCAAAGGGAAGTTCTTTTATTGCAGCTATTTTTTCCGCTACATGCCGCACATAGCCGGGGTAATTCCTCTCCCCTCTGTGAGGCACAGGAGTTAAATAGGGACTGTCCGTCTCTATTAAAAGAAACTCCAAAGGCACTGCTTTGGCAACCTCCACAGTCTTTCGTGCATTTTTAAAGGTTACGGGGCCCGACAGGGATATATGAATGTTGAGCTTCAGGCATTCCTTCATCATCTCTACACTTCCCGAATAGCTGTGCAGAACCCCTCCTACCTCTTTGATATTTGTGCTTTTCAATATTTTTAATGTATCCTCATGAGCATCTCTATCATGAACAATAATAGGCAGATTTAACTCCTTCGCTAAATTTATTTGCTCCTCAAACCTTATTCTTTGAATATCCCTAGGAGAATTATCATAATAATAATCCAAGCCGATTTCGCCTATGGCTTTTACCTTGGGATTAGCCTTTGCTAATTCTCCTAAAACCTCACAGGTGTTTTTCTCCATTTTAGATGCGTCGTGGGGATGTACCCCCACAGACGCATAAATAAAGTCATATTCCTTAGCCAATTTTATTGCTTTTATTGAGGTCGCAAGATTACTGCCCGCGTTTAATATATAGCTGATTTTTTCTTCCTTACAGCTCTCTATCACTAAAGCCCTGTCATTGTCAAACCTGGGATCGTCCAAATGTGCATGTGTATCAAACAGCATTTTACTACCTTCCTCTAATTTACTATAGAGCCGGATTTTACATCCTCCATAGTTGTAATTCCTACTATTTTGTTACCTTCTGAGGCTGCAAGTATCATCCCTTGAGATTCAATTCCCCTAAGTTTAACCGGCTGCAAGTTTGCCACTAAAATCATATTCTTGCCTATCAAATCCTCAGGCTTATAGCACTCAGCTATACCGGAGACCACTTGCCTTATTTCTTCCCCGACTTCTAACTTTAATTTCAACAATTTTTTTGAGCCTTCTACCTTTTCACATTCTATAACCTTTGCCACTTTGAATTGGATTTTTGAAAAATCGTCAATGGTAATATAGTCATTGTCCTTGCTCTCCGATTTTTCCTCTTCCTTTTTATCTGATACTTTTTTGTTGTCCTTACCGTATTCCACTCGGGGGAATATTATATCGCCTTTTTTCACCTTTAATCCTGGAGTAAGAGCTCCAAAGCTTTTTAAGCTTTCCCAGGATTTAAGCTTTTCATCCTTTATTCCCAATTGTTCAAAGATTTTATTAGGAGTTTCAGGCATAAAGGCCTTTATGAGTACGGCAACATACCTTAAGGATTCCGCAAGATTATAAAGCACGGTGCCTAATCTCTCCTTTTTGCTTTCGTCCTTTGCTAGCACCCAAGGCATTGTTTCATCTATATATTTATTATTCCTACCTACCAGCTTCCAAATATCTACCAAAGTGTTGGAAAACTGCAATCTGTCCATGAACTCTTCTGCTTTACCAGGAAGCTCATTAGCCAGCTTTTCTATTTCTGCATCTAAAGGGTCTCCGCATTTTACCGGTGCGGGAATTATGCCATCAAAATATTTTTCTATCATTGTTACAGTTCTAGAAACTAAATTCCCTAAATCATTAGCCAAATCAGAATTTAGCCTGTTCACTAATGCTTCCTCACTATACAGCCCGTCAGAGCCAAAAGGAACTTCTCTTAGGAGGAAATATCTGATAGCATCTACCCCATACTTTTCTACCAAAACTACAGGGTCGACGACATTACCTTTAGATTTTGACATTTTTCCTCCGCCTAAAATCAACCAACCGTGACCATATACCTGTTTTGGCAAAGGAATGTCTAAAGCCATCAGCATGATAGGCCATATGATAGTGTGAAACCTTACAATTTCCTTACCTACCAAATGAACATCCGCCGGCCAATACTTTTTATACAGCTCATCATGCTCCGTGGAATATCCCAAGGCTGTAATATAATTTGAAAGAGCGTCTATCCATACATATATAACATGCCCTTCGTCGAAGGTAACAGGTATACCCCAATCAAAGGAGGTTCTGGATACGCATAAATCCTCCAGCCCCGGTCTTAAGAAATTGTTAAGCATTTCATTTTGCCTTGATTCCGGCTGGATAAAATGGGGATTATCCTCAATATGCTTAATAAGTCTGTCTGCATACTTGGATAGCTTAAAGAAATAACTTTCTTCCTTAGTCAACTCAACATCCCTGCCGCAATCAGGACATTTGCCGTCCTTTAGCTGATGCGTTGTCCAGAAGGATTCACAGGGCGTGCAATACCAGCCTTCATATTCACTTTTGTAAATATCACCTTGGTCATATAGCTTCTTGAATATTTTTTGTACTATTTCCACATGGTATTCATCCGTAGTCCTAATAAATTTATCATTGGATATATTGAGAGTTTGCCATAGCTTTCTGATATCCGCAACAATATTATCCACATATTCCTTTGAATCTTTTGACCATGTTCATCCGTGCCTGTGAGAAACATTACATCATAGCCCAGCTGTCTTTTAAACCGTGCTGCCGTATCCGCAGCCACAGTGCAATAGGAGTGTCCTATATGCAGCTTGTCGCTGGGATAATAAATTGGTGTTGTAATATAATAGGTTTTCTTTTCCATATCAATTACCTCCTGCTTTACTTTATATTTTTCTTTAAAATAAAATAGCCCCAATCCCAAAGGGACAGGAGCTGCCGTGTTACCACCCTAATTTACTTTTGATTCACAACAAAAGCCTTAACAAGTGACTATCATCACTCTCCCCTGTAACGGAGGATTCCGATGCAAGCTAAGACTTGCCTCACCTGCACAGTTTAGGGACCATGTTCGTCTGTATTTTTGTTCCGGTTTTCACCCATACACCGGCTCTCTGAGACAAATTTTCCAGATTACTCTTCCCATCATTACTTTTGTTGTTTGTGTAAAATCCATATATAAATAGAATATACATTATTTAATAAATTTAGTCAAATACTTTTTTACAAAAAATCTATGCGCTTTTTGCATTTATTGGTGTAATCTTTAGAAATGTATTATAATGTATTTAAACTTTTGTTCCACATTTTACTATAAGAGGAGGTTTATCATGATTAAGAAATTGACCTTATTAGTTTTGATTTTCGTTATGATGACATCTGGCATAATAAGCGTTAACGCCTTGAGCTTTGAAGATGCAAAAGGCCACTGGGCGGAGGAGTTTATTGAATGGGTTAGTGACAATGGCTACTTAATAGGTGACGAAAATGGCATGTTCAAGCCCAATGCAAAAATCTCAAAAGCAGAAGTAGTCGTAATTCTAAACAGATTAATGAAGACAAACCGGGTAAAAGAATTCTCTTATACCGATGTTCTCCCAGAAAAGTGGTATTATGAAGATATTGGCAAGGGATTGTACAGCGGTATAATAGACGATGGCGAAACATTCCAACCTGAAAGTTCTATTTTAAGAGAAGACTCAATGTTGATGATTGCAAGGGCTTATGGGCTAAAATTTAACGAAAAATCAATTGAAAAATTTGATGACCATGAAACAATTACACAAAAAGGTGCAGTAGGTGCTTTAGTGGACGCAAATATAGTTCACGGTTGCTCTGACGGAAATCTGCAGCCAAAACGAGAACTCCATAGAGGCGAATTTGCAAAAATGATTAGAGATATAGTAGGTGTGATTGGCACACCCAAAGAAAAAGATGTGAATCATGAAACAAATACAGATCAAGAAGAAGAAACAATAACTGAAACTGAAGAAGATCCTAAAACGGAAGAGAAAACAGATGTAGAAAAAATATTTGATGTGAACTACACTATCCATGCTGTCATAGATAAAGCAACAAGCCTAGACAAACTGCCCAATACAGCAGTTTTCGCATACACTGTAAGCGAAGGTGAAAAACTGAAACCCCCTTCTAAAAACGACATTGCAGGCAAAATCTGCACAAACAATAGTTTAACTAAAGAATCCTATACTTGGGGCAATATAAAATGGACTTACCCTGATGGAATTACAAAGGATGATGAAGTATATGAAGATTTGGAGATAAGAGGGGACATAACTGCAACAGAAATGTTGGTTGTTAATTTTAAGAAACAATTTTTGCCCGGATTTGAACCGGTTGTCTTAACTGATTTAGAAGGGTATTCAAGTGTTTTAATAGAAAAAGGTAAAACGTTGGAAAAACCGGCAAATCCATCCGATATAATTGGCCCTTTGGATATACCGGAGGAAGATCCGGATGCTATCTATAAATTTGATGGATGGTATAAAGGCGAGTATGTAGTAGGCGCATCGGAATACGATTTTAGTAATACAGTGAACGAAAAACTAAACATTGTTGCTTTATACAGAAAAGTGCAAGCAGTGGATTATTTCGTTTCTAACAAAGACAAAATGTTTTCACCGGTGAGTTTTAATAAAGAATATTTGTATGGAAAGCCTCTTGGTGCAGCTCCGCCAAAGGAAGATGTTATCAAAGCTGTTATAAAAGAAAAACCAGAATATGACGGTGTTTGCTATGAATGGGGAGATTTAGCATGGGTATATCCAGCTGGTGTCAGCGTTGGTGAGCCCGTTAAAAGCGATTTATCGATTGAAAGCCAATTGGCTTTAAAAAAGAAAAAAATAACTATAAAAATAGAAGTTTATGAGAAACAAATTAAAGGCGAATATAAACACTTAATTGATAAAGACTCAGTAACAGAAATGGCTTGCGGTGATAATTTTACATTTACTCCAAGCAATTATGTTGTGACCGCTTCTCCGGGCAATCCAAGTTTTTACACTAAAACGGACGGAGCATATATTCCGGGAATACAAGAGGATGAGCATATAAGGCTTGAAGGAAATATGTTTACGACTATAACTACACCAGACCCATTATTTGAAAATACGACTATATGGATTCGATTTTCACGTGTTAACTAGCCTGTTCAATACATATTTGAATATGGATAAGTATCATATCAACAGAAAAACCTCGCTAATGGGAGTTTGACTTAGGGATTTACGAAAACAAGTAAATTTTGACCGACTCTCTTCAAGCGGAAGAAAGAAAAGCCCATGCGGTTTCCGGATAGAGAAATTGTCGAGCAGGTATGCAAGCAGTACCCTATCAGCAACATCATGTTGGTGTGGGATAACGATTCCAGCGTAAGCGTGGCTTATGGATAGAACTTTTGTAAAAAAACAAATCATAAATGATATTGTAAATAATGACAAAGACCATGCAGAAACAACCGTATTTCTGCATGGTCCCTTTTAATTAGAACATTGCGATTTCAAAAGCCTGTTCAAAAATATCGTCATCAAGAGACTTATGCAGTTCGCGTCCAAGTTGAAAACACACTGCCTGAAATTTTCTCGAACGGCGGGTCTTGGACTTTATTTTCGCACTTTTGGGAAAATTCTTGGAAAACTGCCCGAAAGCAATCCTCCAATATTGACTCATCCGCAAAATAGAATAATAAATTTCAAATAACTCACTATCGGTAAAAACAGAGGTATCTTTGTTTTTCAAATAAAGATGGAGTCCTTTTTCAAACTCACGCCAGTCATCTTCGCGGATTTTTTCTTTCATATTCCCAATCCATTCAAATATTCTTTCGTCTTCACGATTTGTAACACGATCAAGAATATCCTGCCACTGTCGCCAGGAAAGTTTTTCAACAATCTTTTGGTCGATTTGAGAAAGTTTGAAACATTGCCCATAAAAGCTTCGAGTTTCTGCGTTTGTACCTTCATTTCTAATACGATTTTCTTTAGTGGCAAATGTCTTGATTTCATCCCAAAACTTTCTTCTTTCAGATGCAGAAATATTATATTTTGTTAATAGACCGCTAAGAAACTTACCGAGATTATATTTGTAAAGCACACTCTTACCGTAGGTTTCTTCGAGATCAGCTTCAATTTGAGGAATCTCTTGCTTCAAAGCATTTAATATTTCATCAATGGTAGCAATTTCTTTTGACGACAGTAAGCCATCATATACAAGATGCCCTTCAGCATCTAAAACCACTATATGTCTCATGATATTAACCTCATCTTAAACTTTGATAATACACGCTTTCTATTTTTTGCATGACCTGATCCGCTGCCTCCTGTGGCTCAAGGTCCGTAAAATTCTTTCCAGGCTCTCCAAACATATCATATTTTCCTTCAGCCAAATAAAGTAGAACATATTGCTTAAGCATCTGCTCCCGCATGTAATCGTGTTGTACTTCTGGATAATCCGATACACTCAAATATGCAACATGACCAACGTTGAGAGTTATAGTACGCCCGTTGCCAGCCGTGTACCAAGAACGCCTATAATCTTCAGGTTTAACTACGCTTTTGACATCAAAGGAATCATTCTTACCATTCTTTTCATCAATATTTAAAAAGATTTTATAATGATAAAATGTTATTTTGTCTCCTTTTTCATATTGTGCGTCATCAGCATTTGCAATTAGTCGAGCGCGAAGTTCTAATACTCCCTCCGACAAATATTGTTCATAGTGTTCCCTGTCAAAAACAATCTCATTAATAGGCGATGTGATAATGTCTTCAAACGGAGCAATATTACCCATTATAGACGTAATGTCAATCAATTTCGGGCAGGTTAGATCACTTGCATTATGAATACTTATATTTAAGCGATAGTTTAGTTTATAGTTCCGCTTATTCTCAATAAGGTATGATATATGTTGCAACGTTTCTCCCCAATTCACTCTTCGGCTGTTCGGAGTAGGAAAGATACACTCATGCAAGACAAGATTTACTCCCTCACGAGAGTTATCTGGTCTATCTGTGTCGTAAAAATACGGAAGTTCTTTCCGCTTTTCTTTTCCGCTATCTACGACTTTCACGGACAAAACAATTCTGTTTTCGAAAAATTGTACCGAATTCTTCCTGCTTATTTTATGTGTAAATGGAATCTTCCGAATTGTATTAGATTGAACTGAAATCTTTTCATTTGCAATCAAACAAACTATCGTTCCCGTTTGAGGATTTACGACAGAAAGTTTATATTGAAACTTTTTGTCCGTAGCATAGAAGCTTTTAATTCTTACAGTAAAATTAATTTTATCTCCAGAAGTAACGCGCTCCGAATCAGAAGTGGGGTAAGCTATATTCTGCCACCTAACGTCAAAATCGGTTTTCTGCGGTCCCTTTCCTAGATCCTCAAACCCCAAACGGTCAAAGAGGTCTTGAATATCTTCGGCAATCTGCTTTAATTCATCCTTGAGCTTTTTGTCTTCACTTTCCTTATCTTTAATGTATCCCCATTCGATAAGGTTAGCCTTAAATTTATTATTACAGTAATTCTTCAAATGCTGATATGTTGCCGTATTTTTCTTTCCCTTGCTGACTCCAAAGTGCACCTTATCTTCAATGTCAGATAGGTCATCTTCCCAAGACCCATCGACCTCAATATAGCCCCAAAACTTCCCATTCAGCTTTTTAGGGATGTCTTTTATATCGATTTCGCCGATTTTCATTCCTTTCCGATAGTAGGATATGCCTTGCCACTTGCTGTCCCCATTATCAAAAACATACAATCCAAAATGCTTAACCTTATATCCAACCATGTACAATTCTGGATTCTGTAATTCGAATGAATATGTTGACCTTTTTATATCTTCAGGAACTGTAATTTCTACACCATTAACAGTTATTGCAGCGCCATCAGATAGCCGCTGAATAATTAACCACCAAGATTCCTGAATAAAAGAGTTGATTTCCCCGCTTATGATGGAATCCACTAATTCCTCTTTCGGCGCTTCTATAATAATTCTAGTCCCAAACGTACTTTTCTCGGCCAATCCAGTATTATTTATAATAAATTCTTTTGCCTCAGAATCCTCATAGGCAACAGAGTTTACCTGACCACTTTTGTTTATGTTTGCAACATATAAACCGTCTTCCCTCAGAGAATCAAAATAGTATGTATATGTTTTAGAAGCAACAGAATAAACGCTCTTGCCCGCACCAAAAAGTCCCCCGCCTGTTACATTATCTCCAGAATTAAACATGGAAGTAAAACGCGAGAGTCTTTCTGTAGCAGATAGCGTCTTCCCTTGAGCCATCATTTTATTAATTTCTTCAGCGTGAGCATTTTTTCCAATCAATCCAACAGTCCCAGAATCTTCTACAACAACATATTTTCCATATGAATTTTCGATGACAGATATATCACATCTCCAATTTTTCCATTTGTTTGCCTTCCTCGCCCCAACAGCATTCTGAATAGCATCTTTTTGGAAACCATTGGGGAAAGAAACTCCTGCATCAGTGTATGCGCCCAAAATCCAATCAACATTATTTCTGTAATTCTGCGGTATTGGTGTAAGAGCCATGTGAATTCCTCCTTATTCCAGTGAAAAGCGAGAACTTTTTTTACTTTCTATTTTACTAAACCTCTTTTTGGCTTCTCGCATTTCAACTTCAATAGCAGAGAAAATTTTATCTATGTCTTGCTGTGTATAGTCATAAGCACCAACATTTGAACAATTTCCGAGAAGTTGAAGCATGTCAATAATTTTGTTCGTGCGAGCTTCTGCCAAGCGCACAAACTTTTCACGTTTTGTTTCAAATGTTTTTACCATTGGAACTACCTCCATTACCATATCCTGCTATTATTATAGCTCCTAACGACGAACTTGTCAATAATATTTGAAATATGTTAATAATATTTTTCAAATATTATTAACATGTAATAAATGAACCAAAAATATAAAAATGCTGCTCAACGTTCATCAAACATTTTGCAGTATTTTTATATTTTATTTTACAAATTCTAAAACAATTTCAGCAATCCCTTTAGCTAAAAGCGGTGGAACAGCATTCCCAACTTGCTGATACTGAGAATCCTTTGAGCCGACAAATTCAAAATTGTCAGGGAACGATTGTAGCCTTGCTGCTTCTCTTACAGTTATCGCCCTGTCCTTCAATGGATGTATCCACATCGATTTTCTTACATTGACAACAGTTCCACTTGGTTTATTGGGATCTAATCTCAAATATATAGTGTTCTGTGTCCTTTCTGGTTTAGAATATGTATCCTTGTCTTCAATACTTAGGCTGTGAAAGTTCTTCCCTTGCTTTATTTTTTTGAATCTTGCCAATGCCTTTTCTGTTGTTTTGGTAGTAAAGTGGTTTTTTACAGAATCACTTCCTACTCTCATACGTTTCGCATAACCGCCTATCTTTTCTTGTGATATATATTGAAGGGGGGAATATCGGGAGTCATATCCTGCCTTGTAGGGAACAAGATCTAAAATAGCATCACCTACTGATGTAAATTCCAAATCCTCCGGCTCACTTGGTAAACTTAGGTTTATTCCTTTGCTTTCAAATATATCCCTTCTTATTCCGATTATAAAATATCGCCTGCGTTCCTGAGGAACTCCAAACCATTCAGCATTGACAATATCGCCCTGCTGAATGTAGTTATCTCCGAGTATGGCATTTACATAGTCAATCACCGAATAAGAATTAACGACAAATCGCAGACCTTTTTTCTCTGAATATTCGTAACGACCAATTAAACCGTTTTCGGTAATTTCTTTGATGCACTCTATAACTTTCTGTATCTCAACAATATAGTTTAGTTCGTCCATAATATTCTTAGGATTATCGTTTTTGACCGCTTCTTCAATTTGTATTAATCGGTCTATAAAATTCCGTTTAACTATTGAAATGGTTTCCTCATTTTCTACAATATATGAATCAATCATTTTTTTGATTGATTTGGACTTTTTAATAAGGAAATTGGGGAGCCGTTTTTCATTACTAATATTTTTCCTGAGCACACTTAAAAGACGCCTTAATGGCTCTGGCAACAAAATATCTTCCAAATCCATTTCGAGAAGTTGTTGAATATTAATGCCTTCGTACGTTTCTCCAGAAATCAACAAATAATCTTCCCGTTTCGAAATAGGATGGCCCTTTTCTATGAGATCATTAATTTCCTTAATATCCTTTGTTGACTCATAAAATCTGTGAGTATCAGATTTCAGCATGCTAACGTTTTCCATAACAAAGGCCTTAGGCTTGATCTGCCTTATTGCCCTAAAGAACTCTTTGATGAGTCCATTATTCATGCTAATTAAGTGATTTTTCTGTCGGTTTGCATTTGAAAATCCCTGACAAGGAGGTCCTCCGATGACAACGTCAATGCTATTTGCCAAACGTTTGTTTAACTCAATAAAATTATAACCTACGACATTTTCAATAAATTCAAAACCATCAACATCTTTTGCAATATTTTTCTCGTAAGTTTTCCTGGCATTTTCATTTATCTCTGCGGCAGCAATAATCCTATATTCTCCTGTCAAGAGAAAGCCATAACTTAACCCGCCCGCTCCAGCAAATAAATCTATAACATTAATCATTTAAATTACCTCGTTATTCAACGTTAGTAACTCGATTGTTATTACGCATCCACGAGTCCACTTCGCTTATTTTGAACTTCCACTTCCTGTCTATTTTATATGCAGGAAGCCCCTTCAGTTTAATCATCTTTTTTACAGTGTCTCTACTGCTATCGAGATGTTTGCATATTTCTTCCATTGAAACCCATTTTTCCTCTTGCCCCATAATGCACCTCCATGCCAATTTAATTATACCATTTTTATTCTCACATTTCAATACTATTTACTGATTTTTAGTGAGACTTTCTACTAATAATAGCTAATAATAACTAAAAAAATCAGTAACCTCTACAAAACTTGGAGAGCATTTTTAGTAACACTAGATTCCTTTCTAGCATAATAGGCAAGGTTTTTACGACTATTACACTCTGCTTTACATCGTGGATTATCACAGTAGCGTTGACAACTCAAATATCACACAAAATATTTACCACAGGTAAAGCACGAGTTCCTAAACCCATAAAATTGAATTTCTTTGCGTTTTTGTGCTTTTTCTTATGTGAATATCTGTTTCGATGGTTTTCATACAGGCAAAAGATTTTTATAAAAACCGCCAGATACGCTTCTTTCTCAAGACTACCAAGTAGGGGGCTAAATATTTTGGTTATAAGTAGAGGGATAAATACCTCCCTTCAAAATATCATGTGTCCTTTGAAACGCAGGGCGACAGAAATATCTGAGGAAAAGTGGCTAATGGATTTTGACAACATTCCACAATATGTCAAAGGTAGGGCAGTACTGCCTTGAGCGCTTGCAATCGTACAGATGTTTCCACAGGCATATATTGTGATAAGTCCAAGCGGGACAAGTTTACACATTCTGTGCTTAGCCCTAACGGGCTACGTTTATAACTGCATTGGGGAATTTGACCCACCAGTCTTTACATCCACCATAGAACAAGAAAAATCGGCATAGCCGGTAACGCCTACCAAACTATGCCGATGCTTTTCAGAGATATAGAATCCCTAGAACTAACTCTTTAACAGCGGGGTTTTTTTACTGTCTATTTGCAATTTTTGCCTCAATCCTCACCCTTTAACGCGATCCCAATAATTTTATCTGAATAATCTGCCATAAACAAAGGAATATTTAAAAGATCATTATCAAGGCGCAGATTATTTAAAGAAAAACGAACACGCAGTTTAACCTTGTCTTTATACTTTTCCTTATACTTTTTTAAGCTCCGGCTTTCCACATTGTTCTCTGATTTTACTTCTACCGGCAAAATGTCATTTTCCCGTTGAATTAGAAAATCTACTTCGTTTCTGGGATTTTCAACCGTCCAATATCGCGGCATAGCTTCAAACTGGTTTTTCATGGCTTGCAGGACATAATTTTCACTTAAAGCCCCTTTAAACTCTACAAACAACCTGTTGCCCTCGCCAAAAGCCGAAGGCGCCAAAAGGGCTAATCTTCGCAGCAACCCTACATCTACCATATATAGTTTGAAAGCAGATAAATCATCATATGCCGAAATAGGCAGTCCGGGCATGTTGCTTCTATATATTTTGTAAACTAAATTGGCATCGCAAAGCCATTGCAGGGCATCCTCATATTCCCGAGCTCTTGCACCTTCCTTAACAGCCTTATAAATAAACTTTTTATTCTCCTTAGCCAGTTGTGAGGGTATTGACTTCCATATCATTGAAATCTTAGGAAAGTCCTTGGGATCAGGATGCTTAGCAAAATCACGCTCATAGGCACCTAGAATATTTGACAGCGCCTGCTGCATAAGCTCTATGTCTCTATCCTGTGTCCAAGAGCGAACTGATTCAGGCATACCTCCTGTAATAAAATACATCTTTAACTTTTCATATAATGGATTAAAAAATGCATCCGGGACTGGTTCGATACTATTTACACTTTTCATATAATCGGATAAATTTTCATCACCGTTAGCCATTAAAAATTCGACAAATGTCATAGGCATGATTTCCAAAAAATCCACCTTACCAACAGGAAAAGAAACAGGCTTAGATAGTGCTATACCCAGAAGTGATCCCGCACAGGCTACATGATAATGGGGAGTATTCTCGCAGAAGTACTTTAGTGTATTTAACGCATTTGGACATTCCTGAATTTCATCGAAAACAATGAGAGTGTTATGAGGAGCATCTTGATTTATAAATTCACCGCTTGCCATAATCAGGTTTTGCAAAATCCGCTCCACATCTTTGGTACTCTCAAAAAACTGCTTATACTCCGGGTGTTCATCAAAATTAAAATAAGCAATATTTCCATAATGAAGTTTTGCAAATTCTTTAAGAAGCCAAGTCTTTCCAACCTGGCGCACTCCTTTTAAAATAAGGGGTTTTCGATACTTGGAGTTTTTCCAGTTTAACAGTTTTTGCATAATCAATCTTTCCATATTACCATCTCCAATAATCACATTATTATAAACCACTTGTGTGATATAATCACACCATTATTACTATTATAACCAAATTCCCAGCCTTAAGTCAAGATGCCTGGTATCTACTCCTAGGCACTTAATCCTATGTCAATAACTTACTAAGTGACATTCCTGGCACCATGTTCCAAATTATACCTATTTCATATGTAGTTCACACATAATCATTGCTTATATAAACCAAACTTCTTATATTAATCAGGTTAATTATATTTTCATGAAAACCAGCTTAAATATCCCTCTTCTAGTTGTCTAAAATAAATTTTATTTTTTATATAAATTAAATAAAATAATGTTATAATTAAAAAGTGTTAAATCTAAAGATTTATTTTATATTGAAGGAGTTATAGGTAATGAGGAAAAAAATAAGTATATCTATTCTATTGGTAGTTTCTGTGGTGCTTTCCACTTCTTGTACTATAAAAGACAATGGGGAGAACCCTTTTGAAAATAAAGGCAATGCTATTGAATCAAACAACAATGAATCGACTACCGCCAAGAGTAACTTTAAAATTGTGAACCCATATGATGACTTAAGGTATTTTGATTGGTTAGAAGAACATAATAAGGAAGTATATGAAGAAAGTGAATACAATAAAGAAGATATCCTTACATATACCTTTAATCAGGGAACGATTTTAAAAGGCAGCGAAGATATTCAAAGGGAAGTAATGGAAAATGGGAAAGATCCCGGTCTAGGCATCAGAGATATCCATAAACAAGGCATAACTGGAAAAGGTGTTAATGTAGCCATTATTGACCAAAACCTTTTGCTTAATCATCCTGAATTTTATGGTAAAATAGTCGCCTATTACGATACGGGCTGTGAGGTAGGTGAAAATAGAGGCTCAATGCATGCACCCGCCGTAACAAGTCTTTTAGTCGGAGATAAAATCGGTACAGCGCCGGATGCAAAGGTTTATTACGCCGCTGTCCCATCATGGAAATGCGATAGCGAGTATTATGCTAAGGGGCTTTATTGGATTATCGAAGAAAATAAAAAGCTTCCCGAAGATAATAAAATTCGTGTCGTGTCAGTCTCGGCTGCTCCTTCCGGGGAGGATTCACTATTTACAAAAAATTTAAATATGTGGGATGAATCCGTTCTAATAGCCCAAAGAGAAGGCATCCTGGTATTAGATTGCCGGATTGGTGTCAAAACAGGTATTATTTCACCCGCATTTTATGACCCAGAGGAACCTAATAATGTATTGAAGTGCACGGGAGGATTCCCTGGCTCAACATATAAAGTTCCCTCCTTTGAAATAGGAGTTCCTGCCTCCTACAGAACAGTTGCCGAAGAATATATGGAAGGTTCCCCCTCATACCAATATACCGGACTAGGCGGTCAAAGCTGGAGTATACCTTATGCAGCAGGAGTGTTGGCATTGGGGTGGCAAATAAACACGACTTTAGAAAATGACCGTATTATTAAGATTCTATTTGATACATGCACCGTTTCAAATGATGGAAGCAATATAATAAATCCGCCTGCATTTATCGAAGCTGTAAAAGCTATTAAAAAATAATAGTAACCGTAAAAAAATGAAACAATGATATCTCAACAATTTGTGTTAATAAAAATAAAATTAACATAAGAATATTTACATCTTTTATTTTAATTTTATCCATGAATTTACCCCTAAGTATATATTATATGCGGGCTAACGCAATCAATTTTGTTTAAAAACTACCCTGGCAACAATAATGACAATACTAATAACAAAAACTAATATTATAGGTATGTCTATTAATGAGTCGCCATCATCTTTATTGATGAAAATCATTTTTTTAAATTCTTTTTCTTTAAATATATTGTTTCCGCTGATGTGCATTATCAAAAGCAACACTAGTATAACTAACATACATAATACAATGGATATTAGTAAAAGTTTAAGCCTGAAAAGCAACAAATTGTCGCCATATATCCAGTATAAAAATCCTTTTAAAAACCCCGCTATAGGTTCAAATACTAATAAAGTATGAACCAAATTTATGCTACCGTGAATCAATACAGGTATCCAAAAGCATTGGGTTATTTCATATAATATTGCTAAAAAAACACCGATTATAAATATCATGATTATTCTGTATGCATCAAAATGAGAAAACGAAAATAATATACTGCTCAATATAATAGCCGGAAAAAACCCTTTATTTTTATATGCCTTATATAAGAACCCTCTGAAAAATAATTCCTCAATAACTGGTCCAAAAACACAAAAGGTAAATAAAAACCATAGGTTTGATAAAGATAATGATAACTTGTCACCCCCTAATAGTTCTATATTATATTGAAAATAGAAATGATCAAAAAAGTTCATAAATGCCAAAAAAGCACCGATTAAAACAGAAAAAAATACTATTGAAACTTTTGTTCTTTTAAAATATAGAAAATCCCTAAATTTTAGATCATTTTTCCCTATCCAAGCTCTGATAATAACAAACATTAACGTATGACCGAAAGGATGTGCAATAAGAAATGTCAATGGGAACACAGTCAACAAAAGAAAATCTACATCCTTTATTTTAATATTATCCATGAATATACCCCCTGGACATATATACTATTGTTCTTGAACTTCATATTACAATAGAAATACCACTTACCTTTCTTAAATAGGTCCCTTAACAGAAATTAATCTATTATATATCTGCTTTATCCACGGTATACTATATATTGTGGGTGAAGGTTTTGATCTTATGCCCTACCTCTTCCTTTTTATTTTTATATAAATTGTTGTAATAACCATCATCATTATGAAAAACACAATTATTATTATAGCTGGTGCGATAGCTTTATTTTGTACCGGAACAACAGCTTTATTTTCGTCATAGTTTTCAGCCTTGTTAATACTAGCCCTATTACTTACATTTTCGACTGCTGCTGTATTATTTGCCGGAATACCAATCTTAGCTAGAGTTTCTTTACTTGGATATACTGGATAAATGCTGATATGACTACCAGCATCTAAATCTAGCCTTGCTTCAACACCGTCAATGCTGAACTCGGAATACTCTCCATCAGAGTTGATAAAACACTTAATCATTGCGGCATCCATTTTCAAGCCATCAGTTGCATCATTTGAGATAATAACAGATAAATTTGATTTATCTAAGTCATCAATAAAATAGGCACCATGTACAATACCAAAAGTGTTTTTACTTTTATCTTTTTGACAAACGGATGCTAACACATAATCGCCAGCTTGGGGAGTCCTATCATCAAAGCCTGTATAGTGAAATGTATCCAAAGGAATCAAAACAATCTCTGGCTTTATTTGAGATAAATCCCAGCCCTTTACATTTATAACTGTATCCTTTACCATAATAGTACAAAAATCATTCTCTGTGCTGACAATTTCTCCGATGATTAATGCATCATGGTCATTATGCATAAATCTATAGATTGGATCAGCGGCATAGACAGAAAATGGTGATAATACAATCACCACTATAACCAACATTATAAGCATAGTATTTCTCATAAAATCATCCCCAAAAAATATTCCCTTTAGCTAAATATTAGTCTATGACCAAAATACTCATAAGTAATGTCAACGGGAACATAAAAAACAAAAGAAGATTTACATCTTTCGTCTTTATTCTATCCATAGATATACCCCTTTGGCATATACGCTTTTGTCTCTCCAACTATATTATATAATAAAAAAGCCCCTTATGAGGCAGGATGGTAAGAATCATATATAATTCTTACCAAGCTATAGCTTTTTTCATGCTTCATACTACCGGAGGGACAGTTCTGCTTTGGTTTCACCTTCCAACCCTGCTAGCAATAGTCTTCATAACTAATAACAAAAGCTGCCATCATGCAGCTCGGATTAATCTTAAGCCTTATTATATATGTCTCCACGTGAACCTATTTCTATTATTAGTATGAGCAATTTTTCATCATTTTTACTTAGGAGCACCCTATAGCTCCCAACCCTTAATCTGTAATTGGAATTACCGCCTTGCAACCTCTTAACATCTCCATAAGGTAGTTCATTTATTGCTTTAATGATTCTTAACTGGTTATTCTTATCAAGTTTCTTTAGATATTTTAAACATTTTTTATTATATTGAATCTTATACTTCATTTTCATCTATATCCAATTCTTTTAAAAAAATACTTTGGTCAATAAACTCACCGTTCAATTTAATTTCCTCAATACGAAGACATTCTTCTTTAGACATATATTCATGATCTTCCTCATCAACTTTCTTCCAAATGCTTTGTTTTTCTTTCAGCTTCAAAAATTCCGCTATGTCTATAACTGTTTTTACATTCTCAGGTTTTAACTCATATTTTAATATTTCCTCAATTTTTTTTGCTAGAGACATTATCATCACTCCATTCCTAGCATAGTATATGCTTTTATTATATTATATCATGAATTTCGAAGAAATTGCATGATATAATTAGCCATGCATTCTCTATTGCTTTTACCAATTAAAATTATTCTTTAACTGTCTTAAACTTGCACTATATCTTGACTATCAATATGTTTTAACCCATTCCTTATATACAGCTTTTACTAAAAGGTGTTTAAATTATGTTTAAAGTCTAAATAATATTATTAACTCTTTCCCTTTTTTAAACATTAATATAACTAAAAAAACAACAACTATGCTTTAAAATTACTATATAATAAAAAAGGAGGAGATTTTATGGACAAGGATTTTAAAAAGCCGTCTTTTGCTGTGTCATTTGCATCTGTTGCTTTCTTATTTGTTATTATTATTGCACAGCTAATAGCAGTCGGAAGCCCGGATATTCACCTGACCTTAGTATTCACAATAGCGTTGACTACAGCAATGCTTATGTCATCAGGCACGAAATGGGCTGTTATTGAAGCGGGTGTTATGCATGGTTGTGAGATAGCTACAATACCTATGCTGATACTTATGTTTATTGGTATGCTTATTCCTGCTTTAATAGCTTCCGGAACCATACCCGCACTCATATATTACGGACTAAAAATCATTAATCCTGCAGTATTTCTCTTAACTGCAACTCTTATTTGTTCTGTCGCTTCAATTGCAACTGGTAGTAGCTATACTACAGGCGGTACCTTTGGCGTAGCTTTTATGGGTATAAGTATGGGACTTGGAATACCACCTGCAATAACAGCGGGAGCCGTTATAAGCGGCGCTGTTATCGGCGACAAAATGTCACCGCTTTCTGACTCTACTAATTTAGCTGCAGGCGTTACCGAGACTGACCTTTTTGCCCATATAAAGAGCATGTTTTACACTACCGCACCTGCATACCTGGCATCCTTAATCCTATATGGAATAATAGGGGCGAGATATAGTGTATCATCAATTGATACAAGTAACGTAGATGCGATACTTGCCGGTATATCACAAAACATAAACGTTACCCCTATAATTGCTTTGCTCAGTATGATTCCCCTTATTGCGATAGTATTTATGGCTATTAAAAAAGTAAATGCTCTTGCCGCAATGATTATTGCTTCACTTATAGCTATGGTATTTGCAATATTTGCCCAAGGCTATAATATCATTGAAATGATGTCATTTATGAATTATGGTTTTAGTATTGATACAGGTATTGCCGAAGTAAATAAGCTCCTTAACAGGGGCGGTATTCAATCCATGATGTGGACTGTCTCTTTGGGATATTTAGGGCTTTCCTATGGAGGGATACTAGAAAAATCAGGCATAATGGCAGTTTTATTGGACAAGATGTCCTCCTTAGTCAATAGTGCTAGAAACCTTATTATTACTCATGTTTTTTCTGCTCTTATTGTTAACTTGATATCCGCAAGCCAATATGTTGCAATAATAATTCCCGGAAGAATGTATTTACCTGCTTACAGAAAACTAGGGATTAGAAGTGATGTTGCATCCAGGACTTGCGAGGATTCGGGTACTGTACTTTCACCTTTAGTACCTTGGGGTTTGTGCGGCGTATTTTTTACAGCTACCTTAGGAGTGAATACTCTGCAGTATTTGCCTTTTGCCTTTTTATGTTACTTGGTGCCGATAGTTGCAATAATATATGCAATAACGGGAAAATTTATATGGTATGAAGAAAGCAACGTAATAGAAGAAGCAAACAAAGTACCTAAAATAAACGCATAGATAAAACGACTTGGAAAGGATTTTAAAATGTATAGAATCGAAAAAGACCAAATAACTAAGCTGATAATGGATTTGGTTTCCATAGAAAGTCCTTATTTTGAAGAGGATAATATAATGGAATACGTGCACAATTGGTTCTTGCAAAACAATATAAAAACTTTTATGCACCGTTACCATGAAGCTAAAGTAACAGGTTTTAAAGGCAAAAATATTATAGTTTCCCTTGAAGGTGGCAGTCCAGGGCCTGTGATTTGCTTAAATGGTCATCTGGATACTGTTAAATTATGCAATGGCTGGACTAAGAATCCTAAAGGTGAAATTGAAGGCAATAGGCTATATGGATTAGGGGCCCTAGATATGAAATCCGGATGTGCTGCGACAATGATTGCATTAAAGGCTTTTTCTGATAACCATAAAACATTTAAAGGCAAAATTATTTCTACATACGTTTCTGTGGAGGAAGGTCCTTATGGAATGGGAACCAATGCTTTAATTGAAGATGGGTATATGAAGGATGTTGATTTTTCAATTATTACAGAACCCAGCGCCGGATTTTCTGGTAATCGCTTCCCTGATGTTTGCCTAGGTGCAAGAGGAGGGTTTGGTTTAGAAATTGAGTTATTTGGCATTTCAGCACATGCAGCAACGCCCAAGTTAGGTATAAGTGCTGCTGATGATGCGGCATTAGTTATAAATGAATTAAAGAATATTGAGTATAAGGAAGATTCTCTGCTTGGCAAAGGAGATACTTGTGTTATTGGAATCGAGAGTGACGGCGGTGCATGCAGCGTACCAGATTATGCCAAGATCAGATTGTTTCGGCATACTGTTATAGGAGAAAATGAAGAGACAATTATAAATGAAATTGAGACTGCTATTAAAAGAGCGAATATAAAATGTGAATATAAAATTAATTTCAGAGAAGCACCTTCTGTAGGTTCTAAAGGCTTTATGCCATATACTATTTCCAAGGATAAACCAATGGTAAAGGAATTCATGGAAACTATTGAAGAATTATGTGATAAAGAACCTACAATTTCTTATTTTCAAAGTATTGGCGATTTTAATTATCTAGGCTCCCGAATAAATGCACCTGCAGTCGTATTCGGTGCATCCGGTGATAATTTCCACGGGCGGGATGAGTATGTAGAGATTGATTCAGTTGTAAAGACCTCACTGATTATATACAAATACTTGGAAAAAGTGCTGTGTTCTTAAAATAGCGATATATAATAAAAAGAGACATTTATTCTGATTGGAAATGTCTCTTTTTATTCCTCTATAATACATAGACTTTCTATTTGAATTCTCTTTAAATATTTGAGTATATTTAATGAAGTATCATCCATATCTCCAATGTTTAATATTATAATTGTTAAACAATGTTCACTGCAAATTAAATTCAGCAGCTTGATAAAAGCATTGACAATTCGCACATTCATTATATCCTTGCCATAATCTTTTAAAGCAGAAACCTCTTTATCGAAATAGTTTAGAATATCACTTTGTATATAAGCTAAGTCTAATAATTCTTTATCGCTTAGCTTTTTAATGCAATTTCCTTTTTCTAATGCCGCTAGTTTTCCTATTACATCTGCAATCCAAAAATACTGTATGTTTTTAATACAATCTGAAACTATTCTAATTTCAGCTTTTACATCATGTTCATCAGTTTTTCTTACAGATAAGCCGGGCATATTAATATTGTTCTCATTATCAGATAGGGTGGCTCTGATTTGCTTATATTTTTTTCTTAGTTTGTTAGAAGGAGAAATACCTAAGCTACCGGTTAACATTTTACTAAAATTATTGTAATATGTTATTGCTGCAACAGACTTACCACATTTTTGATATATATCTAAAACCTTTAAAACCATTTCCTCATCATAGGGTTCAATCTCTAAAATCTCATCGATTATATCTAAACAGTTATCATAGCCTTCTTCCCTTTCATATAGTTCTACTAAATTCTTTAGTATTTTTGCTTTCCACTGCTCATATCTCATTCTTTCGAAAATAATAAGCTCGTTTAATTCATCACAATTCTTGAAATAACAGCCTTCTAATAGATCGCCTCTAAAAAGTTGCTTAAGCTTTAGAATATCTTCAATAGTATTTTGTTCTTTATGGCGAAATTTCATAATATTAAAAATATCACATTCAAACATATAACTTTTATTTATTGAGCAGCAAACATTATCTATATTTAAAAATAAGTTGTTATTCTCATCTTTACCTATATTTTTCTTAATAAGCCATAGATTATAGCGAAGGTTATATCTAGCCGCTTCTGTACTGCTATCAGGCCACAAATACCCTTCTAACTTTTCTCTGCTAATATATCTTTTCTCGTTTAATACAAGCAGACAGATTAAAGCAATAGCTTTACCGCCTAATTGGTCATCAAGCTTTTTACCATTATATTCAACATCAGCTTTTCCTAAAAAATTTATAATTAGCATAGTGTTCCCCTTAACATTATTCAAAATTGCAATAAAGTATTTCTCCGGATTTTATCGTCACACTCACTTTTATTTTTTCAATTTGATCCTTCGAAACTGAAAGAATATCGGAATCCAAAATAAGTATATCTGCCAGCTTTCCTTCTTTAAGCGACCCTTTATTTCTTTCCTGAAATATGCCGTATGCGCCATTATAAGTAAACATCTTTATCGCTTCGCATACATCTACCCTGTGTTTTTCAACAGGATGATTCACTGCAGAATGTATTCCTAAAAGAGGTCTTGGTTCCGTAATATCACTATCTGTGCCGCCGCATATCATAACGCCTTTATCGATTATCTTTCTAAATGGATTTGTAAGGGTATATTTTTCACCTAATCTTTGTTCATACATTTTACCCGGACCACCCCAATAGGTCTCGTAAGTAGGTTGCATAGAAAAGAGTATCCCCAAGTCTTTAGCTCTTTGCACTTGCTTTTCATTTGCCAGTTCTACATGTTCCAATCTATGACGCAGCCCTATAATACCGGTTTGGTAAGAAGCACTCTCGTGGGCATTTAATGCCATTTCAATAGCTCTATCGCCAATAGTATATAAAGCAAGTTGTAAATTGTTTCTATAGCAATTGAGTACAAAATCATTTAGCTCCTGCTGGGTCAAGAGCAGGCTGCCCATGGTACCCGGACAATCTGCATATTGAAAGGATAATGCCGCGGTTCTCGCACCAAAGGTACCGTCAATGTAAAGGCAACCCCCTATTCGTTCCAGCCCCATAGTCTTTATTTTTTCGATATCCATGCTTTGATAAAAAAGTTCTAAATCCACCGGAAACCCTTTCCCGTGTTCAAATAAAAAATTAGCATCTTTATCGCTGTACATGAATCCGCCTTCCATGGCATTAACAGTTGTTATACCGTTTTTAAGCAATGTCCCCATAATTCCTGTAACCGCATCTTTCCTTACACTATCTGGAACATTTTTTAAAATATTTGTCCGAAGAATAGCATTAGCTTGTTTTCTAAAAATACCAGTCGGCATTTGCTTCTTATCTAATTCTATACCTTCAGCAGTAAAAGGGATTTTAAAATATAGCATGGCATAAGTATTTAACATACTTACCTGATATTCCAGTGAATTTAATACGACAGGAATATCACTGCAATACTTGTCCAATATCATTCTATCCGGAAACTTCTTTTCCTTGAATTGATCCTCTGAAATTCTTATCCCTCGAACATAGCTTCCGCAAAATGAATTGGAGGCTACTTTCAAACATTCACCCAATTCTGTATGATCTTTTGTATCGCTTAAATCTAGGCTTACAGAATTAAGGGCAGTCTGCACCACATGAAAATGACTGTCAATAAACCCAGGTAGAACGCTATTACCACAGGCATCTATGATATTTGTGTCTTCGAATATTAAGGATTCAAAGTCATTGTCTTTGCCAAGGGCAACTATTTTATCTTGCTTAATAGCTATCCAATCAGCTATTTCATCATTTTCCATGGTAATACATTTACCGTTCTTAATTAATATATCTGCATACATAAAACTTCCTCCAGACTTCACTTATGTTAATAATTACTTATGATATGGTTTCAATGAGACGAGATATATACACATTTCCTTCCAGGTAATTTTCTCTTAATTGTAATTGTACCATATAAATATGTAATTATTGGATAATTATTGTTTTAAAATTTTTATTTTTTTAATTGCTACAATGACTCTCATGGAAATGATTAAAAAGTCTTATTATATAGATAATAATAAATATTCAATAAATCCAATTTATAAAAAATATTTATATAAACAAATAAAAAGCCTGATACCATATAATCAAAGGTAACAGGCTTTTCTTTATTGATTTTATTTACCAATATCAGGACTTGTTATTTTTATAGATACATCCATTTTTCATGACAAAACTACAATTTAGATAAACTTTTGGGTCCTCTAGCGGATTACTATCAAAAGCTACTATATCAGCAAATTTTCCAGGTTTAATCGAACCAACTTTATTATCCCATCTCATAAGTTTTGCCGCGCCTAAAGTCCCGGCATAAAGAGCTTTTTCAGGCGCCATTCCATACTTAACCATCAAAGAGAATTCTTCTGCCATTCCTCCGTGTTTGCTAAAAGGCGTCCCTGTATCAGTGCCAAAAGCTATTTTCACGCCTGCTTCCATGCATGCTTGATAACTTTTTATATGTGATTCTTGAACGCTGATTGTTTTCTTGACAGCCCATTCAGGTATTCCGGAAGTTTCGCCAAATTGTATTATATGCTCGGGTGCAAGTAGAGTAGGAACAAGAGTAGTTTCGTATTTCACCATTAATTCTACTGCTTCTTCATCCATCAAAATTCCATGCTCAATAGATGTTACGCCTGCCCTTATAGCATCCTTAATACCTGTTGTCCCATTGGCATGCGTAGCAGATGTTAATCCGTATAATTTTGCAGTATCGCATATAGCTTTCATTTCATCAAAGCTCATTTGCTGTGCACCTACCGTCCCGCTTGGACTCATTATCCCGCCGGTTGACATAAATTTTATAAAATCACAGCCATGTTTAATATTATAACGCACAGCTCGTGCCATAGAAGAAGCATCATCTACAATGAACGGTTCCAAATTTGGATCGCTTAAATAGGTGCTATAGCTATCGTCAGCGTGGCTGCCTGTTGTCCCAATATATTGTCCGCTTGTCATAAGCCTAGGACCATTGAATTCTCCGCGATTAATGCTGTTCCGTATTGCTTCGCTGATAAAATTTCTATCGCCACAAACTCTTAATGAAGTGAAACCAGCCATTAAGTCTGCCTGTGCATTTTTTAAGCCTGCAAGTGCCCAATCAGCAGCTGTCTCCCTTGGTCTTGTTGCAGCAGGGTTTGTCTGCCCGTTTATTCCAAGGTGTACATGAGTATCTATTAAACCGGGAGACACAAACTTATTACCTAAATCAATTAATTCATAGCCTTCAGGCAATTGAAACTCTTCTCCTTGAATTACATCTACTATGGTTTCGTCATTTATTAATATAAACATGTTGGTATTCACAGACATTTTTTCTGCATCGAATAGAAAAGTACAATGCAAAGCTTGCTTTTTCATATAATTACTTTCCTTTCTAATAAATTGTGTTCTATAATTTGCCGATTACGCCATTGCAATTCCAAAAGCAAGGTATAACAGCGCGCATATTGCAAGCTGGATTAATCTATATGGCGTAAGCACTTTTGATGTATCAACGGGGCTAACATCACAAGCACCTGATGGTAAAATTACTGCGTCAGATATTGGAGAAAATATGTCTCCAAAATGTGAGCCACTAATGCATGCACCGACAGTTAGGGGTATACTGATACCAGTAGATAATGCCAGTGGCAATCCTAATGGGAAAATAATTACAGCTGCAGCGCCAAGACTACCTGTTGTGTAAGAGATAAAGCAACAGATTAAAAATGCGGCAACTGGTATTAATGACGGAGCAAAATTCTCGCCCAAGATTTTAATAATATATGAGGAAAAGCCCAATTCATTTACTACCTGGCCAAAGGTAAATGCAAATAATAGAATCAAATATACAGGTACCACATCACGAAATCCATTTACAAATACTCCTGTAAGCTCATCGAATTTCACTCTGCCAGAGAAAGTGGCATATAATGCAGATGTAACAGATCCTACAAGTATTGCGGCCGTGACAACAAGCCTTCCTTGTAGATATGAGAATAAGGGAATGGAAATAACCAATGCAGCAAATGGTATTAATAATGCTTTTGCATCTGATACAACTTCAGGTCCGCCCAAAAGTTCAATAATTACCGGATCTTCTTCAATAGTTACATCCTTTTGTAATGCTTCCTTTGAAAGCTTTTTAATGTATCCAATATCCGGTATAATGCCATAAACATAAAGTAAGGTCATTAAAAGTGTAACTATGGGGAAGAACTGAAAAGGTATTGCCTGTACATAAACTGTATACCCGTCATAGCCTTCAACCGCAGAAGTTATAAGGCCTGAAAAGAATAGTATATATGCCGTAAAAGGTAAAAGTGATGCAAAAGTATCTACAGTTGAGGTTACTATAAGCGGAATTTTTTGCACCGGCATTTTATTTTTTATTGTACAATTTTTCATGATACGCGGAACACAAAGATTCGCTAAGTTCTGACTAATGCAAAAAAGTATTGAAAACCAAAATATCGCAACGGAAGTCTGTTTTGGTGTGCTAAGTTTTTTATTACACCACTCACCAAAAGCTTTAAATCCGCCTGCTCTTTTTACAAACTGTAACATAATACCTACCAATATTATGCAAAGTAATACATTACTATTGCTTTGTAAGCCTTTAGTCATGTAAACGTCAAGCAGTGGGGGAATAAATTTAGTACCATTAATAATAACTGAACCTAATACAATTCCGGCAAAAAGTGAAACAATTATATTTCTTGTCACCAATGCTAAAGCAATAACGAGAATCGGGGGAATTAATGATAGAACTGTGTTCATTTTTTTCTCCTTTCAAATTAAATATTTTTTTCTACATACTTTAAACACCTAAAATATAAGCATTTCTAAGTATGTAGTTATACTAAATATACTATAAAAACTTTAATGGGTATTTTTAAAAACAAACTTAAAATTTATGCTTTAAAATCAAAGCATAAACCAGGTTTTATCCATGAAAATAAGAGCAGATTTGTTTTTATAAAGTTTAAAAGGTCTATTTGCAAACTGTGTCGATTATTGTATAATTAAATATAACATGTCGCTAAATATTTATGCTTAATAATAAATCATATCAACTTTGAAGCCTTTATTTTTTATAAGGAGTTATTAACATGACTATTGAAGAAAAAAAACCTTTAGACTATCAAAAAATAATTCAAATGAAAAGAAAACAAAACCCGCTATTGCCCCTATACATGGTTATATATGATATTCTAAAAGATAATATAATGACTTGTGAGTTCCCTCCCGGATACAGGTTAAAGGAGAACGAACTATCAGAACAATTTCAAGTTAGCAGAACTACAATAAAAAATGCAATGGATTCTCTCCAATTCAGCGGGCTGATAACAAAGGAAGGCGCCCGAGGTATGTGCGTTCAATATGTATCTCTTTCCCAATGTAATCAAATAAGTGAATTTCGGCGCCTAATGGACCCAATAGTTGCAGGATTGGCCTCAGTGAGAAAAACCCAGCAAGATCTAGATGAGATGTATAAATGTATAGAGGGTTGTGCCAGCGAAGAACCTAATCTTTTTCTCTCTGCGGATAGTTCTTTTCATTATGCTATTTATGTTGCAGCTAAAAATGAATACTTATTAAATGCATATAAACAGATTGACACAGATCGCAAGCGTTTAAATTACTATGTAATTGGTATTATAACCAAGAAAAAACAATGGCAATTTTTAAGCAGTATTCGTGACAGAATGAGAGAAGGTCACTTAGAGATTTACAAAGCAATAGAAAAAGCTGATACTATAACGGCTCAAAAACTTGCTCGAAAGCATATTGGGCTTTCTCTTATACAAGATACAATGGAACTGATTAAATGACATAAGTTTAGTCTATAAATATTGGGAAGCTCAATATTATTTTGCGATGCAATTATTAAGTATAATTGCCAAAAACTCTAAATCGCAATCCCCGACATTTTCAATTCCGTGGCCATCACCATCTTTGCATTGCATCATATCACCCGCTTCTAAAATATGCTCCATATCATTATCAAAAACTTTTGCTTTCCCTTTTAAGATATAGTATATTTCTGTTTCTCCTTTATGCTGATGATAACCAATAGATCCACCTGGCGGTATTGTAGCTTTTCCAAAAAATGAACCGGCACCATATGAATCCTCAGCATTTAAAAAGCATACCGCATCTACATGCAATTTCCCATCTCGTATGTTTTCATAATGTTTTTTTATTAGTTCTGCTTCTTTTTTTATCATTATTAATCTCCTATCATTAGTAATCTAAGCATATCATATGCTGTGGGAAACGGCTCATCCTCTTCCCACCTTCTTTTGTTACTACATAATTGTCAATACAAATGGCAGCCAGATCATCATTTTTACAACGTGGATGCATGGAAAAATACATGTTCTCTTTAAATACCATAGTCTCCTCACTACAAAATATGGGTCTGTCCACAATATCATAACCCTGACCATGGGCATAAAACTTCGTTTCCGGGAAATAACCTTTTTCAATTAATCTTTTATTACCCTCATTAAATATGTCCTTTGCCGCAATACCGGGCTTGCACATTGCAGCCAAGTCATTCTCCAAATCAACAGCATCATTCCATGCTTTAATCGAAGCATTAGAAGGCTCACCCATACAATAAGTGCGCCCGATTTCTGCCCAAAACCCACCTGGGGCAGCCAATTCAATTAATAAATAAACAAAGTCACCCTTATTTATTCTATTGTTCTGATATAGATACAAGTTCCCTCCGGGCGATGTCGGGTGAGCGCCCACTAAAACAACAAATTCCGTACAAAACATATCGTCCGCCATCTGCCTTAAGGCAAGAGCAACCTCTCGTTCTGTCCTACCTACACGTAAAATAGTAGGAACTGCCGCCAGTATATCCTCATGAAGCTGCACAGCTTTTTGACATAACGATAGCTCGTATGGTGATTTGATTGCTTTTATTTCATCCATTATATCAGAAGCATCCACTAATTCAACGTTTATTAATTGCTCCTTTATATATTTATAAAGGCCGGCGGGAATAATATTCATTGCTATAAAGCCAATCCTTTTCCAATTATTTTTCTTTATGATTTTACACATTTCCTCTGCCGGATAATCATTAGTATAAAAAATTGAAGGTAAAAAAGGAACCGAAATATTATTAATTATATTATGGCTGCCAATATACGGTCCATAAGCAACTCCTCCCCATTCACCATGACCTATAACACTAATCCCATTTTTTGAAAATAATATACCATGGGGATATACACCAACTTGTAAATCTGAAAGATATTTTTGTACGCCCCCAAATACACGATCAGAACCCCACATAACTAAACAATCGATTCCTTCTTTATCCATAGCGTCTAGGGTAAGAACCCACCTGCGCTCCATTTCTTCACGGGATGTTTGAAAACGGAATCTATTATCCGATTTTGACTCAAAAGAAAATCTAGAAGCCATTTTTCTCCTCCTCTTAATAGTTATATCCAAGCATAATTAAAGAAAATTTTTAAGTCATAAGCAAAATAGTAAAGGTGATAAAGAAAAGTGTAACACTATTAACCAAGCTTTTAAATATTCCTAAAGATACTTTTCAAGCCGATGTTGATATTAGTATAACATTTTCTAATGCTTAATTCGTTTTTACCTTAAGTAATTCTAATTTAAATTAAGAATATCTTCAAGCTAATTTAGACTATTCCTTTAATATTATTTATAATCGAATCTACATTAGGCTGTAAAAGTAGAAAACACCTTAATATAATAAGATAGTATTGTATTTATCTGATTAGTTGGGAATTCTATTAGTTGAACACATATTAATTGGTTTTATAAATAGTAAAATTCCAGAAATGATAATATAGAAATTATCCAAAGAATCTATTCCAGATAAATATTGCTGTCAGTATTCCTGTCAACTCTGCTACGAGAGAGGCGATCAATGTATGCCTTATATTCTTTATTCCCACGGAGCCATAATATACTGTTATGGTATAGAAAATTGTTTCTGTGCTGCTCATTATTGTGGACGCAATATTCCCCGTTAAGCTATCCGGTCCTACTTTTTTTAAAGTATCTGCCAATATGCCCAAGGAGCCGCTCCCGGACAAAGGCTTCATTATTATTAAAGGAAGGAGCTCCTCGGGTATTTTTAAAGCCCTGGTTATCGGCCTCAGCCCATAAAACACAAGCTCCAACCCCCCGGAAGCCCTTAGAATGCTTACGGCCAAAAGCATGGCTGTAATATAGGGGAATATCCTTAAGGTGATTTTCATTCCTTCCTTTGCCCCTTCAATGAAAGTATCATATACCTTTACTCCTTTAATTTGACCGTAGGTTAAAATGACTAATATAATGATGGGGATAATCAAATTCATTAAAATCTGCCGCCCTTCTTCTCAAAAATCCCGCAGCAGACTAATCCCGCAATAGATGCTACAAAGGAAGTAATAATTGATGGGAAAATTATTGCTCCTGAGTTGTTAGAGCCAAGAGCAGCTCTTATAGAAATGACTGTTGAAGGTATTATGCATATAGGAGCACTGTTTATCACTAAAAATCTGCACATTGCATTGCTGGCAATATCCTTTTTACTATTTAAAGTCTGAAGCTCGGCCATTGCTTTTAGCCCTGCAGGAGTCGCGGCATTGCCAAGACCCAGCATATTGGATGTTATATTCATAATAATAGCGCCCACAGCATTACTTTTATCCGGTATATCCTTAAAAATAAATTCTATGATAGGACTTATAATTATACCAATTCTTTTTACCAAACCTGCCTTCTCTGCTACTTTTAATACCCCGCACCAAAGCATCATGCTGCCTAGTAATCCTAAAATCAATTCCAAGGACGATTTTAGAGAATTAAATATCTCTTTGTTAAGCAGTTCCATTTTTCCGTTTGTTGCAGCAAAAATAACCCCAAATGCAATCATAAAAAACCAAATTTTATTGATCATAAAAACCCCGCCATAGCTTTAATTGATTATTAAAATCTATGGCAAGGCAATACTTTTTAGTACAGTTTGTATATATAATATTCCCCTTCACCCAGCTTTAAAAAGTTATTTTCCAAGTAGCTCCTATAGCTGCCGTCATCTTGGAAAATAGTGCCTCCAAGTGGACTAAAGTACTTGGCGCCTCTTTCAATATAGTATTGAATCTCTGCCTCTGCACCATTTGGGACTCCATCATAGTATTTAATATTTGCCCTCCACCCGCTTCTCCTTGATTGATTTAACAAAGCCGGCTCCTGGGTTCCGATGATAATCAAATCATTCTTGTCCGTATATTCATTAATAACGGCAGATTGTTTTAGCATATTATCCTTCTCTTTAAAAAAACAATCTGCATCGATATAGTTCCATATTGTTATTACCAATAAACCTAAAAAAACTCCCGCTATCGCTTTTCTACTTTTAGCAAGTTCCCCTAAGGTTTTACCTGCAAATAAAGCAGCAACGGGAGTTATAAATATAAAATAATACCTTAGCTTAATGACAGATGCAATTGCAATCACTTCGATCAGCATTGCCATAGTCCAAAAAATAATGGGATACTCCTTATCCCATTCAATATCCAGCAAGCCTATTATGATTAAAGGTATAAGTCCAAGGGAAACAGCCGCTGCTATTTCTATTACCGTCAATTTATAATTTGCCAGTTGGAAAAACGCTTTTCCTGACTTAGGTATAATATGTAATAACCCTATTTTACTTACGAAATCGAATTTAGCTATGCTTCTAGACCATAAAAAATATATTATATTGGGTATGAAGATTATTAGTGCAAAGCCCCACAACTCCCATTTTCCAAGAAACCTCAGCTTGTATTTTTTTAGCAACATTAAAACCATTGCCAATCCGATAAAAGCCGTAGGAGTTTTTTGAGATATGGAAAGGCAAGTAAATATGGCAGAAAGGATTAATAAACCATTTTTATTACTATCAAACCATTGGGAAAAAAAATAAAATGCTCCTGTGAAGAAGAATAACGCTGCTGACTCCGGCATAATCGTTCTCGTATAAAATATATTCATAGGCATTATAGAATAAGAAATGACAGAAAACCAACCTGCCTCCCGACCATAATATTTTTTAGCTATCATATATACAAAAATTGTAGACCCCAGAAAAAAAATTATGGGTATGATTCTGGCTAAAAAATAATGATAGCCGAAAACTTTATATAAAATTGCAATGGCAAAGGTAGTAATCTGGAACTCCAACTGCACATAATTAGGCTTTTCTCCATCGTAATTAAATTGTGGATATAAGATGTTAAACCTATCTTCAACAAAGTTACGTGCTATGGACTCTGTATCGCTTTGCCTCCAATACTCCCCCTGCTCACAAGGGCAATTGTTTATGTAAGGAATTCTCGTGAGAAAAACAAAAAGAAAAACTAAAAAAGTTATAATAAATGTAAAGGATTTGCTTTTTATATGTATCACCTAATCTGTAGATAATTGAAATTAAACATAAGTTAAAATCTTCGATATCTTTATATTACCCTGTAATTTATAGTTTATGAAAGCAAATATAAAGCTATGCCCGGTTTTTATCGTCGGACATAGCTTTATTAAAAAAGGGATTATTTATATCATCTATCTATCTATTCTACAAGCTTCTTTTGCAATACTCCTACGCCTTTACCTAATTCTACCTCTGCGCCTACCCTGTACAATGCCCTTTCTATAGTGGCAATTACAGAAACCAAATCGTGCTTATCTACATTGCCCATGTGCCCAAGTCTGAACATCTTGCCTGCATACGCGCCTAAGCCGCCTGCAACAACTATGCCTTCCTCTGCCAATAAGCCTCTGAATTTTACATCGTCTATTCCTTCGGGGTAAATCAGATTGGACAAAGTTACCGCTCTGTTGCCTTCCTTGGCAAGCGGCTTAAAGCCTAAAGCTTCCACTGCACATTGCATAGCTCTTCCAACCTTTTCATGCTTTTTATATCTGTTCTCTATGCCTTCTTCCTTTATAATCCTTACGGATTCTTTTAACGCCCAAATCATGTTTACTGCAGGAGTCGCATAGTACTTTGAGGGATCCTTCATGATAGGCAGCCATTTGTTAAAATCAATATAATACTCGGAGATATCCCCAAGGCTTTCTCTTCTTTCCATAGCTTTTTTGCTTGCCCAAAGCATGGTAAGACCAGGCGCTACTCCAAAAGCTTTTTGAGTTCCTGTTAAAAGTACGTCTATACCCATATCATCTACATATTCCGGCTCTCCGGCAGTAGCACAAACGCCATCTACAATATAAAGGGTTTCGGGATACTTTTTCATCATTTCCCCGATTTCAGCTATAGGTGCGCAAACTCCCGTTGATGTATCAACATGGGTTACGGTTATAGCGGCATATTTCTTTTCCTTAAGCTTCTCTTCTATTTTCGCTACGGGAACTATTTCTCCCCATTCACTGGATAATATGTCTGCGTTTAGGCCTTTCCTTTTACAAAGCTCTATAAAGCGATCGCCGAAAAATCCGTGAGATACAATAAGTAAATTGTCGCCTTTCTTAAGAGTATTAGCTATTGCCATCTCCATACCCATTGTGCCTGTACCGGCTACAACAAAAACCTCTCCACTGCATTTGAACAGTGTTTTTAAATCCTCTACCAGCTCTTTAAAATCCTTAACAAAAGCCGGATCACCAAAAGCAACAGTTTCTCTGCCCATTTGATCTTGAATAGACCTCACAACAGGTGTAGGTCCCGGTATCATTAATAGTTTACGAGTTTTCAAGAAAACATCTCCTTTACTATTGTTAAATTTAACTTTACTTATATTGATATAATAACTTTCTTATCCTTATTAGTCAAGGTTTTAGCATAAAAAACTTCTTATATATCTTAGCCAAAAACTAATAATTTTAATAAACACTAACTGGTAACCTTTGTACTTTTTACCCCCTTTAATTCTTTTAGCACTATAGGAGTAATACATATTGCCGCTGCAAAAGAAAATACATCCGCTATAGGCTGGCTTATTTGCGCTCCTAAAAGACCTAACCATCTTGGCAGTATCAGTATAACAGGAATGAAAAAAAGTCCTTGCCGCGATATTGATACGAAGGATGCTTTAGCACTCTCTCCAATAGTCTGCAGCAACATAGTGGATGGTATAATCCATGATAAAAGAGGCAATGTGAAGCACTGGTATTTTAAAACCTTTGCCCCTATAATTATAACATCCATATCCTCCTTGCGGAATATGGCAATAATTCGTGAAGCGAAGAAATAACCTGTAACGCTTACAGCCAAGAAGAATATGAGAACTACCTTGACAGTGAACCAGAACGCCTTTAATACTCTATCATATTCCTTAGCCCCATAGTTAAAACCACACACCGGTTGAAAACCCTGTCCAAAGCCAAATACTATGGACACGGCGAACTGAACTACCCTCGCAGCGATAGAAATCCCCGCAATAGCAGCATCTCCATAAAATCCCGCGGCAAAATTCAAGCATATTATAGCTGTACTTGATAAAGCCTGTCTGTAAAACGAAGGCAATCCGTTTTGTAAAATATCTTTATAAATCTCCCAAGAAGGAGAAAAGTTTTTTAGTTTAATTTCGATATTGCCATTTTTACCTGTGCTTCTGAAAAGCAAAATGAAGCTGATGAACTGGCTTATTATTGTAGCCAAAGCCGCCCCCGCTATACCCATATTAAAAGTGGTAATAAAAATAGGATCTAAAATAATATTAATTAAACCACCTATCCCGATACCAATCATGGAATAGTAAGCACTGCCCTGATAGCGTAAAACTTGATTAAGAACAAAGGCAACAGTCATGAATGGCATACCTATAAGTATATACCTGATATACGCTTTGGCATAAGGCGCTATTGTATTTGTCGCACCTAAAGCATATACCAAAGGATTGATAAAAACTAACCCTATAATAGCCAGTAGCGCTCCCAAACCAAAGGCTGTAAAAAAGCCTGTTGCGGCAACCTTGGCGGCATACTCCTCATCCTTGCTCCCTAGAAGCCGTGAAATATAGTTACCGGCGCCGGTGCCAAAGGTAAAGCCAATAGCCTGTATTATTGACATAAGTGAAAAGGATATCCCTACGGCTCCCGAAGCACTTGTGCTGATTTTGCTTACAAAATATGTATCCGCCATGTTGTATATAGAAGTTATAAGCATGGTGACTATTGTTGGTATGGCAAAGGTGCAAACAAGCTTATCCACCGGCTCCTTAGTCATTCTATTAAATTTTAAATCTGTAGCTGTGGGCTTGGACATTAAATCATTACCTCCATTCAAGCTGAGCACACCCATTTATACAGCTTATATATTAATTTATTCATCCTCCCTATTCTTTTTGTTTTCATAATTTTTCTCTTTTATTAAAAATCATTGACGATATATTCAGGCTTTTTATTTTCTTCAACTAAATCAAAGTTTTTAAAGGAAATATCTATCATGAATTCCAAAGATTCTTTGGTTGCACCTGCTATATGAGGTGTTGCAATCACATTATCAAAGCAAAGTAAAGGATTAGCCTTATCCACCGGCTCTGTTACAAAGGTATCTATGGCTGCTCCTCCTATAGACTTATTTAAAATTGCTTTATATAATGCCTTTTCATCAACGATACCGCCTCTTGAAACATTTATCAAAATTGCATCTTTCTTCATTTGAGACAGTTCCTTTTCGCCAATCAGGTTTACAGTATAAGGGGTTAAGGGAATGTGTATACTCAATATATCAGACTCCTTAATCACCTCATCCAAGCCCAAATAAACCCCATCAAAATCAGCTTCCACATTTTCAGGAAGGCGTGTTCTGCTATAGTATATTATATTCGTCCCAAAAGCCCGAGAAATTGCCGCGGTCTCCTTGCCGGTACCCCCCATGCCAATAAATCCATGAGTTTTTCCTTTCATTTCAAAGGAACTCAATCTATAATCCCATTTTTGCCACTGCCCTTCCTTAGTAGTTCTATCCAGTATTGTCAGTTTTCTATATAGATTAAGAATAGAAGCAATGGTGAATTCAGCAACACTGTGCTGATTGCCACCGGGAGTATTGCAGACAAAAATGCCTTTCTCCTTAGTTTTTTCTACATCAATACTATCAAGTCCTACACCTATCCTTTGAATAAGGCGAAGACTTTCTGACATTTTGATAATATCCTCACCTATTCTCGTCCCTGTGATAAGAAAATATTTTGATGTTTTTATAGCTTGTTCTTTTTCTTTTTCATCACATTGATACCAATATATCAACTCGTATTTGTTATTATTGTAGCTTTTAACTATGTTCTTAACGTCATCAGGAAAATCTTGAAAAATCAAAACCCTTTCCTTCATAAGTATTCATCCCCTTTGATAAAAATTCGAGGTTGTCGACAAATCCATGCTTTCTGAAAAATGCCATTCCAAGCATAGTAATGAATCCTAGTTTTTTAATACTTTAAGATTCCTCACCAATGTTCAGGATGACAGTAAAGCATTCCTCAGTGGTCTTATAAAATTCTGTTTTGCCCCTTAGTAAATCTTAGGACTTCTCTAATTATCCAATTCTTCTATTGGCTTTTTCATCATATTTTGCAAAATATCTATAAAGGTTTTAATTGCTTTGGAAATATACATATCCTTGCGATAAACTACATTTAACGCTCTTTTAGGGAAAACCTCACCTATTTGATAATACACGGGTTGATTTCTAAAGTCCCTTAATAAAACATAGGACTCGGGTATAAATGAGCAGGTTAAGCCTTTTACTGCCATCGTACGACCCACCTCTATGCTTTGCGTTACCAACATAGAATTTGGGGTAAACCCTATTTGCTTGCAGATTTCAGATATATAGTTTTGCAAGCTGATTCCGGAATTAAGCATGGAAAAGTCATCCTTGCGAAACATGGTCAAATTCGTAACAGGAAAGTCCTCTTCTCGATAAATATCCGTCGCTCCCAAAGGGTGGCGCCTAAGATTTGGTATAATTATATTTCTTTGTCTATTAAGAGCGTTACTACTGTTTAAAGGATGGTTTGGCGGAACAGCAAGGAGTATCCTTTCCGTAAATATGGGAATATAGCAAAGGTTGTTATTATGCTCCATTGCAGCAGATATAAATAGGTCCAAATCACCTTTCAGGGTTGACATTTCCCTTTGAAAATCCGATAATTCTGCAATTTTTATTTTCATAAAAGGGAATTGCTTTTTTATTTCATTTAAGACATAAGGTAGAATAATAGCCGATACAACCCTTGATACTCCTATTTCAATTTTGCCTTTTGGAATATCTCGCAAATCATTTATTTCTGTCAGCATTTCCTTTTCAATATTTAAAATCCGCTTGGCCGCTTTTATATAAAGCCTCCCCGCCTCAGTTAAACGAATCGGGGAGGTTGAACGATCAAAAATCTGTGCGTTTAACTCCTGCTCCAAGCTGATTATACTCTGGCTTAAAGAGGGTTGTGAAACAAACAGTTTTTTGGCAGCTAAAGTAAAGCTTCCACATTCTTCAATTGCCATAACATACATTATTTGACGATAGTTCATATTTCTCCTCCCTTTCGTCACCTTTTATATCAAATAAACTATTTTAGTAAAGAAGCAGCCTTAAGAATACTATCCAATTTTGCTTTTTCTTCTTCTTTAAGAGGAAGCAAAGGACTTCTTACATAACCGCCTTTGTAGCCAAGTTTGTCACAGGCATACTTCAAGCCTGATACACCGTAAGTTCCTGTAACAGCACCATTGACAGGAAACATCCTTAGATATATTTCTCTTGCAAGAGCATCATCGCCTTTTTCAAAAGCCTCCTGCACCTGTACGCACTCGTTAGGCGCGCAGTTTGCCAAAGCCATAATTCCCGCTTTTATTCCAAGAGTCAATGCAGGATACCAAGCAGAAGCAGTTCCTACCATCAAATTAAAATCCTCTGTAATAACATTTTTGAAGTTTATCAATTGTGGTATATCCCCGCTGCTATCCTTCATCCCGATTATATTTGGATGTTTAGAAAGTACAGAAACGGCTTGAGCAGAAATATTTATATGGGTGAATTTTGCAACATTATATATTAATACAGGTATCTCCGTATTATCTGCTACCTCAGTAAAATAATTAATAAGAGCCTCATTATTCATTTTATCATAATAATAAAAAGGTGTTAAAATGAGGGCAGCGTCTGCTCCTAGCTCCCCGGCTTTATTTGTCAAACTTATTGTTTCCCTGACAGATTCCATGCCCGTTCCTGCAATAATTAGTTTACCCTTTCCCGCTCTTTTTACAGTTTCCTTTATCAATTGTATTTTTTCATCATAGGTCAAATAAACTGTTTCGCTATTGGAGCCAAGTACCAGATAACCTGATAAGCCTGTCTCATTCCATAACTCAATATTCTTACTGTGACCGCATAAATCTAAATCTCCGTTTTCTTTAAATGGAGTGATCATTGGAGGCAATACTCCTTTGATCTGCATTTTCTTCATATCCTTCTTCCTTTCATTTATTGTTAAAATTTCTTCCATTAGGCAAATCGCATCTGTGGAACCAGATGCGATTTTTTATCTTAAGCTTTGAATTCCTTTATAAATTGTTTGGCTCCGCCGGTAAAAAACCCATTACCGCTGGCTACCGTAATCTGATAGCCCTCCTCTATATAAACCTTTGGTGATTCCCCTGCTCTTACCATTGCCCCATAAGCTTTATCGGCAGCTTTTGCAGTTTTCACTACATAATCAACGGCTTCATTGACTTGGGGATTATTCCTTTGCCCCGCAACACCTAAGGAGTTGGATAGGTCAGTTGTGCCGATAAATATTCCATCTAAATGCTCTGCAGATATTATTTCTTTGACATTTTCTACACCTTTTTTTGATTCAATCTGACATATAACGACGGATTTATCATTGGCATACTTTGTATATTCCCCAAGAGGCATTTTTTGTCCGTACCAAGCTGCTCTCGTCGTAGACAAACCTCTGATTCCATGGGGCTCATATTTAACTGCTTTTATAGCATTTTCCGCCTCAGCTTTGCTCTCAATATCCGGTACTATTATTCCCGCGGCCCCGGTGTCCATATATCTCAGTATTACTCTGGGGTCATTAGCAGGAACCCTTACCAGACATGCCATTCCCACCACATCAGCTGCCATAATCATGGTCTGCACTTCTCTTTCACTTAAAGGACCATGCTCCGCATCAATGAAAGCGAAATCAAAACCGGATAAAGCAAGCATTTCGACAAGCTCAGGAGCGAAAAGAGAAACCGTACAACCACTTATGGCTTTTCCTTCTTTTAAATCATTTCTCAATGTATTTGAAAGCAATTTAATGCACCTTCTTTTCAATTAAACTAAGTCCATATCATTTATATTTTTAATTATTTTCTTTATTAACTCTTTCGTAGATGTACCTTCGGGTAATATAAGAGTTTTTGCCAAATCCGAATCTAGGGAAAGATCTACTGCTTTATCAAGATAATATGAAGCATCCTTTAAGTCCAGCCAATTAAGCATGGCAGATGCTGTTCTCAGCATGGTTCTAGGATTCACTATATCCTTTCCTGCGTATTCTATCATAGCCCCGTGCAAAGGATAAAACAAAGCATTAGTACCGTTTGTATTTATCACCGGAATAGACCCGCCGGTTCTTGCCGCAAGAACGTCCGATAGAATATCCCCAAATAGATTTGTCGTTAATATTACCTCATAGTCCTCCGGTTTGCTTACAAGATTACCGGCTAACCCGTCCACATTCTCTTCATCCACGAATATATCCGAATAGTCTTTCCCTATATTCAACGCTGTTTCTCTAAAAAGACCGCAGCCTAATGCAAATACAACCTTTTTATGCCCTATAGTTATTCTTTTATAACCATTCCTTTTTGCATAGTCAAAAGCTGTCTGTGCAATCATATCTGATTTTTCCCTAGTTATTACTCTTGTTGAAAGTACTACATCCGGGGTTGGCATGTATTCACCGGTACCCGCATACATATTTCTGTCTGAGAGAAAACCTTCACTGCATTCCCTAACAACAACAGCATCTATATTAGCCTCTTTATCATAAGGATGCGACGCACAATGACGAATATCCGCGTAAAAACCTAAAGCCTTTCTCATTTGTCCCATTGGGCTTGGCGGCGGGCATTCCTTTGAAGAAATAGCACCCATCAAGGTTACAGGAAAGGTTTGCATTATATCTAAAGTCTCCTTGGGTAAAGCAGTTCCGTGAGATTTATAGGCTGATAACCCTACTGCACAGTCTATGAAAAGAAATCTCACCCCTGCTTTGGCGCCAACAGCATTTAAACAGAGCTTCGTATACTCTATAAGTTCAGGTCCAATTCCGTCTCCCGGCATTACGGCTATCGGAAACTCATAACACTTTTTCAAAATATCAACTCCCGCTTACACTTATTTGTGTAATTCATCTCTGGAAAAGTCCAGCAAGCCCCCTGTATCTATCAGTTTTAGTATGAAATCGCTTAGCTGGGAGCCTGTTATTTTTTCCTTTGTCGTAAGATTGACTATTTCACCTGTAAGAAGGTTAGCTTCTATGCTGTCACCGGTATTAAACACCTTTGTTATCCCCTCACAATTTAATGCCGGAAGTCCAAGGTTGATAGCGTTCCTGAAATTATATCTGGAAAAGGACTCCGCAATTGCCAGCTTAATTCCCGCACCTTTCATCGCTACAACGGGATGCTCTATACTTTTCCCGCCTCCGCCAAAGTCTTTACCCGCAATAACAATATCATAGCCTTTATTTTTAAAACCCCAGGGTATATCCTTAACGCTTGGCTCTGCTCCTTCAAAAGCCCATTTCCCCAATTCATCGGGATCCAGGTTATTTAAAGTCCAGCGCTTTTGAGCTATTATCTGATATGCCGTTACATCATTACCGCATTTCCATACTGTACCTTTTATTATATGTTTCAAATTCTGCACCCCCTTTAAATAAACCGGGAAGGATCTTCAATCATTCCTGTAACAGCCGAAGCAGCTACCGTATATGCAGAAGCTAGATATACGTCGGAATCAGGGCTTCCCATTCTTCCTTTAAAATTCCTGTTGGTTGTGCTGATGCATACTTCACCGGAGGCGATGACTCCAGGACCCGAACCGGCGCACGCTGCGCAGCTGGGCGTCAATATTGCAGCTCCCGCTTCTATAAGATCCTCAATCAAACCGAGCTTTGTAGCCTCCAACATTACCTGCTGGCTTGCCGGAACAACAATTAAACGTACATCAGGGTGAACCTTTTTCCCTTTTAATATCTCCACGGCTTGTTTCAAATCCTCTATTCTCCCATTGGTGCAGGAGCCTAAAAATGCCTGATGTATCTTTGTTCCTGCCAAATCCTTTACATCTTTAACATTATTGACAGCATGGGGGCATGCTACCAATGGACTCATATCTTTGATGTCCAAATTGTAAGTTTTTTCATAGGATGCATCCTTATCCGGGCTTTCTATTTCTAGTTTTGCATCCTGCCCTTTATAATAATCCACAGTCAGATCGTCCGCTGCTATAATCCCATTTTTTGCTCCCATTTCAGCAACCATATTACATATTACCAATCTGGAGGATACGGACATGCTTTCAATGGTTTCTCCCGCGATTTCCACGGCCTTATATATAAATTCATCCAAAGGTGCAAGGGTCATCATTTTTAAAATCAAATCCTTAGCCGTAACACCCTGTTGCATTTTCCCTGTTACATTTATTCTAATGCTGGCGGGAACTCTTAGCCAAATTTCACCTGTTGCCATGATTACAGCTGCGTCTGAGGATGTAATTCCGCAGGAAAAAACTCCAAGACCGCCATACATAGTACCATGAGAATCTGTAGCTAACGCAATATCCCCCGGCAATACAAAGCCTTCACACATTAATTGATGACCTATTCCATGTCTCCCTATTTCCGCAAATTGTGAAATGTTATACTTTTTACAATAACCTCTTGACAGCTTTAAGTTTTCCGCAAATTGAAGCTGTGCGGGGGGTATTCTATGATCGTTTCCAAAGAGTATTCTATTTGGATCCCATACCTTGTCTACCCCAAGAGACTCGAACTGACTAAAAACTATAGGTCCTAAAAGGTCATTGACCAGTAGTTTATCTACTTTTACATTTACTATTTCGCCCGGTATGACAGATTTTTTACCCGCGCCTCGGGCTAATATTTTTTCCGTAAGAGTAAGTCCCAATTGCTTCACTCCTTTCAAAAAATTTCAATCCTTGACCACCACTATTTAAGCATTTTTTCGTAGCCGCCTTTTTGGCCTACTTCTATGGGATCCCATCCCTGCTTCAACATTTCAATCATGTTTTGTTCTTTTTCTTCCAATTCTTCTGCTTTTGCAACCACTTGGTTTACCATATCAGGAGGTATAACGACCATACCGTTTTTATCAGCAAAGATAACATCACCGGGTCTTACCTGTGTATTGCAAAATTTAATTTTGATATTTACTGCATCCTGTATCATTCTTCCTCTGGCTGTTCTCGGAACAGTACCTTTGGCATAAACGGGGTAGCCCATTTCCTCGTATTCATCCACATCTCTGCATGCCCCGTCTACTATAGTGCCTACAACACCTTTCATCTTTGCAGCCCAGGAAACCACACCGCCCCAACCGTTGTTTTCTAAATCTCCGTCGTTACCCACCACTATCAAATCACCGGGTTTACAATTATGAGTTGTAACAAAACCTCCATGGTTCACCTGTGAATGAGTACCTGCAGGTATATTCCTTACAGTAACTGCCGTCCCAACGATTGGAGGGCAATTCCATACAGGCTTAACTCCTGCAACGGCATTATTCGTTATACCAAAGGAATCCAGAGCATCAGCTACCACTGTAGTCGGCAGTTTCAGTAACCTTTCACGGATTTCCTCTAAATTAAAATCACTCATTTTTTTTACTCCTTTCCAATTGTTTATTTTTTTGTCAATTAACTTTCTCTTTTATGCAAAACCTTATCTTTAAAAAATTTTGTCGCACCTCCGGCACTCACTATATCCGCAGCAATGCCATCCAAAGGTTTACCTGTAATTTCTACTCCCGTATTCAGATTTTTAACAATACCCTTTATAGGATCAGCTTCTATAACGGACATTTCTTCACAAGGAAATTCCAAATCATCAATAATGATAAGCCAAATACCCAGGTTAGTTGCATTCCTATAAAAAGCACGATGAAAACTGCGCCCGATAATCAAATCAATTCCCAATGCTTTTAGTGAAGTGGCTGCCGTTTCCCTATATGATCCGCAACCAAAATTATAGCCCGTCACCAATACATCTCCGGGTTTTGCTTCCTTTACAAACTCAGGTCTATAATCATAAAAAGCGTGTTTAGCCATCTCTCCGGGGTTTGGATCACCGCCAAAGCGTGTCGGAAATATATTGTCAGTGTCTATATTGTCACCAAATACCCATGCTCTACCTTGCATATTCATTACCTCCAAGCATTTATAAATATTTGCGGGGATCATCAATGTACCCGCTTATTGCAGAAGCAGCTACAATAGCCGGAGAAGCAAGATATATAAAGCCCTTTGTACTGCCCATTCTCCCCACATAATTTCTGTTGCTGGACGAGATACATACTTCGCCATCGGCAATGAGCCCCATGGATCCGCCTATACATGCACCGCATGTAGGGTTTGTCACCGTCGCCCCGGCTTTAATAAATTGCTTAATCAGACCTTCATCAAGAGCCTCCAGATATACCTCCTGAGATGCAGGTGTTATAATAAGCCTTACATCTGGATGAATCTTACGGTCCTTTAAAATATCCGCCGCTATTCTCAAATCCGTTATTCTTCCGTTAGTACAGGAGCCTAAAAAAGCTTGGTCTACTCTTGTCCCTATTATCTCAGTCACTTCAGTAACATTATCCGGTCTGCTGGGTTTAGCAACGAGGGGCTCCAAAGTGCCTAAATCTATCTCGCAAACTTTCTCATAATTTGCATCCTCATCAGACCAAATTTCCTTGAAGGGTTTTCCCGTTCTCCAATAGACATAATCATTGGACTTTTGGTCTGCTTTCATAGTAGCAGCCTTTACTCCCATTTCTGAGCACATATTACATATAGTCATACGGTCCTCTACAGTCAATTGCTCTACCCCGGGACCTTCTATTTCAATTGATTTATATGCCAATGAGGATTCACCGAACATTCTTAGCATATAGAGTACTATATCTTTGCCGTATACTCCCGGTTTTAGAGTGCCTTTTAAAATTATCTTTACACTTTCCGGCACCTTAACCCACATCTTCCCCGTTGCCAGTATGACCGCCATATCTGTAAACCCAACTCCGACGGCAAAGGCACCCAATGCACCATAGGTTGTCACATGGGCATCGGTCCCTACTATGAATTCGCCGGGTCTTATATGTCCCTTTTCCGGTAAAAGCTGATGGCAAATCCCACCTCTGCCTATATCATACCAAGAGGAAATATTCATTTTCTTTGCAAATTCCCTTGTAACCTTTTGCCTTGTTGCCGCAGATACCGAAGGAGCGGGAACATAATGATCCATTAAAACGACAACCTCAAGATTCTCAGCCAGCTTCCCAACTTCCAACTCATTAAAGGGTCTTTGTATACCAAAGGTTCCTCCTTCATGAAGCATAATCACATCCACGTCGGCATAAACAATATCCCCGGGTTTTACAGAGGGCTGCCCGCTTTTTAGTGAAAACATTTTTTCCGCAACTGTTTGTCCCATATATTCTCCTCCTAGAATCTTATTCAATAAATAATAGTTTAATAGCCTGTATTTCTGCCTGTAGCCTCAGGATGTACGCTATATAATGCATCAAGGTACTCTTCTATCGTTCTTTCCTTTAGAATAATCGCATCATAAGGGCATACCTGATTGCATAATGTGCATCCTACGCATTTTGATTCATCAAATTTCGCCATTCCAGAGCCAGAACCATAAAGAACCTTAACAGCATTGTAAGCACATACATCTTCGCATCTGCCGCAAGCTTTACACTTTTTGGCATCAACCTTTGCGTATACAGGTATTATTCTATCTTTTATTTCAGACGGTTTTAGAACTTTCTTTAAAGCAGTTCCTCTCATATCATCGATACTTTTATATCCTTTTCTGTCCATAAAAGCTTCCATTTCATTCAAAATATCCTGTCCGAAATGAATGCCATATACAAAAGCTGTCGTGCAAATTTCAACAATTGTAGCGCCGGACATCAATAGTTCTACGGCTTCTTCCCATTTCCTAACTCCACGCCCTGCCATAACATTCACTTGAGGGTGCTCCCTCACTAGCTGAGCCACATCAAACATAGTATCCGCAAGATGTCCGTGAGTATTGACGGAAGCCGCACCGGAGCCCATAGGTTCCGCACTTTCTATATCAACGCGCATTCCTTTAGCATTGGCATAAAGCTCGACGCCTGCAGCTCCTGCCTCGTAAAGTCTTGCTGCATTTTTCTTCGCTTTAGACCTAACACCCGGAGGAAGCTTGCATATAATAGGAATGTTTACAACTGCCTTTACAGCCTTTACTACCTCACAAGCCATGTCAATATCATGTCCCAACACATCTCCATACCTGATGGATGTATCACCTTTGTTTACAACCTCAGTCAAGGAGCCTGGTCCGGAACAGCAGAAATTCAATTCAAGCATTCCTGCACCGGCTTTTTCATATTCCTTACCGCAAGCAGCCCAATCCTCAATACTGGATGCTGCGTAGGTTCCTACCAGCAAACAATTCTTTTCCTTTGCATAATCAGCTACCTCGGCTATTATCTTTGCAAATTCCATTGGGGGAACAGGTGAATTATGATCGTTATGGAACCAAACCCAGTCTCTGTTCTTTCTTCCTCTTTCAGCTTTGTCATAGTCAACAAGCTTGTACCTGGGATAAGGAAACTTATGGTAATACTCAAACATGGATGAGGTTTTTGTAGCAACAGCTCCGTAACCCGCATCAATACATTTTCTTATACCCTCCGCCGTGCCTGTTAGGGGTCCCGCTCCAAGGATCAATGGATTTTTTATTTTAATACCGCAAAAATTTGTCGTCATATCAGACATTAGATCACCTCTTTTTTTTATTAAAATACTTCATATCTTGCTATTTTTTAAACACCTTAATTAAACCGTTTTCAGGGTCCATTTCTATCATGTCACCTGTTGCAATATTTTCCACAGGGTCTACATCACATTTATGAATTAAAGGTATTTTACCCATTACACAGCCTGTAACAATTACAGTATCGCCTCTTGTATTTATTATAGCTGCGGGTGCCAGACCTCTATCAGCTAAATCATACAAAACATAGGTTCCGCCTGTAGAGCCTTTGCCTACGGGGAAAACCAGTATTTTGCCCGTTATCTGCTGTCCCTTAAGCTCGTGTCCTACCTCTATAACATAGCCTGTCGTTGGGTCCACTCCGTTATTAAAGCTGATGGGTTCCTTTGTAACCAAAGCTTCGCCTTTAATAATTCCTTTACCTACACCTGTACCTTTTATATTAATAACATTCATGTTTAAGCCTCCCATCTTCCGGTAATGGCTGACTCAATAACTTCCGCCGTCGTACCATAATGCATTTTTAATCCCCATGATGGCAAGTAATGTGCCAGTTTGGAGGAATCAGTCGCTCCTGATTTCATACCTTTTTTAGCTATAACCTCGTTAAAAATAGTGATGTTCGGGCATGTATCGGAAATCATTATTGCCCCGGATTCCTTAATTGCTTCTGTCAGTCCAGCTCTCTCACAGCTATTCCATATGCTGTTAGCTGCAAAAAGCCAAAGTCTGACGCCTTCCTTAACCTTTTTCCCTTTTAACAGCTTTGCAAGGATTTTTATTTCCTCAAAATCAAGATGAGGGCAACCGACAAAGATACTGTCAACCTCTTTTAAATCGTTAGTACGATTAAGGTAAGCTTTTGTTTCTGCTATTTCTTTAACTCCAACAGTAACCGTCTTAACCTTTTTATTCCCACAAGCAGCTTCCAATGTTGGCGCTTCTGGTGTAATCCCTACAGCATGATACATAGAAACTGAGCCTGAGGTAGCAAGTGCTGCCGCAACCTCTTTTAATTCGTAAGTGGGACAACCTTTTGGAAAGCCAGTGAAAACAGGTATAGCATCTGGGAAATTCTTCGCCGTATAATATGCTGCTGCTCCGTAATCACTGACATCCTCTAAAGGTGCTTCCACATTTATATGAACAGTAGCATATCTGTTCTCGTCTTTATGCATTCCATAATCAGCAGTATAACCTGTCAAAGCTGATGCCAGAGCTGAAGGACCTCCTTCTCTATTTGTCCTAGCTCCAAGGACAGAGTTTGAGTACACAACCGCAGAGGATTCACCCCAAGCGATATGCTCCCCAACCTTTGGCACATTTCCTAGAAGATAAGGAGTACAGCTATGATTATTAATAGCTCCCATTCTCTTATAAGAATCCGTTATCTCTAATTGCTGACTAACTGTTTCGTCGCTAACTCCGATGTCAAAGCCTGTAAGGTCAATAGCTGCCGGATTTATTGATGTGTTCGTTACAAATTCACCGCCATTATCTGCAGCCCACTTTATATGCTTTCTGCCTGCTCTTCGAGCTGTCTTTGCAGAAGCTCCGGGCATATGGACACTGCGAATGGGAATTAACCCCGGTGCGTCCCAGAATTTCGCTAACTCAACAAGCAGCTCCATTCCTTGTTTAACAGGCTCTCCATATTCGCCTTCAAGCATTCTTTTTTGCTTATCTGTAAGTTCCAATTATAGTCACTCCTTTAATATTTAACCTGTAAAATGATATTTCTTTTAATAGAATTTATAAATTTTTCAAAACCTCTTCCAGAGAAACTACATCTGCGAATTTCATATCCATTTCCTTTAAATGAAATTCATGAGCATCTTGCCTTCGGTCTGCAACACATTCTCTAGGTACAATGGTCCTAAAGCCGTAGGAAAAGGCATCCGTCACAGTAGCCCTGATGCAAACAGAGGTATGCATACCTGTAACAACCAAAGTATCTATCCCCAAACGTAGGAGGTAGCTTGATAGCATTGTCCCAAAAAAGGCGCTGGGTGCCAGCTTTTTAATCACTGTCTCATCAGGGCGCACTTCGAATATTGTAGGGAATTCGTAAGCCAGGCTCGTCTTTTCTTCACTTTTTTCAACGAGCTTTGATTTATAAAGCCAAGGACCTCTTTCTATCATGTTAAGCCCTGAACCTGAACTGCAGGCATAATTTCTTCCTCCTTTAGAGAAAAAAACAGGAATTTGTGACTGCCTTGCAGCATTTAAAAGCTTAGCAATTTGTTTTGATACTTCAACACCGCATTCTAAATGCTCTTCTGATGTTGGGTCCGCAAGGGCCTTTGTCACATCAACGGCTATAACCGCTATTTTTTTACCAAATCCCGCTCTGCATGTTTTATCTGCCATAATTTTCACCCCTTTATCTTAAAATAAGCTTCAATTATAATTTTCCAGGCTATAAACAGGTGCCACTAAAACAATATTCCGCTGGTAAACTTTACGTCAAGTAGCTTAATAAAGCCTACGTAAATTATCACAAAAGTAATCACGGTTGTTATAAGGGTCGTGTGAAGTTTTATTTTAGACGTAGTCAATAGAATGCTAAATAACCAAATTGCAAATCCGATAAAAAACCCAAAAAGGTAAGTGATTGGTATTATAGCAATTAACCAAAGCATAAAAATAAAATCCCTCTTGCTATCAACAGATGCTATACTCTCTAAATCCACTATTTCTTCTTTAACCTTTGCCGCATCTAAAATATCTGAAGTGCTTACGCTATGCCCTTTATCTTCGGATTTAGTCTTTTTACCGCCAAACTTCATTGCACCAAGCTTGCTTATTATAGTAACAGCCAATATACCCAGTATTAATTGAGGCATCATTCGTGATTTCGCGTATAATTTTAATGTTTCACTGTACAAAACTCCCATATAGAGAATTACGCCGATTATAAAGCTAATTTCCTTGCCTTTTTCTGTTTTTAACAAATCACTCACCTCTTTTTTTATTTAAAGCAGTTTATCAGTATAGTTTAATTATCCGTCATAGTTTGGAGAAGCTTTACTACTTCTTTGCTTTCCTCACTATTGCCAATCTCAACCTTTTCACCTAAAGAAGCAGCATACTCTTCACCCATAATCGGATTATACTCAGCCTTCATCTTTTTAACTTCTTCAATATATTCAGGATCCTGGAATGTATCCCAAACAGCTTTTCTTAGAATTTCTAATATTTGCGGATCTGTTCCCGGAGGCGCTGCTACAACTCTGTAAGTTCCATAAAAGGGACTTGACATTAGCTTTTCATATTGCTCCTTTGGCATTCCAATCTCCAAAGCAGTTGGCACATCAGGTGCGCTTTCTGATCTCTCATCGCTAAGAACGCAGAAAGGTCTTCCTATGTCTTGATCCTGTAATTTTTTTAATGTGCTATATTGAGCTATTTCCATATCAACTTCTTTTCTTGCAATACCCGGCTCTATATTGGCACTGCCATCATAATGTACATATTTAAAATCTACATCAGTAAATTCCTCTACCATTAAAGCGTCAGTGTGCTGGCCTGTCCCCACGCCGCCGGTACCAACCTTTATTGGGCTCTTTTTGGAAAACTCAACAAATTCATCCCAGGTAGTTGCTTCTATAGCATTGCTTACACCAATCATTCTGGCGTCAACCTGCCATACACCAAGATATTCAAATTTTTCTACGTCATACTTCGTGGCATCAGGTCGTGCGAATTGTGATATCAAAGCGCCGGAGCCATCAAAGCCTCCAATGGTATAACCGTCAGGCTTTGCGGCAAACAAAGAGTGCACACCTATCATTTGACCTGCACCGGGAACGTTTTCAACAATAACATTTACGTTATTGGGCAAATGCTTTGGTAAAAACCTAGCTATATTTCGTACTCCGAGGTCATAACCGCCTCCGGCTGATGTAGGTACTATCATAGTTATTGTGCTTTTAGGATAATCAATGCTTACAGCATTTTCATTTCCTTCGGCAGCTTCTCCTCCGCTTGGAGCTTTGGGGCTACATCCATTGATAACCATTGCCATAGATATAATAAGCATCATAATAGTAACTAATCGCTTTTGTTTGTTTTTAAACAATTTATTCACTCCTATTATTTAATATTTGTATATCTTATGTTTTTGTATTTAGGTAACATTGGCTGTTTTTCTTTTCTTCCTGCTAAGAAAAATCAAAAACAATAAAGTTAGTGGTATTATAGAAACGAAAACAAGGCTTAACGGTCTTGATAAGAATATAGAAAAGGAACCATCAGATAGTTGCATAGAAGTCTGATAGGATCTTTCAATAAGAGGCCCCAGTATCAAACCTAATAGCATTGGTACTATAGGGAAGTTGCATTTGGTCATTGCATAACTAAGTAAGCCGAAAATAATCGTTAAAATGACATCTGTAAAACGACCTCGTGAAGCAAAAGAGCCTACTAAGCATACAACAATTAAAATGGGGGCAAGGATTTTACTGGGTATAACTGTTATTTTAATAAGATGCTTTGCCAGCATCAAACCTATTGTGCAAGCAACAAAGGCACCTAGCAGATGGGCAAAAGCTAGTACAAATACCGTATCCAAGCCATTTGTAAGCATTTCTTTGCCCGGTTCTATACCAAGCATAATGAATGCTCCTAATAATACTGCAGTACTTGGGCTTCCGGGTATACCTAAGGATAGCAAAGGCATCAATGCTCCGCCTTCAGTTGCATCATTGCAGGCTTCTGGAGCAATTACTCCTTCAATATTACCTTTACCAAATAGCTCGGGTTTCTTTGACCTGGATTTTGCATATGCAAGAGCTACCCATGATGAAACGCTGCCTCCCACTCCGGGAACAGCACCGATAAGCACTCCTATAATTCCGCTAACACCAACAAGAGGAAGATGTTTAAAGGTTTCTTTAACACCAGTGAAAACACCTTTTGTATCAACTGTTCCTTCCAATGAAATAGTCTTATCATTACCATAAAGTCGTATAAGCTCTCCGACTGCCATCAAGCCTACAATAACCGGAACCAAAGGCAAACCATCCCACAACCACATCTGTCCAAAAGTAAATCTTGGTTCTCCTATGACAGGGTTCACACCATGCATAGCCAAAAGCAAACCTAACGCTCCTGATATTACACCGTTTATTAAAGATTTTCCGCTTACGGAAGCAATAAGAAATAATCCTGCCAATCCCAAGGAAAAGCACTCTGGCGGACCAAAGGATAAAACAAGCAAAGACATTGCAGGTATTACGGCTATCAAAGCAAAAATGCCTATAAAATGTCCGAGAAAACTAGAGGTTGCTGATGCACCAAGCGCTTCACCGGCACGCCCCTTTTGCGTCAAAGCATATCCGTCTAAAGCTGTTGCCGCATTTGTGCCTGTTCCGGGAGCATTTATTAGAATTGCAGATATAGAACCTCCAAAAGCAACTCCTCCCAATGTCCCTGCTAAAAGAATCAAAGCGTGATTTGTTTGCATTCCATAGGTTAAAGGTATTAATAGACAAAGGGCAATTGATGACCCCAATCCAGGAAGGAAACCAAACAAATAACCTATAGATGTACCTAAAATTGTGTATAGGATACCCCAGATGGTAAAAAGTTCTTTGATTGCAATCGCGAATGCAGTTACCATACTTAATTCACCTCCTTACATTTTTTATTTTTCTTGAATATTATTTGAAACAATCCTACAGTTCTAAAAAATGATTGTCAGGACGATAATGTCTTTTGAGAAGCTCTAAGCAGTTAAATAATATCATCACCTTAAGCTATAGAGCAAAGACAATTTTATCTATATAGTCCATAGTTAAATGCCTATAACCCCCTGTAATAGCCACGCTTCATGGTTTACATAATATTATGTCTTGTTTTTGTTAGTTTCTTACACCTACTGAGTATCATTTTCTTACAACTACTGAGTGTCATTTTTTTATGCGTAAATGAAAAAATATACCTTTCAAGTTTATTCATTTAGTTTAAAAAACCCAATCCATTACAATGAAATAGATTAAGGTTTTTTAAACTAAATATGCAATTAAATATTATTTACTCCATAAATCTTAAACACACCATTTTTAGTTCTTCGTTTTTGGCAATCCATTCATTGCTTTAGAGTAATATAGGAGTTTTTACTTTTAGTACACTTTATGAGGCTTTTTTAATTTTTATCGTCTGACACATATTATCCTATAATCCAGCCGAAAATTTCTGTTAAGCCTTTTCATGCGAACCATAAACATGTAATGCCGCTTCAATACCCTTTCCTACGTTAGCCTTATATCCTTGATTTATTAAAGCATCTCCTAAAGCTCCTATAAGAAGAATTACATTATTTCTTCTTGAAGACTCTCCCATAAGCCCTACCCGCCAAGCCTTTCCTTTAAAACCTCCCAAACCTCCGCCAATTTCTATCCCATACTTATCCAACAGATAACTTCTAACTGGCCCATCCTGTACTTTCTCCGGAATAATAACAGAATTCAATGTCGGAAGCCTATGTTCTTTGTTCTTTACAACCATATTTAGTCCCAATGCTTCAATACCGGCTACAAAAGCATCGGAGTTGATCTGGTGTCTTTTAAACCTTTCTTCCAATCCCTCTTCATAAACCATGAGCAATGCTTCTCTGAGACCATAAATCATATTGATAGGTGCTGTATGATGATAGGCTCTTTCTTGGCCCCAGTAATTTTTAATCATGCTTAAGTCTAAGTACCAGCTGCTGACTTTTGTTTTTCTATTGCCAATAACCTCTACCGCCCTATCATTTAATGTAACAGGAGATAGTCCCGGAGGGCAGCTTAAAGCTTTTTGCGTGCCGCTATAACAAGCGTCTATTCCCCACTCATCAACTTTTAATTCAGTACCGCCTAAAGAAGTGACTGCATCTACCACTAGGAGGGCATTATTCTCTTTAGCTAGTTTGGATATCTCCTCAAGGGGTTGTTTTACTCCTGTAGAGGTTTCTGCATGTACAATAGCAACTAATTTAACCTTGTTTTGCTTTTTAAAAGCTTCCTTTACTTTTTCAGGGTCTATGGCTTCTCCCATGGGAGCCTCAACACTTATGACATTAGCACCGAACCTGCCTGCCATTTCCCTAAGCCTTTCTCCAAAAACACCACTTACGCAAACTATCACATTATCGCCGGGTTCAATCAGGTTGACCATTACAGTTTCCATACCTGCACTACCCGTTCCTGACATAGGCAGCGTTAAGTAATTTTTAGTTTGGAAAACATACCTAAGAAGCTCCATGGTTTCATTAGCTATTTCTAAAAATTTTGGATCAAGATGACCATACAATGGTTGAGCCATTGCACTTAATACCCTTGGTGAAACATCAACCGGACCGGGACCTAAAAGTAACCTAAACTCAGGAAATAGCTTATTATATTGTTCTTTCATTTTAAACCCTCCTAATTATATTTACTTTTGGTAAATATATATTTACCTTTATTAAATATGATTCTGCATTTGTTTTCAAATTCCTTCTTATTTTATAAAATATTTTAATAAATTTTTTACGTCTCATAATATGCCATAAGTAATAAATATTATTTATACTTTTAAAGCTAAGATGGCCCTTCCTTGATGAGGAAAGTATGCACTTCAACATAATTAAAAGAGCCCATCTTTCAAATTTTCTGTCTTAGTTGGTTTTTTAGTTTTAAAAAGAGTAAATAGTATTTTACTTATAGTTTACTTTTTATATATCCTATGATAATATTCATATTAAATAAACTATGTTTATTTAAAAATAATTGGAATAGTTTATTTCCTTTCAATTAACTATGTCTTCACTGGCATTGGACTACCTTAGCAATTGGTATTAAAATAACTCTACGGGTAGCGAGTGCAATTTTTTATTGAAGGTATAGCCTGCACGGATGTTAAAAAACGCAACTTTAATCTATAGGATATTATCTGGATATAATATGATGAGGTTAAAATATATTTTACAGGAGGTATATCAATGAACTACAAATCAATGAGGGAATGGCTAAGTATTTTGGAAAACCACGGTAAACTAAAACATATAAAAAAAGAAGTATCAATTGAATACGAAATAGCCGCTGTGGGTAAAAAAGCCTGTGGGGAATATGCGGTAATGTTTGATAACCCGAAAGGAAGCAACATCCCTGTAGTTACCGGATTAACAGGTTCTAGAGAATTTTTTTCTATGGCATTAAATACACCGGTTTCCGAGCTGGCTTCACATTTTGAAAAAGCACAGGCTAATCCAAGGGAATGTATAACGGTGGACAAAAAAGATGCTCCGGTAAAGGAAATTATCGTAAAGGATGTAGATCTTGGCAGCCTTCCAATTCCTATACATCATGAAAAAGATAGTGGACCATATATAAGCGCTGGTTTGCTTATAGCAAAAAATCTACAAACCGGAGAAAGAAATGTATCAATCCATAGACTGCAGGTTACGGATAGAAACCATCTTGGCATACTTATGCTGCCTAGACATTTAATGCATCTTTATAAATTAGCGGAGGAAAGAAATGAACCATTGGAAATAGCAATTGCTATCGGCATGGATCCAATTGCTATGCTGTCATCCCAAGCTTTAACACCCATTGGTCAAGATGAGTTCTGCATTGCAAGTGCTTTATACGGCACGCCCATGGAGCTCGTCAAAGCTGAAACTGTGGATCTTTTAGTCCCTGCCCATGCAGAAATAGTATTAGAGGGCTTAATTTTACCAAAAATACGTGAATATGAAGGTCCTTTTGGCGAATATCCAAAGTACTACGGCCCTCGTGATAAAAGGGAGTTTATTGAACTTACATGTATGACGACAAGAAAGAACCCCATTTATCAAACTATTGTCCCCGCAACAAACGAACATCTCTTATTAGGTGGAATTCCACGCGAAGGAGGAATCCTTCAATTAGTTAAAAATGCTGTGCCTACCGTTACAGGGGTGCATTTGACCCCCGGGGGTACAGGAAGATACCATCTAGTAATTCAAATGGAAAAAAGAAATGAAGGGGAAGCTAAAAACGCAATGTTTGCTGCTTTTGGTAGCAGCCAAGAAATAAAGCATGTTGTTGTCGTTGATAAAGATGTAAATATTTTTGACCCTGTTGAGGTGAATTGGGCTATAGCAACAAGATGCCAGGCTTCCAGGGATGTTATGATAATTAGCGGCGCGTGTGGAAACAAGCTTGATCCTTCAACAAATAATGGGTTAAGTGATAAAATGGGCATAGATGCTACTGTGCCTTTAGATGCACCGAAAGGTAAGTTTGAAAAGATCAGAATACCAAAAGAAGATGATATAAAACTGGAAGAATATTTTCAGTAAAGAGAAGGTAGTGGTGAAAGGTGAGAATAATTGTAGGTATAACAGGTGCAACAGGTGCCATATACTCTGTAAAACTTTTAGAAGCTTTAAAGGAAATAAGAGATATCAGCACTTATCTTATTATGAGCAAATGGGCAATAGAGAATATTTCCATTGAAACAGAATATTCATTAGATTATATTAAAAATCTTGTTACTTTTAATTATGATAACGATAATCTTGGAGCAGATATAGCCAGTGGTTCTTTTAGAACTGACGGAATGATAATTGTTCCATGTAGTATGAAAACCCTTAGCTCAATTGCCAACGGTTACGATGAAAACCTGATTTCAAGAGCTGCCGGTGTTATGATTAAGGAGAGCAAAAAGCTGGTGCTTTGCCCTAGAGAGAGCCCTTTAAGCCCGATACACCTCGAAAATATGCTAAAACTATCCAGGATTGGCGTTAAAATTGTTCCGCCTATGCCAGCCTTTTACAATAAACCTAAGAGCATTGAAGATATTATCAGCCACGGAATAATGAAAATCCTTGATCAATTTGGCATTGATTGTGATAAAAGTGCTAGATGGAAAGGAATCACCCAATGAAAACGTTTATGTCGGTAAGGAAAGGAATAAAAGTTACTATGCGTTTGATAAAGGTGGGGGAAGACTATTGCGTGGTGATTATGGGGGGAGATAAACCTCATATAGGGTGTATTACTTTGAGTTGCCCTAGAAATAGCCTTAAAAATGATAATACTATTAGCGCAACTACATCTGTTATTAATGTTTTAGGTCATAAGGATGACGAAGTAGGTAGAAGGGTATCCCACAAGCTATCTGCGGCATTTAATAAAAATGTTGCCGCAGTTTGCGGTATTCATATTAATAACGCTAAAGCGGATGATATAAAAACTGTGCTTGAAATAACTGATGAGTTAACAGAAAGAATAGTTGACTACTATAATACAGAAACGTTAGATGAATAAAACTAAAAGTTTATTATTAATTAAAATTCAACCAAGCTTTTTTAGCGTTTTTTTCTATTTCCTATAATAAATTTAAACAATATAATATCTGATTATTTTAATAGCAGCAACAATTTTTGATTTTTTAAATTAACTATAGTTAAAGGTTTATTTAATAATAGTGTTGAATATTTTATAATAAAGGAAAATCAATTATCATTTATATTAAGATTAGTTTTATTTATAAGTAGAAAGAGAGTTATAATTCATGATGCTTCTTCCTTCATTACCTATAATTGTATTGCTTGTTTGCTTGCTTTTATTAAAATTATCTCCTTTAAAATCTGGCGCAATTGCTATAATAACAACCATTTTTATTACTAGTTCAGTATATGGATTTGATACCTTTGGTCTATTCGTTTCCATCAAAAAAGGGATTTCTCTTTCCTTATCTATAGTTCTAATCATTTGGGGTGCAATTCTGTTATATAATTTGGTAAGCCTAACTGGGGCTTTATATATAATAAATAAAAATATTAAAATCATTATAACTGATCAATTCTTCCAGTTCGTGGCTTTAAGTTGGATCTTTTCTTCCTTAATGCAAGGGATTGCAGGATTTGGTGTTCCTGTCGTTATTGTTTCGACTATTCTAATAGAAATGGGATTCGAGCCGGTTAAATCAGTAGCTGCCGTTTTAGTAGGACATTCTTGGTCTATTTGCTTTGGCTCAATGGGTTCTTCAATTTATGCCATTAATCTGGTTACAGATTCCAATATTCACGATACTGTTTTGTGGATGAGCTTTTTTGGAGTTATCCCAATGTTTTTTACTGGTTTAACAATATGCTACTTTTTTGGCGGCTTTAAATGCATTAAAGAAAATAGTAAATATATACTAATATTAACTGTTATTATGGGAACCACCTTAATTGGTATAGCTAAATTATCCATGCACTCTGTAATAGGGCTTTTGACATCTTTAGTTGGTTTGTTCACCATATACATAATCTACTGGTTTAAGTATAAACCAAGGAAGGACATGCAATTCTACGGTAATAATTTAAACCTTCTTGAAGCAATCATACCATATACTTTAGTTATAATAATGTCGGTTCTTATGCATTTTTTAAATCTTCAAACAATTATTTCTTTCGATTTTCCTGGATATACTACAAGGTTAGGAAATATTGTACAACCAGCAATAAATTATGCAACTATAAATTACTTAAAGCATCCATTAACAATTATTCTTTTTTCTTCAATTGTAAGCTCAATTATTTTTAGACGCAAGAATTGCCTTGATGCAGCTAAGCTCAAAACTATAGCCATGTCTACTATCAATAAATGTATACCAATAACTTTTACTCTGTTTTTTCTTAGCTCTATTGCTGTGCTAATGACGGACTCAGGAATGATAAATCAAATCGGACAACAAGTAATAATTTCTACCAATAAATTCTATCCTATATTTGCACCTTTTATAGGACTTTTAGGAAGCTTTGTCACAGGGAGTACTACAAATTCTAATGTTATTTTTGGCAAGCTACAAGAAACTGTTGCCTGCAACCTAGGTTTAAGAACCTCTATTGCGTGTGCTATGCAATCTATTGGGGCATCATCAGGTGGAGGCCTTAGTTCCAGTTCTTTATTTCTTGGAGCCGCTGCTGCAAAATTACAAGGAAATGAAGTCCTTATTTATAAAAAAACTTTTTTACATACATTACTGACCGAATTGGTCTTAGGTCTGGTTTATTTTACCCTCACAATGATTATGATCTAGTTGACTTTGCTACAATAAATGGCAAGCTAATTTTTTACAACAACTTTGCCCTAAGAAGGTATAAGAAATGACACTAATGTATTTTGTTAATTATATAAAATCTGAAACTTGAAATGCTGAATATGTCGTTTATTTATTATAAATACTATCATAGAAAATGCGAAAACTAAATTACTAGTAAAACAATATTTACTCTTTTTAAAAATTGTCCAATATTCTCTATAGATTATTGTTATTTTTAAAGAAAAATGGTACAATACTATTATCGAAGCTAGTATTTCCTTCCCGATAAAAAGAGGAGGATTTTAATGACTATTTCTTCAGACTATAATGTTGTAGTTATTGGTATGGGGTATATCGGTGGAAACCACCTTTTACCCGGTTATAAAATGCTTTTAGGAGATAAAGTAAAAACAAACGTATTCGGTATTAAGGCTACTGAACGTAATCTTGAAGAGTTACAGGCAAGACTTCCTTTTGTTGTTTCCGTTGACAACACTGCAGAAGTCTTAAGGGAAACAACACCTGACATAGTAATAGTGTGCCCGCCGCCAAAACAAATTCCTATTGTTATAAACACTATCCTTTTGCCATATTTTAATGAAGCAAGAGAAAAAGGAATATCTTTACCGGATATATACACTTTTGGCCCTTCACCGGACCCAAAGCTTTATTATGATTTATTGGGAAATGATATTAATTGCGTTAAGTTCCTTCCAAGCATGGCTTCACCCTACAAGGGAATACCCTTGCAAGAGTGCGGAGGCAGTTTCCTTAGTTTTGTAGAAAACCATCCTTTCCCGGATGATAGAAAACAAAGAGCCATAGATTTTTCCAATATGTTCGGCAGAACCTTTTTAGTCTCTCACCATATGTCTCTAGTAGGGCTTAGCGCAAAAAATACTGCCCATACTTGCTATGAATTATGCTATGCTATTTCGGATGTTATGGCAAAACTAGGCTACGATGTTTCAACATCCCAGGCAGGCAGCGCCATAAGAGCTGCTTTTCGTAAATATGTAGGTCTGGATGGGGACGGACTTTACCCTTGTTCCCTTTTTGATGTTCCCGAAGAAATTCAAGGATTCATTGAAAAACTTTCTGTAGCCTGGTTTGAAGGTATATATAAATATATATTAAGCACCGGTTGTGAGAAAGAATTAGCTAAGAACTTCCATGCTGCTAATTTTGAAGTTTGGAATCTAACTATCCAGCTTGCTTCAAGAGAAGAGCTAGAAGTCTCAACAAAGAACCACGCTACTAAAGGCGGGGTAAACGAAAAGGCTATTGAAATATTTATGGACTTTTTTGATAAGCAATTAAGAAATGCTATTGAAAGCTACCTTGATAATACTTTACCAGAGAGCTTTTTTGATATTGCAGAAGGTATTGCATATGGGATTAACTTAACAGTTAACCGACATGCCCACCGTCTTGCAAACAAATAAAAAATTGGATCTTAAAACAATAAAAATTTACATCGATAGCCTGACTTAAAGTTAGGCTATCATTTTAAAATGTATAGAAGGGATAATATGCCGTATTTAAAATTAATAGAAGATAAAATACAATCATTAGCTGAATCACTTTCAGCTGCTCTTAATGTAGAAATAACCGTCGTCGATAGCAATCTTTTAAGGATTGCAGGCACCGGAGACTTTTATGATCGAATAAATGAAAACAGCCCCGGTGATTCTCTGTTTTCAAAGGTGCTAAAAACAGGTATACCGGAAATAAATATTTACGATAAAGTTAATCCAATATGTGATACATGCAGTTATACTGAGGTTTGCAAGGAAAGAAAAAGTTTGATATATCCTATTACCGTAGAAGACGAAATATCAGGAGTGGCCAGCTTCGCGACTTTTGATAGCAGCCAGGATAAGCAAATGCTGGAAAAGAAAGACGAATATATGGAAATGCTAAAACATTTTGCTGAAAGTATTGAAAAAGAAATACTTGGTATCAAGATGCTAAACAGACTTAATGTTGGTGTTGCTGAGATTAATGAAATTATTAACTCCATTAACAAAGGTATAATCATACTGGATAACGAACAAAAGATTATAAATATTAACTCAAAAGCTACACAGATTCTCAATATAAACCTTTCTACGAAAAAAATAAGTAACAAAAAAATCAATAGCTTAATTAAGGATTTTAAAGCAAGAGATACTAATAACAAAAAATTGTTAGGCAATTGGGTTCTTAGCGATAAAACATTAAAGGTTCTTTATAAAGTAAGTTATATTAAACTTAATAAAAAGTATGTTTCCATACTTGTGGAATTTGACGCATTAGAGGAAATTATCGATATAGCTATGTCCCATAACGATAACAGTGAAATCACTTTTGATAAAATAATAGGTCATAGCCAGGTTATGCTTTCAATAATTGAAAAAGCAAAAATTGCAGCGAAGTCGACGTCCACTATTTTTTTAAGCGGAGCAAGTGGTACCGGTAAAGAACTGTTCGCCAGATCCATACACAATGCAAGTTCTAGGTCAGAAGGCCCTTTTGTTGCCATTAACTGTGCAAGCCTACCTGATAATCTTATTGAATCGGAGCTATTTGGATACGAAAAAGGTTCTTTTACAGGAGCCAGCGCAAAAGGTAAAATTGGAAAATTTGAACAAGCCAATAATGGTACATTATTCTTAGATGAGATCGCAGATTTGCCTTTGCATCTGCAAGGTAAATTAACCAGAGTATTGCAAGAAAAGAAGATTGATAAAATTGGTGGAATGTCTTCCATCCCTATAAATGTAAGGATTATTTCCGCTACCCATAAGAACCTCGAGGAAATGGTAAAGGAAGGTAAATTCAGGGAAGACCTCTATTACAGACTGAATATTTTACCTTTATATATTCCCCCCTTAAAGGATAGGGATGAAGATGTGCTTTTATGCGCCGAGTATATAATTCAAAAAATAAGCCGCAAAATGGGTAAGCCTCCTAAATTTATCTCCAAGGATGTAGAGAAAATATTTCTCAAACATACCTGGCCTGGTAATGTAAGAGAATTAGAAAATGTACTGGAATACGCAATTAATTTTTCCACAGAGAGTGGTATTTACCCTGATGATTTACCAAAGTATTTTCTCAAGAAAATAGAGGAAGAAACAGCGTCTATTGACTATAGAATAGAAGACTTGCAGAATATTAAACCTCTTGAGGAAATGGTTAGAAATTATGAAAAGAGTATAATTAAAAGTCTACTGAATAAGTACGGAGATACAACGGAAGGAAAGAAAAAAATAGCGGAAAGGCTTAATATAAGCGTAACGACTTTATATAGAAAACTTAATGATTATTTATAACGCGGAAAAAAGTCTCCCACTTCTATAAGTGATTAGCATATCTCTAACCTCGCTTTCAACATTCGGGCAGGTTTTAACTTTAAAAATATTAGCTTAACGATTAAAAGAAGTAAACTAAAAACTAGTTTACTTCTTTTTAATTTAATTATTTAAATACCTTTGTATTATTCTCGTTTAATTGATAACTTTTCTTCTTTTGAGCATATTGCTTAAACATTAGTAAAGCAAATATGATTATTCCAGAAATAGTGCTGATTTTTTCAGGTATTATCAGCGCTAATGATATTAATATTAAAAGAACTCTTTCAGCCTTTGATATATGGTATAACCCATATCCTAAAATAGCTGCACTAATTGAATAAACGCTTATCAGCGCTACTACTGCTACAAAAATTATTTCTCCCACAGGTCCTATAGCAAGCAAAGCATTATTATAAGCAAAAATATATGGCACTGTAAAGATAACAGCACTATACTTAAATGCCTCTAAACCCAATTTCCATAGATCTACCTCTACAATACCTCCTGCAGCATAGGATGCTAACGCAACCGGAGGCGTAATAGCAGATAAATTAGCAAAGTAAAACACAAAAAAATGTGCAACCAATAGAGGTACTCCCAATTTTACTATTGTTGGGCAAAGCAAAGTGGCTGCCATAATATAAGCGGCACTGGTGGGCATACCCATCCCTAAAACTAAAGCCATCAACATAGTTGCAAAAAGTGCCAGGAATAAGTTGTTTTGTGCAATAGCATTAATAATGCTACTAAATCTAAGACCTAAACCAGTATTTACAATAACGCCAATAATAACACCTGCTAAGGCACAAGGTATTGCCACAGTAACTGCTTGTCTTGCCGTAGTTTCAAAGGTTTCAAATACCCTGAATATAGATAACCTGGTATCTTTTCTTATTAAGCATATCAAGTACAAACACAAGCTGGCAATAGTTGCAGCCCTCATCATTGAAAGACCGGAGATTATTAAAATAACCAAAACAATAACTCCAATCAAAAGATGCAAATGCTTAAAAATCTCCTTTTTCATTTCGGCGGCGTCTCTGTTTCGGGGCCGCAGATTATGTTTCATTGCATACATATGAATCAAAAAGAACAATCCCGAAAGAAAGACAATGGATGGGATGATAGCCGCTTTCATAATCTCTGCGTAGCTAAATCCTGTCATATCCACCATTATAAAGGCTGCAGCACCCATAACAGGTGGAATCAGCTGCCCCGCCGTACCTTCTATAGAAAGAATACTACCTGAAAACATTGGGTCAAATTTTTCTTCTTTCATTGAAGGATAGATAATAGTTCCGATAGAAGCAACATTGGCCGGTGCACTACCGCTTATCATACCAAATAACGCTGCTGCTACTACGCTTGCTTTACCTGCTCCACCCATTGACTTATTAGTAAGGGCATTAGATATATTGATAAACAGTTTCCCTGCGGGGGTAGCAGATAAAAAAGCACCAAATAACAAAAAGTAAAAAACCATTGCAACAGATATACTTATGGGTGAAGAAAGAATTCCGGCTGTAGTAAAAGTTTGTCCTTCTAAAAATCTACCATAGCTTTGACCTGAGTGCCCAAGTATTCCCGGCAAAAAGCCTCCCCAAAGTGCATAGGCAATGAATACGCCCACTATAATGGTAAAAGCCATGTCTACCGCTCTTCTTGAACATTCTAGAAGCAATAAAATTACTATTGTGCCTACAACATAATCCATAATGAATAATTTATCTACGTATTGCATACGTGTCATAAACCTATCCCCATTAATGCAAAAGTATACAGCACTTAGTACCACTATTACAACAAATATATATTCATACCATTTTGGCGTATACTTTTGTCCCTTAGGTACCGCATTCCGTTTAAGCATGGGTTTAGTCAAAAATACTAAACCCATGCCGAAGAACAGGTGTATGGGGCGCAATATCATAGATGTATAAGGCCCGCGGATTACGATCCATATTTGAAATAAGGTCCATGCTATGGCCCAAATGCTTGCAAAATTAAAAAACCGAGTCTTATACTTTTCTATAATCATTTTAATAAACCAACTTCCTTATAATATGCTTCAGCTCCCGGATGTAATGGCAATCCTACACCTTCCGGTGCTGATGCGGTTTCAGGTTTAAATCTTTCTAATGCTACATGTCCGGCGTTAAGAGTAGTCGCATTTTCGACTAGTGCCTTTGTTACTGCATAAGCTAATTCGTCTGACATATCAGTATTTGTAAATATATTAGTAGTTAATCCCATGCTTAGTATATCCTCAGTTTGTCCTTTAAAGGAGTTAGCAGGCAATATCTCTTTGCTAAATCCATACTTTTCAACATAAGAATCTATCATTTCCTCCGGGAATTCTAAGAAGATTACATCTGTGCTTAGTGCCAATTCTGTTACAGCTGCGTGACCTTGAGTAATATTTTGCAGGAAGAAATCTGTCTGACCATCCTTAAACATGTCTACAATAGTATTGAAATCATTATGCTCTACTTTGCCTCCCCAGGAGATAATATCATCATAAGTGAATCCATAGTATTCAAAGATAAGTCTTGTAACAACTTCACCGCTGCCACCGATTGGAACTGTAGATACACGGATCGGAATTTTCTTTTCTTTTACTTCTGCAAGATCTGTAACACCAAACTTTTTGCTAACTACTGCCGCATAATAATAGGTGTCAAGGTATCCTACTAAGCCTCTAAGATTTTCTAAAGGTTTATCATATACAAACTGCCCGTTATAAGCCCAATTACAAGTTTGGTTAAAGCCCATAGCTATTGGGAAGTCACCTTGGGCAACTAAAATAGGGTTAGCTGCTGCTCCGGATTCAGGTATTATATTAACTTTTGAACCTTTTGGAAGACTTTTCAACAGTACCTCACTCATTACAGCACCATAGCTGTACCAAGCGCTACCCATTTTCATAGTTGCCATCTCTAGGTTAACCGGTTCTGTAAGGCCTTGAGAGATTTCGTTTTCACCGGAAGTTCCGGGGGTCTCAGGAGTTTCGGCCGGTTTGCTGCAACCGATAAATGTTGTGCTAATAATAACCAGGACCAAACAAAATGCATATATTCTTTTTTTCATCAATAAACTTCCTTCCTCTTTATAAATTTTTAATAGTTTTAAATTTAAAGATTTAAGCTTGTAAATCGTCCTATTTACCATAAATATTGATTTTTTATTACTAAGAGGGGCAACTATTTATCGAAGCTAATATTTGCAACCCTTTTAATTTTTATTATTTTACAAATATCATGGTTTACTTGTCTTTCGTAATAATTGTGAAGCTATTATTAAGCTAAATTCTATATAGCAATGATTCTATTGTTTTATTTCGTAACTACTAAATCACGCACGACTTTTCCCGGCGCCGGAGAAAGCTTAATTACATCCGTTTTATCCCCTACTTGCTTAGCGCAGGCTAAAACCGGCACTCCATTCATCACGACAAGACATCTGCCACAAATGGCTTGATTACAAGAGCTATGCCTATAATATGCCAATGTGTGATCCAAATTGTGATAAATATAGTCTAAAACATCCATAACTGTCATTGTTTCAGATAAAAGCGGTACTTCATAAACTCCCGTACCATTACTTCTTACAATCTCAACTCTCATCATATAACCTCCAGAATGGTTTTCGATATGCATTCCGCAATATTCGGGTGTATATTCCTATCAAGCTCTGAATAAATTGGTTCAGGGTATACTTTCTTATAAACTATCTCACCGTTCTCTATTGAAGCGGAATAGCTGAATAAATAATCCCTGTTATTAACCTCCGGATAATCACTGCGAACATGACAGCCCCTGCTTTCTTTACGGTTCAGTGCCGAATATATACCTATCTCTGCACAAAGGACTAGGTTTTTAAAGATAATAGAATTCATCCATTCAAGATTATAAACATTACCCCCGGGAGCTGCCATCAAATTCAAGGATTTCTTTAACTCTAAGATTTCTTCATAAGCCTCATGGAGACGCTTCTCATCGCGGATAAAGTTAAACCCTAAATCACAAATTCTCTCAAGCTTATTTATAGCCTCTATAGGACTTAAGCCTTCACTCCTGCTTAAAGGAGCTACTAATTCCTCTATCTTTTTTTCCAAGCGCTCATCTTCAACATATACGGCTGATTTTACATATTCTGCAGCAGACTGCCCCGCTGTTAAACCATGAGCAAGCATTTCTGTAAGACCATCGGCACTGCGAAAAGCGCCAAATAATCCACCGGTAACTTCACCTGCAGCAAACAATCCAGGTAGCTTTGTAGCAAACTTTTCATTAACAGCAATGCCACCCATGCTATATTCATTACCCATACCTACAAGAAGGCGTTTTTCATTTTTAATAATTCTTTCCCCAAGGTCAACCAGATCTATATGATGATATTTATTTTTCCCATGCCAATGCTTCATATTATCTGCTATAGCCCTAAACGCACCTCTGATTTCATCATCTGTATAATCAGAATAATCCAGATAAAATTGGTTCCCATATTTATCCCATTTTTTATATATGCCTATCCCATAGAAATAATGGAATAATAGTTTTTTTACCTTGCTGCTGGAAGCTGTAGTCTTGAATCTTTTATCCGCAGGATATACAAGTTCTTCTCCATCTAAATCTGTGGCTTTTTGTCTTAATGGGAATAAATTAGGCATAGTCATCTGGAAAGGAAGAATGGAGCCTTTCGCATAAGAAGGTTCAATCAATGTCGGTATATATAACAAAAACTCCATATCTATAGCTTCTGCTCCCGCCCTCAGGGCCATTGCAATACCGTCTCCTGTCATATCAGTGAAGTTGTTTTTCAGTGAATGTGGTTGATAACCTCCAGTCGCTAAAATGACTGATTTTGCTTTAAATATAATTGTTTCTCCGGTATAAACATTCACACCCAATGCACCGCAAACCTTACCATTATGGGTTAGTAGTTCTGCAATCATAGTATCTTCGTAGGTATCTATTTGATTTTCCTTCGAATTATTTTCTAATCCTTTTTTTAGTGCATTACCAAAGGCAACTCCACTAGTACGCCAACGACATGCATTTGGATAAAAGAGGAACTTCTGTCCGCTCTCTTCCACCCATTTAAAAAATTCTTGCAATGCTTTAGGTGCCTCTTCGACAAAATGTTTCTGCAACTTTTGATTCCCTAAATAAAAGGCGCTGGATACAAGCTTTTCAAATAAGGATTCCTTTGTATACTCCGGATTTGCCTCAGGCTCGTTGCAATATTCTTTTGCGCTGGGGCCGTCTACGCCGAAACTTCCTCCAAGCATCATATAATTTCCGCTTTTCCCTAACCTGCCTTTAACGGCAATAGCCACAGATGCACCTTCTCGAGCCGCAGCAATTGCACCCATAATACCGGCGCCGCCTGCGCCTACAACCAAAACATCGCAAACAACAGTTTTATATTGCATGATTAACCTCCCGTCTCCTTAAGAATACTAAGGATACTTGCATATCTTACTTTATAGTTGCTAATAATTTTTTTGCTAATTCTAAACGGTCTTCATTAACATAAAGGGGTACACAACAACCGGGGCCTAAAATCATTCTTCCATCTTCTACCTGATCAATAGCATCTTTCAAATGAGCTTTCAACTCTTCATCGCTACCATCAGCCAAAACTTTAAACTCATCCACACCGCCGATAAGAATCTTATCCTTGCAAATCTCTCTTCCTTTGCTAAGAGGATAATCTTTAACCAGTCGGTCATGCCAATTAAGAGCCTGAACAGGATACTCACTGAGCATTTCGAACATAGGTTCAGTTGCATGCATATGAATAATATTGAACCACATCTTCTCTTTTGCAAGATCAAGCATTCTTAGGTCATAAGGGCGACCATAGATTTCATATTCTTCTACAGTCATTTTATCGTGACTACAAAGTTGACTGGCTAAGAAGATACCGTCGGCACCCATTTTTACTAATTCTTCAATAAATAATTGTGTAGTATCTGATATGACATCAAGACCTTTTTTGAATGTTACCGGGTCCTGCCTCATATGCTCTACCATACTGGTACCGCTCATCTTGGCAGCAGTTGTAAGAGGATTAAATATAGTAACTACTACAGGTGCTTCGCCTTTAAAATGATCTACAACGCCCTTAGCTGCCGCAATTGTATCAGCCCAAGAGCCTTCATTCATAGATTTGACTTCAAGCTTGCCCCAATCTTCAACATTTTTTATTGATGGTTCTGTCACAACTCCTACATTGGAGCAGGTATCTGGCCACTTTGAATCTCTTTCAGGCCATTTTATCTTTGAGCCCCAATCTTGTATGGAGAAAAGTCCCTGATAAGTTACTTTAACAAAATCCCAGTTGAACCTTTCTTGAAATTGAATAGTCTTTTTAATTAACTCTTTTGGATCCTCATCGTATGGTGGAAAATGCTTCCACAAATTAATTGCAGGGCTATCTAGTTTTTTGCCTGCCAATAGTGCCTCAATTCTGTTAATAGGTTTCATAATAAATCACAATCCTTTCATTATATCTTTTTATTTTATGATAACTTTTACATATCACTCCCCTCTGCCGTTTTATATACGCAAATTCCATACCAAGTTAATTTAAATTAATTGTTAAAAGTTTATCGATTAAAATGAGTAAAGCGATACTTACCAAGAGTAAATATCCACCTCTTCCATAGCTTTCCAGTATATTCATTTCATTTTTATTACTACTGGTAAAGTAATTTTCATAAATGAAAAAAAATAATAACACAATTTCTTTTATTAAAAATTAATATATTTTGTATGCAAGCAATATTAAGCTTTCTAATTTTATTACTGGTAAATTATGATTCTCCATTGGTAATCTTATAGCTATTGTTTTTCATATTTGCAAATAACTTTTCATTTATGAAAAACAATTTATCTTTATTTTTTATTTTGTTAAAATATGAGTAAAATTATTTCCTAATTTTAAAACTTTCTACTAGTATAATTTGTTTTTTTTAAACTATGTTTTGCTTTTCCCTTTTTTAAGGAAAGCCCTGCTTCTATTTACATTTCTTTCACGCCATATTAATTTGGCATAAAAATTGCAATAACATACTAATCAAGATATAGAATTTTAAAGGTTTTTTATTAATTCAATATTGTTAAGGAGTTTTTATAACATTTCATGTTCCTTATTATATTTGGTATTTACAAATCTACAAATGTAAATTCACAAATAAATGTGCATTGTATTTAAACAAAAGGAGGATTATTTACTATGCTTTCAAAAGAAATAAACGAAAACTACACTTTAATCCTAAAAGAAGAGCTCGTGGAAGCATTAGGCTGCACTGAGCCTATAGCAATAGCTTATGCTGCAGCTAAGGCTAAATCTGTTTTGGATAAAGAAGTAGAAAGAGTAGAAATTAATTGCAGTGGAAACATTATTAAAAACGTAAAAGGCGTTGTAGTTCCAAATACTGGCGGCATGATAGGAATCGAGGCAGCTGCTGTTGCCGGTATAGTTGGAGGAGATTCAGATAAAAAATTGCAAGTATTGGAAACTGTAACAAAGGATGACCTTATTAGAATCAAAAAGTTAATTGCTAATAATTTTTGCACCGTTAACCATTTAGAAGGTGTTGAAAACCTCTATATAGTAGCAAAAGTTTATTCCGGTAATGAATTTGCAGAAGTCACTATAGCAGATGAGCATACAAACATTATTAAAATAATTAAAAATGGAGAAGTCATATCAAAAAAAGACAATTCGGTAAAAGAAAAAGAACACCCTATTAAAAATACCCACCTATTAAATATAAGAGATATACTGGAGTTTGCTAATACAGTTGACCTGGATGCTTATGGACTTAGATCATTAATAAAAAACCAAATTGATAGAAACGAGGCTATAGCCGAAGAAGGTCTGAAAAGTGATTATGGCGTATCTGTAGGAAAAACCTTAATAGAAACTTACGGTGACGATATAAAAACTAGAGCTAAAGCAAAAGCTGCTGCTGGCAGCGATGCGCGGATGAGTGGTTGCTCTCTTCCCGTAGTAATTAATTCGGGAAGCGGCAATCAGGGCATAACCGTATCAGTGCCGGTAATAGAATATGCTAGAGAATTAAAAGTTAGTGAAGAAAAACTAATAAGAGCACTTTTAATAAGCAATCTTGTGTCTATTCACCAAAAATCCTTAATCGGAGCACTTTCAGCCTATTGTGGAGCAGTGAGTGCGGCAACAGGTAGCGCAGCTGCTATAACCTATCTTCACGGTGGAGATTATGATGCTATTTCTCGCACAATAATAAATACAATAGCTAATATAAGCGGAATTGTTTGTGACGGTGCCAAGCCTTCATGCGCTGCAAAAATTGCTTCATCCGTAGATGCTGCAATTCTTGGTCATAAGCTAAGTATGAAGAATATGGTATTCAAAGATGGAGAAGGTTTGGTTAAGGACGGTGTTGAAGGAACCGTAGAAAGTATTGGTAGACTTGGAAATAAAGGCATGGAAGGAACAGATGTTGAAATAATTAATATTATGATAGGAAAATAAAATAATATAAAGTCCCCCTAAAACAAAAAGTTTAACCCTCCCGTATTTCTTTATCAGGAGGGTTAAATTTATTTAAAATTTAGCGAAAAAGTCTTTGAAATTATCGATTAGCATATATGACTTTAAAATTTATATCATATATTTTATTACATCTATAGGTCTACGGAAAAAAATCCTAATTCCTGAAAATCTCATAACCTCTATAATTCTCTGCTTCATTTCTTTTGAATAACATTGCGCAGGGCATTTCCTGCAGGTTATTTTTTCATTCTTATGTCTACATAACTCTGCTCTCTTAACAGCATAGGCTTGAAGCTCTTTACAATCCTCACATAAGGACAGCCCTTTTTTATGTTTAGCAATGCAATAGATTTTTATCATTTCTGATAGCAAATCCTTTTTTAATTCAATTCTATTCATTCTCATTCACCTGCAAAAATTCTTATATTAATCCTAGCACCCGATGCTAAGGCATATAGATAAAGAAAATGGTTAAAGACACTACAATAGTTAAACTACTCCAACCTTTACTATTTCATCGTCTGAAATACTTTTATAACCGTCTCATTATCAATGATGAAAGCATTTATTCTTTTGTAATAATTTCTTTGAAAGTGCATCAGATATTAGAATTGCTGTTTCCTCTTTTGTTAAACCTTTATTAATTGATTTAATCAATTCCTCAATACCTATCATGACCTCATCGTTAGGTCCGGGTAAAGCTACAATAAGAGTTTGTCCGCTTTCTCCCACTGCGATTCTAACCCCATCCTTTATATGCCTGCCTTGACCTTTAGTGAATTTAACAATATAAGGTGTACTAGCTTTCGGATCTATGGAAAGCACTGCTTCTACAGTTTTGTCTTTATCTTCAGCCCCTACCCCGCCGGTAGTTATTACTAAACCATAACCTTCAGATATTGCCTGTTGCAGCTTACCGGCTATAATCTTCTCATCATCATCCAGCGTTTCACCTATTGTAATTTTATAGGATTCTTCTTTCAGCCTTTTTCCTATATAGGCTGTATTAGTATCCTCTATATATCCTTTTTTTACTTCAAAGCCTGTGGAAAACACTATTGCACGCCTGCTTATGTTTAAGCGTATATCCTTATTCATTTGCTCCATTCTTTCTATCACTTTAACAGCTTCTTTGCCATCTAGATTTACCATTCCTAATATTCCATCAGAATGTATATCTGATGCCTCTGTTAGCTTAAATCCCTCTATCTTGGATAATTCTTTAAATATCTCATCCTTTTTCCCAAAAAACTTTTCTGCATCAATGTGTTTTTCCAATATATCAAAAGTAATATGGGTTTCCCTTACATCAACAACTAAAACTTTTTCTCTATCTATATTTAAAACGTCTGCTAATCTATTTGATAATTCTGTAAGATTAACATTCTTAAGCTCAACATTTTCTACCCATAATTCTGTTTTTTCTAACAAATTAAGTTCCATGTTCTTCCTCCTACAAAAGAATATCAAACTTCAAATCTAATAATTTAGCATCGATTATTTCCTTACCTATACATAGTATATCTACACTTTTATCAATATAAAACTTAATTCTATCTAGCTTCACATTGCCGGAAAAGGCCACTGTTTTATCTGCTGCATTCATCTTTTTTAAAGTTGAAAAGCATTTGTCTATATCCACATCCTTTCCGGTATCAATCATTAATATATCGGCATCATATGATACAGCTTGCCTTACTTCTTCTTCGATATCATCTATCGTATTATGAATCTGAATAACCTTTTTATATTCCTTTAAATTCTTTACAGCTTTTAAAGTTTGGGGAATTCCTCCAAAAATTTTAATATAGTTTTTATCCAGATATATAAAAGGAGAATCACAAATCCTGCTGCTTATTCCACCGGTTTCAATAGCTTTTCTAAAGGATGCCATGCTTTCTTCCTGCGCTTTCTTCAGCGAGCCGCATACTATTTTAATTTTTTTGTTTGACAATTCAGATGCCTTGTAAGCAGCAGTTGCAATACCAGAAGTTTTAGCAAATTTACCGATTAAGAAATTCTCTGCTACTGTAAGCAATTTAGGGGTAGATCTTATTTTGGCTATCATTTCCCCTTTTCTAATCTTCGTTCCCTCTTTAGCTATATATAATACTTCAATATTCAGTGTGTTTAACCTATTCATCGCAAATTCCGTACCAGAAATAATACCATTACCTTCAGCTATCAATTTAGCTTCATAAAGTTTATCACTAACTGTTCGGAAGATTTCATCCCTTATATCAAAGCTATTTGGCATCTTATTACACTCCCTTAAGAATTAAGTTTATAACCAGTAAAAAGTATTCTTTGGGGACGGAACGATCCGTCCCCTATAAATTATTTAATGCTAATACCCCTTTGCTTAAGCCATAGTGGCATAAGTTCCTTCTCTACTTTCTCTGATGTTAGCGGTGCCTTTGCCATCATTTCATCTGCCATACTCTTGCTTACATTCAACCCTCCCGCAGCACCATCAAATATCACTACTCTATCTGTGCCTGTTACTTTATAAGCAAACTCCATTGCAGTGTCAAGGCTATCTGCTATAGTAGCATACTCCATATAATTTGCATTCATAGGGCATCTGCTCATCATATCTGCTTGTTCTCTTCCTACTACAATAGTAGGAGTTTCCCTGCTAAAGAAAGCGCTGGGATATCCGCCCCAAGCATAATTATGGATAACCATCTTTATCCTCGGATTAACAGATGGTATTTCCGGAATTAACGGCTTTCCATCTTTACCATAGAAGGATTCTGTATACCATGTATAGGAAGGAATGGTTGTCAAGTCAAACATATCTACGTTAGCACTGATAAAATTAGCATAGATTACACCGGATGCGAATACGTAGGGAACGGGGCACGGAAAATCAAGTCCCACAATACAATCTCCTAATTCTCCAAAAAGAGTTATCAGTTTACCGTAATATTTAAAACCATCAAGGGTCAATTTATCATTTAATCTATATAGATCATTGTCAGATTCAACATCTACAACACCCGCCGGTGACATGCTTAAAAAAGTAGCAAAGGCAAACTTTTTCTGCACAAATTCTGAATTAAAAATTGCTCTTGCAGTAAAATTAGCTGCCCTTGGTCCAAGATTTTGATGGTAAGTAGAACGAGTTTCCGCCCTTGCATATGACATTGCAAAAGGTTTTACGGCACGATCCACTTGTCTGTGAAAATGAACCTCTCTAACATCTGAATTATGGCAATGCACTATAAAATCAGCATCATATACTGCTTTTAATCCATATAAGGTGCCTATCTCAGTTTCAATGGGTAAACCCTCATCTATAGGGGTAACTCCTTTGGTTTTTCCCTTGCCAAAATATTCATCAAGCTTATGGGATTTAATGTATTCCTCTGTCTCCCTAAGCCTCATACCCACACCGGCTCTTAGCCTTATGTTTTCGCAACCGGTTCTTTCTGTTATTACATCCTTTACAGTTTTTATCAGTTCTGCATAGGCTTTGCCCCCGAGCAAAGTAAAACCGTGATGGGAAGCACAAATATTAACAGAATTCTCAGGCTTAATCATACTCATATCGATACAGCTTAAAGATTTAACCGCAGCTTCTCTTACGTTTTTTAACCCATCATCCTCAGGGTAGATTACATCCGGAGTATCAGGAAATAATTCCTTTAACATAATAGAAGTAATCCCGGGTAACTCCGACATTCTTTTTGTAACAAGCTCTGGGGCAACCCCGTATTGTGATACTCTTGGCGGTGCCGGGGTAATTGGTTTTCTCATGTTCTCTCCTCCCTTACTTTTTTGCATTAATTACCTTTTCAAAAACCTCTATATCACTTTCAAAGTTGAATCCGCTTTTTGAATACTTAGATTTTACTTCCTCCGATATATCCCAGACTGTAGATGTCATACCATACCATTGATACCCGTCAGGCCTTTCAGGTTCTTTACCGGCAGCATGCAATATTCTTAGTATTGGCTGTATACATTCTATTTTGCACCCGGTTCTTATTCCTGTAGCCAAGGATATTTTCTCCGGCGTATCATTTCCTGCTAATACTGCCGCCGCAACTTCTTCTGCTCTTGTTTCTGTACAATAGCATATTATCTGCTCCGGATGAAATCTCGCCTTCTTGCATAGCTCAATAACGGCTTCTCGCATTTTTTCATCGATCTTAAATTCTATAGTGTAGGGATCATTTCTTTTAATTAAGGTTATACTCCTGGTAGGACAGCGTTGTTCACAACCCCCGCAGCCTGTACAATTTGGTTCATCAACTACGGCCTTTTTATCCGTAACATGTATGGACAAAGTCGGACAAACCTTTTCACAGATTTTACACCCTATGCACGTATCCAGATCTACCTTGGCTAGTAAGGATACTATTCTCACAATACTACCTCCTATCTAAATCAAAGTATTATTATTTTTGTACCATTTCGTATTGATACTTAGTTAGCAACTCAGGATTGTTTTTTACGATTAAAGCATCAGTAATCCTTGGTCCTCCAAATTTCTGGTCATAAATTGTAGGAAACATCATATCTATTACCATGTTTTCTTCTAATACAAAGCTTCTGTTTACTCCGATAATAGGATAAAATTCTGACTGCCTTATGCCAATTCCGTATCCAATATCATCAACAAACTTTTCACCATATCCATTATTTTTTACTATTTCATATGCAGCATTATAAACATGTTTCACGGGTGTTCCCGGTATAGAAGCCTTAACAGCAGCCTGCTGTGCTTCAACCATTATTCTATATATATCTCTTGTTTCCTGAGGAACTTCGCCCAGAGCAATTGTCCTGCACATTTTAGAAACGTAGCCTCTATGGGTAGCTCCTAGATGGATTACTATAGCCTGATTGTTTTCTATGATGCTGCCTGTAGCATAGGGATGAATCATTAACTGCCTGTCCTTTGTCAATATCTGCATCCTAAAGGGGGAGCCTTCAGAACCTGCCTTTCGCATTGCTAATTCAGCATGTCCCAAGACTTCTGTTTCAGACATTCCGGGTTCTATTGCTTCTATAGCAGCAGCCATTCCCGTAGATACCATTTGACCTGCTTTTCTAAGATTATCTAGCTCTGTTTCATCCTTTACCGATCTTATTCTATAGCAAAGCTCTGAACCGTTAATAACCTCCATGCCTGGTATATTGCGAATTAACGTTTCGTATACTCCGACTTCAACAAAGTACTTTGAAAAAACAATTTTAGGGCTTTTGTAGCCAAGTTTATTTATATGCTTAGACACAGCCGAAGCCATGGTATCTCTGGCATATACATAACCTATTACTTCATAATTAATTAAATGCTTTATATGGGGAATATCAAGCCATAGGGTAATTAATGCGGGCTCACCTTTATCCGGGATGACTAAGCCCCCGCATTCAATCTCCGGTATGCCTGTATAATAGATTAAATTTTCTCTATCACAAATAAGCATTAGGTCATACCCGGCATTCCTTATCTCCTCCTGAGCCTTTCTGATTCGATTCAAATACATTAAAAACACTCCTTATTAATTATTTTTCTTGCTCATTTCATAGGCGACTTCAATAATCCAATCCTCTTGCCCGCCTACTGCTTTACGCCTTCCTAATTCCATCAATATATCCCTTACATCTACATTAAATCTTTCTGCCGCTTTTTTTGCGTGGAGTAAAAAGCTAGAGTAGACCCCTGCATATCCTATCATCATAGCATCCAGATTAAGATGAGTGTCTATGCCTTTTGCCTTTAAAATAGGAATCAATGCCTTTGTACTTGCATCCATAGTTTTGTATAGATCTGCATTGTGTTTAATATTCATTTTATTTAATACGGCAACCAAAGTTTCTGTTGCTGTGTTACCTGATCCTGCACCTAATCCCGATAAAGACCCGTCTATATAAGTCGCTCCGGACTCTATAGCTGCTAAACTATTAGAAATTGACACTCCAAGATTATTATGAGAATGATGCCCTATTGCTACTTTTAAATTATTCCTCATAGCTGAAATTTTCTCCGAAACATCCTTTGGAAGCATTGCACCGCCGGAATCCGTAAGATAAACAACGTCTGCACCATAAGATTCCATTTTTAATGCTTCCTCCACAACCCTATCTACACTTGCCATATGTGCCATCATTAAAAAGCCTACGGTAAACAGACCCATATCCTTAGCTGCACCTATATGTTGTTCAGCTATATCCGCTTCTGTTACATGGGTAGCAACTCTAACTGCAGTTGCACCGCATTCCTTGGCCTTTTCCAGTGATTCAACTGTACCAATGCCTGGTAATAATAAAACTGTAAGTTTTGCATTTTTTATTACAGACGCCGCAGCCTTTATAAGTGAATAATCATCACATTTACCAAAACCATAATTAATCGTAGAACCCGTCAATCCATCCCCATGACCCAGCTCAATCATATCTATACCTGCATTATCTAAAGCGGAAACCACAGCTTTTACATCATCAGTTGTGAATTGATGAGATACTGTATGGCTTCCATCCCTTAGGGTCGTATCTGTTAAAAAAATTCTATCCATTAATAACGCCCCTCCATCAATTTTATTGCATAGTTTTCTGCTATATTTATTGCTGCCGCATTTATTATGTCCAAATTACCGGAGTATACCGGCAAATAATCTCCTAAGCCTTCAACCTGTACCATAGTTGTTACAATATCATCCTGTATAATCGGCTCTATAATGGTTCTATATCCAGGAACATATTTCTTAACTTTATTAATACAATTATTAACGGCTTCTTTTATTAATCCCATATCTTTATTCTTTATTTTGGTATAAATAGTATTTCTCATGAGAATCGGTGGCTCGGCAGGATTAAGAACTATAACTACCTTAGCCTCATCGGCGCCTCCCACTTCTATTAAAGCCTTTCTAGTCGTCACGGTGAATTCATCAATATTTTTTCTGGTGCCGGGACCCGCACTTTTACTGCTTATAGATGATACCACCTCTGCATATGTTACATCTGCCACTTCATTTATTGCAGCGACTATAGGAACAGTTGCTTGTCCCGCACAAGTAACTAAATTTACATTATCTTTTTCCAGCATTTCTTCAGTTAGATTAACGCAGGGAACAAGATAACCTCCCACTGCCGCCGGTGTTAAATCAATTGTAAACTTGCCGCTTTCTTTTAAAATAGGTGCATGCTTCAAATGAGCTGCTGCAGATGTGCAATCAAAAACGATTTTTATATCGTCTTTATTAATAATATGGGAAATTCCATCAATGGAAGTTTCTATACCCATTTTTTTAGCATATTCTATGCCTTTAGACGGTCTTACGTTTACTATACAATCAGCTTCTAAAAAAGGGCTCCTTTGAATTTTATATAGTAAATCCAAACCAATGTTACCTGGTCCTATGACCCCAACTTTTACCTTCTTCATTGTTCTGCCTCCTATACTTGTCTATATAAATTTAACAGAAATATCTCCTAAACCGGAAAATCTTGCTTCAAATTCTTCGCCTGCTTCTGCAGGCAACGCTGCAGTTACTGCACCCGATAAGATGACTTCACCTTCTTTTAAAACAACTCCGTATTCCCACAAAGTATTAGCCAGCCAAGCCACTGAATATGCGGGGTCACCTAATACATCAGAACCTATGCCCTCGTTAACCTTTTCACCGTTTTTATACAGCTCCATGGTCAGTTCTTTTAAATCTACACTATTTATATCTACCTTTTTATCACTTAGCAAATACATGCCTGATGAAGCGTTATCCGCCACAGTATCTATAATATTTATTTTCCAATTTGCTATTCTGCTATCAACCACTTCAATAGCTGCAGCTACGTAATCAGTAGCTTTAATGACATCTTCTGCCGTGAGGTTCGGTCCTATTAAATCGTTTTTTAAAACAAATGCAATCTCTCCTTCAACCTTAGGCTGTAGCATATTCTTTCTAACTATTGTATTGTCTTGTACTTCCATATAGTCAAATAAATGTCCAAAATCAGGTTGATTCACACCGAGAAGGTCTTGCATCGCCTTACTCGTAAGACCTATTTTTTTACCTGTAATCTTATGCCCACCTTCTACCTCCTTTTCTATATTTTTTAATTGAATACTATATGCGTCTTTAATGCCAAGATTGGGGTTAGACTTAGAAATTTGTTCTATTGCCTCACATGTTCTTTCCGCCCTTTTTAGAGAATCCGCTATTATTTTGATTTTTTCATTACCCATACAATTCTCCTCCTTCGAATAGTTTTTATATATATACCTTTTCAAGTAGCATATTAAACTGAAATTTAAATTTTACCCTATTTTATTAATATGCAAATAACATACCAACATATTGATTTAAAACCTTTAAGTCTCTACCATATTATGTTTCCTTCTAACAGTCCTTTCCAATGGGAAAACATTATATGCCCTAGTTTGTTAATAAAAGAGTTGATTCTTGTCGTTTGATATTATCAAACTCTGTTCTCATTGTAACTCGTAATAATATGGGCTAAAAAGCCCATTCCATTTTTTATTACAAAATCTTAGTAAAAGTTTTATTTAAGTGAAATAACCGCACAGCATTACGAGCAATATACCCGCTTAATAGAATTAAAATCACCTTTTATTGAAGTGATAAACATCTTTACCACTATTATAGCCAAGCCTATATGAAATCTCCACTGCTGATTCTTTAATAATTTTTGCAATCTTTTCAATACTTTCCTCAGTAATTCTGACCGTAGGACCAGATACACTAACAGAGTACCTAACTTCCCCATTGTTATCGAAAATAGGCGCAGCTATGCATCTTAGTCCGTCGCTATTTTCCTCATTGTCCATTGCATACCCCCTTTCTCTTATAAGCTTTAATTGTTTTAATAATTCTTTTTTATCTGTAATTGTATTCTTTGTAATAGGCTTCAATATTTTGGGTAAGAAGCTATTTATCTCATCATGATTTTTATAAGCAAGCATTGCTTTACCCATACCGGTGCAATAAACAGGCATCCTTGAGCCAACGGAAGTAAAAATTCGCATTGATTGGTTAGATTCTACCTTATCCAAATATACCAGCTCACTACCGTCTAATTTGCTTAGGTGAACAGTTTCATTTAACTGTTTGGATACATCCCGTATAATAGGGTGGGCTATCTTCCTTATATCTATGGAATTATAAACCATGTTACCTAACTCAACAATATACATACCAAGCCTATACTTTTGAGTTTCTTCATCTTGCTCAATCAATCCATGATATTTAAGAGTGCTAACTATTCCATGTACAGTGCTTTTGTTTAAATCTAATTCATAGGCTATATCTGATAATTTCATTTCCTTTTTGCTTTCAGAAAAGCACTTTAAGATTTGAACTGCTCTGTCAACAGATTGTATTCTTCTATAATCATCCATATTGGTATGCAAATCCCTCAATTCTATATGAATAATACTATCATAACTATTTAGAAATAAATTTACAAAGGTTTTATTTTCTATATCCGTATTTTGGTAAGTCAAATAGTTTTATTAATTACTTTTCAACATATCCCAGGTTATGAGATAATTCATTTGCAGCTACTCTAACGCTTCCGATTAATTTTATTATTTCTTTCTTTTTTAACCTAGCAGTGGGCCCGGATACACTTATAGCTGCAACTGCCTCTCCGTAACAATCAAAAATAGGAACAGCTACGCAAGTAACACCGTATTCCCTTTCTTCATTGTCTAAGGCATAGCCTTTTTCTTTTATTGAGTCAAATTCCCCGGTTAATCCTTCCGGAGTAGTAATAGTGTTTTCTGTATAGCTTACAAGGTTTGTCCCACTTATAATAAGATGCTGTATATCAAGAGGTTGGTAAGCTAGTAATGCTTTTCCGGCACCGGTACAATAGAATGGAACTTTCGCCCCCAATTGCGTAAACATTTTCAACAATTTAGTACTTTCTGACTGAGCAATATACATGATATTATTACCATCTAGTATTGCTAAGTTACAAGTTTCATCAACCTTTTCTCTTAGTTTATCCAGATATGGTTGTGCCGTATTAGCGAGAACACTTTGGTTTTTTGCCAGTCCACAAATTCTGAATAACTCAAAACCTATTTTGTATTTTTTTGTCTTTCTATCTTGTTCAATTATATTTGATAACTTCAATGTATTAACCAGGTGATAAGTTGCGCTAACACCATAATCGAGGCTACTGCTAATTTCTGTAACCCCAAGACCGGTTTCAGATTCGGCAATTTCCTTAACTATTTCTATGGCTTTTATGACTGAACCAATAGTCTTTGTGTTTTTATTAATTTCCTTCTTCAATCCATCCCCAACCCCTAACTGCAATTATGCTTATATATAACTATTATAATCTAATTATCAATATAAATAAACAAAATCATCTTTTTTCATTCCTACCACTATATATAATGTTTACAGTTCACAGGTAACTTTTAGATTATTAATATTTGCCATGTAACTCCTGCAATCATATCAAATATAATAAGCTGTATTAGGACTGTTCACAGGTATTTTTTAGATTATTAATATTTGATAAAGATTGCATT
>CAYPBK010000003.1:0-145035 GCA_964408955.1 uncultured Clostridiaceae bacterium
TACTTGAAAAGCCTTTAAAAAAGGCTAGAAAAGCTGCCGATAAACTGGAAAAGGCACATGAAAAAATCCCTAAGAAAAAAATATTGATAATAATAGATGCCAGGGAAACCTCTTTATTTATTGAAGCTAAAAGCTTCTCAATAAATGCAACGAAATTTGAAGTAGGATATCCAATTAGGCAGTTGTCCAACAAGGATAGTGCGACTTGACAAATTCAGGATTCCTGCAGATTTACCAGTGAAGATGATTCGTCTGTAAACCACAAAAAATATTGCGAATTTGAATTTACATATGCATTAATTTGTGTTACAATGTATATAATAACAGTGAAAGGAGTGTTACATTATGGCACAAACAACATTAAGTATTCGCATGGATGAGAACGTGAAAAAGCAATTCGACGCTTTTTGTGCTGACGTTGGGATGAATACATCGGTCGCAATAAACCTATTTGCAAAAGCCGTTTTGCGTGAAAGGCGTATTCCATTTGAGATTGTCGCCAATGATGATCCGTTTTATAGTGAGAGTAATTTAAAACACTTACACCGAGGGATAGAATCTTTGAATGCAGGAAAAGGGAAAGAACATGAACCTATAGAGGAGAAGTGATGAGAAAAGTTTGGTTTGATGAAGCATGGGAAGATTATCTATATTGGCAGACACAGGACAAGAAGACGTTGAGAAGAATAAACCTGATTTTGCAGGACATTGACCGAAACGGATATAGCGGAATAGGTAATCCTGAACCACTGAAAGGTGAATTAAGCGGTTTTTGGAGTAGATGAATTGACGGAATGAATCGGCTTGTATATCGGCTAAAGGATGGTGTTACGGAAATACTTTCATGCAAAGGTCATTATGAGGATTAAGCGGAAGCCAGAAGTAAGCAGAACTGTTTTATCAAATTTTTTAATAAAGGATTCGAATACTTAATTGACTGATATAAATAAATAAATGAATAGATACGATACGGTGTGGCATTTGACAGCACAACATTATATTAATATAATAATGATAAATATTTAATAAGGAAAAGGAATAAAGGAATGAGAAATTAATCTGCTTTTTAATGATTAAAATGTGAAGATGGTAATAACGAGCTCAATTTTAAATTTTGAGGAGCTTCTTATTGTCAATTTTAAATCTGAGAGCGGATAGTATTTCTGGAACTTAAAAAGCTTAATTATATGATAATTTATGACTTTTATTTTATCAAAAATTGTGTTGATGATATAGAATAAAGTGTAATTTTATAAATACTATCCTCTCCGGCTAAAGGGAGGATTTTTATGTTATTGATAGAGTGTAACAATATTAATAAGATGTATGGTGATAGATTGATAGTCGACATTGAGCAGCTAAAAATCTATTCGGAAGACCGTATCGGAGTTGTGGGCAGAAACGGAGCGGGGAAAACTACCTTAATTAATATTTTAAGCAAGAGGCTAGACCCGGATAAAGGTTGGGTAAAAGTATATGGCAAGACACAGTATGTGTCACAATTGGAATCGCCGAACAGCGGAAAAATAAGCTGCGAATCGGCATCTAAATTTAACGTTGATTACATTTATAAAGAAAATATGAGCGGCGGCGAAAAGACGAAATTTAAATTAGCAAGCGCTTTGGAAAGCAACGGTATGATATTATTTGCGGATGAGCCTACAAGCAATATCGATATAGAGGGGATAGAGCTTATTGAGGATAAGCTTTCAAAATACCGAGGGACTTTAATCCTGGTGTCCCATGATAGGATATTTTTAAATAGGCTTTGTAATAAAATATTGGAAATAGAAAATGGAAAAGTTAAGCTTTACAAAGGAAACTATGATGATTATAGAGAACAAAAAACTAAAGAAAAAGAAAGAATGAATTTTGAATATGAAGAATATTTAAGAGAAAAAAAACGTCTTATAGGTATTATCAACAGTACAAAGGGAAAAGCAGAAAAAATAAAAGGACCGCCTAAAAGGATGGGGGCTTCGGAAGCTAGATTGCATAAAATGGGTGGTCAAAAGGCAAAAGCCGGTCTTGAGAGAGCAGTTAAAAATATTGAAAAAAGAATTGAACATTTGCCGATAAAAGAAAGACCTAAGGCTCAATCAGGAATAAAATTAGATATTCTGGATTTCGATAAATTAAACGCCAAGGTTATTATTGAGGGAAAGAGCATTATCAAAGCATTTGGAGATAAGATTATATTTAAAAATGCCGATTTTTCCATATATAACAATACAAGAACTGCTCTTATTGGTCCTAATGGATGTGGCAAAACTACTTTAATGAAGCTTATCATGGATAAGGATACTTCTATTAGTCTCGCCAAGGGTGTAAAAATAGGCTATTTTAGCCAAGACATGAGCATATTGAGTGAGAATTTAAGTATTATAGAAAATGTTATGGAAAGAAGTATTTATCCTGAAAGCTTAGCCAGGTTACTACTGGCGAGGTTATTGTTTAAAGGTGATTCTATTTATAAGCAGGTAAACATACTAAGCGGCGGAGAAAGAGTTAAAATATCCTTTGCGAAAATATTACTGGAGGATATAAATCTACTGTTATTAGATGAACCGACGAATTATCTGGATATTGATGCCCTTGAGGTAATTGAGGAATCTCTTAAAGAATATGACAGGACATTAATATTTGCTTCCCATGATAGAAAATTTATAGACGCTGTCGCTAATAATATTTTGATAATAAAGGATTATTCAATCAAAAGCTTTAAAGGCGCTTATAGCGAATATTTGTACTACAAGGATAAAGAGCAAAAGGGAATGGATGAAAATGAAGAAAAGATATTAATACTGAAAAACCGCCTTACAGAGGTGCTGGGAAGACTGTCTGCTACTGCCAAAACAGACGATAGAGCAGCTTTGGATAAGGAGTACCACTTTATTATAAACGAATTGAAAAAGTATGAATCATAGGTCCATAATTAAAATGCTGCATTATGTTATAATTAGCTAAAACGATAAAAATAAAAAAGGAGGCACTAAGATGGACATATTGGCGGTTATGCCACGCTAGGTTATAAATTAAAAGATAACACCATATCTTGGGAAATAATAGATTCATATTTGATGAATTGAAAATAAATATAATAGTATAGGAGGAAAAAGCATAATGGAAGAAAAGCAAAAAGTATACGATAGACTAAATAATATGGGCATTAAATATGAGATAATAAATCATCCGGCAGTTTTTACTATTGATGAAATGGATAATTTAGGTATAACCATCAAGGCAGTGATATGCAAAAACCTTTTTGTGCGAGATGCAAAAGGTAAAAAACACTATCTGATTGTTCTTTCCAAGGATAAGAAAGCAAATTTAGCAGGTCTTGCGGAACAGATTGGCAGTACGAAGCTCAGCTTTGCTTCTGATGAAAGGTTGTGGAAATACCTTGGGCTGACAAAGGGTGCTGTTTCGCCTCTGGGGATTATAAATGATGTCAATCAGGACGTAATCGTAGTTATTGATAAGGAGCTTATTGGAATAGAAAACCTTGGGGTACATCCTAACGACAATACAGCAACAGTAGTTTTAAAATACGAGGATTTAAAACAAATTATCACCGAAAACGGAAACAATATTGTATTTGTTAATATTTAATTGGTTATATATGCCATAGGTAATACTATACATTTTGAATGTTAGAATATAAAGTTTTAGTTACCAGTTACACATATCTTTTTAGATTTATTAATATTTGATAAAGATTGCATTACAGTAACGTTAAGTTTGAACAAAGGCAAGTATTTATCGTCTAAAACGATGACATTAAGGGGCGAAAAGGGTATAATTATGTCATAATAAAATAGTGAGAGGAGCGTTATTTTGATGAATAAAGTTTTAAAATCTATCGTTATAGTAATAATTTTTGCACTGCTGCTCCCCATGGAAATAGGGTATGTTAAAATGATCCCGATTGTAGAAGCTGACCCGGTGCAAGAGAATGATTTTAGGGGATTATGGGTAGCCACAGTATTAAATATTGACTATCCAAGTAAACCCACAACAGATGTAGAAATATTAAAGGAAGAAGCAATAAAAATACTCGATGATGCTAAAAACCTCGGAATGGGAGCTGTCTTTTTGCAGGTTAGACCATCAGGTGATGCTCTTTATAATTCCGAGTATTATCCGTGGTCAAAATATTTAACGGGAAAGCAGGGACAAGCACCGGCTAATGATTTTGACCCACTAATGTTCTGGACTATGGAAGCCCATAAAAGGGGCATTGAACTCCATGCATGGATTAATCCCTATAGAGTTACGAAAAAAACTGTTTCCGAAGCAAAACATGATTTTGCTTCCTTGGATATAAAAAACCCTGCTGTAACGAATCCGGGCTGGGTTGTGAAGCATAGTGACGGCAATTTATATTTAAACCCCGGGTTGCCCGAGGTTAGGGAATACATAATTAACAGCGTTGTTGAAATAATGGATAATTATGATGTTGACGGTATCCATATGGATGATTACTTTTACCCGGGTAATAGTTTTGCGGATTATGATACTTATAAAAAATATGGTGAAGGTTTTCAAAACATAGAAGATTGGCGCAGAGAAAATGTGAATATACTAGTAAAGGAATTGTACGAAACCATTAAGGCTCATACAAAAAGTACTAAATTTGGCATCAGTCCCTTTGGTATATGGGCAAATAGCAAATCCAATTCTTTAGGAAGCGATACTAACGGAGGACAAAGCTATTATGAACATTATGCCGATACGCGGAAATGGGTTAAGGAAGGGATTCTGGATTACATTGCTCCTCAATTGTATTGGAATATAGGCTTTAAGATAGCAGATTATGAGAAGCTGGCATATTGGTGGGCTGATGCTGTAAAGGATACAGGCGTGGATTTATATGTAGGACAAGCTGCCTATAGGGTGCAAAAGGATGACCCTAAAAGCCCCTGGTATGTGGAAACAGAAATGGAAAAACAGTTTAATCTAAATGCAGGGTTGCATGAGATAAAAGGAAGCATATTGTACAATTACAGCTCCTTGGCAAAGATGCCTGAGCTTTTTTCTGTGATACAAAATTATAATAAAAGGGTTGATGAAGCTAAGGAATGTATTCCTATTACTATTGGCGTACCGGGAACTGATATAAAGACAATATATAATGAATATTATATATGCGGTTCATCAGATCCTGACAGACCTCTGTGGATTAATGGTGAAACGGTAAGAGCCAGATCCAGCGAAGGCTTTTATGGGGTATTAGTCAAGCTGGATGATGGGGAAAACATTTTTACTTTAACTCAAGAGAGCAGGGAAGCAGTTGTTAAAATCACTAAGACAGCTTCGTTACCGGTATCTGTGAAAATGAAAGAAGCAGTAATACTTGCGGGCTCAACATTCCCGCAGAACCCTGAATACAAAGCACCAGGAGAGAAAATCACTTTATCCTGCCAGGGACCTATAGGTTCCAAAGTTGAGGTTGTAATAGGAGGTAAAAGCTATGCCATGAATCCGTCCAGTACTAAGGCCTCCGGGGACGGAATTTATTCCACCACCTTTACATGTGTATATACCATTCCTTCTTATACCGGGAGCCCAAGGATTATAGATTTAGGCGCTCCTCTTTATAAAATGAATTATAAAGGAATAGTCTCGTCAATAAAAGCTCCCGCTAATGTGGGAGTTATTATGAAAGGCTCACCTTATTATGCAGAGATTATCAAGGATAATACTTACACTTATTCTTCACCCAATAGCGGAAGCGGAGGGATACACGAACTGCAAAAGGGAATGGTTGATTATATAACCGGTATTACAGGAAATTACGTCAGATTATCAATAGGACACTGGGTAGATAAAAATAAAGTAAAAATATATTCAGATAAAAACAAATTATATGCAAATATAAAAAAAGCAGAATATACGGCAGGTGAAACCTGGGAGGAATTGAAGCTTTACACAGCGACACCATCCTTGGCAATAGCAAATTATGAAAATAATGAGTTAAGCCTTACAATTGTGGGTTTAAATGAGGGCACTATACCAAAACTGCCTCAAGATGCTTTGGTATCAGCAATCGAAGTGAATAACGGTAAATATGTGCTAAAGTTTAATGATAAAATCTCCGGATATTATATAGAAAAAACGAAGGATGGTTTAGTGCTAAGAATCAGGAGGATGGCAAAAGTCAAAGAGGGGGAATTTCCTCTTGAAGGCATTGTGATAATGTTAGATCCCGGACATGGCGGAGACAGCTTAGGTGCAGTAGGACCTTTGGGAGCAGAATGGGCAGAAAAGGTTATTAATATAAATACAGCAATGAAGTTAAAAAAGGAATTGGAAGATTTAGGGGCAAAGGTATTGATGACCAGGACGGAGGATGTGGATGTATCTCTGGAAGAAAGATTAAATGCGTCAAAAGCTGCAAAACCGGATCTTTTTATATCTTTACATGCCAACAGCATGGAGAGCAATGTTGATATCTCAAAGGTAGATGGATTTAGTATATTTTATCGTGATAACCATGCTTATGATATTGCCGGGGAAATACACAAAAGCGTAATAGAAACCTTGAATAGAAATGATAAAGGTATTCACAGTCAAAAATTCTATATATTCCGCGGGACTTGGTCACCATCGATTTTAATAGAAAGCGGATTCGTTCCTAATCCTTATGAATTTCAATGGCTGATTGATGAGGAGGAACAAGCCATATTGGCAAAAAACTTTGCCCGGGCTATATTGGAATATTATAAAAAGGGAAATTAGTTTTTAAAAAGATAGGGGTATGAGATTTGGAATAATAAACAAGTAAAGATACTTAAGGGTAAAGATAGTGAAAGATTCACAAATAGAATAAAGGATGCAGACCCCATAGAAAAGCAATTGATTATGGCTAAGGTAACTGGTAGCTTTAAGCACGGTAATGAATAGGATTTAAAAAGATAAAACGTATTTAAAATTAAAGGAAATAAGAGGAGTGAAAGAGAAACATTACAAAAGCAAAAAGAATTTTGATAAAAATTATAAATTTGATAGGAGGTCAGCTTTTTGGATTATAAGATACTTGTAATTAACCCGGGTTCCACGTCAACGAAGATAGCTCTATATGGGAATAAAGAAAGAATCCTACATAACACATTAAACCATCCTGCGGAGGAATTAGGTAAATTTGATAGGATAATAGACCAGTATGAATATAGAAAGGAAGAAATATTAAGATATTTAAAAAGTGAAAAGGTGGATCTCAATGAGTTGTCTGCTGTTGTTGGCAGAGGGGGAATGGTTCCTCCCGTAGAAGCAGGTGCCTTTATAATTAATGAGGCTATGATTAACAGACTAAAAACAAATCCTGTTCTTGAACATGCATCAAATTTAGGGGCACCTATAGCTTATGAAATAGCAAAACCTTTGGGTATTTTGGCATGCATATATGATCCTGTTACTGTTGATCAGTTAGAGGATATTGCTCGCATAACCGGCATTCCGGAGATAAGAAGAGTGAGTTTCAACCATGTCCTTAATTCAAGGGCAACGGCTATGAAAGCTGCCAACTTAATAGGCAAGGATTATAAAGAGGTTAATTTCGTTGTTGCTCATATTGGAGGCGGCATATCAGTAGGAATGCATAGCAATGGCAGGATAATAGATATGTTAGCTGATGATGAAGGACCTTTTGCACCGGAAAGAGCTGGAAGAATACCGGGGAAGGATCTCATTAACTTGTGCTTTTCCGGTGATCTTGATAAAAAAGCCGTAAACAAAAAAATGCGAGGCAATGCGGGACTTAAAGCGCATTTAGGAACCCACGATGCTATGGAAGTAGAGAGAATGATAGCAAAGGGAGATAAAAAAGCAAAACTGATTTATGAGGCGATGGCTTATCAAGTAGCAAAAGGCATAGGCGAACTTGCTACAGTAGTATGCGGAAAAGTGGATGGTATTGTGTTAACGGGAGGCATTGCCTATTCTGAGATGATGACTGCTATGATAAAAGAAAGAGTAGAATTCATTGCTCCGGTAATAATAATGGCAGGGGAAAATGAAATGGAGGCTTTAGCTTTTGGCGCTTTAAGAGTTATTGAAGGGAAAGAGGAAGCGCGAGAATACGAGGAGAACAATTAATGGCTGTAAATGAGTTCAATATAAGCATAACACCTAAAGAGGCTTATCACATATTAAATAATGAAGTAAAGGCCGAGCTGATATTTAAGGAAATTAAAAGTACTGATGAAGGAAAAGAATATGCTGTCTTAGTATTTGAAAAATATTATTTCAGAGCTGAAAACAGAGCTGCTTTGACAATAATTATTGATAACATGGATGGTGTTTCTTCAGTGAAAGCTATAGCCGCCGGAAGTTCAAAAGGATTGTTTCTTAATTTTGATTGGGGAGCTGCTTATAGCTTTGCTGAGAGCGTAAAAGAAATACTCAATAAATACATAATTTAATATTGACAAACATGGTTAAAGTAGTTAGAATTCTAATTGTATGAATTCTAACTACTTTTTACATTTATAAAAGATTCAAAAGGGGAGGTACTATGAGAGAAGAAAAACTAACAGAGCTTTTCTATTTTATGTATGAGTTTATGCCTTTATATCACCAAACTATGGGTAGCATATATAGGAAAGATTATGACATTGAACCCAGGCTTAATAAAAATCAGCAAAGGGCAATTTTTATAATTAAAAAACATGATAGGATTTCACCTTCAACCTTAGGTAAATGTCTTGATATGCAAAAAGGTAGTCTAACAACCTTAATTGATTCATTAGAAAACCACAAATTGGTTGAAAGAGTGGGTGATAATAAGGACCGAAGAAGACAATGGATATATTTGACGGAAGAAGGCGAAGAGTTTTTATCAGTTTTGGTTGAAAGGTTTAAGGAAGAGTTTATTTTATTGTTTGATGGAATAGAAGTCAATGATATTGACAAAGCAGTTGATAGTTTTAATAATATAAAAAGTGTTTTAAAAAGAATAAAAGTGACAGGAGATGTACTATGCAAGTAACAGAAAGAGACATTTTATTAGGTGATAGTGAAATACCCAAACTTTTGTTGAAGTTTTCCTTGCCAGCTATTGTAGGAATGCTGGTAAATGCATTATATAATGTGGTTGATATGATTTTTATTGGTCAAGGCGTAGGTCCTCTTGGGATAGCAGGGGTACGGATAGGATTCCCGATAATGGTTGTAAATATGGCTTTTTCTATGCTCTTTGGGATTGGCGCCAATTCTTTGATTTCCATTAGGTTGGGTCAAAAAAGACAAGATGAAGCTGAGCTTATCATGGCAAATGCAATGATAGTCATGATTTTGACGGCAGGATTAATATCCGTTGCTGGTCTTTTTTATCTGACTCCATTGTTAAAAATGTTTGGCGCCAGTGAAACTGTATTTCCCTATGCCAAGGATTATTTGAGCGTTATACTATACGGCACAATCTTTCAAGTTATCGGTATGGGTATGAATAATTTTATCAGAGGTGAAGGTAATCCTAAAATGGCGATGGTAACGATGCTTATCGGAGCTATTCTTAATACGATTTTGGATCCTATTTTTATTTTTGTTTTTAACTGGGGCATAAAAGGCGCAGCTCTTGCGACTATCCTTTCTATGGCTGTTTCTTCAGTATGGGTGCTTTATTATTTTATGTACGGCAACAGCTTATTGAAGATAAAAAAAGAAAATTTAAAAGTAAAGCCAAATATTATTAAATCTGTTGTAGCGATAGGTTTGGCACCTTTTTCTATGCAGATTGCAGGAAGTGTTCTCATTGTAATTATGAATAATAGTCTCAGCTACTATGGAGGGGATATTGCCGTTTCAGCAATGGCAGTAATAAATAATGTGGCAATGATGTTCATGATGACGGTTTTTGGTATTAATCAGGGCGCTCAACCTATAATAGGCTATAATTATGGCGCAAAAAAATTTGACAGAGTTAAAGAAACACTAAAAATTGCAATTGGCTCTGCCTCCATTATCACTACTTTTGGCTTTATTATGACTAGAATATTTCCAAAACAAATAATAAGCATATTCAGTGATGATGTAAGCTTAGTTGAATTTGGCGCTCTAGGTCTAAAGAGATTTCTTATAGTCATGCCCATTATCGGTTTTCAGGTAGTTAGCTCTGCATATTTCCAAGCCGTAGGTAAACCAAAGCATTCAATCTTTTTAAGTTTATCACGCCAAGTGCTTATACTTATTCCGCTAGTATTGATATTACCGAGGTTTATGGGTTTAAACGGTCTATTAACTGCCGGTCCCATATCTGATTTAACTGCTTCGGCTCTTACTGCAATCTTTTTGATAAGAGAATTAAAAAATCTTGACAAACAGTACGCAGAAAACGGAAGTGTGAAAACTGATCTGGCGAACTGGAATTATGATAGTAATTGACAATAGATTACCAGGATAATATAATGTAGAATGATAATGTATACAAAGCAGGATATAGTTAAGTGACTAAATTCAAAACACTTAAAAAGAATGGCAAATGGTATAAGGGAGGTTATGCTTTTGAAAACGGTTTCGATTAAAAGTCTATATAAGGATATTGATAGTATATCAGGTAATCATGTTTTAGTGGCAGGTTGGATTAGAACCTTAAGGGCTTCAAAAAATTTTGGTTTTATTGAAATTAATGATGGAAGCTATCTAAAAAACTTGCAGGTAGTTTTTGATGAGGGTTTAGACAATTTCAAAGAAATATCCAAATTAAATATCAGCTCTGCAATTTATGTAGAAGGAAGATTAGAATTAACACCGGAGGCAAAACAGCCCTTTGAAATAAAGGCGGAAAAAATAATTGTCGAAGGAACCTCTACTTCTGATTTTCCGTTGCAAAAAAAGAGACATACTCTAGAATATTTAAGGAGTATAGCACATTTAAGGCCTAGAAGTAACACTTTTTCTGCTGTTTTTAGAGTGAGGTCGCTGGCGGCTTATGCTTTACACAGATTCTTTAATGAAAGAGGCTTTATTTATGTTCATGCGCCTATAATAACAGGCAGCGATGCAGAAGGTGCCGGTGAAATGTTTAGGGTGACAACATTGGATTTGAACAATGTTCCTAAAAATGAAGAAGGAAAAATTGATGTCAGGAAGGATTTCTTTGGTAAGGAAACTAATCTAACTGTAAGCGGGCAATTAGAAGCAGAATGCTTTGCTTTAGCGTTTAGGGATACATATACATTTGGTCCTACATTTAGAGCTGAGAATTCTAATACTGCACGGCATGCCGCAGAGTTTTGGATGATTGAGCCGGAAATTGCTTTTGCAGAGCTCGAAGATAATATGCAGCTTGCAGAAGATATGTTAAAATATGCCATCAACTACATTTTAGAAAATGCTCCTGAGGAAATGAAATTCTTTAACCAACATATTGATAAAACATTATTGGATAGGTTAAATAATATTGTCAGTTCAGATTTTGGAAGAATAACCTATACAGAAGCTGTTGAAATGTTGAAAAAATCCGGAAAGGAATTTGAATATCCCGTGGAATGGGGGATAGATTTGCAAACAGAACATGAAAGGTACATTACTGAACAAATATACAATAAACCTGTATTCGTTATAGACTATCCAAAAGAAATAAAAGCTTTTTATATGCGCCTTAACGATGATAATAAGACTGTCGCGGCTATGGACCTTTTAGTACCGGGAGTAGGAGAAATTGTTGGAGGCAGCCAAAGGGAAGAAAGATATGATGTCCTTGAAAGAAGGATAGAAGAAATGGGACTTAATAAAGAAGATTATTGGTGGTATATGGAGCTTCGCAAATTTGGAGGCACCAAGCATGCCGGTTTCGGACTGGGCTTTGAAAGAATGATTATGTACCTAACGGGGATGAGCAATATTAGAGATGTTATTCCATTTCCAAGAACCGTTGGTAATGCTGAATTTTGATATAATATTATAAATTATTTTTGGGGGATATGATAAATGAGTGCAATACATCTTAGCAATATACAATTATTTGCTGATACGGTATCGCAATTATATATTGCTTTTTTTAAAAAGTTTCCACCCCTTAAAATACTGTTGATAAATATAATTCTAAATAGCTCCGGTAATTATGCCTGTTCTGTTATGGATGAAAAAGCTATAGTAGGAAACTATACTATATATTCAAGCAGCGAAGGAAATATTGTAAAAGACGGAATAGATAAGGAGATAGGCGTAAGCTTTAATATCCAAAAGTCTTTAATGGAAGATATTCTGTCAAATAAAGATATATATCTAAAAAGACCATACAAACTTCTAAAGTTAATACCTGGTATTTTTAGCTCAATATCTATAAAAAAAGCAAAGAAGAAAAAGAGTTACCTGGAAGGTGAAAAGGTAATATTAAGGCAAGGACATGATGGAGATATTTTTTACTTGGTTAATTGGTATAACGATACTGAGTTAAATAAACTTGCGGGATGGACAGATAGGAGGCTTAGTGCGTCAGCAGTTAAGCAAAACCTCGCTAAAGGCTTTGGTTATGACCCAATGACTCTTATAATCGAAGTAAAGGACGGGAAGCCTATCGGAACTATACAATTGTATAAATTTGATGAATTAAATCAAAGCTGTGAATTGGGCATAAGAATAGGTGATAGGAATTACTGGGGTAAAGGATATGGGGAAGACTCTATAAACACGATTTTAAAATATGCTTTTTACGATCTGGATGTCTATAGAGTGGCTCTCAAATTTTATGAATATAATTCCAGGGCATCTTATTGTTATCTAAAATGTGGATTTAAATATGAAGGAAGAACGAGAAAATCAGCGATGATAGATAATAAGTATTATGATGAGATTATAATGGGTATTTTAAAAAGTGATTTTTTAAATAGCAGCCGGGCCTAAAGAGGCCCGGTTTACTATCTTTTAATGTCGGTAATATCCTGAATATAGTCAGATACGCGGAAGAATACATTTCGCCCGGCTCTGCTCATTCTTTTCCTAAGCTTTCCGCTTACCATAGGTAAAAGCACCAAGCCGCCAAATGCGCCTAAGCCCATTCTAATCATATTTCTTTTTCTTTGCATTAACTAGTCACTCCCCTGGTTAAATTCGTTATTATAAATCTAGCTTTTGTTTTTTATGTTTAAAAAAAACATGCAAAAAGTAGAATATTTTAAAAATGATACTATAAATTTTACGACTTACGCTGTACAATCTTATAAATTCTTTTTTTGTATTATTAGTATATGGCAGATATAATAAGCCGTATAAAAATAACCGACAAAAAATTAAAAAAATAAGAGGATTATATATTATTATTATAGAATATAAGTGGATGGTGCTATAAGATGTCAAATTAAAGATAAATAGGGTGATTCAATGGAAACAGAGGGATTAAGCTTTTCACTGGATATCGGTACGAGATCCGTTGTCGGAATTGTCAGTACTCACCAGGACGGGGCTATTAAAATTATTGATTATGAAATTGCGGAGCATAAGAAACGTTCAATGTATGACGGACAAATACATGATATTGAGTCTGTTATATATGCAGTTAAGGAAGTAAAGGACTGTCTTGAAAAAAGGTTGCAAGTTAAATTTAATAATGTTTCTATTGCGGCAGCCGGCAGAAGTTTAAAAACGGCTCGGGTTAAAGTAGAAAGAGATTTGGATAATCTTAGCTACGTTGATAAAGATGTCATAAACACTATGGAGATTGAAGCTGTCCAAAAAGCGCAAAAAGAGTCGGATAATCATGAGGACGGTGCCGAATACTATTGTGTGGGTTATGCTGTTGTAAATTATTTTCTTAACGGCGCAGTGATTACAAAGCTTGAAGGCCATAGAGGTAACAGCATTGGTGTTGAAGTAATTGCGACATTTCTTCCCAAAGTGGTTGTGGATAGCTTATACTTTGTGATAAACATGACTGGTTTAACTGTCAGCAGCATGACATTGGAACCAATTGCCGCATTGAATGTATCAATTCAGGATAGTTTTAAGCTTTTAAACATTGCTTTGGTGGACATAGGTGCCGGCACATCCGATATAGCTTTGACAAAGGATGGGACTGTATTTGCTTTTGCAATGGCGCCAATAGCCGGTGATGAAATTACAGAAAGAATATCTCAAGATTATTTACTTGATTTTGATACTGCAGAAAGAGTAAAGAAATCTCTTTCAAAGGAGTCAATTATTGAATTTCAAGATATAATGGATTATAAGCAACAAATAGGTGCTGATATAATTCTGGAAAAAGCTATGGATTCTATAAAGGTACTTGCCAATGAAATAACCTCAAGGATATTGAAGTACAATGGCAAATCCCCCAGCGCTGTTTTTTTAATAGGGGGAGGCAGCTGCATACCAAATATATCTGATTTAATAGCTGATAATCTGAACATACCGAGGGAGAGAGTCGGAGTAAGGAAAACAGATATTATCAAAGATGTAATGTTTGATAACTCAAGCATGGAAGGACCTGAGTTTATTACCCCAATTGGTATTGCTGTATTAGCTAATGCAATAAAGGAAAGAGATTTTCTAACTGTAACTGTAAACAATAAAATTGTAAAGCTATTAAACGCTAAAAGGATTACGGTAGCAGACGCTTTAATATTTGTAGCTTATAACCCAAAGGACCTGATTGGACGAAGAGGATTAGACGTAAATTATATATTGAATGGTAAAGATCATATACAAAAAGGTGGTCTTGGTAAAGCTGCTATTATAAAAATAAATGGAGTCACAGGCAGTCTGGATACAAAAATAGAAAATGGTGATGAAATACAAATAGAGCCTTCAGTAGATGGTGAAAATGCCAGTTTAAAAATAGAAGAACTGCTCAATGAATTACCATTTATTGAAGTAAGAATAAATGGTCTAGGTAAAGCTATCAGCCCTTTTATATCAGTCAATGGAAAGAAAAGTGATAATGCATACTATATCAAAGAGGGGGATGAAATCTTTTATAGTTTTCCTAATACAATTTCACAATTGATTGATTATTTATCCGTTTCCAAGGAAAACCTTGAGATATATATAAATGATGTTAAAGGCACTGAAGAGAGCAAGTTCTATATACAGGACAAAATAGAAATAAACAATATTGTTAAAACTGCTGAGGAAATAAAAGAAGAGCTTGAGAAAGATAAAAATAGAATTATTATATGGGTTAATGATGAGGAAATTGAAATGCATGACAGAAAGGATTATATGTTTCTTGACATATTCAATTACATAGATTTTAATACTGATAAAGCTCAAGGAGATTTGATTTTAAAAATTAACAACAGACCGGCTAACTACGCGGATGTAATTAACGACGGAGATAGAATAGAACTTAGGTGGATATGAATATATTAGTAATAGATTTTAAGAAACTATAAATTGTATTAGCAGTCTAAATAAAAAAGCATTATTTTGGAGGAGGCATTAATTTGAAAAAGGGTTTTCGATGGGCATTAATTATTTTCTCAACTATATTAGCCTTTTCAATTTTTATATCAGGTTATATGATTCTATCTTCAAATAGAATACTTTCCAATACTTTTATAAATGAAGTAGATGTAAGCGGTCTTACAAAAGAAGAAGCTTCTGTAATTATAAACAAGACCTATGGTCTTGATATAAGGGATTTGGATATAATATTAGTGTGCGAAGATAAGGAGTGGAGTCTGAATCATAAAGATATAGGCTTTTCTTATAATTATGAAAAGGCTATTGATGAAGCATATAGTATTGGCAAAAGAGGTAATATAGCTAAACGGTATTTTGATTCTTTAAATGCACGTTTGATCAGGCACGAAGTAGTTCTTGATTTTTCCTATGAAGAAGACAGTATTGTAAAAACAATTGAAAAGATAAGTGGGCAGGTTAATAGAAAGCCCGTTGATGCAACAATAAGACTTAAATCAGGGGAATTTGTCATTACACCGGATATTACAGGACTAAGCCTTATTAATAAAGAAGCAATTCAGTTAATAAAGGATAAAATAGAAAGCCATGATATATCAAGGACCGAATTACCAGTTGAAACAACTGAACCGGAGATAAAGAAATCAGATTTAGCAAATATCAGCGAAAAACTGGGTGAATACACAACAAGATTTGATGCCTCTAATACAAATAGGACTTATAATATTGCTCTTGCAACGAAAAGTGTCACTGATGTGCTTTTAAGACCCGGTGCAGTTTTTTCATTAAATGACATTATCGGTTCAAGGCTTGCGGAAAAAGGCTATAGAATGGCAAAGGTTATTATTAACAATGAATATGTTGACGGGATTGGAGGAGGTTTATGCCAAATATCGACTACATTATATAATGCGGCGTTATTATCTAATCTTAAAATTGTAGAAAGAAGGAACCACTCTCTTCCGTCGGACTATGTCGGCTTGGGAAGAGATGCCACAATCTCCGGAGATTATATAGATATGAAATTTGAAAACAATAGCGCCTATCCTATCTATATATTCGGTGAGGTAAAGGGCAATAAAGTAACTTTCAGTATATATGGTAAGAAAGAAAATCCAAACAGAACCATTGAAATCAGAACAAGTGTTATAAAAAAAATTGAACCTCAGTTAAAAGAAATATATGACGATGAGCTTACTGTTGGTACAGAAGTAATAGAAAAGGATCCTAAAACCGGATATGTTGTAAAAAGCTACAGAGTAGTATTAGAAAATGGTAAGGAGGTGTTTGTGGAGCCTTTATATACTGATACTTATAGAGTTTCAGACGGAATAAAAAGAATAGGAACAAAGCCCTTAGATATAGTGGAAGAATATGAAAATGCAAATGAAGAATTGAATGAATAATAATGGAGATAAGAAATGGATGATATTTTTTATAAAAAGAATTTAGTTTGCCCCATATGCTCTCTAAAGTTTTCTTCTTTAAAAATTAAAACAAAATCGATTAAGGCTCAAGGGAAAGATGAGGATTTTTGTGTTTATTATAAAAATGAAAATCCAATGTTTTACGAAATATTTATATGCCCCGGCTGTGGTTACGGAGCTTCAGAAAATTCCTTTAATGATATAGGAGCTTCTGAAAAAGAAGAATTGACTAAAAACTTTTTAGGTAGAGAAATTGGTAGAGATTTTTGTGATGTAAGAGATCATAAGGATGCGTTGGATAGCTTTAAAATTGCTTTGTTTACTGCTGGTTTAAAAAAAGCAAGGCCTAGCATTATTGGAGGATTGGCTTTAAAAACAGCTTGGATGTATAGATATATAAAGGACGAGGCTGAGTTTTATTTTCTGGAAATGGCATTAGAAAACTATAAAGCAGCTTACGATAATGAAAGCTTTGACGGCAATGGGATGGATATATTGACTGTAATTTATTTAATCGGCGAAATTTCAAGAAGATTAGGGCTTTATGAGGAAGCAATAATATGGTTTAATAGACTTATAAGTCATCCTGATAAAGACAAAAACCCTCGGATAGAGAAGTTTGCAAGGGAACAGTGGAGAAAGACAAGAGAAGAAATGAAATCAGTTAAATGATTCAATTCCTGCGCGAGTGACGGAATTGGCATACGTATACGATTCAGGTTCGTAGTTCTGCGGGTTCGACTCCCGCCTCGCGCACCAAAACCTAGATTAATTAGTGCTTATGGTATTAAATGTAAACCTCATTCAAAGGCTGTTTGTTTGGTCTTCGGTGCGAGGTTTTTTATTGTGAAAGCAATAAAGATAAATTAAGGAGTATGCAATAATCTAAATAATTTGGTATAATGAAACCTGGATAATCAATGTAATTTATTGCTAAAATGAAAGGGAGATATACAATGACGCTAAAATCCAATAGATTCAAGATGGTGGTTATGGATATGGATTATACCCTTTTGAATAAGGAAAAAGAAGTCTCTGAAAGAAATAAGGAAGCATTAAGAAAAGCTGAGGAAAAAGGAATACATTTAGTGGTGGCAACCGGTAGGATATATGTTTCCGCAAAATTCTATGCAGACTTATTAAATATAAAGACACCTATTATAGCCAGCAATGGTGCAATTATCAAGGATGGCAAAACGGACGAAATAATATTTAAAAGTGTTTTAGTAGACGAGCTGGCATTGGAAATGATACATCTATGCAAAGAGAAAGGCCTTTATTGCCATTTGTTTTCAGAAGATACAGTTTACACAGAAAAGATAGTAAATATATCATCCAGGTACAATGAATGGAATAAAAGCCTTGAGGACAAAGACAAAATAAAAATAGAAGTAGTCAGCAGACTGGAAGACTTAATAAAATCTGGGATTGGGTTAGTAAAAGCTGTAGTTGTCGACAATAATGAGGATGCAATTAGAGATATAAGAAACAGCTTAAATGCCACGGACATTGCATCAGTAAGCCAATCTTTAATAGGGAATATGGAAGTTATGAATAAGGGAGTAAGCAAAGGAAATGCTATAAAAATACTTTGCAATCTTTATGACATTAATAAAGAAGACGTGATTGCAATAGGCGACAATGAAAATGATATTAGTATGATTGAATATGCAGGTATGGGTATAGCCATGGCAAATGCATCGGAGTGCTTAAAGGAAAAAGCAGACTATATCACAGGTGATTACCTGGATGACGGCGTGGCGCAAGCTATTGAGAAATTTGTATTATAATAGGAGGAAAAGTTATGGCTAGAACAGTAGGTGCAGTTATTAGAGGTATAAGAACTCCAATAATAAAAGAAGGAGACGATTTAGCAAATGTTATTGTTGACTCCATATTCAAATCTATGGAAAGTGAAAAGTTTTCTTTAAAAGACAAAGATGTTCTTGGCATAACAGAATCACTTCTAGCTAGGGCTCAAGGCAATTATGTTTCCGTAGAACAGATTACGGAAGCTATAAATAGTAGATTTGAAGGGGATATTGCTGTACTTTTTCCTATATTGAGTAGAAATAGGTTTTCTTTAGTGCTAAAAGGAATTGCTTTAACGGGTAAAAAAGTTTATTTATTTTTAAGTTATCCTTCCGACGAGATGGGAAATCAGTTAATGGATAGGGATGCCATGGATGAATTGGAGATTAATCCGCATTGCGATGTTTTCGATGAAAAGAAATATAGAGAGTTGTTTGGTGAAAAGGTTTTGCATCCATTCACAGGTATTGATTATGTTGAGCTTTATAAGAATACCGCATACAATGACAACATTGAAATAATATTTACCAACGACCCTAAAACCGCCTTGGACTATTCTAAAGAAATTCTAGTTGCAAATATTCATGATAGAAACAGAACAAAAAAAATTCTTGAAAAAGCTGGAGCAGAAAAGGTTTTTGGTCTGGATGACATATTGAATAAGCCGATCAAGGGGAGCGGTTATAACCCTGAGTTTGGATTGCTTGGTTCAAATAAAGCTTCTGATGATACTCTTAAATTATTTCCTCGTGACTGCAACGAGTTTGTTAATAAAGTTCAAAGCTTAATTAAAAAGAGAACAGGTAGGCTTGTAGAAGTTATGATTTATGGTGATGGAGCCTTTAAGGATCCCCATAGGAAAATATGGGAGCTTGCAGACCCGGTAGTGTCCCCGGGTTATACAGAGGGCCTTATAGGGGTACCCCATGAAATAAAACTGAAGTATATTGCTGATAACGAATTTAAAAACTTAGTGGATAAGGACGCTATGGGGGAAATGATAAAGAAAATAAAAAACAAGAAAACCGAATTAAGTGATGATAAAGATAAGGTAGGTACAACTCCAAGGCAATTGACAGATTTATTGGGTAGTTTATGTGATTTGACGAGCGGGAGCGGGGATAAAGGAACGCCTATCGTTTTAATTCAGGGTTATTTTGATGATTATTCAACGGATTAAAGTTGACTCCCATACAATGTAGATAAAAAAAGGTGGCTATGCCACCTTTTACCAATTCTCACTTTCGATTTCAAAGTATGCTTTTGGATGAACACAAACAGGACAAATTTCCGGTGCTTTTGCTCCTTCATGTATGTGCCCACAATTTCTACATTTCCAATAGACCTTTCCTTCTTTTTTGAAAACAACACCGTCCTCTATATTTTTAAGAAGATTTAAATATCTCTCTTCATGATGCTTCTCAATAACAGCTACCATTTCAAACAATTTGGCTATATCCTTAAATCCTTCTTCCCTGGCTTCCTCGGCAAATTCTTTATACATAGATGTCCATTCATAATTTTCACCTTCTGCTGCATGTTTAAGATTCTCCATTGTATCGCCTATGCCTTCGAGAAGCTTGAACCAAAGTTTTGCATGCTCCTTTTCATTATCTGCAGTTTCTTGAAAAATAGCTGATATTTGCTCATAGCCTTCTTTTTTTGCTGCCGAAGCAAAATAAGTATATTTATTCCTTGCTTCAGATTCACCTGCAAAAGCAGCTAATAGATTTTTTTCTGTCTTTGAACCTTTAATATTCATTTAATCACCTCATAGAAATTTTAAATTTTGTAGTTCAATTATATAAGAATTAGGCAATAAGGTCAAATATAATTAGTTGGTATTATTTAATTATAATAATTATTAATAAATAACATTTAGTTATAATTAAAAGTTCATAGTAATAGGAGTTTTATTTTAATGCCTATTTTGATGGGAAATGCAAATAATAACTACATAGATAATTAATTTTGAAACTCAGTAATAGTATTAAATATAATAAACCATACTTTACTATAGTTTTATCTAAGTAGTATGAATAACATAGCATACATTTTATTTTTATATCAATAATGTTGAATTTTAGTAGATTTAATGTTAATATTATTTAAAACCTTTGCTTGGAGGTTAAAAATGTTTTGTTACTTAGTTAAGGAATTCAATCATCACATATAGCGCTTGTATCTATGTTTTTCATAGGGCAAGCGCCAAAACCGTTTGTGCCTATGTTGTTGAATTGTAATTTTAGCCATATAGGCAACATTTAGTTAAGCCTGTATGGCATTTTATTTATTAACACAAAAGGAGGAAAAGCAATGATCGAATTAAGAAACCCTAGAGGTACCTTGGATTATTTACCGGAGGAACAAAAAGTAAGGCAAAGTATAGTAAGAAAACTGCAGGATGTATTCGAAATATATGGATATCAACCTTTAGAAACACCTATTCTTTGTCATTTTGAGCTTTTGGCTTCAAAGTATGCGGGAGGTGCCGAAATACTTAAGGAAGTATATAAATTATATGATCAAGGAAATAGAAAGCTCGGGCTTAGATACGACTTAACAGTGCCTTTTTCAAAGGTAGTTGGTTTAAACCCTGAAATGAGAATGCCTTTTAAGCGCTATGAAATAGGAAAGGTTTATAGAGATGGGCCTATCAAAACAGGCAGAAATAGAGAATTCACACAATGCGATGTTGATGTTGTTGGAGTAAGCTCAATGATGGCCGAAGCAGAATACTTTGCTATGACTTATGATGTTTTTAAGAGATTCGGGCTTCAGACCTATATAACATATAATAACAGAAAGCTACTATCAGGATTAGTAGAGGCTTCTAACATTGATATTCAAAAAGCCAGTTCTGTTATACTAAGTATAGATAAATTCGAGAAGATTGGAAAAGATGGAGTTACTGCGGAATTGATTGAAAAAGGTATAAGCGAGGAATCTATACAAAAGTTATTTGGTTTTATTGAAATGAAAGAAAAATTATTAATAGAATATCTAACGGAAAACCCTATTAATAATTTAATCAAAGAGGGTTTAGAGGAACTCAAAGAATTAAATTCTTATATTCAGGCTGCTGACTTAGAGGATTATGTGAGGTTTTCACCTTTTTTAGCACGGGGATTAGAGATATATACAGGCACCATTTGGGAAGTTTTCTTAACTGATGGCAGTATTACGTCTAGCTTAGGCGGCGGTGGGAGATACGATAAAATAATCGGCGGATTTTTAGAAAGTGATATAGAATACCCTGCCGTGGGAATGTCTTTTGGATTGGATGTCATATATGAGGCATTAAAAACAAAGGGAACAGTTGGAAGCATAGCTCCGGCACAAATTTATTTAATACCTATGGGCACAGAAAATGAATGTTTCGGTCTTGCTGCAAGACTTCGTGCTATGAACTATTCTGTAGATATAGAAATGATGGGCAGAAGGATTAAAAAAGCTTTAGATTATGCTAATAAAGCCTCTATACCTTTTGTTATAATTATTGGTGAAAACGAGATAAATACAGGTAAATTTAAAGTAAAAAATATGAAGGACGGAATAGAAAAAGAGGTTTGTTTCGAAGAACTGGAAGATAAAATAAAAGAGATAATTGTGAGGTAAAGATGTATATAGAGACCGAAAGACTTTTTTTAATGCCTTTAAGCTTAGAACAGCTTATATTATCTATTGAAAACAGAACAGAATTGTTTAAAAGTCTAGGTTTAAATTCTTCAGAAGTTAGTTTGAGTAAAAACCTAATAAGGATATATAATATTAAAATAAACAATATAAAAAATGATGAAAGCAATATACTTTTTCATACCTATTGGCAAATTGTAATAAAAGATAACAATACTATTATAGGTGAGTTGGGGTTTAAAGGGGCGCCTAATGACTTGGGGCAAGTAGAAATTGGATATGGAATAAAGGATGAATATAGGAATAAAGGCTATATGACGGAATCCTTAATTAGAATTATTGAATGGGTTTTTACTCAGGAAGGCAGCCGGGTAAAATACGTGAGTGCGTATACGGAAAAATTAAACATTGCTTCTCAAAAAGTGCTGATAAAGTCGGGTTTGAAATTAATCAATGATGCAGATAGGCTTTATTTCTGGCAAATAAAAAACACAAGACAAGAAAGGATGATTTTATGAAAATTTATACTAAAAGTGGAGATAAAGGTCAGACAAGTCTTTTTGATAATACGAGAGTAGATAAGGATAGTATAAGAGTAGAATGCTATGGTACTATTGATGAATTAAACAGTCATTTAGGGTTTGCTAAAAATTTTATTAACGATGCGGAGGTAGTTAGGGATATCAATTTAATTCAGAAGGAGCTGTTCAAAGTTGCCGGAGAGCTTGCAACGGAAGAGGGGAGTAAGTTTCCCAATAAAATTACAGAAAAGGATATAGAAAAACTGGAAAATATAATTGATTATTATATATCCAAATCAGATAAAAGTCCAAGCTTTATTGTGCCGGGAAGCAATACTTCAAGCGCAGCTTTACATATAGCTAGAACAGTTTGCAGGAGGGCTGAAAGAAGAATTATTACTTTAAACAAAGAAGTGAAGATTAGTATTAATCTAATAAAATATGTCAATAGGTTATCTGACACTATTTATTCAATGGCTAGATTTTTAGAGGAGCAAATAGTATTGGTGGACTTTAATAAAAATTGATTCTTTATTTCTTTTTATTGGCTTTTGCAATATACATCTCTTTATCTGCTTCATTCATAAGAATATCATTTGATTTTTTATTATCTTGCTTGATACTATAACCCAGGGCAATATCCGGCTCAATTAGTGAACCATCGTTGTATGCTTTGCAGGCATTCATTATTCTGTTACATATCTCTTTTACGGTAGAAGTTGAGCATTTAGGTAAAATAATTGCAAATTCATCCCCGCCAATACGGGCTACTATATCTGTACCTCTGCAAGATTTTTTTAGTATTTCTGCTACTATCTGAATAAGCTTATCGCCTGATTTATGGCCATATAAATCATTGGTTTTTTTAAGACCATTTATATCACCCATTATCAGACAATAGGGATATTCCTTATTTCTATCCAGCTCGTCCAGCTTTTCATCAAAATATGCCCTATTAAATAAATCTGTAAGCTTATCATGATAGCTTAAATGATAAATTCTATTTTCTGCTTCCTTCTTAGCTGTTGCGTCTTGAAATACGCCTTGAATTTCAATATATTCATTATCATCGCTCAATACAAGCAGTTTGCCTTCTAAAATAATGTTTACGTTAAATTTAGTTTTAATTGTAATTTCTATGCTATTGCCTTCAAATCCGTTTATTATTTGTAGCAAATTAAAATCATTTTTGTAATTCTCTAATTGTTTTGGATGCAATAAATCAAATACATCCATTTTTAAAAGCTCTTCCCTGCTATATCCAGAAAGCTCCGTGCATTCCTTATTCACTGTAGTGAATTTACCGTTGGGATCAAAGGTGCATATTAAAGCACATGCATTCTCAAAAAGATTCCTGTATCTCTCCTCAGATCTTTTTAATTTTTCTGCTGTTTCAAGTTGTTCTGTGATATCTCGGATTACACCTTTTTCAGTAATAGGTTTTCCTGATTTATCTCTTTCCCACATAGTCCACTCTTCTACCCAACGGACTTCTCCATTTTTACAAATTACTCTATAAATATGTTTAAATTCAGAGACTTTGGAATCTCTTTTTTCGTAAACAGCATTTTTAGTAAAGTCAACGTCATCCTTATGCAGGAAATCCCAATAATCGACTTTACCTGAATAAAAATCTCCAGAGCTGTAGCCGTATTTAGAAATGTTCTCGGTAACAAATTTAACGGGAATACCGGGCCCTATTGACCATTCAAATACAACGATAGCACTTTTCTCTATGATATCATAGGCAGCTTTTAGTCTATCGTCATAGTCCTTAAGTTCATTTAAATAAGAATTTGAAACATTATTTTGCATTTGTAACTTGTCCCCCTCAGAAATACAAAAATATAAGCTGATTAAATTATATTATACATAAGTTTCATAAAAAATGAAATACGTTGTAAATAAAAATGTTGTTCTAGATTTATCTAAAACAACATTTCCATCCATAGCATTGTTACGAAAAATTCAGTTTAACAGCTGCCCTTTGAACCATTTGCATATACCACGTAGCCTTTTTGGAATAAACCTTTATAATAGTCTACTTCAAAGCTATTTACTAAATCATATATATCTTCCTCAATAGCAAAGTTAATTCCATCTACAGAGAATATCTTATCGTTTTCTTCCGGCTCAACCTGAGCCAATCCAAAGGATGGTCCCGCTCAACCATAACCTTTTAAAAATATTCTTAAATCTTTAGCGTTTTCTTCTTGCAATTGTGTCATTGCTTTTTCCGAAACTGTTATATTCATTTAATCACCTCTTATATTATACTATATACCTGCATGGGGTATATAATAAGTATATACTATTTTTTATTATACATCAATAGGAAAATTAAATAATTTTTATTCTTTTGCCTTTTTGATGTTTTATGATATTATATTGATGTTTACTTCTATTAATTCCACATATTTGAGTATAATATGTTAGATTAAAAATTGAAATCATTAATATAATGTCTAAATTACATATTTGTTTCGTAAAATGGAGGTTTTAAAAATGGACAAAATTAAAAGGTTTGCTAAGTATTATGTGCCTTATAAGCACATATTTATATTTGATATGCTCTGTGCACTTACGGCAGCCGGTGTTGACTTAGTTTTTCCTATTGTCGTGAGGTTTTTATTAAATGAAGCCCTTGACGAAACCGGTGGTACATCCGTAGATTTAATAATAAAAATTGGTTTAGCTCTTTTAGGGCTCTATATAATTCAATATGGGTGCAATTATTTCATAACCGCATGGGGGCATATTATGGGAGCGAGAATGGAATATGATATGAGGAACGATATATTTAACCATCTTCAAAAGCTTTCCTTTACTTTTTATGATAATAATAAAACGGGGCAGCTAATGTCGAGGATAGTTAATGATTTGTTTGATATTTCAGAGCTTGCCCATCACGGTCCTGAAGAAGTGTTTATTTCACTTATTAAGATAATAGGTTCTTTTTTCATATTATTAAGTGTAAATTGGAAGCTTACTGTTATAGTTTTTGCTTTTATTCCATTGATGGTTTTCTTTGCTTATTATTACAATAAAAAAATGCGTTTGGTATTTATAAAAAATAAACAAAAAATTGCTAACGTAAATTCACAAATAGAAGATAGCATTTCCGGAGTAAGGGTTGTACAGTCCTTTTCGAATGAACATTTAGAATATGAAAAATTTAAAGACGGCAATAAGGAATTCTTATATACAAAAGAGGAAAGTTATAATTATATGGGTAAGTTCTACAGCGGGATAGTCCTTTTTCAAGGATTAATTTATGTAGTTACGGTAATAATCGGTGCTTTGTTTATAAAAAGTGGAGGCATTGTATCCGCTGACTTAGTCGCTTACTTGCTATATATTAATACTTTGCTAAACCCAATAAGGTCCTTAATAAATTTCACAGAACAATTCCAAAAAGGGATGACGGGATTTGAAAGGTTTTTGGAAATATTGGATACGGAGCCAGATATAATTGATAAAAAAAATTCTGTGGATTTAACCGGCGTTAAAGGGAAAATAGAATTTAAAAATGTTTCCTTTAAATACGAAGAAAATAACTATGTTTTAGAAAACATTAATTTATTGGTTAATTCAGGGGATACGATTGCTTTAGTGGGACCTTCAGGTGGCGGCAAGTCAACAATATGCAGTCTAATACCTAGGTTTTATGAGGTAACAGAAGGGGATATTCTAATTGATGATATAAATATTAAAAATATTAAATTGAAATCTTTAAGAGATAATATTGGTATTGTACAACAAGATGTGTATTTATTCGCAGGTACTGTTAAAGAAAATATAAGATATGGGAAACCCAATGCAACAGAGGAGGAAATAATAGAAGCATCTATAAAAGCCAATGCCCATGATTTTATAATGGAATTAGAAAATGAATACGATACCTATGTTGGCGAGCGCGGTGTAAAGCTTTCAGGAGGTCAAAAACAAAGAATAAGCATAGCTCGTGCATTTTTAAAAAACCCGCCTATTCTTATTTTGGATGAAGCAACATCATCTTTGGATAACGAAAGTGAAAAGATTGTACAGGATTCATTGGAAAAGCTTTCAAGTAGCAGGACTACATTTGTTATTGCCCATAGATTATCTACGATTAAGAATGCTAAAACTATATTGGTACTTACAGACGAAGGTATAGTGGAGAAAGGTAGCCATATGGAGCTGATAAGCAATAAGGGGGTATATGCAAAACTATACGAAACTCAGTTTGATAACAAGAAGTAAAGCAATTCTTTTATAATTGCCTCTGAAAGCTATGCATCAGAGGCAATTATATTTTTATTAAAAATTTCTTCGCTTAGATAATCCCAAACCTTGGTATCCAACCAGCCTTCAACATTGCTTGTAATTTCAACAATAATAAAACAATCATTATTATCTAAGACTTCTTTCATTTTCTCATAGATGATATTTGCATCGCAATTTGCTCTTATTATCCAAATGTTGTTAATGCATTGAACCCATTTCTCGTCAAGGGAACAACTTTTAATAACATTATATAATTGATAAATTCTCCTGCTATAACTATTAATATCATAGCTTATTAAGTATGTTTTAAACATTGCATCACAGTTTTCCGACATAAGAAACACCTCTATTTCAATACTAATATTATTATATGATTGGCTTTTAAAATTGACACAGGTTAATTTTTAAGATTATTATTAGAAGAAAAAAAATATATTGTTTAAATAAATATTGTAAATATCAAAATGATTTGATAGAATTACAGTAAGTTTTAATTTTTTATAATCATAAAATAGTTATACCATCAGAAAGGAATTTAGAATAATTAGTTTAATATTTGCAACAACTGAAATCTTAATCCGCCGCATTATTTTGGAAACATTTTTATGCTCTATCGGCATTTGAACCACGAGAAGCGCATTTGCATAATAACTAATAACTATAGCGCTTACTTGAAGGTTTTAATGTATATAAAAAATATAGGAGGTAGATTATGGAAAAGTTAATGGAACTCAATGGTGTCGTTAACTCATTTGTTTGGGGTCCTATTATGCTTTTATTGCTAGTAGGCACAGGCGTCTATTTAACGCTTCGCACTAATTTCTTTTCTATCGGCAAGCTGGGTTACATAATGAAAAGCACTTTGATGAAAATGTTTGCAAAGGAGCAAAAAGGTGAAGGAGAGGTTACAGCTTTCCAGGCTGTTGCAACTGCTCTTGCCGCAACTGTTGGTACCGGAAATATAGCCGGTGTTGCCACAGCTATAGCCCTTGGTGGACCCAGCGCTATTTTCTGGATGTGGGTTTCGGCGATATTTGGCATGACTACAAAGTATGCAGAGGTTGTACTATCCATTAACTACAGGGAAAAAACCGAAGACGGTCGTTTCGTTGGCGGCCCTATGTATTATATCCAAAATGGTCTTAAATGGAAATGGTTAGCTTATGTTTTCGCAATCTTTGGTGCTTTGGCAGCCTTTGGTATCGGTAACATGACACAATCCAACTCTGTTGCCGCATCCCTTGAAGTATCCTTTGGCGTTCCTGTATTGTTTACCGGAATAGGATTAGCAGTAATTACAGCGGTTGTTATTCTGGGTGGTTTAAAGAGAATCGTTCAGGTTACAGAAAAATTAGTTCCTTTCATGGCAGCTCTATATATTGTTGGTGGTTTATTTATTATAATATCTAATATATCTCATCTAGGAGAAGCATTTAAATTAATATTTGCTAATGCATTTACAGCTAGTGCAGCTGTTGGCGGCTTTGCCGGCTCAACAGTAAAGAATGCAATGACAAGAGGTATAGCTCGTGGTGTATTCTCTAACGAAGCAGGTCTTGGTAGTGCGCCTATAGCACACGCTGCAGCAACTACGGATCATCCTGTTCGCCAAGGTCTTTGGGGAGTATTTGAAGTATTTGTAGATACTATTGTTATTTGTTCAATAACAGCTTTATCAATCATCATGACAGGAGCATGGAGCAGCGGTGTAACCGGTGCTGCGCTTACTACAAAAGCGTTTGATATGACTATTCCCGGCGGTGGATATATCGTATCCATTGGTGTAATGCTATTTGCATTCTCAACTATACTTGGCTGGGAGTACTATGGAGAGCGTTGTACAGAGTTTTTATTCGGACCTAAAGCTATAATGCCCTATAGAATTTTATGGATTCCACCCATTATTATCGGCGCAATCGGCGGTTTGGAATTACTTTGGGATTTAGCTGATACTTTAAACGGTTTAATGGCTATTCCAAATCTAGTTGGTGTATTGATGCTAAGTGGTGTTGTAATTAAGCTTACTAAGGAGTTCTTCTCAAAACAGTATGTTGAAGAAGAAAAGAAAGCTAAAGCTTAAAGAGTATTAATAATATTGAATAATAGATAGAGCGAGGAATAACCTCGCTCTATCTATTTGTATTTCTTATATATAATACTGTAAAAAGCGTCATCTTATTTTATTATTCTAGAATTAATGTATTCCTCTAATAAGGAGTCATAAGCCGCAGTAATCTTTTGGACTATTTCATTTTTGGTAGAGTTAAATATCAAATCATCAACCTTGGAAATGGGCAGCACTTTTGGGGATGTGCCTGTAATAAAAAGCGCATTGCATTCCTTTAAAAAGTTCAAAGGTATAGGTTCTTCAAAGATTTCTATTCCCAGCTCATTACATATCGTAATGATTTTATTTCTTGTGGTGCCTAAAAGAACATCTTTTCTTGGAGAGGTATATACAGAATTATTTTTAACAAAGAATAGATTTGATCTGCTCCCTTCGGTAATTTCATTGGCTTCATTTAACAACAGAGCTTCATAGGCATTATTCTTTTCTATACTTGTATTTACATTTTTTCTAAAATCATTATTGATAACCTTTGCATTCGGATTGTCACGAATAGCTTTGAAGGTTATAGTTTCTATGCCGGTTTTATATAGTTCTTCCTGTGGGTAGTTGCTTTCAATAAAGAATAAATAATAATCAGGAATAGGATTATTTAAATTATAGACCAATATCTTAAGGTTTCTCTCAGGGTTATTATTAATATCAATGATTTTCTTTGTATCCATAGTTAAATCGTCTAATAGTTTGGAAATATCATAGTTTAAAAGTTTTGCTGATTTAGTAAGCCTTTCTATATGTTCTTCAAAAAAAAGAGGGACACCTTTCATGACTCTTATAACTTCAAATATGATATTGTCTACCTTTTCAAAGGAAATCTTTTTAGAATTTTTGTTAATGACAATTCCATTTTGAATAAAATATTCTTCAATTATTTCTTTTTTCATTCTTTCATCTCCTTGTGTTGTAAAAAACTAATTTTAATTATAACATAATAACTTCGGATAAAAAATATGCAAAAACCCATGCACCATAAATATCATAATAATTCTTTAATTAGAAGGTATTATAGTGTATAATTATCTCATACTGAAGAAATAACATGAAAGGTACTGTTCTATGAATAAAAAGGATAACGGAAAGATTGCCAGGCTTGCAGTTATGGGAGGAACTTTTGATCCTGTTCATTACGGTCATTTAGTAACGGCAGAAGCTGTTAGGGATGAATATAATCTGGACAAGGTGATATTTATGCCGACAGGAAGCCCACCACACAAGATGGATAGAGCCACATCTGAGCCAAATCATAGGTATTTAATGACTGTACTGGCTACTATCACTAACCCTTTCTTTGAGGTTTCCAGGGTAGAAATTGATAGGCCTGGGATTACATATACAGTAGATACAATAAAAGAGCTTAGAATGCATTATGGTGATGAGGCAGAGATTTACTTTATTACAGGTGCAGATGCTATTTTAGAAATCTTTACCTGGTTTAGTGTTGATGAGCTTTTTAGGCTATGTTCTTTTGTTGCCGCAACGAGACCTGGCTTTCATGGGAAAGATATGGAACAAAAACTAAAGGAGATTAAGTCTAATTATAAAAAAGAAATATTTAGCATAGAAGTACCTTCTTTAGCAATATCTTCAACAGATATCAGAAATAGAATTAAAAGCGGTAAAACTATCAGATATCTTTTGCCGGAAGCAGTTGAAGACTATATTAGAAAAAGCCGGCTGTATATGGAGTGAAGCCATTGACTAATACGATCATATTAGATTACTTAAAAGAAAATTTAAGTTGTGAAAGGTATACTCATTCAATAAATGTTTCTAAGGAAGCAGATTTATTGGCTAAGCATTATGGCTGCGACGCCAGGAAGGCAGCGCTTGCTGGTCTTATTCATGATTGCGCTAAGGACCTAAGTATCAAAAAGCAAATTGAATACGCAAGAAAATGCAGTATAGCAGTTGATAATTTAACTTACGAAATTCCTGAGCTTATTCATGCACCGGCTTCGACCTATGTTTGTGAAAATAAATTTAAAATTAAAGATATTGAAGTTCTATCTTCTGTGAGGTATCATACTACAGGGAAGACTAATATGAGTTTAATAGAAAAAATAGTTTTTATTTCAGATATTATTGAGCCAAACAGGGACTTTAACGGTAGACAATTTTTAAAGAAAATGGCTTATAAAAATATTGATAAAGCATTGTTTTTTGCCCTTGAATCCTCCATTTTATTTATAATAAACAAAAAAGAAAAACTGCACGTTGATACGGTATGCGCTAGAAATTTCATAATGGATACAATTATACTCGAATGATTGGGGTGTTAATGTGAAGCAAAAGTATTTATATATATTTATAGCATCTTTTGTTGCTTTTGTATTGTTAATAGGAAGTGGAATCTATTATTATTTAGGAAGGTTTAGCAGCAATCAGGAAATGTTTAATGAAATTGTTAAAGTGAATCCAGAATTAAAACCTCCTGATGCTGAGGAAGATAACATAACAAATATATTATTCATGGGAATTGATGAAGCCAGATCAGATTTTATGGTTATTGCAAGGTATAGCAAAGAAGATGATAAGGTTGCAATGATATCAATACCTAGGGATACAAGAGTTGAAATTGCAAATCATGGTTATGATAAGATTAACTCTGCAGTAGCAAAGAAGGAAGGCATACCTCTTGCTATGGATACAGTTAGCAAACTTCTGGGGGTGCCTGTACATTATTATGTAGAGCTAGACTTTAAAGGTATGGAAAGAATTATAGATATTATTGGCGGAGTGGAGATTTATGTTCCTAGTAACATGAATTACACGGATCCTACACAAAATTTGTATATTGATATAAAAAAGGGTCAGCAAACCTTATACGGGAAAAAATCTGTGGAATTCGTCAGATATCGTTCGGGTTACCCGGATCAGGATTTAGGAAGGATAAGAGCCCAGCAGGATTTTATTAAAGCTTTTGTAAATAAAATAACCAGCCCTAAAATGATACCAAAAGCATTTAGCATTCTTAGTGCTATGAGTCAATGTGTAAAGACTAATATGGAGGAAAAAGATATAACCTATTATGCATTAAAGCTAAGAGATTTGAAACAGGATAATATTAAAATGTATACCTTACCGGGAGAAGCCTTATATATAAACAAAATATCTTATTTTGTTTATGATGAGCAAAAGCTAAAGGAGCTAAATATTGAGATAGAAGAGGAGCTTGGCATACAAAAAAGTGCAGGTGAAAACTTAGAAAATTATTTACAGGATAATGATATTGATTATAAAAGTTAATATATGGGAGGTGTGTATTTGCAGGATATAAATGCAAAAAAAGAAAAAATAATAGAAGTTTTAAAGAACAAAAAAGCCAAGGATATCAGGGTAATTAATATTGGGGAACTATCCACTTTAGCAGACTATTTTATTATTGCTACAGGAACATCTATTACACATGTACAATCCTTATCAGAAAACCTTGAAGAGCAATTGGATGAATCAGGGTACTCTTTACATCACAAGGAAGGATTTAGAGGTGGAAAGTGGATTTTATTAGATTATTCTGATATAGTAATACATTTATTTTCCCAAGACGAAAGAGAATTTTATAATCTTGAAAGATTGTGGGCTGACGCCAATACAGTTACAATAGAATCATAATTGTTGATTTGGGGGATTATCAATTGAATAAAAGTATACATCCGGTTTTACTGTCAATGATTCCTTTAGTAGAGGGATTAGCTTTAACCTTTGGCAAGAATTGTGAGGCAGTTCTGCATGATATAAAAAATCCACAAAATTCAATAATAGCAATTACCAATGGTCATGTTAGCGGGAGGACACTAGGTGGTCCTATGAGTGAATACGGATTAGCTGTTTTAAAAAAAGCTGATTTTGAAAAAAGTATAATAAATTATATGAAAAAAACTCCAGATGGAAGAGTGCTTAAATCGTCTTTAATGTATATTAAAGACGAAAATGGAGAAGTAATTGGATTCTTATGTATTAATTATGATATATCTGAATTATTGATCGCAAACAATATTTTAAGCAGTTTAGTTGATATAAGTGAAGACGGGCTTTACGATAATAGCCAGGAGGAGAGCTTTGGAAGCTCAATCTACGATGTTCTTAGCAATATTGTTAACAAAACCTTGGATACTATCGGTAAACCTGTTGCTTTTATGTCGAAAGAAGAAAAGGTGAATATAGTAGAAATTTTGGATAATAAAGGTGTGTTTTTAGTTAAAGGAGCCGTCGATTATATTGCTAAAGTACTTTGTGTATCAAGATATACAATCTATAACTACCTAGATGAAATCAGAATTAATGAAAAATGTGAGGAGGTAATAAAATGAAGGAAGTAATTAGCACGACAGGTGCACCGGGAGCAATAGGACCTTATTCACAAGGAATTAAGTACGGCAATTTATTGTTTGTTTCCGGGCAAACTCCCCTAAATCCCGTTACTATGAAAATAGTAGAAGGTGATGTACAGGCGCAAGCAGTGCAATGTCTCGAAAATATTAAAGCTATTTTAGAAGAAGCCGGAAGCGGCTTAGATAAGGTGTTAAAAAGTACTGTGTTTATTAAAGACATGGGGGATTTTAGTAGAGTTAATGAAATCTATGCGAAATACTTTACTAAAAATCAACCTGCCAGATCATGCATTGAGGTTGCAAGGCTACCTATGGATGTTTTAGTAGAGATTGAAGTAATAGCATACATATAAAGAAACATTAAATACTCACTAAATAACAAACCGGCATTTTTGTGTCGGTTTGTTATTTGCATAGAAACTGTAAACAATATAGATAATTGCAATAGCTATTAAAAAGGAATTATAACTATGTTGTAGAACTAAGAATAATACGAAAATAATAATTTTTAACATCAACTCGTATAGAAGGAGTGACGCGGATTGTTCTTTACAAAGAGGGAAAAGCTTCTTTTGGTTTTAATAGTCTTATTGATCATAGTCTTAAGTGGGACTGTATACCTTAATAGGGCAAAGCCTTCTGACTTTATTGCGGGTGAAGAAGAGGAAGATTACGAAGAGATTCAAAGTACCAACCCTATCGAAGAACCGAGACAGATTGGTGTACATATTAGCGGATATGTTAAAACTCCGGGTTTTATTTGGGTTGAAGAAGGAACAAGATTATATGATGCAATAGGTTTTGTAGGGGGTGCTCACCCTGAGGCAGATTTAGATTTGGTTAATTTGTCAAAAGTGTTAACTGATGAGGAAAAGATTTACATACCAAGAAAAGGTGAGAATGTAGATTTGCTTCAAGCGAATTTTGTATTAAATGCTACTGTCAATGACAATAAAGCAGATAGTAAAATAAACATAAATGTTGCTACTGAATCTGAATTGTGTACATTACCGGGAATAGGACCGGCTTTAGCACAGAGAATAATAGAGCATAGAAATGCTCAAGGTCTTTTCGAATCAGTAGAAGATATAAAAACTGTCAATGGAATAGGTGAAAAAAGATTTAATGATATTAAGGATATGATAAAGGTAAAGTAAAAAAATACAAAGGATTCTATTATTGAAAGACGGTGATATTATGGATTTGTCTAAGTTGAGGCTTACACAAATGACTGAAAGTTCAGGGTGAGCTGCAAAGCTTGGTCCTGAGACCTTGGCACAGGTTCTGTGTCAATTACCTAAATTCCATGATGATAACCTTATAGTGGGGTTAGATACTTCGGATGATGCAGCAGTATATAAAATTAGTGATAATAAAGCTATAATACTTACTATGGATTTTTTTACACCAGTGGTAGACGATCCTTACAGCTTTGGTCAAATCGCTGCGGCAAATTCCTTGAGTGATATATATGCCATGGGTGGTAAACCAGTTACGGCTATGAATATTGCTTGTTTCCCAAACTGCCTTTCTATTGATATATTAGTGGAAATTTTAAAAGGCGGTGCTGATAAAGTAAAGGAAGCTGGCGGAATAATCATTGGAGGGCATACAGTAGAAGATAATGAGCCAAAATACGGTTTGTCTGTAATGGGGATGATAGAGCCTAAAAAGGTAATAACAAATTCCGGGGCTAAGCTTGATGACTTTTTGATTCTTACTAAACCATTAGGCTTGGGTATTATTAATACAGGTATAAAATCAGGTTTGCTAAATGATGATGATATAGATAATGCAGTAAAAATAATGTCATATTTAAACAAAGATGCGTGTGAAGCAATGCTTGAAGTCGGTGTTAACGGCTGTACTGATATAACGGGCTTTGGTTTTTTAGGTCATGCGTTAGAATTTGCAGAAGCAAGCTCAGTGACAATAGAAATATGGAGTAACCATTTGCCAATAATTGAAAAAAGCCTTGAGCTCGCAAGGATGGGAATAATACCTGCCGGAGCCTATAAGAATCAAAGCTATGTAGGTAATAAAGCAAGGTTTGAGAAAAATATAAAACAGGAGATTAAAGATATTCTTTTTGACCCGCAAACCTCAGGTGGTCTTTTGATATCGATTGAAGAGAATAAAGTTGAAAAGCTTATTAAATTATTAAAACAGAATAATAAAACGGATTTTAGCATTATTGGTAAGGTTAAAAATAAAGGTGAATATTATTTAGAAATAAATTAAACGGGAGGATTGCTATGGATGTAAGAAATAGTGTTTTAAGCAGTATACCACCTGTTGATGAACTACTTAAGCAGGAAGAAATCAATAGCTTGTTATCAATTTGCACAAGAAACTTATTAGTAAAGATAATCAGAGAATATTTGTCTTATTACAGACAGATATTGTTTTCTTTAAACGCAGAGGAGCTAAATACAAAAGTCCTAGATAGAGTGGAAATAATCAATGGAATAAAAGAAGCAGTATATAAAAAATTGTCTTATAATTTAAAACATGTTGTGAATGCAACAGGGATAGTAATTCATACGAACTTAGGAAGGGCACCCTTAAGCGATGAGGCATTATCTATACTTTATAGTGTATCTAATAGCTATTCAAATTTGGAAATGGATCTGAGTCAAGGTGTCAGAGGCTCTCGCTATGACCACGTGGAGGAATTAATTAAGGAAATTACAAAAGCTGAGGCAGCTATGGTTGTAAATAATAATGCAGCTGCAGTGATGTTGGTCCTTAACACTATGGCAACGGGAAAAGAGGTTATTGTCTCAAGAGGACAGCTTATTGAAATAGGTGGTTCCTTCAGGATACCCGATGTTATGAAAGCAAGTAGTGCCAGACTAATAGAAGTCGGAACAACTAATAAGACACATATATGGGATTATGAAAGGGCTATAACGGAGGACACAAATGCAATTATGAAAGTCCATACCAGCAATTACAGGATTTTGGGTTTTACAGAAGACGTCAGTATTGATGAATTAGTTAAGCTAAGTATAGATAAGAATATACCGGTAATTGAAGATATTGGCAGCGGAGTTCTTGTAGATTTAAGTAAATATGGATTGCCTTATGAACCTACGGTTCAAGAATCAATATCCTTAGGTATGGATGTAGTTACTTTTAGCGGCGATAAAATGCTTGGGGGACCTCAAGCAGGTGTAATAGTTGGTAGAAAGAATTACATAGAAAAAATGAAAAAGAATCCTCTTATCAGAGCTTTTAGAATAGATAAATTAACTTTGGCTGCTTTAGAAGCGACTTTGAAATGCTACCTAGATGAGGAAAAAGCTATAAAATCCATACCTGTATTGAATATGCTTACCATAGAAAAATCTGAGCTTCAGGCAAAGGCTGAAAGGCTATACGGGAAATTACCAAAGGCATTAATAGATAGATTTAATATTGATATAGAAGATGAGTATTCAGAGGTCGGAGGCGGTGCAATGCCGCTACACAAGTTGCCGTCTAAAGTAATAACAATCAAAGGCAATGGCATTTCTATAAATGAGCTGGAGGCAAGGTTAAGAAACTTTGATACTCCTGTAATTACTAGAATATTAAAAAATAAAATCATTTTGGACCTTAGGACAATTATGGAAATGGAGTATGACATTATTGTAAATGCAATAGTGCATTCATTAACATAGAAAGTGAGGCTGTGCCATGAAGCATTTTATTATAGGTACTGCAGGGCATATTGATCATGGGAAAACAACTTTAATAAAAGCGTTAACAGGAAAAGATACAGATAGGTTGAAGGAAGAGAAAAAAAGAGGTATATCCATTGAATTAGGCTTTACTTATTTTGATTTGCCCAGTGGGAAAAGAGTAGGAATAATTGATGTACCAGGACATGAGCGTTTTATTAAAAATATGCTTGCCGGTGCGGGAGGTATAGACTTAGTATTATTGGTGGTAGCGGCGGATGAAGGGGTCATGCCGCAGACAAAGGAGCATTTAAATATTTTATCATTGTTGAAAATCAAAAAAGGCATTATAGCATTAACAAAGAAGGATTTAGTTGAGGAAGAATGGTTAGAGATTGTAATAGAACAAATTAAAGAGGATGTAAAGGATACCTTCTTAGAGAATGCCGATATTTTTCCTGTCTCTTCAGTCACTATGGATGGTATAGATAAATTAGTTAATGAGATTGACAGACTGACGAAGGGAATCGAAGGAAAGGAGTTAAGCAAGCCATTCCGTTTGCCTATTGACAGAGTTTTCACTATTTCCGGGTTTGGCACTATTGTTACCGGAACATTGATATCAGGAGTTATAAATGAAGGTGACAAGATAATGATATACCCGCAGAAAATAGAGTCAAGAGTACGATCAATACAGGTGCATGAAACGAAAACAACCCGTGGAGAAGCCGGCCAAAGGGTGGCAATGAATCTTGCGGGAATAAAGTTGGATGAAATCAATAGGGGGGATATAATTGCTTTACCGGGCAGCATGGATAGCTCTCTAATGTTTGACGCCAAGCTCCGGCTTTTGAAAGATTCGGCAAGAGGAATAAACAATAGAGACAGGCTACGCATTTATCACGGTTCCTCTGAAATTTTCGGAAGGGTAATACTATTGGATCGAGAGGAACTTAAGCCGGGAGAGGAAGCTTTTGTGCAAATGAGGCTGGAGGAGGAAATTTCATGCCAAAAAGATGATTATTTTATAATCAGGTTTTTTTCTCCCATGACAACTATAGGCGGCGGTATAATATTAGATCCAAAGCCACCTAAAAGAAAAAGGTATAAGGAAGAGGTTCTAGAAGAATTAACAATAAAGGAACAAGGCAGCTCTGAGGAAATAATGGAGCAGTTTATATTAAATAATAGCGATTCTTATCCAAGCCTTGATATTATTGCGAAGTCCTGCGGTAATATTGAAATAGAAATATGCAAAGATATACTGTTGGATTTAAAAAAAGAAAGGCGTATTATTGCCTTGGATACTAATGAGGGAAGTTGTTTTGTCCATGCAGAACATTTAAATACCTTAAAAAGTACAATCCAATCTGTTTTACAATCTTATCATACGAATAACCCTTTAAAAATTGGCATGTCAAAAGAAGAGCTTAAGTTCAAAGTTATGGAAGGAGTAAAACAAAAAATTTCTGATTCAATATTCGAGTATATGGAGAAAGAAAAGGTTATAGCTTTGCATGGAATGAATGTATCTCTACATTTATTTAAAGTTACTTTGACAAAAAGCCAGGAGGAAATTAAAAAGCTTATTGTGGAAGAATACTTAGTACAGAAATATAACCCCCCTAGATATGAGGATATTAAAAGTAAGCTTAAATACCCTGAAAAGGAAATATCCCGGGTATTTAATTCTTTAGTAGATAGTGGTGATTTGGTAAAAGTTGATCAAGAAATCGTATTTTCTAAAACTGCTTATGAGGATGCAATTAAAAGCTTGAAGGATTATCTTGAGAAAAATAAAAGTATTCAACTTGGGGAGTTTAGGGATATATTGGGTACAAGCAGGAAATATACCATGGCTCTTTTAGATAATTTTGACCAGAGAAAAATAACGAAAAGAATCGAGGATAAAAGGGTTTTATTTAAAGAAAAACCAGAATAGACATTGTCTTGATTTAATAGATATTGGCGGGAGTATGTGGGAATCGAACCCACCCGGGAAGCTACCAACCCCCCATACTGGTTTTGAAGACCAGAGGGCACACCAGAACCCATCTACCCCCAAAAGTTGATCCATTGATTGATACCTCTATAGTATAGCATTTTATTTTGTTGTGTCAAGAAAATTAGCATCTGTAGGATGATTAGATCATCCCTAATTGTATTTAAAGAGTATTAATCTCTGTATAAGGTTTTTAACTTTGCGATCGTGGCAAATATTAAAAGCAATGTAAAACTATTATTATATTTTAATGGCAAAATTTAAAACGGAGGAAGGGTGACGAAATGGAAAGGTTTACATTAAATAAAGAAGATGCTATCTTAGTTATTATTGATATTCAGGAAAAGCTTGCTCCTGCAATGGATAAAAGAGATAGAGCTATAAATAATACTAAAGTATTAATCACTGCCGCAAATGAATTGCAGATACCGATTATTATAACGGAGCAATATCCAAAAGGTTTAGGTAGAACAATAACTGAGCTTGCAGATTGTGTTCCAGATGGTAGCTTCTTTGAAAAAACTACTTTTACCGCATGCATAGAAGAAGTAGAGGACTATATAGAAAAATTAAAAAGGAATAAAATAATACTGGCGGGAATGGAAACACATGTTTGTGTATTTCAAAGTGCACGAGATTTTTTAAAACGTAATTATAGTGTTTTTGTTTCATTAGATGCAGTAGCTTCCCGGACAGTAGAGAATTATAAAAATGGTTTATCACTTATGAAGGAAATGGGAGCTATTATCTGTAATACAGAAACTATACTATTTGATTTGTTGAAAAGCTCTAAAGCACCGGAATTTAAAACCTTATCGAAGCTTATAAAATGAACAGCCTGCCTCAGTATTGAGGCAGGATAAAAATAAATAGATAAGTTGTTAATCCTTTAAATTTTCAAGCTGTTCTTTACGATGTTTTTGCTTTTTCACAGCGTTTTCAAAACTATGAGAATTCATTTCGTCTTTGTTATGCTCTAAATATCCGTCAGTGTATTCAATACGCTTTTTTAGATTTTCTACTTCGTTTTCTTGATCATTATCTTCCATGGTAATTATATTTTTTAAATGTTCCATTCTGTTTTCCCTATCGTTTTGAATATCGTAGGCATGTTCTATCCTATCCTCACTGGCTATGTCACTATTTTCTTCAAGATGTCTTTGGGTTCGTACATATCTGTTATTGATATTAAGCAACTCTTCTATTCTTTTTTCATTAGACATATTAAATTCATCTTTACTATTGGTTTCTTTAGATTTATCATTTTCATTTTTCATTCTTCATTAAATCCTCCTTAAAGCTACATTCAATTCTATTGTTTCTATTATAGTCTGTATTTATAGAAGAATGTTTTTGTGATTTTGTTTAAAATTAGAATAATTTTATAGCGATTGAATAAAACCAGTTAATCAAATCAATAATAGATAAATAAAAAAGATATTATTATATGAATATCAAAATTAGTAAATAGATATAATAATTAGAATGCTTATTTAAGATTAATAATGTATAAAAAATTTAACGATTGAAAAGATATTATTGGAGGTGATAAAATTGGCAAACGGTACATCCAGGGAAGATGAGAATAAACGCAGTGCAGGCAATGGTGTAATCAGATTTATTATCAGGTTTATTGTAGCTGCAGTGGTATTGCTTGTTACATCTTTTTTGATCAGTGGATTTTATGTTAGAGGTTTTTGGACTGCAGCAATTGCGGCATTGATTATTTCAGGGATTGATTATTTAATTGAACTAGTATTTCACTTTGATGCATCCCCTTTTGGAAGAGGTATATCAGGATTTTTAGTATCTGCAGCGATTATATATTTTACACAATATTTTGTTGCAAATATGGTTGTAACCGTATGGGGTGCAATATTCGGAGCGTTGATTATAGGAATTGCCGATGCATTGCTCCCTACCAGGTTCATGTGAAGAATAAAGCTGCCTTTTGGCAGTTTTTATAATCTAATAGTAATGTCTTCAGTTCCTATTAGATTATAAAAGCTTGTCAATGCTATTTTATTTTTAAGATTCACCTATTCTTTTCGCAAATGGGATCTTAACCTGGATACATTATTTTTCTATAATGGTATAATTGATTTAGAACAATAGAAAAATATTATCCGGGAGCTAATTATGGAATTTAAAATGACGCATGCTTTGCTAGCTACAGTCACAGGCATTTTTATATCACTTATATTTAAATCCTATATTATATTCCTTTGTATAGTATTCGTTATTTTGTTGGCAGGCTTATTCTTTATTTGTAGGAAATCTAGTATAATGCCTATATTATTAATAAGCGCATTATTTTTTTTGAGTGCATTTCGTTATTTCGCTGTTTCAAACTATGATAATAAGTTAAAAAAAAATGAAGGAAAGCAAACAGACATTAAAGTAATAGTAGTTGAGAAAGGAAATCAAAAAAATATAAATGCTAAATATATTGTAGAGCCCGTTGATGTAAAAGACTCAAACATAGTTTTTAAAAAGAAAGAAAAACTTATTCTTAAAAGTAATAATAAGGATTATAAAGTAGGAGATATCGTAGAAGCCCGGGGTATATTCGAGGATATTATAGGCAAGAGGAATTTTGGAGATAATGACATTAATTTATATTACAAAAGCATAGGTATTTATAATTCTTTTAGCTCCTTTCGGGATAAGAAAATTGGCGAATCAAAAGATTTCAAAATCTTGTTATTTAATAAAGTGAGAGATAGAATTGAATACATTATAAAAGATTCATTGCCGGAAAAAGAAGCGGCTTTTCTTTCTACTGTAATAATAGGGGACAAGCATGGGTTAGATGATGATGAAAAAGATAACTATTCAAAGGTGGGGCTTTCCCACATACTGTCAATCTCAGGACTGCATGTTGCTTTTATAGTACTTCTAATAAAAAAGTTTCTGGAAGTTTTAAAAATAAAGGATACAAAGGGAGATATTGTATGCTCTGTTATTATCACATACTATGTTATTATGATCGGTGCACCTCCTCCTGCGTTAAGGTCTTTAATAATGATGCTGATACTCATATGGGGAAAACATTTAAATAAAGAATACGATATGCTATCGGCATGTTCTTTAGCAGCAATAGTTATGCTTTTATTTAATCCGCTTTTTATATATAATCAAGGTTTTGTAATATCCTTTGCTTGTATATATTCCATTGGGCTTTTTTATGAACCTTTTTATAAAGCTGCAGGGAAAATCTGTGCTATTGCTTTTATCAGGAAGTCTATTGCATTATCCTTATCAATTCAGATTGGGATAATTCCAATATTAGTATATTATTTTAACTATATTTCCTTAGTCAGTATATTAATAAATATATTTATTATTCCTTTTGTTTTCATTATTATAGCCATAGGCTTCATTGGCGTTGTGGTAGCATCTGTTATACCTTATTTTGGTTTATATATTTTTTCTTTAGATTATTATTTTATCAATATAATTTCAAAGATCATTGGTGAAATAGCGACCTGGGATATCGCCGGCGTTTATATACCTTCAATGCCTTTATATATATATATTCTTTATTATTTATTCGTGGCTGTGGCTTTGTTTAGGGACAGATTTGGTTTTTTTTATCCGAAGATTCGTAAATATACAATACCTACAATATTTTTGGTAGTCATACTTCTCTTTTTATGCAAGAATATATTTAACGATAATATAAGATTAGTTTTTTTGGATGTTGGACAAGGAGATAGCAGTATCATAACAACATCTAAAGGGAAGCATGTTCTGATTGATGGCGGTGGTTCCGTGAAAAATAACAATTACTATTATGATGTGGGCGGGAAGATTACCGTTCCGGCTTTGTTAAAGCTAGGTATTTGGAGGATAGATACGATAATAGTTTCCCACATACATGAAGACCATATGGAAGGTCTTCTAAAGGTAGCGGAGCATTTTAGAATTGGAAAAATAATAATGCCTGATGTACCCTATGAGTCGGATTTAAGCTTAAAATTCATTGACGTCTGCCGGAAAAAAGGTATAAATATAATGGTTGCAAAGAATGGAGATAGATTAATTTTTGATAAAAGTACTTACATAGATATTTTATTTCCTGAAAAACAATTAATAAAAGCAACAAAATCCGATGAGAATAATAATTCTATTGTAGCAAAGCTTAATTATAAAGATTTTAAAGTACTATATACCGGTGATATTGAGAAGGAAGGAGAAAGCAGATTGTTAACAAAAAACATCAAAGCGGATATAATTAAAATACCTCATCACGGCAGCAATACTTCATCATCTGAAGAGTTTATTAAAGCAGTGTCCCCAAAAGCATCTGTGATATCAGTAGGTAAAAATATCTTTGGCCATCCTTCCAAAGAGACAATCAAGAGGCTTTCTGCCGTTTCAGATGCTATCTATAGAACAGACACTATGGGGGCTATTTGCATAAAATCCGACGGTAAAAAAATAACAATAAAAAGTGTGCGTGAATATGAAGAAAACTAAAATCAGGGGGTGATAGAAATATATAAAAGTTTTATTAAAGAATTAAAATCAGGAAAAGTTAAAAATTTATGTCTTTTACATGGATGGGAAAGTTATCTTTTGGACAAAGGACTGGAAGAAATGAAAAATAAAACTGTAACGGGTTTTGCTGAGATGAACTACTCCTTATTTGATGATCAAAATTTGGATATAGATAAGCTTCAAGGGTCCTGTGAAACATTACCCTTTGGTTCTGAAAAAAAACTAATAGTAGTAAAGGACTTTTATGGTTTAAAATCTAAACAAAACAAAGGTGGTACCGAAGGGGGTAAAAAAAAGGAGGACATTTCTTTTATTAATGACCTGAAGGAAGATGTTGTTTTATTATTTATTTCTTTCGGAGATATCGATAAAAGAAAAAAACTATACAAGGATATTGTAAAGTCAGGAAGCATTTTTGAATTTAACAAAGTCAATAAAGCTGATCTAAGACAATGGATTGAAAAATATTTTGTAAGAGTAAACAAAACTATTGGGGACAGTGAAATTGAATTTTTAATACAAATTAGCGGATATTATGACAAAGCCGAAAATGTCAATTTATATAATATGCAAAATGATATGGATAAGCTTGTTTCCTACGCAGGCGACAATAATATAATAGATATTGATAGCATCAAGTCCGTAATAAAAGAGCCTGCTGAAAATAGTATTTTTAGATTGATAGATTCTTGCCTTTCTAGTGATATTCCTAAATGCTTGAAAATATATTCAGATTTGCTTTTTGAGGGAGAGTCTCACTATTCTGTTCTGGGACTTTTAACCTGGGGAATAAAGAATTTAATTAAGATAAAGGAATTAAATGAGGAAGGGCTGGACATAGGAAGAATATCAAAGGAATTAAAAATAAAAGAATTTATGGTAAGAAAAAATTTCAATCATTGTAATAAAGTAACTTTTAACGGCTTAAAAAGTGCTTTAGATAAATGTGTAAAATGTGAAACAGACATGAAGTCAGGGAAATATACGGAAAAATCGACGGAAAGGATATCTATGGAATTACTTTTAAGCACTTTATTCTATTAAAAATAAGGATAAAAGGTTTAACAATTTAATTATAAACACAAAGAAGGTCAATATTTATTGACCTTCTTTAACATAAGTACCATGCTCTATAATTATATTATAAAATAATTATACACTGGCATTAAGCTTTTTAGCTAAACGTGATTTCTTCCTTGCTGCAGTATTCTTGTGCAAGGTTCCTTTTGATGCTGCCTTGTCAATCAAGCTTGCAGTATTTTTATATAGTGCCTTTGCTTCATCTGTATTTCCGGCATTTAAAGCATTTTCAAATTTTCTAATTGAAGTTTTCAAGGAGGAAATTATCATTTTATTTCTTCTGGTTTTGAAATCAATTACTTTTATTCTTTTTATTGCAGATTTTATATTGGCCAATACCTTCACCTCCTTTGATTTTCAATTAACAAATGGTATTTTATCACACTGTTCTTTAAAATGCAATACATTAAAATCTACTAAAACTTATATAGGAGGTATCAATGTTACTGTTCACAGTCTTGGAACTCCGCAATCGTATCAAATATAATAAGCAATACTGAATCTATGGTTACATCTGAACAGCAACGTATCAATAACAATTCGGATATAATTATAACTAAACATGGTTACAGGAATAATACATAAAGGTTCAGGCTAATCTAATATATAGCTGTTGCAAAATCATATTGTCGAGTAATCCTATACTATATTTTATCATGGAGCTATTTATTAAACATATAAAAAAACTATTGATATGGAGGGGTAATTTTGTCAAGCATCAGAACAGATTTAGCTTTAGAAGCAAAGGAAATGAAAGAGGAGGAAGGTTTAAAAAATATTCCCGGTATACAGGTGGAGGTTTATAAAGGTAAGGAGATAAATATAACCAGAGTTAACATACATGAGGAAGCCGGAGCTAAAGCTTTAGGCAAACCCTTGGGAAACTATATAACAATAGAAGCGCCTAATTTTAAAAATAAGGATTTGGATGTAATGGAGGAGCTAAGTAAGGCTATTGCAAAGGAGTTAATTGCTTTAACAGATTTAAAAGACAATTCCTCTATTTTAATAGTTGGTTTGGGAAACTGGAATGTCACCCCTGACGCTTTAGGGCCTAAAGTTACGGAGAAAGTACTTGTAACGCGACATATAACAGAATATGTCCCTGAACAGATTGATGATAATGTCAGACCGGTAGCGGCTTTATCTCCTGGGGTATTAGGCATTACTGGAATTGAGACAAGTGAAATAATACTGGGTGTAGTAAACAGAATAAAACCAGATTTAGTTATAGTAATAGATGCATTGGCATCAAGGAAATTGGATAGAGTAAATAATACCATACAGATTTCTGATGCCGGTATAAATCCTGGCTCAGGTGTAGGTAATAACAGAAAGGAGCTTAGTAAAAATAGCCTTGGTGTGACCGTCATTGCCATAGGGGTACCTACTGTTGTTGATGCTGCAACAATGGCAGGGGATACCATAGATATGATTATAAATAAGCTTATTGTCGAAGGAGTAAAAGATAGCCCTTTTGTTAATATGTTAAGCAACTTTAAAAGAGAGGAAAAAATTGAATTAATCAAGGAAGTTTTTACAGATCAATTGAGAAATATGATGGTAACTCCGAAAGAAATAGATAGCATAATAGAGGATATATCAGATGTAATTGCCGATGGCATTAATATTTCTTTGCATCCTAGTATCGGTATGGACGATGTAGGAAGGTTTTTAAACTAATGAATATAATAGTTATCATAATATATTATCTTTAAGCATATAAAAGAAAAGATATGATAAAAACTATATTTTATACAATATGTTTTATTCTTATTATAAACATAAGCACATATTTAATAATACTTATAAATATGTGCTTTATTATTAATGTTAAGTAAAGAGGTAATAAAAGTTGTATAAAACGAATGTGCATAAAAATAATATTTTTTTCTTAGCTGTATTAATATCCATTATCATTATTGCAATAGCTTTTTCCAGCTTATATAAAAACTTCAGTGAGTATTCATATATTAATATAATAAGCCATTCACTTCCGGGAATTATGTTACTTAATAACAATAGACAAATCGCATGCACTGATTTTCTATACAATATCGGATCCGTGAAATTAAATATTAATCCTATAAGCTATATGCAATTTTCTTTTTCAGGCTTTAATCAATTATCAAAAAGTAATTATGATGCGTGTATTAGCAGCGAAAGAATAGGTTTGTTGGATATAGAAAGCTATTCAGATGTACCGGAAGGTGAAATATATTTCTGTGAGGAGGACGAGTATAGGAATGAGATAGCTGAAAAAACTGGGGATAATATAATAAATACGGTTAGTAATAGCCGGGACGATTTTGCGTCAAACATCAAAGCGCCAAATAAAATCGCTTTATCAAAAAAGAATCCGGTTGTTCTTATTTATCATAGTCATGCAACGGAAAGCTATACACCATATACAGAAGGTAATTATCATACAGTAGATGAAAAGAAAAATGTTATATCTGTGGGCAGTGTCATGACAAAAAATTTACAGGAAAAATACAATTATAAGATTTTACATGATAAAACGTATCATGATAAAGATTCCTATGCATATTCTTATGCAAATTCATTAACTACAATTAAACAGCAGACTACCAAAAATAATTCTTTAAAAGTTTTCATTGACATTCATAGAGATGCATTTACAATAAACAATAATGAGCATAAAATGGTTAAAAAGAAAGAGTATACCGTCAGTATTAAAGGCAAAAAGGCGGCAAGAGTTATGCTGGTAATAAGCAGTGCCAATCCTAATTACAAGGAGCTGGAAAAGTTTGCGGCATACATAAAGAAAAAGATGGATAAACTATATCCCGGATTATATTTAAAAACAGATAAAAAAACCAGAAGTAAATATAATCAATATTTAAGTGACTATTCAATTTTAATTGAAGTCGGCTGTATGTTGAATACAATAGATGAAGCAATTTATACCGGAGAACTAATGTCAAATATAATTGGAGAGGTATTGAATGACCTACAAGAATGAAAGCTTAAAGCGTTCAGAGATTAAAAAAACTAAGAAGGCAGGCTTAAAGCAAAAAAGGAGAAAGTTTTTTCTCGTTCTTTTATGCTTTCTTTTTTTTATATGTGCTATTTATGTTACCGATATGGCTACATCAAAAATGCTGCAAAAGAACGATAACAAACATGCAGTCTATATGAAGATAGACGAAGGGGTAATAAGGCTTGATATAGCAGGTAAGACTATTGAGCTTTATATTAAACCCGTCCTTGACTTAGCAAAGAATATATACCATCAGTGGAGATAAGTCACTTTTCACTTCTAAAACATTTTCTGCTTTTATTGTAAAATCGTATATGCTATAATTTGATATGATTATTCTAATATCTCAAAATACGAGGAGTAGATACTTATGAAAAATGAAAAGCAAATGAATATAAGGAATTTTTGCATTATAGCGCATATAGATCATGGCAAATCAACTTTAGCGGATAGAATGATAGAGAGAACGGGTGTGATCTCCCTAAGAGACATGGAGTCACAAGTGCTGGATAATATGGATTTGGAAAAGGAACGAGGTATTACCATTAAACTTACCTCTGTCAGATTGGAATACACTTCCCATGAAGGTGAAAAATATATATTTAATTTAATAGATACTCCCGGACATGTGGATTTCACCTATGAGGTATCAAGGAGTCTGGCTGCCTGCGAGGGGGCAATAGTTGTTGTTGATGCGACTCAAGGGATTGAAGCTCAGACTTTGGCAAATGTATATCTAGCTTTAGACAATAATCTTGAGCTATATCCGGTTATTAATAAAATAGATTTACCCAGCGCAGATCCGCAATTTGTAAAAAAGGAAATAGAAGATGTAATAGGACTAGATGCGGAAAATGCAGCTTTAATTTCGGCAAAGGAAGGCATTAATATTGATGAAGTATTAGAAGGCATTATAAAATATATCCCGGGTCCAGAAGGTGATGAAGAAAAACCTTTAAAGGCTTTGATATTCGATTCTCTTTATGACAGCTATAAAGGCGTTATAGTCTATATGAGGATCTATGATGGTATTATTAAGCCCGGAACAATAATAAAAATGATGTCCAATGGTGCCCAGTATGAGGTTGTAGAGGTAGGAACGCTAAGGCCCGGCTTTTCACCCTGTGAACAGCTCGTAGCCGGTGAGGTTGGATATATAACAGGAAGTATAAAGAATGTTAGGGATGTCCATGTAGGGGATACCATTACTGATGCGAAAAAACCCTGCGATACCCCCTTGCCCGGTTACAGAAAAGTCACTCCTATGGTTTATTGTGGAATATATCCGGCAGACGGTGCAGAATATAATGATTTAAGAGATGCCCTGGAAAGGCTTCAGCTTAATGATGCGGCTTTATTATTTGAGCCGGAGGTGTCTGTTGCCCTTGGTTTCGGATTTAGATGCGGTTTTCTTGGGCTTCTTCATATGGAAATAATCCAGGAAAGACTTGAAAGGGAGCATAATATTGACTTAGTAACAACAGCTCCCAGTGTTATTTATCACGTAATAAAAACGAACGGAGACGTATTGGAGGTATCAAATCCAACTAATCTTCCGTCGCCACAAGAAATAAATTATATGGAAGAGCCTATTGTTGAAGCATCGATAATGACTCCTACCGAATATGTTGGTACAATTATGGAATTATGCCAAAATAGACGAGGGGTATTTATTAACATGGAATATATAGAAGAAAAAAGAGCCATATTGCATTATGATTTGCCTTTAAACGAGATAATATATGATTTTTTTGACGCTTTAAAATCAAGGACGAAAGGCTATGCTTCTTTTGACTATGTTTTAAAAGGCTATTCTAAATCAGATTTAGTAAAGCTTGATATTTTAATTAATTCAGAGGTTGTAGATGCACTATCCTTTATAGTTCATAAAGATAAAGCTTACGGAAGAGGCAGAGCAATGTCAGAAAAGCTAAAGGATGTAATACCCAGGCAGCTTTTCGAGGTACCTATCCAAGCGGCAATAGGCCAGAAGATTATAGCAAGAGAAACTGTTAGGGCTTTAAGAAAAGATGTACTTGCTAAATGCTATGGTGGAGATATAACAAGGAAAAAGAAACTCTTGGAGAAGCAAAAAGAAGGTAAAAAAAGAATGAGGCAAATCGGAAATGTTGAGCTTCCCCAGGAGGCGTTTATGTCCGTGTTGAAGCTAAATGATTAGATGAATAGGTGATTATATGAAAGAAATCGGACTATATGTTCACATACCCTTTTGTAAAAAAAAATGTCTGTATTGTGATTTTAATTCCTACGAAATTCATGATGAAGATGCATATATAAATGCATTATGCAAAGAAATAAAAGATAGCTTAAATAATGATGAATATAGGCTAAAAACCGTTTTTATAGGTGGGGGTACTCCCACCTATATTAAATATGAAAGCATTGGTAAGCTAATTGAAATAATTGAGAAATATTTAATAAAAAATGCAGAAATAACAATAGAGTGTAATCCCGATACTCTAAGTAAAAACTCAGCTAAGGAATATTACAAGATGGGAATAAACCGTGTGAGCGTTGGATTACAAGCAACTCAAAATGATTTACTGAAAACCATTGGTAGAATTCATAGTTATGAAGATTTTTTAAATTGTTATAGTATTCTTAGAAATCAGGATTTCAATAATATAAATATAGATTTAATGTTTTCATTACCAGGGCAAACTAAAGCTATGTGGTTAGACACTCTATTTAAAGTATGCAATCTAAATCCGGACCATATATCAAGCTATAGCTTAATATTGGAAGATACAGTGCCTCTTTTTTCATTAGTTAAATCCGGAAAGCTAAAATTACCAAGCGAAGAAGAAGATAGAGAAATGTATCATTTAGCGGAAGAAGTCTTTTTTAGCTATAATTTTAAGCAATATGAAATTTCAAACTTTGCAAAAGAAGGATATGAGTGCAAGCACAATCTGATATACTGGCAAAATGAAGAATATTTAGGTGTTGGAGCAGGCAGCCACAGTAAAATTAAAACAAAACGGTTTTGGAATGTTAGAAGCATTGAGCAATATATAAAAAATTCCTTAGAAAACAAAAGCGTTATAGAAGGATATGAAGAATTAAGCGAAAAAGAGGATGTGTGGGAAACCATATTTCTAAATCTCAGATTAAATAAAGGTTTAAATATAATAGAATTTAACAAGAAATTCAAGAAAGACTTCATAAGAATTTACGGAGATGTAGTAGGAGAAATGCAAGAACAATTTTTGTTGGTAAAAAAAGAAGATAATATCGTATTGACTGAAAAAGGCAGAGACCTATCCAACCTGGTTTTTTTAAAGTTTTTAAAATAAAAGAAAAAAATTAGAAAAAACTATTGACAAAAAAATGAACCAATGTTATTTTAATAACAGAATTAGCACTCGATAGAGAAGAGTGCTAACAAAGGTGGTGATACTTATGTCCCTTAGCAATAGAAAAAGGCTGATTTTGCAGGCTATAATTGAGGATTATGTCAACACAGCTGAACCAGTAGGCTCCCGAACAATTTCCAAAAAATATTTAACAAATGTCAGCTCAGCCACAATAAGGAATGAGATGGCAGATTTGGAGGATATGGGTTATATTGAGCAGCCATATACATCTGCAGGGAGGATACCTTCAGATAAGGGGTATAGGTTATACGTGGACTCAATTATGAATCAAAATACTGCTAATGCAAAAAGTATTGAATATATTAAAAAAGAATTTATGGATACTTTAGGGCAAATAGATGATCTGGTGAAACATGCCTCAAAGCTTCTGTCTAACATGACTAAGTATACATCAATTGCTATGGCACCCCAATACGGTAGAACTTCCCTTAAGCATATACAATTGATTGGTATTGATAATTTTAATGTGCTTACAGTTATAGTCACAGATGCGGGTATAGTGAAAAACAGTGTTATAAGGACAGAGGTTAGCCTTGACACTTATTCTTTAGAGAAGATTTCGAATATCTTAAATGAAAAATTGGCAGGTTTTACTTTAGATGAGCTTAATAAATTAGACGTTTCAAGCTTTAATAATGAAATTAATGGGTATAATGAGGTGCTTTTAAAAGTATTACCTGAGCTTTCTCAAGCTCTTAAGTATTCTGACAGAGTTGAGGTGTATCATGATGGTGCGGCTAATCTTTTAGATTTGCCTGAATATAATGATGTTCAAAAAGCAAGGGAATTTTTAAATGTATTGGATGAGCATGACTTATTGTTCAAGGTATTGGATGACACTTCTAAGGATTTATCTGTGACAATAGGTAAGGAGAACAAAATATCCCAGCTAAAAAATTGTAGTTTAATCACTGCTACTTATAGCTTAAATGGCAAAACAATTGGTTCTATAGGTGTGGTGGGACCTACAAGAATGGAATATTCAAAGGTTATATCCGTTGTAGATTGCTTAACTCAGAATTTAAATGATATATTGTCTAAGCTTCTAAAAACTTAGTGCTGGACTTATTTTAATTTCAAAACGATAGGTGGGAAAAGATTGAAGAAAGAAAATAAAATAAATGATTTCAAAAACATTGATAAAAATGAGATCAATAATGAGGAAAGTAAAGAAGTTAAGAGGGCAGAGTGCCAAGGGCCGGATATAGAAAATGAACATAGCGGCGAAATTGATAAGAACGAAGATGTTATATCTGAGTATGAAAAAAAGCTAAAGGAAAGTACTGACAGGTTTATCAGATTGCAAGCAGATTTTGAAAATTTCAGGAAAAGAGTATCAAAAGAAAGAGAAGATATTTACTTATATTCATTAGAAGAAATTATGTGCCAGCTCCTAGCAGTTATTGACAATTTTGAAAGGGCGCTTAGTTCATTCAAGGATGGAGGATTGGATATTAAGTATATCGAGGGTCTGGAAATGGTTTATAATAACCTTCTGGAAATCCTCAATAAAAATGGGTTATCTGAAATAGATGCAATGAATTGTATCTTTGACCCTAATTATCATCACGCAGTCATGCAAGAGGAAGCAGAAGACGATGATAACGTTATCAAAGAAATATTTCAAAAAGGATATATGCTAAATTCTAAAGTAATAAGACCATGTATGGTCAAAGTTGCTGTTAAAAATTAAGTTAAATAAAAGGAGGAAAAAAATATGGCAAAAGTAATTGGTATAGATCTTGGAACCACAAATTCCTGTGTGGCAGTTATGGAGGGTGGAGAACCTGTTATAATACCAAACGCAGAAGGTAACAGAACTACACCTTCAATAGTTGGTTTTTCCAAAAATAATGAGAGACTTGTTGGGCAAATTGCAAAAAGACAAGCCATTACAAATCCCGACAGGACAGTTTTATCTATAAAAAGAGAAATGGGTTCAAATTATAAAGTTACGATAGATGATAAGACTTATACACCGCCTGAAATATCTGCAATAATCCTATCTAAGTTAAAGCAGGATGCAGAGGCTTATTTAGGTGAGCAAGTGACCCAAGCAGTTATTACTGTTCCGGCTTACTTTAGTGACAGCCAAAGACAGGCAACTAAAGATGCCGGTAAAATAGCTGGGCTGGAAGTGCTAAGAATAATAAATGAACCGACTGCAGCTGCGCTATCATACGGATTAGATAAAGAAGAAAGCCACAATATACTAGTATTTGATTTAGGCGGAGGTACTTTTGATGTATCAATTCTTGATTTAGGAGACGATATAGTAGAGGTTCTAGCCACCAGTGGGAACAATAGGCTGGGCGGAGACGATTTTGACGAGAGGGTAATGAAATATTTAATAGAAGAGTTTAAAAAGGACCAGGGTATAGATTTAAGCAACGATAAAATGGCAGTACAAAGACTTAAAGAAGCAGCGGAAAAAGCAAAAATTGAATTATCAAGCGTTGTTCAAACCAATGTGAACTTGCCTTTTATTACTGCAGATGCAACAGGACCAAAACATCTTGACATAACAATAACCAGATCGAAATTTGATGAGTTAACCCATGATTTAGTTGAAGCTACAATGGGTCCGGCAAAAAAAGCCTTAGCTGATGCCGGTTTATCAGCAGATAAGCTTGATAAAATCATATTAGTAGGCGGTTCAACAAGAATCCCGGCAGTACAGGACGCGGTAAAAAAGCTTACAGGTAAGGACCCCTTTAAAGGAATAAATCCCGATGAATGCGTGGCATTAGGCGCAGCTTACCAGGCCGGTGTTTTAGGCGGAGAGGTAAAGGATGTTCTATTACTGGATGTTACTCCATTGACTTTGGGCATCGAAACTTTAGGAGGAGTATTTACAAAGCTTATTGATAGAAATACGACTATTCCTACGAAAAAAAGCCAAACTTTCTCAACTGCAGCTGATGGTCAGACTAGTGTAGAGATTCATGTTCTGCAAGGTGAAAGAGAGATGGCTGCCTATAATAAAACCTTAGGAAGATTCCAATTGTCGGGAATACCTCCGGCACAAAGGGGAATACCTCAAATAGAAGTTACCTTTGATATAGATGCAAACGGTATAGTACAAGTATCCGCTAAAGATTTAGGAACTGGAAATGAGCAAAATGTAACCATAACAGCCAGCTCAAACTTGTCAAAGGATGATATCGACAAAGCTGTAAAGGATGCAGAAAAATACGAGCAGGAAGATAAGAAGAAGCGGGAAGAGGTTGAAGTTAAAAACCAAGGAGATAGCCTGGTATATCAAACAGAAAAATCATTAAAGGAACTTGGCGACAAGATAAGTGCTGAAGATAAAATGAAAATAGACGGCGAATTAAATCATCTTAAAGAGGCCTTAAAAGGTGATGATTTGGAAAAAATTAAATCAGCTACGGAGGAATTAACAAAAGTATTCTATGATATATCATCTAAGGTTTATCAAAGTGAAGATGGGCAAACTGCTACTCCTGAAAATGGCGCAGATAATGTTCACAACGAAGACGGTACTATAAATGCAGACTATAAGGTTGATGAAGAAAAATAAAAGTAATTCCCTTATATAATGCGTATATGTATAAACAAAATAGATGACTGTACAAAAAGTTAGAGACATACTTGAAAATTAATTATCAGTGTGATTAGATATAAAGAGATTGGTTTCATATCAAAGGTGATATGATAGAATAATTAAGGAATTAACTTTAAATCTGGGTGGCATACTTTATTAGTATACCACCCAGAAAAATGGGTTTTTGAAAGTATAGAGACAAAATTAAAAAAAACTAACTTGATTTGGAATTGACCTTATAAAGGCGGTGGTTATAGTATGGCAGCAAAAAAGGATTATTATGAAGTTCTTGGTGTAGAGAAGACTGCTTCTGAAGAGGAAATTAAAAAAGCCTTCAGAAAGCTGGCAAAAAAATATCATCCGGATATGAATTCTGGTGATAAAGAAGCTGAAAACAAGTTTAAAGAAATAAATGAAGCATACGAGATTGTCGGTGACAAGGAGAAAAGAGCAAAGTATGATCAATTTGGTCACACGGCTTTCGACCCCAACGGGTTTGGAGGCAATGGCTTTGGCGATTTTTCAGGCGGTTTTAGCGGCTTTGGTGACATATTTGAAACCATATTCGGAGGAGAAGGTGGTTTTGGATTTTCTACATCAAGGAGAGCTAGAAATACAGGGCCCCAAAGAGGAAATGATATTAAAGCTGAAATAGAAATCAGCTTTGAGGATGCTGCTTTTGGGATAAAAAAGGATATCAGAATAAATAGAAATGAAAGCTGTCAAGATTGCAAAGGTACTGGGGCAAGCTCCGGAAGCGGGGTGGAAACATGCAAAAAATGCGGTGGTACAGGAGAAGTTAGATATACGCAGAGCAGTGCTTTTGGAAGAATAGTTAATGTGAGAGTTTGTGATGATTGCCGCGGCGAAGGAACAATTATTAAGAACCCTTGTCCTACTTGCGGCGGGAAAGGCGTTTTAAGGAAAAATCGAAAAATTACCGTTGAAATCCCGGCAGGTGTAGATAACGGCTCTATTCTCACTTTAAGAAATGAAGGGGAGCCGGGAATAAGAGGCGGTTATAATGGAGAGGGATGGCACAGATTTGTATTGTGAGGTTCCTATAAGCTTTGTTACTGCAACCTTAGGAGGAACCATAAATGTACCTACCTTAGAAGGTAATACAACATATAATATTGACGCCGGCACGGAAACGGGCTCTACCTTTAAAATAAAATCAAAGGGTATACAAAGCTTAAGGAGTAAAAATAAAGGAGATTTATATTTTACTGTAAAAATAAGCGTACCTAAAAAGCTTGACGATAAGCAAAAAGAAGCGTTAAAATATTATGCAGATTTGATGGGCGATAATTATAACCAAGGGGATAAGTCCTTTTTCGGTAAAGTAAAGGATGCTTTTGGAAAGTAATAGCAGCTATTATGCTGCTTTTTTCATATTTCTAGTGAGCTTACTTTGACTGCATAATAAGATTTAAGAGGAGTAAATGCTTTTATGTCAAATGAGGTTCCATTAATTGGAGGTTTATTATGAACTATATTGAATATACGATATTGACAACAACCGAAGCAAGCGATGCTGTAGCATATTTATTGGAAAAGGAAGGCGCAATAGGTATAGCAATAGAAGATCCCCATGATTTTTTGATTCAAAATACTGATAAAAAAAGCTGGGATTACGTTGATCCTTCATTTTTAGAAATATTGGATGAGGATGTAAAAGTAAAAGGATATTTTGCGGAAAATATTGGTGCTGATAAAATAGAAACAAAAGTTAAAAATCTAAGCAGCTTTGGTTTAAAAATAGGAAAAGGCTTGGTTCGCTTTAAAGAAGTAAAGGAAGAAGATTGGGCTAATGCATGGAAGAAGTATTTCAAACCTTTCAAAGCAAGTAAAAAGCTGGTAATAAAACCAAGCTGGGAAGAATATAAAGCAAAGATAAATGATGTTGTAATAGAAATGGACCCGGGAATGGCTTTTGGGACGGGAAGCCATGAAACCACGTTGATGTGCTTGAAACTGATTGAAAAATATATAAAACCTTCAGATTTATTAATAGACGTAGGTTGTGGCTCCGGAATCCTAGGGATTGCTTCCGCAAAGCTAGGCGCTAAGAAGGTTTTATGTATAGATTATGATGATAATGCGTGTAAGGTTGCCCATGATAATGTGTTGCTGAATAATGTGCAAGACATTGTTAAGGTTCAAAAAGGAAACTTGCTTAATCTTGCAGAAAATAATGCTAATATAATAGTTGCAAATATTATCGCCGATGTCATTATAGATTTATGCGAGGAGGCTTATAATTTTTTAAAACCACAAGGGCATTTCCTTTCTTCTGGCATAATAAAAGATAGGAAAGAGGATGTTGTAAATAAGCTAAAAAACAGTAATTTTAGCATTGTTGAAATCCTGGAAATGGGTGAATGGTGCGCAATAGTTACGCAGAGGTATTAAAGATGCATAGATTTTTTTTTAATAAAAAGGATATAAAAGAAAATAAAATATATATAACCGGTAATGAAGCAAAGCACATTATTAATGTTTTAAGACTTAAGGTGAATGATAAAATAATCCTATGTGATGGTGTTGGTAAAGACTATTGCGTTATGATAAGCAGCATTGAAAAAGAATCCTTAAAAGTTAAAATTTTAAGCACAGAAGCTTCTGTTGGTGAGCCATGTATAGATATAGTTATTTATCAGAGCATTCCTAAATCAACTAAAATGGATTATATTATTCAAAAATGCACTGAAATAGGCGTAAAGGGAATAGTTCCGGTATACAGTGCAAGAACAATAGTGAAGCTGGAATCGGAAGAAAGAGAGAGGAAAAAGGTTGAAAGATGGCAGAAAATTGCTTATGAAGCTGCCAAGCAAAGCGGTCGAGGTAGAATTCCCGTCATCAGTATGCCATTAAAATTTGAAAATGCACTTAGAGATTCAATGGAAAGGGATTTAACACTAATTCCTTATGAAGAAGAAAAGACAGTGAGCTTTAAGGAAGTGCTAAAATCTAAGAACCCAAAAAATATTGGTATTTTTATAGGACCCGAAGGTGGTTTTGAAGAAGACGAGATAGAATCAGCTATAAATAGCAATGCTAAAACCGTTACTCTGGGCAGTAGAATACTAAGAACAGAGACTGCAGGTCTTGTAGTCCTAAGTTGTATACTATACGAATACAATCAAATGTAAGCATGGAGGAAAGACATTGAAAAAAGTTGCTTTTTACACCTTAGGTTGCAAAGTAAATCAATACGAAACAGAAGCTATGGTAGAGGCATTTAAAACCAAGGGTTATAATATTGTTGACTATAACGGTTTTTCAGATATTTATATTATTAATACTTGTACTGTTACAAACATGGGTGATAGGAAATCCCGGCAAATTATTAAAAGGGCATTAGAGTTTAATAAGGAGGCTTTTATAGCTGTTGTAGGCTGCTATTCACAAATTGCTCCTAGAGAAGTTTTGAATATGGAAGGTGTAAAGCTTGTTGTAGGCACAAATAAAAGGTCTGAAATTGTTGAATTTGTAGAAGAAGCATTGAATAAAAAGGAAGAAAAAATAAATAAAGTAAGTAATATAATGGATATATGTGAATTTGAGGATATGCCAATAAACCAATATGAGAATAAAACAAGAGCATTTGTGAAAATACAAGAAGGGTGTGACTGCTATTGTTCCTACTGCATCATACCTTATGCAAGAGGGCATATTCGAAGCAGAGATTCAGATAGTGTTTTAGAAGAAGTAAGAAAGCTGGCTGATAACGGTTTTGTTGAAATCGTTTTAACGGGTATACATGTAGGCTCCTACGGAGTAGATTTAAAAAACATAAAGTTAATTGATTTAATTGAAAATATAGCAGAGGTAGACGGTATAGAAAGAATAAGAATAAGCTCTGTGGAACCAAACACCCTTGACGATAGCTTCATTTTCAGGATTTCAAAGTTGAAAAAAATTTGCAGGCATTTTCATCTCTCTTTGCAAAGTGGTTGTGATGAAACGTTAAGGAGAATGAATAGGAAGTATACTACAAATGAATATAGAAAAGTCGTGAATAATTTAAGATATACTTTTGGAGATGTGGGAATAACGACAGATATAATTGTAGGCTTTCCTGGAGAAACAGATGAAGAATTTAATAAGACTTTTGAGTTTATTAAAGAAATGTCTTTTAGTTCGATGCATGTATTTAAATATTCTCCCAGAAAAGGCACCCCTGCAGCAGGCTTTATAAATCAGGTAAGCGGCGATATTAAAAATGAAAGAAGCAATGAAGTTCGTCAGCTAGCAATGAAAAGCCAAGAAGAATTCATCAAAAAGTTTATTGACAGACCTTTAAAAGTACTTTTTGAACAAGAAGTAAAAGGGAAAAAAGGGTTCTATGAGGGGCTGACAGATAATTATATCAGAGTTTATGCAAAATCAGATGATAATATAAATGGCAAATTGCTTGATACACTTATAACTGAGCCAGGGGAAGATCATGCAATAGGAAAGCTATTATAAAGTAAAAAAGTTTAAAGGATTTTTGCGTGTTTCTGTGGAATATCTTATCATGCTAACTACTAGGTTAGGGAGGTGAAATAATGGGTGATTGTATATTTTGTAAAATTATAAAAGGTGAAATACCATGCAATAAGCTATATGAAGATGATAAAGTTTTAGCATTTAATGATATAAATCCTGAAGCCCCTGTTCATTTTCTTGTTATTCCGAAAAAACATGTAAAGTCAGTTTTGGATTTAAATAAACAAGAGATTGACATAGTTAGTCATATTATGAAAGTTATAACAAATATCGCAGAGGATACAGGTATTACTGAAAAAGGTTTTAGAATAGTTAATAATATCGGTATAAATGGAGGTCAAACGGTAGACCATATGCATTTTCATGTGCTTGGAGGGAGAATGTTACAATGGCCTCCGGGTTAATTGTTGTGGAAACCTTTTATTGACACTACATTGTTATGTACTGTATAATGAACTATGTGTTTAATTTATCCCGCTTTTATGCAGTTTAATTATTCGCCACAATTGTAATCAGCGGAGGGAGGGTGAGTTAGATGTCAGAAATTCGTGTTGGAGAAAATGAATCTTTGGAAAGCGCTTTAAGGCGTTTTAAGAAAAAATGTGCCAGAGCAGGTGTTTTAGCTGAAGTAAGGAAGAGAGAACACTATGAAAAACCTAGTGTTAAAAGGAAAAAGAAATCTGAAGCAGCTAGAAAGAGAAAATTTAAATAAAGAGAGATGATTTTATGTCTTTCAAGCAGATTTTGCAGGACGATTTGAAAACTGCAATGAAAGAAAAGGATACTATTAGAAAAAATGTCATCACTATGGTTAGGGCGGCAATACTGCAGCAGGAAAAGGACAAAAAAATTGAAATGGATGACGAAGGCATTCTTGATGTAATATCAAAAGCCTTAAAACAAAGGAAAGATTCCATACCAGAATTTGAAAAAGGTAATAGACCTGATTTAGTTAAAGATTTAGAAAGAGAAGTTGAAATCCTTATGGCATATCTGCCTGAGCAATTAAATGAGGATGAAATAGATAAAATTGTATCTGATACTATATTTGAAGTGGGAGCACAAAGTGCCAGGGATATTGGACTAGTGATGAAAGCCCTAATGCCCAAGGTTAAAGGCAGAGCAGACGGAAGAATAGTCAATGAGCTTGTAAGAAAACATCTGAATTAAAGAAAGATTTAAAAACCTGAAGTCTAAGATTTCAGGTTTTATGGTTATATTGCTTAAACAAAATATTTTCACCATATATATTTTTAGTAATGGAACTCCACAATCGTATCAAAAATAATAAGCAATACAGAAACTATTGTTACATCTGAACAGTAACTAGTTGTTGTTACTGTTCACAGGTATTTTTTAGATTATTAATATTTGATAAAGATTGCATTGTGGAGAGGCTTAGAAGTTGTTAATTTTCTAATAGTTTATAAACGTTTTTTGTTTAAACGAGCTTTTATATGCTATAATAAAGTTAGGGTTTTTCGCATATTAAATATACAAGAAAGGGTGAGGCAGATGTTTGGAGATTGGACTACACTAACTATATTTTTATATATATTAGGTTTAACCCTTTTAATGATAGAAGGTGTTATACCGGGATTTGGCATTTCAGGAGTATTAGGAATAATATTTGTTACAATTAGTGTAGCGTTGATTACATCAAGCTTATATGAAGCACTATTAATGATAATAATAACTATAGTGTTGTTTATCACTATAATATTCTTATTATACAAACTAGGATATGGCAGTAAGTATTTAAAGTTTCTTGTATTAAAAACAGAGAAAAATAATGCAGCCGAGTATATAAGTAGAGAATTAGACGATTCCTATATTGGGAAAACCGGTATAGCGGAAACCATTTTAAGACCTGCAGGAATTGTAAGACTAGACGGGAAAAGAGTAAATGCACAATCACAAGGAGAATTTATCGAAAGCGGTTCTAAAGTAACTATAATAGAAATTATTGGGATGAAAATAATAGTAAAGAAAAAGGAGGAGTAAAATGATTCAATTAATAGCACCGGTACTTATATTATTTGCTATAATTTTGGGAATCACGATTTTTTTAAGCTTTGTACCTTTAGGATTATGGATTTCTTCATTGGCAGCGGGGGTAAATGTTGGAATATTTAACCTTGTAGGAATGAGACTGAGAAGGGTAGTGCCCAGTAGGATAGTAAATCCATTAATAAAAGCGAGAAAAGCTGGATTAGATGTCACTGTTAATGAGCTTGAGGCTCACTATTTAGCAGGTGGCAATGTAGATAGGGTAGCCAATTCACTTATAGCAGCACAAAGAGCAGAGATTGATCTAAGCTTTGAAAGAGCAGCTGCAATTGATTTGGCAGGCAGAAATGTTCTGGAAGCGGTACAAATGAGTGTAAATCCAAAGGTTATTGAAACACCTGTTATAGCTGCAGTTGCGAAGGATGGTATAGAAGTAAAAGCAAAAGCCAGAGTGACAGTAAGAGCAAATATAGCTAGGTTAGTTGGAGGAGCCGGGGAGGAAACAATAATTGCCAGGGTTGGAGAAGGTATAGTTACAACGGTCGGAAGTTCTGAAAGTCATAAAGAAGTTTTGGAAAATCCTGATTCTATTTCGAGAACGGTACTTAACAAGGGGCTTGATTCAGGTACAGCTTTTGAAATACTATCAATAGATATTGCAGATGTTGATGTGGGCAGAAATATAGGCGCACAGTTGCAAACTGATCAAGCAGAGGCAGATAAGAGGATAGCACAAGCAAAAGCCGAGGAAAGGCGTGCTATGGCTGTTGCTAAAGAGCAGGAAATGGTTGCTTCTGTTCAAGAAATGAGAGCAAAAGTAGTTGAAGCTGAGGCCGAAATACCAAAAGCAATGGCAGATGCTTTACGCTCAGGAAATTTAGGTGTAATGGATTATATTAATATGCAAAACATCCAAGCAGATACTGAAATGAGAGATTCCATATCTAAATCCGGAAACACTGAAAAGCATGATAAAAATAAAAAGTAATAGGCATTAAGAAAGGTCAAGTAAAGAGGATCATTCCTTTAATGGAAGGAGCAGAAGCAATGGATTTAATGATTGTATTATTAGTTGTATCCGTAATAGTTAATATAGTTGCTTCCAAGAAAAAACCTAAAAGAAGACAAATTGAGGTTAAGCCTAAAAAAACTTCAGTTTCCACAGATATGGATTACAAGGATATGCTTAGCCACTTACCCTTTAAGGAAGAGAGGAAACCTTTAAAAACAAAAAGAAGTGTGATAAAAGGCTACGATGAGGTTAAAACCCCTGAGCCTTCAGGGTCTTACTTTTCTAAAAAAATTCAGGCTCAGGATGATGTGAATCATCTAGAGCATGATGTAAACTATATGTTTGACCTTAATGATATGCAACGGGCGATTGTAATGTCGGAAATATTGGGTAAACCTAAGGCATTAAGAAGATAAAAATATATAGAACAATAAAGAAACCCTTTGCTTAACATAGTAAATTGTTAAGTAGAGGGTTCTTTTTTATTCAGCCTAACGGCAAATACCCGGGAAGGTTTTTTGTTCTAAAGCCAATGGTCATACATAAATTATAGTGAGGTGTATGCTATGAATGAAAAATACTTTAAAGTTAAAGAAAAGCTTTCCGATGCACTAGAGCTCCCTAAAGATATAACCATGGACATATCAAGGATGGTGATATTAGGTCGTGAGGATATAGTTATCGAAAATCATAAAGGTATAATAGATTATAGTGAGGAGAGAATTAGCATCAATACAGGAATTGGTACAATTGTAATTAATGGTAATCATTTAATTATTAAATCAATAGTGCAAGAAGAGATAGTGTTAAAGGGCAATATAGTGAGCATAAGCTTTTAATATATTTTTTACCGTAGATTGATGATCTTGGAACTTTGCAGTCATATCAAATATAATAAAATATTCTGAAACTACGGTTATATCTAAACTGTAGTTATATTTAAGAGGTGAAATCATGCTTATCCCACGTATATGGAATTATTTTTGCGGTTATGTTATTATTACTGTTAAAGGTGGAAGGGTAGAAGAATTTATTAACCTTGCAGTGGAAAACCATATCTATTTATGGGATATAGAAAAGCTTAGTTTTTCAACGATTAGCACAAAGATAAGCATTAAAGATTTTTTTAAGCTACGTAGGATATTAAAAATTACGGGAAGTAAAATAAATGTTTCAGAAAAACATGGAATGCCTTTTAAAATTAGGTCTATTAAAAAAAAGAAAATATTCTTATTTGGACTGGGGGCATTATTTGTTTTTTTATACTTTTTAAGTTCATATATTTGGATGATTGAAATTAGCGGGCAAAAATCTGTTTCGGAAGAGGATGTTTTAAAAGAGCTTAATAAAAAAGGCTTTCATGTCGGCATAACAAAAAGAAAAATTGATAAAAGAAGAATAGAAAATGAAATGCTGATAGATATGCCCGGGCTAACCTGGATAGGGATAGAGATTAAAGGAACAAAGGCTTACATTACAGTTTCAGAAAGGGTAGCTGAGCCTAATTATATAAATATTAATGAACCTTGTGATATAATAGCTTTAAAAAACGCAGTAATAGATAAAATACACATTTTAAAAGGTGATGGTATAGTCAAGGATGGAGATACTGTAGAAAAGGGTCAGCTTTTAGTTACGGGAATCATAGAAAGAGAAAACAGTGAAACCAGGTACGTGCATTCCATGGCAAAGGTGCTGGCAAGAACATGGTATGAAGATATTGAAGAAATAAATCTTAAGCAGACCAGGTTAATAAAGACCGGAAGAACAAGTAAAATTTACAATCTTGTAATACTAGATAAAAAGATGATAAAAAAAGAAATTATTCCTTATGTTGATTATGATAAGAATTGTATAGAAAGAAATTTATTAAGCTTTGGCGATTATATTTTTCCTTTAAAGCTTATTATCACGGTATATACTGAGCTAAAGCCGGTCAACTTATCATTGACTTTGGAAGAAGCAAAGGAGCGTTGCATAGAACGGCTTAATGGAAAAATAAAGCTATTATATCCGGTTAACGCTATAATAGCAAATAAAAGGATAGAATTTTTTTCTAATGATATTTCATTAAAAGGGAAAATATATGCAGAGATAATTGAGGATATTGCTGAAAAGAAAAGTATAATTATATACTAAAACAGGAGGAAAGCAATTTGACCAAAAATACAATAGAAGAAAGAATCGCACTTACCAGCTTTGAAAACACAAAAAGTCTTTTTGGGGATTATGACCAAAACCTGACTTATATACAAGATGAATTCAATGTTGATTTAATTGTTAGAGAAGGAGAACTAAGGATAATTGGTGAAGAAAAAAATACTCTTATGGCAATAAAGGTTATAAAATCCCTTATAAATAAGCTTGAAGAAAACCACGTTATTACCAATCATACCATCGATTATACTATTAGATTGGTTAGGGATGGCGTAGAACAAAGGACAAATGAACTCAATGATATTGTTTATACGACAGCCAGAGGAAAAATAATTAGATGTAAAACCCTGGGTCAAAAGAATTATATTAATTCAATTATCAATAATGAAATTGTTTTTTCAATAGGTCCCGCAGGAACAGGTAAAACTTACTTAGCAATGGCTATGGCAATTAAAGCTTTTAAAAACAAAGAAATAAACAGAATAATACTTACGAGACCGGCTGTTGAAGCTGGTGAAAAATTAGGATTTTTACCGGGGGATTTGCAGGATAAAGTCGATCCATATTTAAGGCCTTTGTATGATGCATTATATGATATTATGGGGGTAGAGAATTTTCAAAAAAGCGTTGAGAAAGGGCTTATTGAAGTTGCGCCGCTAGCTTATATGAGAGGCAGGACCTTGGATGATTCCTTTATTATACTTGATGAAGCGCAAAACACAACATCGGAGCAAATGAAAATGTTTTTGACAAGGCTTGGTTTCGGTTCCAAAGCAATAGTAACAGGAGATATAACTCAAACAGATTTGCCTAAAGGTAAATTCTCAGGTCTTAAAGAAGTTGAAATGATTTTAAAGGATATACCGGGAATAGGATTTATCTATTTGGATGAAAAGGATGTTGTAAGACATAAACTAGTTCAATATATAATAAAAGCTTATGATAAGTATGAGGAACAAATAAAGGGCGATAATTATACCGAATAGAGAGAATAAACTATCCGGCATATATCAAACGGAGGTTAAGCTATGGAGAAGTTTTATGATTCGAAGTTAAACAAGCTGTTGTCTAGAACAAACCTTTATAAATGGACAATCATTTTAATTACTTATATTCTTATATTCTTTATTCTTACTTTGATATCAAAACCTAAAATTTATAATCTTTCTATTGGAGATATTGCGGATGTAGATATTGATGCCCCATCAAATATGGTTGATAAGGCTGAAACGAAAATTAAAAAAGATGTAGCAGAAAATCAGGTACAACCGATTTATAAGCTTGATTTAACAGTGCAAATCGATTTAGAAAACAAAGTAAACAATTTTTTTAGTTATTTAAATGAAATAAAAGCCATGGATGAGCTAACCATGGAACAAAAAGTTACAAATATCAGTAATTTTTCTGAATTCAGCTTGGAAAACGATTATTATGAATTATTAATAAAAGGAAATAATAATGAGATAATTCAACTTGAAGAAAATATTAAGTATTTGATAAATCAAATTTTAAGCCAAAGAATCAATGTAGAGCAACTTGAAAGTAAAAAAGAAGAAATAAATGATTTTTTTGAAAAGTTGCCGAAAAAAAGCAAGCTTAATCAAATAGGAGCAAAAATCGCAACTTCTATCATAAAGCCTAATATGCTTTACGATGAAGAGGAAACTAATTTAAAAAGGGCTGAAGCCAGAGATAAAATTGATGAAATTCTTATCAAAAAAGGTGCAAGAATAATCAGTAAGGGACAGGAAGCTAATTCACAGCAAATAGAGCTTCTAAAAGCATATGGATTACTAAAAGACCACGAAAGCCGTGATACTAAAGTTTACGCATCCTATGCCATATTATATTTATTGCCTTATGCTGTATTATTTTTATATATTCGAACTTTCTGCCCTAAAATATGGTTGAATAATTCAATGATATTGCTTTTAAATATAAATATTCTAATTATCTTGCTGATGACAGCAGGTGTACGGGTCCTATCAATTTATATGCTTCCTATACCGGCATGTGCTTTGATCATATCCATACTCGTAGATCCCAAAGCTGCTATTATGACGAATATATTTATGAGCGTACTAGCAGGATTCATTGTTGAGTTTAATATTATTGTATTTATTGCGTTGATATTTTCCGGAATTGCAGGGTCTATTCTGGTTTCAAAAACTCATCATAGAAGTGTTGTGATATATGCAGGTGTAGCAATAGCAGTCATTAATACTATATTCATAATGGGATTTGCTATGATAAATAATATTGAGGCGAAAGCTTTTATATATGATATAAGCTATGGCGTAATAGGGGGTATCTTTACTTCAGTATTAACGATTGGATTATTGCCTTTTTTTGAAACGGCTTTTGATATCATTACGCCAATTAAATTACTTGAATTATCTAACCCAAACCATAGTCTTCTAAAAAAATTGCTAATTGAAGCACCCGGAACCTATTATCATTCTATACTTGTTGGAAACCTATCAGAGACTGCAGCAGAAGAAGTGGGAGCAAATGCTCTTTTATGCAGGGTGGGATCGTATTACCATGATATAGGAAAGCTAAAAAGGCCTTATTTTTTCAAAGAAAATCAACTGACTAAAGGGAATCCCCATGATAAAATTTCTCCAAATCTTAGTGCTTTAATTATTACTTCTCATGTGCAGGACGGTCTTGAAATAGCAAAGAAATATAAGCTGCCTTCTAAAGTTATGGATATAATTGCCCAACATCACGGTGATACGCTGGTTGCTTATTTTTATCACAAAGCTGTTTCTGCGCAAGGCGAAAATCTTGTTCCTGAAGATAAATTCAGATATTCTTTTCCTAAGCCGCAAAGTAAAGAAGCATCTATTGTAATGTTGGCGGACTCTGTGGAAGCCTTTGTAAGATCTCTGGATGAGCCTACCAGAGACGAAATGGAAAAGGGTGTAAGAAGGATAGTACAAGAAAAGATTAATGACGGTCAGTTAAGTAAATGTGACCTGACATTGAAAGATATTGAAAATATAATAAACTCATTTTTAAATGTTTTAACGGGTATTTTTCATGATAGAATTGAATATCCGGAAAACATAAAGGATATATCCGATGGAATTACAATTAAAAAGGAGTTAGGGAATTGAGAGTTCTTATTGATAACAGACAAAAATTGTTAGATATAAAAGATGTAGATGAGAATTTTATTAATGATGTTGTGAAAACTGTAATGGATTTTGAAAGCTGTGAAACAAACTATGAGCTTAGTATATCCTTAGTAGATAATGACGAAATTAAGGTTCTTAACAAGAAGTATAGGGGAAAGGATAACGCTACGGATGTACTTTCTTTTCCCATGATAGATTTTAATAAAAAAGAAGAAAAGGTATCGCTGGGAAACCAAATTAAGATGTTTAATAATGTTGAAACTGAAATTCCTTTAGGTGATATTGTTATCTCCGTAAGAAAAGCACATGAGCAGTCTCATGAATATGGTCATAGCTTTCAAAGGGAATTTGCTTTTTTAATTATTCACGGTATGTTGCATTTATTAGGTTATGATCACGAAGAAAAAGAAGATGAGAGTGTCATGTTAAGGAAACAAAACATGATTTTAGAAGCATTAAATATAGTTAGGTAAAGGTTGGAGTACTAGTTATTATATAAAACAATAAAAAGGAAGAAGGGTATTTATGAGAGTAAAGGGAATGGTCATCGTAATTATTGCTTTATTAATTTTGTTTAGCGGGTGCAATACCGGGAGTCCAGAAGAGCCTGTTGAGCTTGAGGAAGAAAATGAAGATGAGCTAGAGGTCGAGGTGATAGAGGAGCCTGTAGGCTTTAAATGCAGCTTAACCGGGCTGGAGGTACCGGAGGAATCTGATACTCTACTAAGACCAATAGCAGTTATGATAGACAACGAAAGGAATGCCAGACCCCAATCGGGTTTAGAAAGCGCTGATATAGTTTATGAAATGCCTGTTGAAGGAAACATTACTAGATACATGGCTATTTATCATCACTTGGCATCCGATAAAATAGGACCTGTCAGAAGCGCAAGACCATATTTTATAGACAAAGCTATGGAATTTAGCGCAATTTATGTGCATTGCGGCGGCAGCCCCCAAGCATTAAAGGATATTGATACATTAAAGGTAGATGCATTTAATGATTTAAGAGGTACACCTGTATTTTGGAGATCTACAGATAGAAAAATGCCACACAACTTATATACATGTACGAAATATATGCGCGAAGTATCAGAAACAAAAAAGCTGGAAAATAAAAGGGCACCAGAGTATTTTAAATTTAATAATGATTTTTATGTACCTGATGGTGCAAATTATAATAAAATAACTATTAATTATGATAGGGGGTACAAAGTATCTTTTCAATATAATTCAGAGGATAAAAAATATTATCGCTATATTAACGGTGAGCAAATGAAGGATAAAGAAACAAAAAATGATATTAAAGCGACAAACATTATAGTGGAAAAAGTAGGTTTGAAAGTGTTAGATAGCGTAGGAAGATTGCAGCTTAACAACATTGGAAAAGACAGGGGATATTTTTTAACCGGCGGGAGACTGATTGAAATAGAATGGCAAAAAAACAGTAGAAGCGGGCAAACTGTTTATAAAGATGTCAAAGGCAACGAGATAGTGATGAATAATGGCGTTACTTGGATTCAAGTTGTATCACAAAATACTAAAATTGATTTTGAGGAGTGATAAAATGAACGTGGAATTGTTGATTAAAGAAGCGGAAGCTGCTATGGAAAATGCGTATGTTAAATATTCGAAGTTTAAAGTGGGTGCGGCATTGCTTACGAAATCGGGCAAAATATTTTCGGGTTGTAATATTGAAAACTCCTCCTACGGTGCAACTATTTGTGCAGAAAGAGTTGTCTATGCTAAAGCAATTTCAGAGGGTGAAAGGGAATTTGCAGCCATAGCCATAGTAAATAGCAGTAAAGATTATGCATATCCATGCGGTATATGCAGACAATTCCTATCAGAGTTTGGATTAGATGTGAAGGTTATTGTGTACAATGGGGTAGATAGGAAAGAGCATATATTAAAGGATTTACTGCCTAACGCTTTTACAGAATTTGAACCTATAAGTAATTAATAAAATAGAAGTCGATTCTATGCAATGAGGTGAAGCAATGGACAAAGTATTTAAATCTGGATTTATATCAATTATCGGAAGGCCAAATGTTGGCAAATCAACTCTTATAAATACTTTAATGGGCGAAAAGTTAAATATTATATCTAATAAACCCCAAACGACAAGGAATAGTGTTAGATGTATATATACAAAGGAGGATTATCAGGCGGTATTTATTGATACCCCCGGGATACATAAACCTAAGCATAAGCTTGGGGAATATATGGTCAATGCTGCGGTGCAATCACTAAAAGGAGTAGATGTAATAGTTGCTTTGATTGATTCTTCGTCGCATATTGGCACAGGCGATTTTTTTATATTTGATATTGTAAAAGCAGCTAAAACCAGGAAGATACTGGCCATAAATAAAACAGATAAGATAACTAAATCAGAATTGGAAGGTGTGTTGGCAAAAATAACCTTATATCAGGATATTTTTGATATGATTATACCTATTTCAGCTAAAAGTAGTAATAATACAGATGTTTTGATGGACAAAATCAAGGATTTATTACCGGAAGGGCCAATGTATTTTCCTCCCGATATGATTACTGACGTACCGGAAAGGTTTATTATTGCGGAATATATTAGAGAGAAAATATTGGTTTTAACTAAGGAAGAGATACCTCATGGCACCGCTGTTGAAATAATGAGCATGAAGGAAAGAAAAGACAAGGAAATAATTGATATAGAAGCAAATATTTTTTGTGACAAAGAATCGCATAAAAGAATTATTATAGGTAAGAACGGTAATATGATTAAGCAGATTGGCAGTAAAGCAAGGGAAGATATTGAGTTACTTTTAAACTGCAAAGTAAATTTACAGCTTTGGGTAAAGGTTAAAAGGGATTGGCGAGACAGCCTATCGGCTTTAAAAGATTTAGGATATAGATAGAGGTGTAAAATGTCTATAATAAAGACACAAGGCTTAGTGTTGAAATATTCAAACTTTGGCGAAGCGGACAGAATATTGACATTACTAACGCGAGATAAAGGAAAAATTAGAGTAATAGCTAAAGGTTGCAGAAGACCAAAAAGTCGTTTCGTTTCAAATTGTGAAATATTTTCTTGCAGTGATTTTGTTCTTTACAAAGGCACAAATCTTTATCACATTAATAGTAGCGATTTAAAGGAACCATTCTATGAATTAAGGAAGGACTTATTAAAATTATCCTATGCTGTTTTTTTTGCAGAGTTGGCTGATACTGTTACTTATGAAGAAATGTATTGTAAAAATATTTATTCGCTTTTGGCAAATACTTTGTTTTATCTATCAAAAAAGGAAATGCCTATAGGGGTTTTATCCTGCGCATATCAGGTTAAGCTATTGGATTTGAGCGGATTCAGACCTTCAGTGAAAAAATGTGTTGTTTGCGGAATAGAGAATGATTTTACAAAATTTAATATAGGTCTTGGCGGAGTGATTTGCAAAAACTGTAATGAAACAAAAGGTTCAATAAGCATAAATCCAAAAACTTTAGATTTTTTTGAAAACCTTTTATCTTTACCGATTTCAAGATTAAATACTATTAAAATTGATAATACTATTTTTATAGAAGCCGATAGAATTATTTCTGAATTTGTTCAAATGCATATGGACAAAAAGTTTAAATCCGTGGGCTTTATCAACAGTATTAAAGGCTTTGATAATATTAGATAATCTGAAATCAGAAAGGAGAATATAAGTGGATATAACTCTTGAAAAAATAGATATTGTAAGAGAAAGAGCAAAAGCGACTTATAAGGAGGCTCGAGATGCATTGACAGCCGCAAATGGTAATGTTATAGATGCAATAATAAGCCTCGAAGAATCCGGAGAAAAAGATTGGACAGAGACAATGACTGTAAAAGGCAATGAAGTAGCAGAGAAGATTAAAACGATAATTAGTACGGGAAATGTAAACAGAATTAGAGTAAAAAAAGATAATAATGTAATTATTGATATTCCTGTTACAGCAGGAGCAATTAGTGCGGTTGTTCTTCCCCAAATAACAGCTTTGGGTACTGCAGTTGCTCTTTTAACTAAATGCACTATAGAGGTTGAAAGACAGAATAAAGGCGTAATTAATGTTAATAGCGTTATTAATACGGCTGTATGCGATGCAGCTGACAAAGTAAAGAACATTGCAGAGGATGTAAAAAATATGACGAATACAAATAGCAATGCTCAACAAAATACTATGCAAGCTCAACAAAATAATAATCAAGGTAATACACCCCCAACTGAAAACAACTAGAATACAGTGATTATAGAAGTATAAGTCATTGACTTTCAATGAAGTTTTTGTTAAATTTATTATATAAATGCAATTGCTAGCAAGGATAAAGAGAAGTATCTATATTATGATTGCAGAGAGCCGTTGTCTGGTGTGAAACGGTATTATTTTATAGAGAAGGCGCTTTGGAGCTGTTTCTACAAGAGGATAATCCTTTGGGTTATCAATAAGGGTGGAACCGCGGAAGATTACCTTTCGTCCCTTGCGGGACGGAGGTTTTTATTTTTAATAGGAGGGGTTTCTTATGACATTTCAGGAAATAATACTGCGCTTGCAAAACTATTGGGCAGAACAGAATTGCATTATTGCACAGCCTTACGATGTGGAGGTAGGCGCAGGAACAATGAGTCCTTATACTTTTTTAAGAGCTTTGGGCCCGGAGCCCTGGAGGGTAGCTTACGTAGAACCTTCACGGCGGCCTGCGGATGCAAGATATGGCGAAAATCCTAATAGAGTATATCAGCATCATCAATATCAAGTTATTCTAAAACCATCCCCTGAGAATATTCAAGAACTATATTTAGGAAGCTTAAAAGCACTTGGTATAGATCCAATAAAACACGATATTCGATTTGTTGAAGATAATTGGGAAGCACCAACCTTGGGCGCTTGGGGTTTAGGTTGGGAAGTATGGTTAGATGGTATGGAAATAACACAATTCACCTATTTTCAACAAATAGGCGGAATTGATTGTGACTTGGAGTCTGCCGAGCTTACCTATGGTTTAGAAAGAATTGCAATGTACATACAGGAAAAAGATAATGTATTTGATATAGTTTGGGTTGATAATATAACTTACGGAGATATATTTAAAACTGCTGAGATTGAGCATTCCATATATAGCTTTGAGGAAGCGGACACAGTTTTACTTTTCAACCTTTTTGACTCCTACGAAAAAGAGGCAAAAAGAGTCATTGAAAAAGGTATCATAGTGCCGGCTTATGACTATGTACTAAAATGTTCACATATGTTTAATATATTAGATTCCCGTGGGGCAATATCTGTGACCGAAAGGACAGGATTTATTTCCAGAGTTAGAAATCTTGCTAAAATGGTAGCCCAAGCTTATCTAAAGCAAAGGGAAGACATGCAGTTTCCTTTATGCAAAAAGCTTGGAGATAAATAGGAGGCGATTGAATTGAAAAAGGATCTGGTATTTGAAATTGGCACGGAAGAAATTCCCGCCAGGTTTATGAATAAAACTTTGCATCAACTTAAAACATTGGCGGAAAACAAATTTCAGCAAAGCAGAATTTATTATGACGAAATTAATACCTATGGAACTCCAAGAAGGCTTGTTCTTTATGTAAAAGGCCTACTGGAAAAGCAAGAAGATATGGAAACAGTAATAAAAGGACCGTCAAAAAAAGCAGCTTGTGATTCAGATAATAATCCTACAAAAGCTCTTCTTGGTTTTATTAAAGGTAATGGTCTTAATGAAAAAGATATTTATATCGATGATTTAGCAGGGGTAGCTTACATATATGCCAAAAAATATGAAAAGGGTAAAAATACTCTAGAAATTTTGAAACATGTATTGCCACAATTGATTACCTCGATAGATTTTCCGAAAACAATGAAATGGGGGAATAAATCCTTTAGATTTGTTAGACCTGTAAGATGGTTAATGCCGATATATGGAGATACATTAGTAGAGTTTAATAAAGATGAAATTCCTTGCAGTAAGGTTACAAAAGGACATAGAGATTTATCCTTCGGAGACATAGAAGTAAACAATGCAGAAGAGTACTTTAATAAACTAGAAAATGGCTTTGTTATAGTGGATCAAAATGAGAGAAAGAATATTATAAAAGGTCAGATAGAGAACCTTCTTGGAGATAATAATAGAATAATAGACAACTGCGAATCACTCTTAGAAGAGGTTTCCTTTTTAGTTGAATACCCTACTGCATTTATGGGAAGCTTTGATAAAGAATTTTTGACCCTTCCAAAAGAAGCGGTTATAACTCCAATGAAAGAACATCAAAGATATTTTCCAATAGAGGATAATGATGGTAATCTTATTAATTGTTTTATAGCCGTAAGAAACGGTAGTGAAGAATATATTGATGTTGTTAAAGAAGGAAATGAAAAAGTACTTCGCGCAAGATTATCAGATGCAAAATTTTTCTTTGAAGAAGATAAGAAAATAGGCCTGGATCAATGTGTTCAAAAATTAAAAAATGTAGTTTTTCAAGAGACTATAGGCACTATGTATGACAAGACTGTAAATATAGGAAATGCAGCAAATTATTTATCCCGTGCGCTGAACATCAGCCAAGAGGATATAAAGCATCTGGAAAGAGCAGCTTATTTATGTAAGGCTGATTTAGTTACTAATATGGTTAAGGAATTTGATGAGCTTCAAGGAATAATGGGGAGAGAGTATGCCATTTTGCAAGGTGAAAGTCCTATTGTGGCAAATGCAATTAAAGAGCATTATATGCCAAGATTTTCCGAGGATGATGTGCCAGAGTCTTTATTAGGCTCCATACTAAGCATTTCAGATAAAATCGATACAATTACCGGGTGCTTTGCTATAGGGATAAAGCCTACAGGAAGCCAGGACCCTTATGCCTTGAGAAGACAGGCCATAGGTATAATTAACATAGTTTTAAATAAATCCATAAACATAAATATTAGAAATCTGTGTAACGAGGTTCTGGCACCTTATATTAAAAAAGGTATTTTGATAGATTCTGAAGATATAATAATAAAAGAAATTATTGAATTTATTAAAGGCAGACTGAAAAATGTTCTTTTAGAAAAAGGCTACGGTTATGATATAATAGATGCAGTATTGACTCAAGACTTAGAAGATTTATATGATGCATATTTAAGAATAACAGAGCTATCAAAATGGAAGAAAAGGGATGAATTCTTAGAAATAATAAGCTCCTTTGACAGAGTATCCAATCTTGCAAAAAACTGTACTGTAGCAACTATTAAATCAGACCTTCTTATTGAAGAAGAGGAAAAGATTCTTATGTCTGTTTTTACGGATGTTGAATTAAAGTTTAAAAAAGCAGTTGAACTAAAAGAATATAATAACGCATTAGTAATTATTAAACAATTAAAAAAGCCCGTAGATGAGTTTTTTGATAAGGTTATGGTTATGGTTGAAGACAAGGAAATAAGAGATAATAGGTTATCTATTTTAAAAGCGATAAGCGATATGATGAATATATTTGCAGACTTTAGTTTAATTGTAATAAATAAATAATCTTTTTAGTGTTTACTTAATTTCCTCGTTGACTTTTTATTTCAATATTCACCAATTAAGAAGAATTGTGCCATTTATATCAGCATGATTCTTTTTTAAGTAGAACAATATATGGCTTGAAAAAAAATATATGGAAATAGGGTAATTTTTGTGATAATATATTGTGGTATAAACATAATTACGTAGAACTACAATGTACACAAACCTATGTGGCATTTCGATGTATATAAATTCATACCTATATTATAGATAGCATAAAAAAGGAGGGTAAAAATGTCAGATAATAAATCTATAATCTACGTTGTATCTGATTCGATTGGGGATACGGCGGAACAAGTTGCACGAGCTGCAGCAGCACAATTTAAAATTACAGGAGATCAGATAATCAGAGTTCCATACATTAGCAATAAAGCCGCTATTGAAAGGATAGTATCAGATGCCGGTGAACATAATAGTATTATTATATATACTATTGTAGTTGCAGATTTAAAAGAGCATTTAGAAAAACTGGCAAAAGAGAATAATATTTTATGTGTAGATATAATGGGTCCGGTAATTGAAGCTATTTCACATATCACAAATGAAAAGCCGATTTATGTACCCGGGATAATCAGACAATTGGACGAAGAATATTTTAATAAGGTAGAAGCGGTCGAATTTGCGGTTAAATATGATGATGGTAAAGATAAAAAAGGAATCAAAAAAGCTGATGCAGTGGTAATCGGGGTTTCCAGAACATCTAAAACACCTCTAAGCATGTATCTGGCTAATAAAAATATAAAAATAGCTAACATACCATTGGTACCGGAAGTAAAGCCGCCAAAAGAGCTATATGAAATTTCACCTAAGAAAGTATTTGGTCTAATAACAAACCCTGTTAAGCTAAATGCTGTAAGGCAGGAGAGGCTGAAAACATTAGGATTAAACTATGAAGCAAATTATGCGAATAAAGAAAGAATAGAAAAAGAGTTGGAATATGCAGAAACAATTATGAAAAACATTGGTTGCCACATAATTGATGTTACAGATAAAGCTATTGAAGAAACGGCAGGAATAATAATTAAAGCTTTACAGGAATTATAAAGAAAGCACTGAAAAATTAATAAAAGGAGTAAAACATATGGAAAAGTTTATTTATGGTTTTAATGAAGGAACAGCAGAAATGAAAGATTTATTAGGTGGAAAAGGTGCAAATCTTGCGGAAATGAGCAATATTGGTTTACCTGTACCCTATGGCTTTACCATTACCACAGAAGCATGCAATATGTATTATGAAAAAGGACATAAGCTTTGGGAAGAATTGATTGATGAATTAAGTATTAGGCTTAAGGATCTTGAGAAAAAAACCGGGAAAATACTTGGCGATAATAAAAATCCTTTGTTGGTTTCTGTTAGATCCGGTGCAAAATTTTCCATGCCCGGAATGATGGATACCATATTAAATCTAGGTTTAAATGATGATACGGTAGAAGCCTTAAGCAATTCTACAAATAATGAAAGATTTGCTTATGACAGCTACAGAAGGTTTATACAAATGTTTGGCAATGTAGTTATGAATATTGACAAAGAGAAGTTCGATGTGGTTTTTGATAAGATTAAAAAAGAAAAAAAGGTTGAAAATGATACTGAATTAGATGCAGAATCCTTAAAAATAATTGTTAGTGAATTTAAAAAAGTATATAAGAAAGAAACAGGCAAGGATTTTCCGGAAGACCCCAATGAACAATTATTACTGTCTATCGAAGCAGTATTTAAATCGTGGAATACAGAAAGAGCAATAATTTATAGAAAACTAAACAAAATATCAGATAAGTTAGGAACAGCAGTAAATGTTCAGTCAATGGTATTTGGTAATCTTGGTGATGATTGCGGAACCGGAGTAGCCTTTACTAGAAACCCTGCTACTGGAGAGAAAAAGCTTTTTGGCGAATTCTTAATAAATGCCCAAGGGGAAGATGTAGTAGCCGGTATAAGAACTCCTTTAAATATTGAAAAACTAAAAGAAATTATGCCTGATATTTATGACCAGTTTCATCAAACAGCCGAGATGCTGGAAAATCATTATAAGGATATGCAAGATATAGAATTTACAATAGAAAAAGGCAAGCTTTTTATATTACAAACACGAAATGGTAAAAGAACTATTGAGGCTGCTGTCAGAATAGCTGTTGAAGCGGTTGCGGAAGGCAAGCTAAGTAGAAGTGAAGCTCTTTTAAGAGTTGAGCCATCCCAAATAGATCATCTTTTACACCCTACCTTTGATAAGAAAATATTAAAAAGCCTAAATCCCATTGCAAAAGGTTTACCGGCATCGCCCGGTGCTTCAAGTGGCAAAGTCTATTTCACAGCGAAGGATGTCGTAAAAGCGTGGGAGGACGGTAATTCGGTCATTCTGGTTAGGCAGGAAACTTCACCGGAGGATATAGAAGGAATGGTAGCCTCCAAAGGGATACTTACATCAAGAGGGGGGATGACTTCTCATGCTGCCGTTGTAGCCAGAGGTATGGGGAAATGTTGTGTTGCAGGTTGTGAGGCAATAAAAGTAAATGAGGAATTAAAATGTTTTACTGTTAATGATAAGGTTTACCATGAAGGTGACTATATTTCAATTAACGGTAGCAGCGGAAATGTATATGAAGGTATAATACCAACTATTGAGTCGGAATTAAGCGAACATTTTACTACACTTATGGAATGGGCAGACAGTGAGAGAAAACTAAATGTTCGTGCTAATGCTGATACACCCAAAGACGCAAAAAAAGCCGTTGAGCTGGGAGCTGAGGGAATCGGCTTATGCAGAACAGAACATATGTTTTTTGAAGAGGACAGAATACCTGTTGTCAGAGAAATGATTTTAGCTGATAATGTTGAACAAAGACAAAAAGCTTTAGATAAATTATTGCCGATGCAGAAGGAAGACTTTATAGGCATATATAAAGCCATGGGCTCTAGACCCATTACAATTAGGCTTTTAGACCCGCCTTTGCACGAATTTTTGCCCAATGATGAAAAGAGCCTTAAAAGTTTGGCTGATGATATGAATATTAGCTATGATAAGCTGAAAATCAGAGTGGAGGATTTGAAAGAAATCAATCCTATGCTGGGACACAGAGGCTGCAGGCTGGCAATAACCTATCCTGAAATTGCTGAAATGCAGACAAGAGCTATTATTGAAGCAGCATTAGAAGTAAAAAAAGAAGATGGGATTGATGTGAAGCCTGAGATAATGATTCCTTTGGTTGGAAAGCCGACAGAGTTGACTTATCTAAAGGAAATTGTCGTTGATCTGGCGGATAAAATAATAGCAGATTCGGGAATTGAATTGAAATATTTATATGGGACAATGATAGAAATACCGCGTGCTTGTATTGTTGCTGATGATATCGCAGAAAGTGCTGAATTCTTTTCCTTTGGAACTAATGACTTAACTCAGATGACCTATGGATTTTCAAGAGATGATGCAGGAAAAATAATAGAAGAATATCTGAATAAAAAGATTTTTGAAAAGGACCCTTTCCAATCAATAGATGTAAAAGGCGTTGGAAAACTAATGGAAATGGGAGTAGAATTAGGAAGAAAGGTAAAACCGGATTTAAAAATAGGTATTTGTGGGGAGCATGGTGGGGAACCTTCTTCCGTTGAGTTCTGTCATGAAATTGGCTTAGATTATGTTTCATGCTCGCCCTTTAGAGTTCCTATAGCAAGATTAGCAGCTGCTCAAGCACAAATCAAAAAGCCGCGTTAAGCGAGGATGTTTTGTATTTAAAAAATATCCATATAAAAATTTAGTCATATATCGGGAAATGATAGCTCTTTTAGAGGAACTATCAGGTAAAATAAAAAGGTGTTGCACTTAAATTATGGTGTAATACCTTTTTTGTGCTTATAGTTAGGGCAATGATAATCAGTTCCAAAGCCAAAGACTTTATGCAAAGCATTACTTACTTTATATTTTGGCATATCGTTGTGAATTGAAATTAAATATCACCATACCTATTGACATCACAATATAAAAAGAGTATAAAAAAATATAGAGACTATAGTCTGTATGATTGGGGGTTATGCTTTGAACAAAAAAGTACTGCAGGGCATGGAGACGAAAAGTAGAATTTTAGAATGTGCCCGTAAACTATTTCGTGAAAAAGGTTATGACAATGTGACTGTAGATGAAATTATTAAGGATGCCGATTCATCAAAAGGCGGGTTTTATACTCACTTCTCATCCAAAAGAGAGCTGTTGATAACTATGATGCCCATTGTTCATGATGCTTACAGAGATTTTATTTCAACTAAAAGCGATTACAAAAATACTTTAGAAAAGATATCAGCCTTTATATGCTTTTCCTTTGATTTAATAAAAAATGAAATCGGGCTGGCCACCATGTCTGCAGTATATTCCGCACATATTAACGGTGCACCCATAGAGGGGATTTTGGTTTCTTCCGATGTGGCTTTTCTTAGACTTTTAAATGATCTCATAATAGAAGGTCAGTTTAAAAACGAAATAGCTGGGGAATTCCCTTCACGACATATATGCGATATTATCATAAGTTGTATGCGTGGCGTGATATTTGACTGGTGCTTAAAAAGAGGATCCTTTGATTTGACGGAATATGGGAAAGAAGTTACAACCATGATATTGAACCAAATCAAAAATTACAAATAATACAGTGATAGCTTATAACAATATTTCTTAAATTAATACTTTATAATTTTGGGGGGCTAAACATGAAATCCAAGTATTTTCCAAAAAGAACATTATTCCTGTTGCTCATCACTTTTGTATTTATTTTCAACACAGGTATTTATGGAGGTTCAAGCATTCAATCACCTTCTGCTATCGACAATGGCTTAAGGGTTTCCCTGGCTGCTGATAATAGTATTTATGCCGGCTATGACAAAGATGAATCTATGGAAATAACATTCAGCCTTAACCGTCCATCCACGAAGGAAATATCTTTTGATTATGTCATATATCCGGGCAGCGCCCCCAATGAGCTATATGAATGTGAAGATACCGGCTCGCTGACTTTTGCCACGGGTGAAACGGAAAAATCCCTAACGATAAATATAAAAAAACTTATAAATAATCCGGCGGAATACGGTATAGTCTCTAACCCTTGGGAATTTTGGACAGGGGATAGGATATTTTATATAAACTGCAAAAATATCATAAATGCACTCTTTGACAATGACAGAGAAAGCATAACACTGCCTTTGTCAATAAAAAATCGTACCGACTTGTCGGAAATCTATGAAAATGCTAAAAATACATATTTTTTAAATACCGATGAATTAGAAAATGTTGTAACCTTCCCTGATACTCCGGGAAAGTTTGAAAATATTAGTGATAATGTGGTGCTTTTTCAGGACAAGCCCATAACTCGGGATATGCGGACTATGCTGGATACACATGTTTTTACCCATATAAATCTGCCCGTCGGGTATTTTATGAACGGGATTAACGGAGAAGGAGCAACATTTAGAATAGAAAAAACTGATAAATGGGACTACAAGCAAGATATATATAGTAAGTATGTGGAATTTAATAATGATGAAAAGACCTATTTTAATTTCGGCACAGAAGAATATTCTTCAAGTTTGCCTATTAGCGCCATAGAGTTAGGCCCCAATGCAGAAGGAAACGGTATAACGGCAAAATCTTACGGCGCTTATTTTGATTACACTGTGACCGAGGCCGTTTATACCTACTTCATGGATGATTATGAAGCGCTCATAAGTTTGCAGATGAATTTTGCCGATGAAATAAGTCCTCAGGTGAAATATGTCAATATCCCGGACGGCACCTTTTATTACGGGGAAAGCATCCCCATTACCGTAACCTATACCGAACCGGTTTTAGTCGATGACATTAGTATTTGTGCTAACGGGGAGGTTTTGTACCCTATGGAGTCAAAAGGCACAATATCTGATAGCGCAAGTTTTTTGTATGAAGCAGATGAAAATTATAAGGGCATTATCGACATAACGAATATCGGCGGCGCCACCGATCTATCCGGTAAGACCCAGGAGTCAGTTGTATACGGTGAATTGAACAATGCTCAAGTGGAGTCTTTCAATCCCAGAAAAATTTTGTCTTATTTAGGACACACCTCTGCCACTATAAATCAGGGCAATAGTGTAAATGCCTCCGTAGAAATAAAAATAAGTTTGAAAGATTCGGCGGATTTTACAAATTGGCTTTCGGACAAAACATATGATGATACGGTAAATGTAATTAAAGGAAGAGCTATAGGCAGTGATGGAAGTATCATTGATATTTTCCTAAAACCAAACAATGGTCCTATAATAAATGAGCTGAAAGGCAGCTTTTTGGCGCCTGCAAACCTTACGGGAAGTCCAAAGGAGTATTTGGCGGAAATATTAATTGATAAAGAGGATAATGGAACCTTCGAGCCAATCTATTCTTTGGCAGTATCTTATGAAGTCCCTCCCGTCATATTTATAAATGATGACAAGGATTTAGAGATCACTTACACAAACTGGCCCCAAGATGATAAAAAATACTTAGATGATACAGCTCCCATATCCCTTGGCTATATGGTAAAAAACGATGCCACATGGCAAAGCCCCGAGGATTTTAGCTGGTCTTCCAGCAATGATACCATTGCCTCTATAAATTCCTCCACGGGGTCAATTTCCTTTACCGGTAAAGAGGGTGATGTTTATTTCATTCTCACAGCCCATAACGGATATATCCCGGATAAAGAGTTTTCTTTAAACAGCAATACTTTGCATGTTTTGGAGTCAGACGGAACCTTTCTTTATATATCTGAAAATGTGAAAAATATAGAGATCATGAAAAACAGTGATGCTAAACTTTACTATACTTTCGGGGGAAATAAAGATAATATGAATTTCACCTTCTCTCTGCATGAAGCCGTATATGACGGTGATGTTATTGAGAAAGGCACACTTGTCATGCAAGAATCAATAGACGGTGCCACATCTCTCGCTCCCCCTTATATAATATCAAGGGATCATTTGACAATAACCTCCCCTATGGGGAAATCCGGTTACATGGCAGAAGTCTCGGCAAAAGACAAAGATACCGGTAGGGAGTACGGCGATTATGCCTATATATGCGTGAAGGAGCCGGCCGCCAAAGCAGTGCTAAATATCCCCGAGAACCTTTATATCACAGACCAAAAATCTGCAATGAACATCGATTTTTATATAGAGAATAAGAATGCCGGAACTTTATGGGATTTAACAGTAAGCAAAAACGGAACTAATGTATATAACTGCGATAGTACCAATTCTACAGTGACAAGCTATGAAATACCCATAGAAAAAGTAAATAGTGGAAAGCTTTTAGATGTTTATAAAGTGACCTTGAGAGCAAAAAATTCATTTGACGAGACTTACTCCTTCGATACTTACAACATGTATGTATATAATGAAGCAAGTCTCAAAATTAAAGTAAATGGAGATATAGTAGACAGCCTGACTGTCAGCGCTTCCACAGATTTATCAAAGAAAACCAGTGACGAAATATTGGAGCTTTTAGAGCAGAATAAACTCATTAAAGATTATGAAATAACCATAGATCAAAGCTTTCCATGGAGTAATATAGATGATAAATTAAGTTGGAAGACGGAAAACCCAGAAGACATAATATCCTTGAGTTCCTCGAACGCAAGGGATATATCCAAAGCTTTGCCCGGCTGTAAGCTATTCCTTAAAGGCAAAGCAGCAGGAACAGATAGAATTACAGTTGAGCATATTGCCACAGGCATGAAAACCAGCCTTGATGTAAATGTAGATAATTTGGGAGAAAAACTCTTCATATTCCAAACATATCCGGCACAAAAATGTACAGTACGGTATAGAAACGGATACGGCTCGGTAGAAGAAAAAGAAACCAATGACAAAGGACGGATAGCCATTTATGAAAGCAGCGGGATAAAAAGCGATGTAGATTTTTATCCATCTAATACTGCACTTTCTCGTAATGCCTATTTGAAAAATTCTGATTTGATGCTGAATCAAGCAAGCATGAAGAGTTTATCGGATTTCCCTGTGAATATAGTAAAAATACCTTCAGTTGAACACCATTTCGTATTGTCCATGGCGGATTATGGCAAAGATATAATAGTTCGCGGAGGTGTCTATAGAAACGGTAAGTATTGTCCTGCTGCCAAAATAAACGGCAAGCCGGGAAACGAGGATCAGATTCTCAGCACTCCATATGATGGTTATGGTGAATATGATCTGATTTTTGATTCTGCTGAATTTATAAATGGTTATGTAAATACACCCATCGGACCCGATGATAATATCGAATTTGTCTTGGAAGTTAAATTTCCCGATAATGATTATAAAACTATGTTTGTGAAAATAGATAAAGAGAAAATGGAGGAAATCAGGTACGATCTATCTGGAAGAGCCTTTGTATTTGAAAAGCCGGAAGAATTTGAAGCCGAAAATTTAACAGGAAATGTATATGTCGTTTCAAGGAAGTTAATAGTCAATGGCAAGGAACAAGCCTTGCCTGATAATCTTCCCATTACAGAACGATATGACGATGTGTTCATAAAAACAGAAATGTTGCTTGGCTTCGATTCATCTGAAAACAAAAATTTTAAAATTGTGGCATGGGATAAAGAAAATGATTGGAGTCTTTTTTCTAAAACTGAGGTCTTGGAAAACTATGAATTTTCCGACCATGTAAGAATTCTAAACACTTATGATTTGGACGAGCGCGCTTTTCGTCTAAAGCCTGGAGAAAAAAGCTCACTCAATATGAAAGTCCTGATAATAGAAAGTGATAAAACCGAAGATGTTCAACTGCCCGGATCAATAAATTTACAAAAGCTATATAATATACCTAAAATGGAGACTGAATTAAATTATTATCTTAGCTGGATAAAAACGTCCATTGCCGCCACAATGACCAGTACGGAAGATTTATTCGGAACAGTGAATTTTCCCGATATATCGGATATACTACCGAAATACTCTAAATACAGCTGGTTAGATACAAATACTATAAGAATGGAAGTAAGTCCTACGGAGGACCCGCTGGTATATAAAGGTATCGTAAAATTTGCCGCAGGGGCATTAACCAGAGAAAACCCTTCGGGGGTATTTACGGTAAATGATAAGGGAACATCGGAAACCCTTAACTTTATGCCCGGACTAAGCGATATAAAGGCAATGAAAAAAGGGGATTACTTGAAAAAGAGCAAGGAAACAATGGTAAAAAACCAATCAGGCGCTTCGGGACATGACCAAACTTACGGAGGCGGAGCTTACATAGAATGCGAAATATATTATGATGTAAAGACAATGAGATGGAAAACATTCATATTGCAATCCGATGTCTTTTTAGGCGCCGGCGCCAGCTATTACCGCATGTTCAACACCATGGCGGGACCAGTGCCTGTAACAGCCGAATTCAGAACTGGGCTGACGGGGCAGATAGGATTGAAGATTTTGTCAAAGCGGATATACGATGAAGATACAGATGATTTTACAGTTGTGAAGGATTATGTAACGGAGCTCAGACCTTATTGGTATATCTACGGCTTTGGCGGTATCGGAGCCGACTATGTGGTGGCAAGCCTAAAAGTAGGGGTATATGGGCAGATAGATTTGGATCAACATTTTATGTGGCTGAATAAGGATTATGATAATTATGAAAAATTAAACGGTCAAAAAATTACAATATCCGGAGAAACAGGTGTCAAGTTTCAAGCAAGTGTCCTATTCATAAACTATACGAAGAAATATAAATTAGGCGGTGTCAGCAAATCATGGGTATTTAACAACTACAATGAAATTGAAAACTATATCAAAAAAGAGATGAAAAAAAGCGGCAGAGCCATGTTTGCGCTTCAGGGGGCAGAAGGAGAATATTTGTTATTTGAAGAAGACGGAGAAGAATCGTCTTTTGAAAATAAGCCTTGTGAAAACCCTATTTTTTCGGATGATGGCAAGCTTATGATTTATATATCTAATATGAATAGCAATGATACTAATAATAGGTCGCTATGTTATGCAGAAAATACCCAAGTAGATCCTTCTGATTATGCCGACGCTAACGGGGTAATCTCTGGCACCAAGGATATGGCGGCGGCAGCTTGGGTACGCACCATGAAAAAAATAGAACAAAACCCCGATGAAGAAACATCATTGACGGAGCTTTATGACATTATCTCTTCCTCGGAAATAATGGCATCTATTTATGACGGTACTACATTTAACACCACAAGACTTACGGATAATTCTATACCGGATATGTCACCGGCAGTGGCAGCAAAGGATGGCAAAGCTATAGTGATTTGGAAAAACGCCTATGCAAGCGATAAGGATGACCCATTAAACTTTGACGGCAGAAATTGTATTATGTACTCCTTCTTCGACGGAGCGAATTGGAGTGAAGGCAAGCAGCTGACAAGCGAAGGCAATGTCACATCTTATAATGTGACAATGCTAAATGACGGGACAAGCGCTATAGCATACGAATTACAGGAAGCTGACGGAAGCTCTGATATATTTGTTGTCATAATTGGCGACCATGGGGAAATTAAGTCCGGTACAAAATTGCCCCACAGCTATAATGTAAATACAAATCCTCAAATTACATCCTTGGAATTTCCCGATGGAGAAGAAAGATTTGTAGTAAGTCAAAACAACTACGACGAGGAAGATGGCGCAGTATCAGACCCGGCGTTGATAATTTCAGCTATGGATAAAAACGGCGATATCTATAAAGATTTTGGAAAAGAGCTAAAAGGGACCTCTTTTTATCAAAGAGCAAGATTTATAAAAGGCGCAAAATCCTTAAACGAACTGTCCGTTATCTGGGAAGAGCCGGATACTGACGGCAATACCACTATATGGGGCAGGGCTTTTTCCATAAATGATAAAGGCAATATAATTGAATCTGCGGACATGAAGCTTTTGGAATTGGAAACAGGTGAAGAAATGGATTCTTATGATGCATATATAGATGATGACGGCAATATAAACTTTGTCCTTCTAATATCAAAGGGAGAAAAGCAAGAAATAAAGAGAGTTACAAAAAAATTTGAAAACGATATAGCTATAGATGACATAAGTTTCTTTAGGGATGAGCTTTTGCCGAGACTTACTCTGCCTATAACATTTACGGTTTATAACAAAGGCAAAGAAGAAATAAATGAATTAAAAATAACTATTGATGGCAAAGAAAAAACCTTCGATGAAAATATCCTGCCCGGGGAATATAAAGAATTAAAATATATGTATGAGATTCCGGAAGATGTAACAGATCAAAGCTATTCTATAAAGGCGTGTTATTTATCAGCTCCCACCGTTGAAAAGATAGGCATATTGAATATGTCTTTGCCTGATGTAGGCATAGGGCAAATAAAGATCTTGGAAGAGAAAAATAGGGAGCGGCTCTTAGGCATCAAACTTTATAATAGCGTTTTCTCTCCGTTGGAATATGGTAAACACAAGATAGAGCTAAATATATATGATAATAGCGACTTTGACAGTGCTCCCCTTTTAACTGAAACCATAGAGGATGTAGACAGCCTAAATAGCATAAATAATGGTTCTTATGTAAAGACAATAACTCTTGGTGAGGGAATGATGAAAGGACTTTTAAATGCCAAAGGCGAGATACCAAAAGAGGGCAGCAGAATATTTGTAAAAGCCTATTTGGAAGAAAACGATAACATAGAGGAAGACGCTGACATATCAAATGATTGGGGCTATATAAATTTGCAAAGCCTACTTGTGAAAAATCAAGGTCCCGTATCCCTATGGAGTGCTATGAAATCCGATAAAGAAGGCACAGTAATAAAAGTTATTATGCAAAATAACTCCATGAATGTGCTGAAAAACGGATATATAGTTGCAAAATTAGAAGATAAAAATCATAAGATATTAGGCTCTATGACAAAAAATATTTTACCTACAAAAGGGGAAGAAACAAGTACCTATGAATTTTCCTTTGACAAACCCGGTGTCTATAATGAAGTTTATTTTGTAAATGAAATTATTGATGAGCCCAAAGAAAACAAAGAAGAAGACCGTGACAAACATAATGGTGGGGATAATAAAGGAGCGGATACAAGAGGGCAAAAAGAACCCATATTAATTCCCAAAGAGGTATCCCACGGAATGACGGAAGAAAGATTTTCAGATGTAACAAAGAATGATTGGTTTTATGAAGCCATCAAATATGTATATGACAAAGGGCTGATGATTGGAACAGGAGAGAACACTTTTGCCCCGTATAGTCCTGTCAATAGAGCTATGTTTGTTACTTTATTGCATAGGATGTCCCCTGAATCGGAAGAAAGATATGTAAATATTTTTGAAGATATAAAAAACGATGCCTACTACAGCGAAGCTGTAGCGTGGGCTTCTTACATGGGTATCGTAAATGGTATAAATGCAAATGAATTTGCGCCGGATGCAAATATCACTCGTGAGCAAACAGTGGTGATGCTTTATCGCTTCGCCAAAACCATGGGCTACGATATCATGAAAAAAGCGGAGCTGAGAGACTACAAGGATTGGGAATCCCTATCCGACTATGCCATATCCCCGATGGAGTGGGCTGTTGCATCGGGTATCATCAAAGGAACCGGGGAATATGAATTATCACCAAAGGGTATTTTCACAAGGGCAGAAATGGCTGCTGTCTTGCAGAGATTTCTTATAGGAGAGTAGTCTCTGTAACTAAGAATTATTAAACAATGTATTAAGGGTATTGCAATGTTAAGGTGCAGTACCCTTTTTAAATACCGCTTAATAAGACAAGGATATTTCCTGTTTTGTTTATTAAATTAAAAAAGAAATAAAGGAAATCTGGTTATTATGTTGTATATTACTATTAGCCTATTTTTGAGGAGATGTTTCATTATGATTAGAGAAAAGACAGAAGAAATAGAACAGAAAATTTTATCTCAATATGGTACAAAAAGCAATGAAAGCAAAGGCAGAGTAAAAAATGAAGAAAAATGTGAGATAAGAACAGAATTTCAAAGAGACAGAGACAGGATAATTCATTCAAAAGCTTTTAGGAGGCTAAAGCATAAAACCCAGGTTTTTATTTCCCCTGAGGGTGACCATTACAGAACAAGGCTAACACACACCCTAGAGGTATCTCAGATATCCAGGACTATAGCCAGAGCCCTTCGATTAAATGAAGATTTGACTGAAGCTATTGCTTTAGGACATGATTTAGGACATACACCCTTTGGTCATGCCGGTGAAATTGTTTTGAATGATCTTTATCCAGCCGGTTTTAAACATAATGAGCAAAGTCTAAGGGTGGTAGAGGTTTTAGAGGATAGAAAGGGCTTAAATCTCACCTTAGAAGTTAAGGATGGAATACTTAATCACACAGGGTCAGTTTGTCCCGACACATTGGAGGGCGTAGTGGTCAGACTTTCTGATAGAGTAGCCTATATTAATCATGACATTGATGATGCAATAAGAGCAAATATTATAAATGAAAAGGATTTACCAGGGGAATATATTAGAATACTTGGAGACACTCATAAAAAAAGAATAAATACAATGATAATAGATATTATAGAGGAAAGCTTGGATAAACCTTATGCGAAAATGAGCGACAGTATTTTAGAAGCAACAAATGGATTAAGAAATTATTTATTTGAGAACATTTACGTTGGTTCAAAAGCAAAGGAAGAAGAGGCTAAAACACGGCATATCATCGAAGAACTATATAAATACTTTTTAAAAAACCCCCAGGAGCTTTGGAACAATGACTTAAACAATCTGAATCAAAAAGAAATTGAAAGAATTGTATGTGATTATGTTGCAGGTATGACAGATAGATATGCTATCGATAAATATAAATCAATATTTTTACCTTTACCATGGAAATGCTTATAATATTCATATTTTTTATGAAAGTTTTGTAGGATAATTAATAATTTTATCGAATTATAACTACAAGAGAAGAATTATTAATAAAGGTAGCTTTACAATGCATTACTTTATTAAATATTTTAAAAAATAAAGCAAAAGGTGGGTATTAGTATGTATTTCTCAGAAGATAAGGTTTCTGAGATAATTGAAAAAAATGATATTGTGGATTTGATATCACAATATTTAAGTCTTAAAAGTAAAGGGAAGAATCATTGGGGTTTATGTCCTTTTCATACTGAAAAGACCCCTTCTTTTAGCGTTTCAAAGGAAAAACAAATGTTTTATTGTTTTGGGTGTGGTGTAGGTGGAAATGTAATAACCTTTATCCAGAAGGTAGAGAGGCTAAGCTATATTGAGTCCTTATATTATTTAGCAAAAAGGGCAAGAATCCAAATTGATGATAGTTATAATAAGGAAGATTTAAAAGCAGTTAAAGAAAAAGAATTACTTTATAGTGTAAACACAGAGGCTGCTAAGTTTTTCTATAGAAATACTAAAGATAATCCGGGTGCAATTTCATATTTGAATAAAAGAAGCCTGAGCAAAGAAAGTATCAAAAAATTTGGTATTGGTTATTCCCTTAATAGTTGGAATGCCTTAAACAAGCATTTGAATTCTAAAGGCTTTTCTGATGAATTAATAGAAAAGGCAGGATTGATAATCAAAAAAGACTCAGGTTATTATGATAGGTTCAGGAGCCGCCTAATGTTTCCTATTATGAATTTAAAGAATAAGGTGATAGCTTTTGGCGGAAGGGTTCTTGATGAAAGTAAACCGAAATATCTTAATTCACCTGAAACTGCGATATACAGTAAAAGTAATAATATATATTCTTTAAACAATGCTAAGGAAGTTATGGATTTAGAAAATATAATAGTAGTTGAAGGTTATATGGATGTAATATCCTTATACCAGCATGGTTTTAAAAATGTTGTAGCTTCTTTAGGCACGGCTTTTACTCAACAACAAGCAAAGCTATTAAAAAGATATTCAAATGAGATAATAATAGCCTATGATTCAGACGCAGCGGGGCAATCCGCTACTCTTAAAGGATTATCAATATTGCACAAGGAAGGATGTAAAATAAAAATTTTAACTTTTCCAAAAGGTATGGACCCCGATGATTTAATTAACGAAAAAGGGGTGGAAGCCTTTAAAAGCTTACTAGATAACAGTTATTCACTAACGGAATACAAGATTCTTCTTGCAAAGAAAAACGTTAATGCGGACGAACTAGAACACCGAATACGTTTTACCAGAAGGCTGGCTGTTATCTTAGGAACTTTGGAAAGCCCCATTGAGGTGGATGCATATATAAAAAAATATTCAAAAGAAATGCAAATTAGTGAAGAAGCTATATATGCAGAGTTAAAGAAAATTAAAAATAAGCATATCAATGGAAATAACAGGCATAATATTATAAGCAATGATAAAAATACTAATGGTCAATTAATAGCTGAAAAGAAAATCCTGAATATTTGCATTTCAAGCAAGGAAAAGGGAGAGATAATTTTTTCGAAAATAAAACCGGAATATTTTTCATTACCTCTACATGAAAAAATTGCATCAATTATTAATTTGCAAATAAAAGAAGGAAAATCGTTATCTGCTGGAGAAGTACTAATCCATTTGAAAAATGATGAGGAAGTAAATGAAGTATCAAAAATATTTAATATTGAAATTACAGAGGATGATATTGAAAATATAGATTTATATATTAATAAGATTTTTGAACATAGTATAGAAGGAAAAATTGCACAATTAACTAATAAAATGAATGAATATTATAAAACAGGTGAAAAAGAAAAGGCTAATTCAATGTTTAAAGAAATCATGGATTTACAAAAGAAAAAGAAATAATTTCCTTGAAAGGAGGGGTTGACATGAAAAACGAAACATTAAAAATAAATAATATAAAAGAGTTAGTTGAAAAAGGCAAAAAGAACGGTATGCTTTCTTATAAAGAAATTATGGATGCTCTTGAAGAAGTTGAAATGGATTCCGACCAAATAGATCGAATATACGAGTATTTAGAATCTAGAGGTATAGATATATTAGGCAACATAGAAGCAGAGATAGATAGCCTTCCGTCTGGAGACGATGATACTGAGGAAGTTGATTTAGACCTCTCTGTCCCTGAAGGGGTGAGCATCGACGATCCCGTTAGAATGTATTTGAAAGAAATTGGAAAGGTTCCGCTACTAACATCAGATGAAGAAATTTACCTTGCAAAAAGAATGGAAGTAGGGGACTTAGATGCGAAGAAAAAGTTGACAGAAGCTAATTTGAGATTAGTTGTCAGTATTGCTAAAAGGTATGTTGGACGGGGAATGCTTTTTCTTGATTTAATTCAAGAAGGGAATTTAGGTTTAATCAAAGCGGTAGAAAAATTTGACTATAATAAAGGTTTCAAATTTAGCACCTATGCAACTTGGTGGATTAGGCAAGCTATAACAAGAGCAATTGCAGACCAGGCTAGAACCATTAGGATACCCGTTCATATGGTAGAAACCATAAATAAACTTATAAGAGTTCACAGGCAATTGCTGCAAGAATTAGGGAGAGATCCCCTACCCGAAGAGATTGCAGCAGAAATGGGTTTGCCTGAAGATAAAGTCAGGGAAATCCAAAAGATAGCTCAGGAGCCTGTTTCACTTGAAACTCCGATTGGCGAAGAGGAAGACAGCCATCTTGGTGATTTTATACCCGATGATGATGCTCTTGCTCCGGCTGAGGCAGCAGCCTTCACCTTGCTAAAAGAACAGCTTATGGATGTACTAGATACTTTAACTCCCAGGGAAGAAAAGGTACTACGTTTAAGGTTTGGTCTTGATGATGGTCGGGCGAGGACTTTAGAGGAAGTAGGCAAGGAATTTAACGTTACGAGGGAGCGGATCAGGCAGATAGAGGCAAAGGCTTTAAGGAAGCTTCGCCATCCAAGCAGGAGTAAAAAGCTAAAGGATTACCTTGAGTAGAGCTCAGGATTTCCGTTAGCATATCTCCCGCCTCATTTATACACTCAGATACGTTTATATGAACTAATAAACACCCTCATTGAAAATTGCATAATATGATGAAAAATACTATTGACATTTATCTTTAAAGTTAGTAGAATATTATTTGTCAGTTGTTTTTCCTCAATAGCTCAGTCGGTAGAGCATGCGGCTGTTAACCGCAGGGTCGTTGGTTCGAGTCCAACTTGGGGAGCCACTTGGGCCTTTAGCTCAGTTGGTTAGAGCAACCGGCTCATAACCGGTTGGTCCGGGGTTCGAGTCCCTGAAGGCCCACCATTTATTGTTTAAAAACCTGGATTTCGCCGGGTTTTTTTATTTTATAAGTAGGCAAAGTGTGTATTATGCTCCCTACCGATAACTTTACAATCGCTATAGGATAAGACTTGAAATTTTACAATCATATCAAATACTATAAGCTATAGTAAAATTACATCTATGCATGAAAAGTAAAGAGAATTAATTATAACAAATCTATATGTAATCTTATATACAAACAATTAATATAGTATAATCTAAATAAAATACAAAAGGATGATTATATTGCATTTAACCCCAAGATTAAAAATCATTGCAGATAGTATATCAAATTGTAATAGCATTGCTGATATTGGATCTGATCATGCATATTTGCCTATATATCTTGTTAAAAATAAAAAAATCCAAAAGGCAATAGCTACGGATGTAAAAACAGGTCCGGCAGATATTGCAAAAAAGAGAATAGAGCAATACGGTTTAAAGGATTCTATTGAGGTCAGAGTAGGCAATGGGCTTGAAGTATTAAAGTCCAATGAATCCGAGATACTTGTGATTTCCGGAATGGGCGGACTTTTAATAATAGATATAATTAATAATGGTATGGAAGTTGCAAAAAGCTTTCAAAAAATTATACTTCAGCCTATGAGAGATAGTTATCTATTAAGGAAATGGCTAAATGAGAACTTTTTTGATATAATAGATATAGAAATAGTAAAAGAGGATAGAAAATTTTATGAAATAATCTGGTTAAAATATGATTATGAAATGAATAATAAAAGAACCGTGAGTTATATTGACGATATACTTCTTAAAAAAGGAAGTAAAACATTATTAGAGTTTGTAAGTGTTAAAATAAAAAAATATGAAGAGATATTGGATAAGCTTATAATGCATGATACCCCGAATGCTATGAAAAGGTATAAGCAATGTGAAAATATATTGATATATTATAAGGAGGCAAAAGCATGGCTTATGCAAAATGTGGAGCGATAGCATCTATAATGGATAAAATAGCACCGAGATATCTTGCTGAGGAATGGGATAATGTAGGGCTTTTAATAGGTGATGGAAGTAAGACTGTTAGTAAGATTATGATATGCTTGGATTTACCTTATTGGGTTCTGGATGAAGCATTAGATGAAAAAGTAGATATGATAATAACTCATCATCCATTAATATTTAACGGTATTAAAAATATTAATGCTGATTCCAGCTTAGGAAGAAAGATAATAAAGCTTATTAAAAATGAAATAGCCGTTTACTCATCCCACACAAATTTTGATATGGCAGAAAACGGATTAAATGATATTTTTGCAAGACAATTAGGGTTTGATAACTTTAGTGTTATCCATCCCCATGTTGAGGATAAACTATATAAATTCATTGTCTACGTACCTGAAGGAAAAGAGAAAGAAATACTGGAAAGCTTTGCCGATGTGGGTGCAGGTTTTATAGGGAAATATAGCTCCTGTAGCTTTAGAGGTAAAGGAATCGGTACCTTTAGGCCGGAAATGGGTTCTGCGCCTTATATAGGTAAGCTAAATGAACTCCAGGAAGTTAATGAATATAAAATGGAAACTATAGTACCTGGTAATTTGATAAAAAAACTGGTCAAAGAAGTAAAAAAAGTTCATCCTTATGAAGAGGTTGCTTATGATATATATGAATTAAAAAATGAAGGAATATCATTGGGAATAGGCAGACTAGGAGAATTGAAGCATAGGACCACTTTAAAATCCTATTCCGAGTATGTTAAAAATATCTTAAATCTAAATACTATAAGATTTGCAGGCAAACCGGAATCTGTTATTAAAAAGGTTGCTCTAATTAACGGTTCCGGCGGCAGATATATTAAGCAAGCAATGTTTGCCGGAGCAGATGTTGTTGTCACTGGTGATTTGTCCTATCATCAGATACTAGATGCTTTGGAGGATGGTATAAATATTATTGATGCAGGCCATTTTGATACGGAAAAGATTATGATAAAGGCAGTTGCAAATTATTTAAAATTGGCATTAGATGAAAATGGTTACGATATTGAATTAATTGAGTCTAAGTCAAACATTAATCCCATTATGAACCTTTAGGAATAGCAAGCGGTCTATTCTTTTTTTATTATATTATTAAAATGTCAGAAAGGGATGATAAAAAGTGGATTTAAGTAGTTTATTCGTTTTGCAACAAAAAGAAATTGAATTGCTATCTTTACAAAAAAGAATTAATAGCATAAAATCCAATGAGCTTTCGGCTAGATTAAAACAAGAATATAAGCTATTAAAAGAAGAGTATTTAAGTTTAAACGGAGATCTAAAAAAGGAAAAAGAAACAAAAGAAATGCTTAGAAAGAATATGAAACAATCTGAAACAAATAAAAGCACCTATGAACAATTAAAATATAGTCCGGAAATAAATAACGCAAAAAAATTGAAATTGATTGAGAAGCAAATCATTGAGGCTGATAATTATATTAAACAGGAACTAAAAAAAGTCGCAGTAATAGATAAAAGGATGACAGAAATTGAAGAATTAGTTACAGAAGTTAAGAAAAAAATATTTTTCATAAAAAATAAATTAGAAAAAACAGATAATGAAAACAATAAAGAGTTACAAGTATTAGAAGAGGATGAAAAAAGGGTTCAAAAAGAAGTAAACAAAATAAAAAGTGAAATTGACGAAAGCAGCTTAAGTGAATATTCTAAGCTTAAATCTCGCTTTGATGATCCGATATCGATAATTAAATCAAGGAAATGTACTGGTTGCAGCGTTGATGTACCATCAATAAATTATGAAGCTGTAAGGTCAGGGGAAATATTAAAATGTGAAAGCTGCGGGAGAGTTTTGCTATTCAAAAAACAGTCAAGTATTTAACATTATATGTCTTTGACTTATTGTATAAATCAATATATAATCTATTCCGACAAAAGAAAAAATTGAGTAAGCTGGATGATCGCATATATAAATTATATATGAGGAAAGTCCGGGCTCCATAGGGCAGGGTGCCGGGTAACACCCGGTGAAGGTGACTTTAAGGATAGTGCAACAGAGATATACCGCCGTTTATAGGAATCTATATCCGGTAAGGGTGGAAAGGCGAGGTAAGAGCTCACCAGCATACAGGCGACTGTATGGCTATGTAAACCCCACTTGGAGCAAGACCAAATAGAGAAGCGATTGAGGTGGCCCGCCTTGCTTCCGGGTAAGGTCGCTAAAGTCTGCAGGTAACTGCAGAACAAGATAGATGATCATTCAAGACAGAACCCGGCTTATAGGCTTACTCAAAAAATACTATTAACACGGTCCTAAGGGATTGTGTTTTTTTATCTAGATATATGTGTATACTTATCAATTAAATGGAGATTATAACATAATATCCGGGAATGGAAATAATATGAGCTGGAGGTATAAATTTTGGAAGCAAAGGTCGCAGTGGGTAAGGGAATTGTCAGATTAGATGCTTATGATAAAGCCACCGGGAGAGCCAGGTTTAACAGCGATGTTATAGATCCGGGTATTTTGCATTGTAAAATGCTTACAAGTAGTTTTGCGCATGGGAAAATTAAAAGCATTGATACATCACTGGCATCAAAAGCCTCTGGCGTTCAAGGGGTAATAACAGGAGATAATGCCCAAGGTGTTCTGACGGGTACTTTTATTGAAGACAGACCTCCTCTTGCAGTCGGCAAAGTAAGGTATTATGGGGAACCAATTGCTGTGGTGATTGCTGAAACCGAATTAGAAGCTGCAAAGGCTGTGGAAATGATTAAAGTGGAATATGAACAACTTCCTGTTCTAAATTCCCCCGGTGATTCTATTAAACCAAATGCATTTTTGGTGCATGAAAACTTAAATAATTACAGACGTGTAAAACAATGCTATCCAAAGCCGGGCACTAATATTGCAAGCGAAGTAAAAATTAGAAAAGGAGATATGGTAAAAGGTTGGGCGGAAAGCGACACTATTGTTGAAGAAAGTTTTGTATTGCCACAAGCAGACCATATTGCCATGGAAACTCGATCAGTAAGATTAAGAATAAGTAAAGACGGAAATGTAATTATCCATTCAACGACCCAAGGTCCATATATAATCAGAAAAAAATTAAGCCGTCATTTTGGCATTGATGTGGGAAAAATAACTGTGCACACTCCTATGGTCGGTGGTGCCTTTGGCGGTAAAGCCGCTGTACAACTTGAAATGATAGCCTATCTGGCATCGAAAGCCGTTGATGGCAGGGAAGTTATTTTAGTTAACACAAGGGAAGAGGATATGATAAGCTCTCCTTGTCGCATCGGTTTAGAGGCCAGAGTTAAACTGGGGGCGACAAAAGAAGGAGTATTAAAAGCTGCCGAGATAACATATTTAGTTGATAGCGGAGCCTATTCTGACATGGGGGCTGTAATGACAAAGTCTATTGCATCTGATTGTACGGGTCCTTATCGCATAGAAAATGTATGTTGCAATTCTATGTGTGTATATACAAATCATCCTTATGTTACCTCTTATAGAGGTTTTGGGCATTCGGAATATACGGTGGCAATAGAACGTACCATAGATAAATTGGCCAATGCCCTTGGTATGGATAAAATTGAATTAAGACTTAAAAATGTTGCTGTACCTGGAGACACAACGCCTACACAAGCGGCTTTAAATATAAGTAATATAGGAAGCTTACCGAAATGTATAGAAAGATTAAAAGCGTTAATTAAATGGGAAGAAGGAGAAAAGATAGAAGCAGATGTTGGAAAGGTAAAGGCTAAAGGAATAGCATGCTTTTGGAAAACATCCAGTACTCCTCCTAATGCTGCTTCAGGAGCGGTAATTACTTTTTCGCCTGATGGTTATGCACATCTCTCCATTGGGGCTGTAGAGCTCGGGCAAGGAGCTAAAACAGTCCTTGCACAAATCCTAGCAGAAAAGCTTAAACTAGATGTTGATAGGATTAAAGTATCTATGGAAACAAATACAGAGGATAATCCGGAGCATTGGAAAACAGTAGCAAGTAGCACAACATATATGGTAGGTAATGCTATAATCGAGGCTGCCGATGATGTAATTTCTCAGTTAAAAAACATAACTTCTATCGTTTTAAGATGCTCTCCAAAGGATTTAGAAATATCAAGCGGCAAGATATATTTAATAAATGATCCGGATAAATACATTGACATGACAGAGGTTATACACGGTTATAAATATCCTAATGGTAATGCAATTGGGGGTCAGATTATCGGAAGGGGTACTTTCATCATGAAACATTTAAGCGGCATGGAAGAGGAAACAGGCAGAGGTAATCCCGGACCGCTTTGGACTGTAGGTGCACAAGGGGTGGAAGTAGAATTCGATAAAAGTGAGTTTACATATAAAATTAAAAAAGCGTTTTCTGTCATAGATGCCGGTACTATTATAAATCCAGCTATTGCAAAAAGTGTTACAATGGGGGGAATGACTATGGGTCTTGGCTTAGGAAGCAGGGAAGCTTTTATATATGACGAAAACGGAAAAATACTGAACCCTAATTTACGATCTTATAAACCAATGCGTCTCGGGGAGGTAGAGGAATTTGTTATTGATTTCGTTGAAACGCCGGAAATTGACGGACCATACGGTGCCCGTGGTTTAGGGGAGCATGGTCTTATTGGTATGCCGGCAGCTTTATTAAATAGTCTTTCTACGGCTGTTCAGATTGATTTAAATCAACTGCCTGCCATTCCAGAATCAATATGGAGAAAAAAGACAGGAGGTATACAATGATATCCTTTAATTTTGATTATTATAGACCGACCTCAGTAGAAGAAGCAGTTGAAGTTTATAAAAATTTAAAGAAACAAAGTAAGAAAGCTATATATTATTCAGGAGGTACTGAAATAATAAGCCTTTCTAGAATTAAGCAGATGTACTTTAACGCTGTTATTGATATAAAATCAATACCTGAATGTAATGTATTAAAGAATAATGGTAGTAAGCTTCATATAGGCTCTGCAATTAATTTAACAAAGATATGTGATTCAAATATGTTTCCTCTACTTGGGTCAGTATGTAGGCGTATAGCAGAGCATACGGCTAGGGATAAGATAACCATAGGCGGCAATATATGCGGAAAAACTCCTTATCGTGAAGCTATATTACCTTTTTTATTAACGGATTGCATGATTACTATAGCCGGTGAAAATGGAACGTGTTTAACGCCAATTATGAAGGTTTTTGATAAAACACTCATGCTTAAAGACGATGAATTTATTCTTAATTTTATCATTGAAAAAAGCCTTACGTCATTGCCTTTTAAAAATATGAAAAAGACGAAACAAGAAAGGATAGATTACCCCTTAGTTTCTATGGCTGCGATAAATGTAAAAGGGGAAAAAAGAGTAGCCATAAGCGGATTATGTCCGCATCCTTTTAGATATATCATAAAGGAAGATATGATAGATTTACCCATAGTTGAGCAAATAAATGACTTATTACGCAATCTACCTTCTCCAATATCAGGCGATATTCTTGGCTCTGCCGGGTATAAAGAGTTTGTAGCTAGAAATACATTAAAAGAGGTATTAAGTTAATAGGAGGAAACAATTAATGCTTGTAGTTCAAGGTAATAGCATCATCGAAATAAATGTTAACGGAAGCACAAAAAGCATAATGGTTAGACCGGCAGACACTCTTTTGTACATTATCAGGGAAAGGCTTGGATTGACAGGAGCGAAAAACAGTTGTGAAAATGGTGATTGTGATGGATGTACTGTGCTTCTTGATGGAATGCCCGTTAAATCCTGTCTTATGTTGGCTGTTGAAGCTATAGGTCATGAAATAACTACAGTGGAGGGTTTAAGGAATGCTCCAATACAAGATTCTTTCGTTGAGAATTTTGCAATTCAGTGCGGTTATTGTACTCCCGGTATGATTATTAATAGTCATGCGCTAATTAACACCTGTCCTAAAGCTGATGACAATACTATAACGGAGTGGATGGAATCCAATATATGTCGATGTACCGGATATCATGAGATAAAAAGCGCTATAAAATCAGTTTTAACAAAACAATTGAATACATGAAAAACTCAAGTTTTTAATGCATTCAATATCAATAAAGGAAGAGACTACAGACTTTATGACAAAATATTTATTTAAAAATCATATTTGATTTTGTTTCAAATAATCAAGTCTGCCATACAAGAAATTAATGTGTTTACTTATATCCTGAACCATATTTTTATAAGCATCTTTAGTCTGCTGGTCAATGTCTAGGTTTGACATATTAGAAAAACTGCCTTTTGCATCTTCGGCTGATATAATGCATTTTTGTAAAAAAAACTTCTCTGACATTCTAATAATCACCTCAATGGCTTTATTGTTTGTAGTAATTTAGCTTTCATACTATCATAAAGCCTAACATTTACTGGAGAAAATTAATAAGTTAACTTAAAGCTGCTAGAGTTATTAATTATTATTGAGCTATTTATAACACATGGCTTTTAATAGCTTTTCCAAAAGGAAAAGGCATAAGAAAAAACATTGTTTCTCATGCCTTATATTAAATTTTATCTTTCTATTTTTAAATATTTTACTATTGCCGCTGCAGTTTCAGCTTTAGTTAAGGACTTTTTAGGTAAGAAGTATCCATTTTTACCAGTCATAATATCAAGACCTGTTACTATGGCTACATAGCCTATAAGCTCATCTTCATAATCATTTTTATCAATATAATCTGTTTTAAAAATTTCTGCTTTTCCAGCTAAATAACCTATTTCCATTGCATTAACCAGCATTCTTGCCCCATCTATTCTATGAACCTCTTCATTAATATTTATTTCATTTTCTTTTATAATATTTTTTGCAACTGCCTGCTTATAATACGTATCATACTCTTTATCTATGTCTTCTGAGTTCTTAGTAATTGGGATTATGGGATAGCTGTATGGTTCTAGTGCATTAACAAGTATTTTAATGAATTCCTTCTGTTTGATTGCTGAATCAGGTGAAAATTCATTAGAATCAATCTCTATAATCCCAGCATCAACTAAATCTAAAATGTAGATTTCCGCCCAATGTCCCTGGATGTCATTAAATAACGTTTCTTTCTCTTTTAGCATTTCAGCATTATAGTTTAAAGCCAAACCTGTCACTGGATCAAGCATTCCGGAAAAGTCATTAAAAGAATAAACTAACCTTATTGTTAAATTTTTAGGATAAGGAAGTTCATTATCGTAATGGGTTATATATTTTAAGCCAAAATCAGCATTTTTAAATAAAGCAGTACCTGCATCCTTTAGTGATATTATATTAATAGCTTTTGGGAATTCAATTTCAGACCAATTATTATAATAGCTTATTATATCACCGGTATGACAATTAACGGTAACATTCAAACTATTTCCCGGACAGGGTATGCCATTTATTTTTCTGATAAAGCTAAATTGGTAGCTGGTCAGATTTTCAATATTTTCGTATTTATTATTACTAGGTTTATATTCTGTTTCTTTAAATTTGTCTTTTGCAACTTTCTTTAAAAAGGTTTCCCCAAGCTCTTTGCTTTGTTCCTTGGAGTATTTTGGAGTTTCTTTAGATAGTTTATCTAATGCACTATCACCTCTATAAAAATTTTTAATTTCTCCTGTCAGAGCATCTATGGTTATGCTAGTATAGGAATATTCATTTTCCTTTGGGTCATTATAGTCCCAGGAAAAATTCCATTGTGCTTTTTTCCCATTATCATAGCTGTATAATGAGGAATGAGTTAAAATTTGCTTTTTGTTATACTTCATGATGCTTTCAGCTATTTTAATAGCTTCATCTTTTTCAATATACTGTGTAGACTCTTCAGTTATTTTAATTTCTTCAGGGGTAAGGATTTCCTTAACCTCCATACTTTTAGCTGCATCACCGCCGCCGCCCAAAGCCATGTTATATGAGTTATATAAAGATTTTAAGGGCTCCCCTGTTAGCGCATCTATAGGTCTATTTCCTTCTTTTAGGCTGTAGACTAAAACTGCTTTATCATTTTGAGTTTTACTATCATACTTAATAAAGTAAGAAAGTTCTAAACAATTAGTCTCATAAAAGAACTTTTTTGCCTCCTCTAGGCTAAGGATTTCAGAAGCCTTTGGCAGGGCATCCTTGTGCCAAGTAAAATTGTAATTTTTCAATTCTAAAGTGTTTTTATCAATTCTAACATCAGCTCCATCACCGATAAAGGGAACTCCATTAACCTGTCTGACATATTGGAAATAGTAACCATCATAATCATAATATCCTTCTAAAGTCGAAGGCTCTATAAGCTCTAATTCCATATATTTTTGGGGGTGTAATCTTTTAATTAAGGCCTCCGAAATTACACAAGCCTCTTCTCTTTTATACTTTGGTAGCTTCGCTGGTGCTTTGTAAATTGAATTCCATCTATTCATATTGGTGATGTCCCCGGTGTCGGCATCAACGGAAATGTTTATGTATTCATTACCATTAGTCCAGTTGAGATTCCATTGCTTATTATTCTCTTGGGATTCATAATAGCTTTGGTTAAAATCATAACCTTCCGTTAATAAATCAAAGCTGCCCTTTGCTATTTCGATAGCCTTTTTTAAATCAATTTTAGTATTGCTTTCCTCAGTATCGGCATATAGCAGCGATATATTTGATAGAAGTATTGCCAATATAAGAATTAAAGAAATTATTTTTTTCATTGTATGACTCCTCGTATTATAAAGTAGTAGTGTTTACCGTCCCTCTCCAAGGACTGCATGTATATCATATTTTATGTAGTGATTACCTCTTTAGACTAATTTTGGTTTAAAAAGTTCCTAAAGCAGTGTTTTTTAAAGCTTTAGCATATACATAAAAAAAGGATGTAATAGCTTTTTATATACGTACCTAAGACTAATATAAGACAATGATAACAAATTGTACTGATACACATTTGAATAAATGTCATTTAGTCTGTAAAATTCACAATAATCGATATTATTAGGTTTAAATATTTATTATAATAAAAGTAGAAAAAATGTGTTTAGGGGTGTAGTAAATGGTTAGTAATAGTCAATTTAATGAAAAGAATAATGTGAAAGAAATTGTAAAGATTGGATTAATGTCTGCTTTTATTTATATATCTACGGCAGCAATAAATGTCCCTATAGGACCCGGCGGGGTTATTCATTTAGGAGATAGCATGATATTTGTTACTGCTATACTCTTTGGAAGCAAAACTGCAGCAGTATCAGGTGCCATCGGGATGACTTTGTTTGATTTATTATCGCCTTATGCAATATGGGCTCCTTTTACTTTTGTAGTAAAAGCTGTTATGGGCTATTTAGCCGGTGCTATCAGTCATGGCAAAAACAGCAATGGAGAGAGCTTAGGAAGAAATATAGCTGCTATTGCTGTATCAGGCACTTGGATGATATTTGGATATTATATTGCGGAATCTATAATATATAAAAATATTATAGCGCCTATAGCCACAATACCTGCCAATTTCTTTCAAGTATTTGGAGGTGCCATAATAGCAATACCATTAACTATTCTTATAAAGAAAAGTGGCTATATTAAATAAATAATTTCAACGGAAATAAGCAAAAATAAAGGCATTGTTTTCAGTGCCTTTATTTTTGCTTATTTATCAGTTATAGCATTAAAAAAATGCAATGAAATAGTTTTTATTCAGACTATACATAAGAATTACGCTATTTCAATATTTGAATTATGAGATAAAAAAACAGTCATTTGTGGGGTTAATAATACAATATTGGCTAATAATGATTTATAGATGAGAAATGCAATGGGGTGATTGCTTGTATATTAAAAAAAAAGTTAAAGTAAAAAAAAGCAGTAATTTTGGTAGCTTTAAATACAAGTCAAATATGTTTATTATTTTTGTTTTTATATTGTTTTTTCTTATGAAGCTCTCATTATTCAATTGTCTCGGCTTTATAAAGGTAAGCGATGCGAAATCCATTATTAAGGACTTTGAAAAAAATTATCTGTACAGTCGTGTTTTTAATAATTCAGAGTATATAAAGCAAAAAGATTCATTGCTAAAAGGCAGGTATACAACAAAATCAAAAATAGAAAGTTTGATTGAATGGGTAAAAGTAATAGAAAATGATGATTGCACGGAGTTCAAATACATAGATGTTATGCACGGAAAATTTAATTATTCTCATTATAAAAAAGTTAATTATAAAAAAAAGTTACTGGATTCAAAAACAATGTATATTAGAATAAATAGCTTTGACCATGGTGCAGAAAACAAGTTTTCCAAGCTCATCGAAAGTTCAAGAAATGTTGATTGTTTAGTATTAGATTTAAGAGGCAATTGTACCGGAAGCTACAATGAAGCTATACAAATAGCTGATGATCTGCTTCCTTATGGATTGCCTATTGCGGAAATTGAGTATTCTAATTCAAAGCATATATATTATTCAAATCATTTACATCATAAATTCAAAGAAATTTATATTTTGATAGATGACAATAGTGGTTTTTGTTCTCAAATAATTTCCTTAGCCTTAAAAGAAAACCTTAAAGACAAGGTCATGATTATCGGCGACGATAGCGAAGGCAGGGACATTGGTTGGATTTGCATGTCATATGATAACAAAACCAGCATGAGGATTGCCTCCCTAAAATGGAGTATCAATGGCAAAGATATAAGTGATTTAAACAGACATATCGTTAATAAAAAAGATATCATAACAAAAAGTAGTGAGGAGGGCTTATGTTTAGCAAAAATTATTAAGCTGATATCTAAAAACGGAATATAATTAAGATTTATAGCAGCTAAAAAATATGGTAAAATTAATAAGAAGTTAAATATTTTATTTTAGTAAGAGGGAGGTAAATATGAAACCTAAGGTTGCTATAGTTTTTAACGGTGGAACAATTTCAATGTCCATAGACCCTAGAATTGGGGCTGCTATACCTTCTTTGTCAAACGATGAAATTATGTCATTAGTTACAAACATAGATAAATTCGCAATAATAGAATCAATTGATTTTTCGCATATGCCCGGACCTCACATAACACCAAAAAAAATGATGGAGTTAAAAGATTTAGTTGAAAAAACTATTGCCAGGGATGATATAACGGGAGTTATTATTACTCACGGTACAGACACATTAGAAGAAACGGCCTACTTATTAGATTTAACTTTGAATACAGCGAAACCTGTTATCGTGACAGGTGCTATGAGAAATAGCTCTGAGCTTGGCTATGATGGTCCATCAAATTTAGCTGCTTCTGTATGCACAGCAATTTCGCCGGAGGTTACAAATAAAGGCGTTTTAATTGTAATGAATAATATTGTAAATGCAGCTTCAGAAACAACTAAAACAAATACATTAAGCTTGGATACTTTTAAGTCTTTGGAATTCGGTGCTATAGGAATAGTAGATAATGATAAAGTTATTCTACATAGAAATGTTATTAATAGACAATACTTACCTGCAAAAGATATAGAGCCTATGGTAGATTTAATAAAATGTGCATCAGGTATGGATTCAAAATTTTTGAAGTTTTCGGTTGAATCGGGGGCTAAAGGAATCGTAATTGAAGCATTGGGTAGAGGAAACATACCTCCGACAATGATATCGGGATTGGAATACGCTTTGGATAGTGGTATACCTGTTGTTATGGTATCCAGGTGTCCTACGGGCAGGGTGCTTGATACCTATGGTTATGAAGGAGCCGGTAAACAATTAAGAAACATGGGGGTAATACTAGGCGGGGACTTGCCCGGTCAAAAGGCTAGGATTAAGCTCATGCTGGCGCTATCTTTAACTAAAGATATGGAAGAGATAAGAAGGATTATTGAGAACTATCATTACATTGATTGATTTTAATTGAAAAACAATTTGCCTCTATGTCAAGCCTATTTTTGCTATATTCCACACAAAATCTATCAGTAATTATATGGTTTAATAATATAACGATAATTATTTAATGCGGCAAAGCCGCTTTTTTTATTTTTGGGGTTCCTACTATTATTTAAATTCTATTCTATATTAACAATACAATTCCTAATGAATATAAAAAGCCAAATTCCATAAAATAATTGAGTACAGTTCCGGTGACTTTTCATATCATTTTACAAACACTTAAGGAGTGATTAAAATATTAGCGATAATAATGGCCGGCGGAAAAGGAACAAGGTTACGGCCTCTAACTTGTGGTATTCCAAAGCCAATGGTTCCGATATTTGATAAACCTGTAATGGAATATACTTTAGAATTATTAAAAAAACATGGTTTTTACAATATTGGGGTTACTCTATCTTATCTACCTCAGTCTATCATGGACTATTTTGGCAAAGGTGAAAAGCAAGGACTCAACATTGAGTATTTCATTGAAAAAAAAGCATTAGGTACCGGCGGCTCTGTACGCAATACAGATAGCTTTTTAAATGGGACTTTTATTGTTATCAGTGGTGATGCTTTAACTGATTTAGATATAACTAAGGCTATAGCTTTTCATAATGAAAAAAAATCAAAGGCAACAATAGTGTTAAGAAAAGAATCTATCCCAGTAGAATATGGGATTGTAATTACAGGTACTGATGGCAGAATTAAACGGTTTTTAGAAAAACCTAGCTGGGGTGAGGTTTTTAGCGATACTATCAATACCGGTATATATATTTTGGAGCCTGAAGTATTGAGATACTATAAAAAGGGTGATATTTTTGATTTTAGCAAGGATTTGTTTCCTATTCTTTTAAAAGAAAACATACCTATGTATGGATATGTGACAGAGGATTATTGGTGTGATATCGGGGATTTACTTTCGTATAGACAAACTCATTTTGATATATTTAACAATAAAATAAGTATCAATTTTAATAAAAAAGAGATAGAGGAAAAAATCTATGTTGGAAAGGATGTTTTTATAAGTGATAGTGCTAAATTAAAGCCCCCATTATATATAGGGAACGGCTCTATAGTTGAAAATGAGGCTATTATAGATTCCTATTCTGTTATTTCGGATAATTGCAGGATAGGTGAAGGAAGCAAAATAAAAAGAAGCGTTCTATGGAGAAATGTGGAGGTAGGCGACTTTTCAAATATATCCGGGTCAATCCTATGCAACAATTTGATTATTAAAAATAGAATAAATATTTTTGAAAATACTGCTATAGGTCAAAATTCTGTAATTTTAGAAAACAGCACGATAAAGCCCGGCATTAAAATATGGCCGGAAAAGAAAATCAACGAAAGTACTATTATTTCTCATAATCTAGTATGGGGAACCAAATCCTCAAAAAATATATTTGGTTTGAGGGGTATTACCGGTATAGTAAATCAAGAAATAACATCGGAACTCTCATCAGAATTAGGCTCTGTATTTGCTCTTACAGTTGATACCGGCTCGAATTTTGTAATAAGCAGCGATGGCAAGAGTCAATCAGAAATAGTAAAAGGTGCGGTTATTTCAGGTATTTCATCGGCGGGAGCTCGTTGTTGTATTATAGAAAACAGTATCATACCAATGACCCGCTTTGCCATTGAATATTTTAAAGCTGCCGGTGGTATTCATATTTTTACGTCGAGCGAAAGACCATTCACAACACATATTGAGTTTTACGACGATAATGGTGTTAATATAAACAGAACTAAGGAAAGGAATATAGAAAACTTATTAAACACAGGTGATTACAACCGTTGCAAAACTAAAGATATTAGCGCCCCTGTAAAAATTGAAAACTTTAAGGAAATATTCATTAATCAGGGTATTGAACTACTACAGCAAAAAGATGCAATTAGAAGAAAAAGCCTCAAGATACTTGTCTTTTCAAAGTCCCTTAATGCTGCGACAATTGCTGAAGAATACCTTAGGAAAATTGGCTGCGATGTGAGCATAATAATTGGCAAAGACGAGCTTATTGCAGCTAACTATAAAAATGCAGATTTGAGTTTAGTAATTATGGAAAACGGCGAAGAGGTAGCTTTATATGATGCTAAATGCGGTATTATAAAAAATGAAAATTATATGTTGTTTTCAGAGCTCGTAGCGATTAAAGGCTTTGATACTAAAGAGATGGTTTTCCCCTGCGCATTTCCCACTACAGCTGAGGATATTGCAAATAGGTATAAGATTAAAATACATAGAACACCATCTGATATATCAAGCATAATGAATAAAATCATAGAATTAAATAAGAACTTAAAATTGCTAAATCCTCAGCTTATTTTAAATTACAATGGGATATGGGCGTTAGGATATATACTTAGTTATTTAGCAACAGAAAATAAAACACTTTTTGAGGTTTATTCTAATATACCGAAATTTCATTTCTCTCAAAAAGAAATCCCTTGCAAATGGAATGATAAAGGGAAAATAATTAGAACCTTTGCGGATAGAATTAATGCTCAGAATGAGGATATGATTGAAGGAGTCAGATTTAAAGACCACCGGGGCTGGTCTTTAGTATTACCTGATAATGAAAAGCCTGTATTTAATATTTATACTCAAGGGGCAACCCAAGAGTTAGCAAAAGAGTTAACAGCTGATTTAATAGATAGAATAAATGAATTGCTTAATTCAGAGGATTAGAGGAAAAGATGATTTGCCAATTATTTAAGTATGCACCGTTTAAAAAAATAATAACTGAGTAAATATTTTTAATGTTTTTATATAGTGAAAAGTGGGCTTTCCTACTATATAAAATATACTTTGAGAGGTTTAGATTGATTATATGACAGATATATTTAAAAATAAAGAAATGATTCTTAAAGAAAATATTGAAGATATAAAAGATGTATTGTTGAAAAAAGAAGAACTGCTGAACCACGCATCTTTGCTGGCACAAAACCACAGGCTGGAAAGAAAACTTGGATCAACAAAAATATTGGGAAAAAGGCTGGAAAGAAACTATAAAGGCATCTTTAGCATATATAAGGAGCTTAATAATGTAGCGAATACTGGGGGAGACTTATCGCCGGCTTCTGAATGGTTATTGGATAATTTTTATAAAATAGAGGAACAAGTGAAGGATGTAAAACAAAACTTGGAAGCCGATAGATTTGTCAGACTTCCGACTTTAGCCGGGAGTCATTTAAAAGGGTATCCAAGGGCATATGCAATTGCTCTGGAATTGGTTTCCCATTCTGATGGGAGGGTGGATGAAGAAACTCTTATAGGATTTACCAAAGTGTATCAAAGCGCACAAATAATGACTATAGGAGAGATTTGGTCCTTATCACTTATGCTGAGAATTGCTTTAATAGAAAATATAAGAATAATAAGTGGAATGATTTATAACACGCAGATACAATGGGCAATGGCAGAAAAAGCATTATTGTTGGATGAAGAAGCACTATTTAAAGAAATAGATGGCAGCCTGAATAAAGGGCTTGAATTATCATATATAGAACATATGCTTGCTAAAATACGGAGAGAAGGGTTGGATCTTAATGATGTACAGTATTATATTGACTTAAAACTGGAAGAATACAATACTACAATAAACGATATAATCAAGAACGAACATAAAAATCACGCAATTAGAAGGATATCCATAGGAAATTCAATAACAAGCCTCCATGGGATTTCCACCTTAAACTGGAATGACATTTTCGAGTCCATAAGTGTTGTGGAAAAAAAATTAAAAAATGATCCATCCGCAGTTTATGCAAAAATGGATTTTGAGTCTAGGGATTATTATAGAAAAGTTATAGAAAGAATATCAAAACAATGGAAGATTACAGAAATAAAAATTGCGAACCAAGCTATCAGTTTAGCTAATGAGGCGGCAAAGGATGAAAAACCTGAAAAAGAAAAACATGTAGGTTATTATCTTATTGACAAAGGTCGGGGACGTTTATTTAAAAGTTTAAAAATTGGCAAGGATTATTTTAAACTAGAATCAATATCGTTATATGCTTTGTCTATATTAATTATATCAATTCTTGTAACTTTTTTATCCTTTAATGTAATATATAATGGTTCTTACATATCGCTATTATTAATTTTGCCATTTATATTTATTTCTTCTTCAGAGGTAGCTGTTACTACAACAAACTATTTATTTATGAAATCCTACCCGCCTACTTTTTTGCCTAGGTTAGAGTACATTGACGAAATTCCAAAGGAAGCCGCAACTATGGTAATAATTCCATCTCTTCTGATAAATAAAAAGGATGCTGAAGAACTAGTGAAGAAAATGGAAGTTTATTATCTGGCTAATAAAGATAATAATTTATATTTTTCCATAGTAGGGGACTTTGTGGATGCAGAGAAAAAGGTTTTAGATGATGATAATGAGATATTAGAAACTGGAATTGAAGAAGTAAAAAAACTAAATGACAAATACGCTAAGGAAAAAGAAAGGTTTTTTTATTTTCACAGAAGAAGGATTTTCAATGAAAGCCAAAAAAGATGGATGGGATGGGAAAGAAAAAGAGGCGCTATCATTGAACTAAATAACTTCTTAAAAGGTGATAATGACACTTTCCAAGTAAAGCCGGAGGCAAAAAGTTTGGAGGGTTTGCGTTATATTATTACAATTGATGCTGATACGAATCTTAAGATGAATAGTGCAAAAAAATTGATTGGAATTATTCAACACCCTTTAAATAAAGCAGTTTATGATAATAACAGCAGATTGATTGTAGAAGGCTATGGGATAATTCAACCAAGAATAGGTCTGAATATTGAAGATACAAGTAAAACAGTTTTCACAAAAATTTATACGCACTGCAAGGGCATTGACCCATATACCACAGCGGTGTCTGATGTTTATCAAGATGCATTTGGTGAAGGAATATTTACCGGTAAAGGTATATATGATTTAAAATATTTTAATAATGTTATGGAGAATAAAATTCAAGAAAATACTATTTTAAGCCATGATCTTCTGGAAGGAAGTCTGATGAAAACCGGTCTTGCTTCTGATGTTGAGTTAATTGATGGTTACCCTGCAAAATACAAATCTTATACGATGAGGTTACACCGCTGGACAAGAGGCGATTGGCAATTAATAAAATGGTTGTTCAATAAAAAATTGTTATCTCCTTTATCAAGATGGAAAATTGCGGATAACCTTAGAAGAAGTCTTGTAGCTCCTTCACTTTTTTTAATTATTCTATTAGGAGCTGTCATTTATAAAATCAATTTCCTGGCTATTGCAGGATTTTCAGCATTAATACTTTTTTATCCAAGTTTATTAAACATTATAGATACGTTGTTTTCGGGGAAAAAATATTTTATAGAAGCTTTTGTTTTATTAAGAAAAGGAATACATCGAATGTTGTTCCAATTTACCTTTTTGCCTTATAACGCATATCTTATGATGGATGCGGTAGTAAGGACCCTTTTCAGAGTATTCATTTCAAAAAAAAATCTTCTGGAATGGGTTACCGCTGCTGAGGCAGAGAAAAAATTAAAGGATAAAAAGAAAGATTATTTTATTAAAATGAAAGCTTCTTTATTTTTAACCTCATTTTTAGCTGTTTTAATATTATTTGTAGATAGGAGGAACTTCCTTTATTACGTTCCTTTTGCTGTTTTATGGTTATTCGCACCATATATTGCTTATGAAATAAGTGTTGTAGATGAAAAAGAAAAATATAACTTTAATGATAATGAAAGCAAGGATTTAAAGCGAATTAGCAGGAAAACCTGGGCTTACTTTGAAGATTTTATTAAGGAAGAATATAATTATTTGCCGCCGGATAATTTTCAGGAATATCCTTTTAAAGGTGTCGCAACAAGGACATCCCCGACTAATATTGGTTTATATTTAGTATCAATACTTACAGCAAGAGATTTTGGATTTATAACGACATCTGAGCTGGTTGAAAAAGTATCTGACACATTAAACACAATTGAAAGGATGGAAACCTGGAAAGGTCATTTATTTAATTGGTATGATATTAAAACCTTAGAAGTATTAAGACCTTATTATGTGTCAACAGTAGACAGCGGTAACTTTGTAACATATTTGCTTTTATTAAGGCAAGGACTTAAAGAGTACTGCAATAAACCCATTATTGATATAAATATATTAACCGGCTTGAAAGATACACATGGAACGTATTGTTGTAATGATTATAATCTTGAAGAGATTACAGGGATGCTTGATAAATCCAAGCAACTAATATACTTAATGAATGCTATAGATGATATTAAAAATGTAGCGTACAGTGATTTTGAAAATGAAAAAAAGACATTGCATTTATTTAATACAATTTATAGGGACTTTAATAAATTTTATCCCGGTGAAGAATCAATGGAAATAATTAAAGAATTATCATGGGATATAAATGATGAGTTACATTCCAATCCACAGTTAAGCACTTTAAATAACACTTATATAAAAATAAAAGAAGAAATAAAGCAGATGATTGAAACAGTCGGAGAAGATAGAAAATTGTCTTTAGCTAAAATAGATAAAGACATAACCGCTAAAATGGAAAACGTAAAAGAGCTGATTAAAAGCATAGATGAGTTGGTAAAAATAATTGACATAATAATAGAAAACATGGAATTTAATCATCTTTACAGTAATAAAAGAAATCTTTTTTCTATTGGTTATGATGTTGAAAAAGAGAGTATAACCAACTCTTATTATGATTTATTAGCATCCGAGGCTCGAACTGCAAGCTACTGGTCTATTATTACCGGGCAAATACCATTGGAGCATTGGTATAAGCTTGGCAGATCATTAACAAAAACTAATGGTTCCAGAGCTTTAGTCTCTTGGACGGGTACCATGTTCGAGTACTTTATGCCAGCATTAATTTTAAAAAGCTATGATGGCACATTATTCAATGAAACCTATAGTGCGGTAATAGAGGCTCAAAAGAAATACGGCAGCAGATTAAATATACCTTGGGGAGTCTCTGAATCAGGTTTTTTTTCTTTTGATTTTAATTTAAATTACCAATACAAGGCATTTGGTATGCCTGATTTAGGATTAAAAAGAGGGTTGATCGAAGATGTTGTTATATCACCCTATTCAACTCTTTTAGCAATTAATGACTCACCGGAAAGCGCAATTCATAATTTAGAAAAATTAATTGGTATAGGTATGGAAGGAGAATACGGCTTCTATGAAGCTATTGATTTTACTTATAATAGATTAAGAAAAGATAAAGAATGGGAAATTGTAAAAAGCTTTATGGCTCATCATCTAGGTATGAGCATGCTTGCTTTGGGTAATTTTCTAAATGAAAGTGTTATGATAAACAGATTTCATGATAGCCCATTAATAAAAGCAGGAGAATTTATGCTACAGGAGAGGCTCCCTATGAAGTCGGTAATAACAAAGGAGTACAAAGAATGGTTGGAGGAAAAAGGTGATTATGCAAGGGAATATATTGAGCCCGTGAGAGTATATGAAGAATCAGACTTTATACCTCCGCCATGTCATTTATTATCAAATGGGAATTATACAATATTAATCAACACCAGAGGCGGGGGGTTCAGTAAATATAATGAAACCTTTATTAATAGATGGAGGAATGAATATATTGATGAGATTTACGGAAATTTTATATTCATTAAAAATACAGTCTCAGGTAAGATATGGTCTGCGTATAAAGCTTTAGATGAAGAGCCAGATGGGTATAAAGTAGTTTTTTTACCGTCCCGGGTAGAATTCATTAGAAAAGACGAAGATATACATAGTATAACGGAGGTATTTGTATCACCTGAGGATAATGTAGAAATAAGAAGACTAAAAATAGAAAATCATAGCCAGGAGAGTATTACATTCGAGATAACAAGTTTTTCAGAATTGACTTTGGCTCCATTGGCGGACGACATAGCCCATAAAGCTTTTAGCAATTTGTTCATCAGAACAGAATTTGTTGAAGAATTTGATAGCATCATCGGTGTTAGAAAACACAGAGACAGCCGTATCAGTGATATCTATGCATTCCATTTGGCATTTTGTGACGGTGATTTAGTCGGTCCTGTGCAGTATGAAACCAGCAGGGAAAATTTTATAGGCAGAGAAAGAAGCGTAGGAAATTCTATATCAATGAACCAACCTTTATCTAATACAATAGGAACTGTTTTGGATCCATGTATGAGCATTAGAAAAAGAATCAGAATAAAACCAGGTCAAATGACGGCAATATCTTTTATAACTGGTTATGGTAACAGCAAGCCGGAGGTTTTGGATTTGTCCGCAAAATATTTTGATTCTTCAGCTATTCAAAGGGCATATGATTTGGCAATTACACGGAGCCAGGTTGAGGCCGCTTATTTATCTTTAACTTCTAAAGAAATATTATCCTATGATAACATGATAGCGCATCTTATATATAGAAGTCCTTTAAAAAGGCTATTCAAAAAGCAAATCAGAGAAAATAACAAAGGCCAGTCTTCGCTTTGGACTTATGGAATCTCTGGAGACTCACCGATAATACTTGTTTTGATTCGCCATGAGCAGGATATACCTATGCTTAAGCAAAGCTTAAAAGCACATGAATATTTAAGCGTAAAAGGGTTACAGCTTGATTTGTTGATACTAAATGAAGACGAGTCAAACTATTTACAGCCATTAAGAGGAATGATTAATGATATTGTTGAAAAAAGCAGCAGAAGAAATTTATTTGGTAAAGAATCAAAAATTTTCGTCAAAAACCTATCCAGTGTTCCTAAGGAAGATGTTTCATTATTATATGCTTCGGCAAGAGTTGTTTTGAGGGGAAATGCAGGACCGATTGAAAAGCAAGTTAAATATATAAAACAATGTCATTGTAAGATAAAAGAAAAACTAGAAAATAGAATTGACGAAACGAGGCTTAGTGAAGAGGAATTATTGTATTTCAATGGGTATGGAGGTTTCAATGCTCACGGTAATGAGTATATTATAAGGCTTTTGACCGGTTCTAATTTACCCGCGCCATGGATTAATGTAATAAGTAATAAGGATTTTGGTTTTACAATTTCCGAAAACGGCTCAGGTTATGTATGGAGTGAAAATAGCAGGGAAAACAAATTAACTCCATGGAACAATGATCCTGTTTCCGATGAAATAAATGAAATTGTATATATGAAGGATAGAAAGACAAGAGATGTATGGAGCATAACAAAAAAACCTATTAAAGGGAGAAATGAATGTAAAGTAACGCATGGCTGGGGATATACGATTTTTCATAGAAGCTGTTTTGATATTGAGCAAGAAATGACAGTATTTGTCCCTATGGAAGATAGTATTAAGGTTACATTAATAAAACTAAAAAATAAAAGCAAAGAAAAAAGGGAGATATCGATTACGTATTATATTGAACCTGTATTAGGTGTGCATGAGCATTTTAACAGACATCATATTTATACTGAAATGGACAATAATGAAATATTGCTATTAAAAAATAATTTTAATAATGATTTCCAAAATAGAATTGCATTTATGTTCTCGTCTGATAAGATTCAATCTTATACCGGTGACAAGTGTACTTTTATGGGGCTAGGGGGAGACAAAAAGCAGCCCTCTTCTTTAGATAAAGATAATTTGGAATGTATCGTTGGCATTTATAATGAACCATGTGGCGCAATACAAATGTACGTAGATTTAGAACCAGATGAAGAAAAGGAAATTGCCTTGTATTTTGGGCAAGTTTTAAATCAGGAAATACTAAAAGATTATTCAGTCAGGTATTATAGATTAAAATACGCAAAAACGCAATTAGCCAAGGTTATTAAATTTTGGACTGATACAACAAGTGTTATAAAAGTAAAAACTCCAGATAATACAATGGATTTAATGCTTAACGGCTGGTTAATATATCAAACTATTGGATGTAGACTGTGGGCTAGATCAGCGCTATATCAGTCTGGTGGCGCTTTCGGTTTTAGGGATCAATTACAGGATACTGCGAACATGTCGTTAATTACACCGGATTTATTAAGAAAGCAAATATTACTTCATGCAGAGCACCAATTTATAGAAGGAGACGTTTTGCATTGGTGGCACCCTATGGAGCATAGTAAAGGTGTAAGAACAAAATTTTCAGACGATTTGCTATGGTTGCCTTATTCAGTTATTAGATATATAGAAACCACAGGAGATCATACTATACTAGAAGAAAAGGCAACATTTTTGGAGCATCAGATTTTGAACGAGGAAGAAGATGAAAGATATGTGATTCCATGCATATCTTCACATAAGGAAACAGTATATGAACACTGCAATAGAGCAATAGAAAAAAGTTTAAAAACCGGAGAAAATGGATTGCCTTTAATGGGCTCAGGTGACTGGAATGATGGTATGAATAATATAGGGAACAAAGGAAAAGGTGAAAGTGTTTGGCTTGCTTTCTTTTTATACTCAATACTTATAGAATATATAGGCTTATGCCATTTTATGAAAGAGGAAAATAGAGCCGAGAGATACAAGGATTTTGCTATAAATCTCAAAGCTTCTATTGAAAAAAACGGTTGGGATGGGAATTGGTACAAAAGAGCGTATTTTGATGATGGAACGCCTCTAGGTTCTGTAGAAAACAGTGAGTGCACCATAGATTCAATCGTGCAAAGCTGGTCAGTTTTATCCAAAGCCGCAGATAAGGAAAGATGCGAGGTAGCAATGGAATCCTTAAAAAGATATTTGATAAAAGAGGATGAAGGAATGATATTGCTTTTTACACCTCCTTTTGAGAAAAGTGAAAAAAACCCCGGCTACATTAAATCCTATGTCCCCGGTGTAAGAGAAAACGGAGGTCAATACACTCATGCTGCTTCATGGGTAATATGTGCTTTTGCATCTTTGGGGAAAGGGAATTTAGCATTGAATCTTTATAATATGCTTAATCCGATTAACCATACGAAAACAGTAAAGGAATGCAGTATTTATAAAACTGAGCCCTATGTTATGGCTGCAGATGTATATTCAGTAAATCCTCATGTGGGGCGAGGTGGTTGGTCTTGGTACACCGGCGCTGCGGGGTGGTTTTATAGGGCGGGGATAGAACATATATTGGGTTTCAAGAAAATCCATGATAGATTATATATTGAACCTTGCATACCTGAGCATTGGGAAGGCTTTGAAATAGTCTATAGATATGTGGAAACAAAATACTATATTAAAGTTACTAATCCAGAAAAAGTTAGTACGGGCATAAAATACATACAAGTGGACGGTGTCAAGCATTTGGGAAATAATATTCTATTAGTAGATGATGAGAAGGAGCATGAAATAATAATAATAATGGGTAATAAAAGATAAAAGAAATATCAGGTATAAGACATTGTATTATTAAGTCAAATAGCGTAGAATAATAAGAAATTATGTAATATATTGCAGAAATATAGATGAGAGTGACTGTATAATGGGATATAGTATTATTGATATATTAAGCAAACTAATTCATGTAAAAGAAAATGTAATAAAAGAATATGATAAAATTGCACTTTCGAAAGAAGCAAACCTATCAATAAAAACAATTGCACTTGTTTTGACCAAAGAAGAGAAAAGACATGTGGAAGGTTTAAATTCGCTTGCTATTAAACTTAAAGATAAAGAACTGGATGTAATTGAATTTGATATTTATGATAAAATATCGAACCTTCTGACCCAATTTCAAAATACTCTTATATTACCCAAAATAAATAATTCAAAATCATTTCTTCATTTTGCTTTGGAATATGAGTCAAGAAATTTAGCGCTGATGCTTGATATACAAGGACGTCTGGTGAAGAAAGAAAAGGACACAGAGAGACTTAGTTACAAAGTTTTAAATAAAATAATGGAAGATAGAAAAAGGTATATGGAGAGTCTAAAAAGATTTGCCATTTAATTAGTATTTTGTTAAACTATATATTGTTAAAGATATTCTTTTTAAGTCTAATAAATTTTAGGAGTTTTTTTATGCTTAAGGATATAGTGATAAAATACTATAATGGCGATTATGACCTTAACTGCGCTGAAACAATGATATATGCGGCTAATGATGAATATCATCTATCTTTGGAAAAAAACGCACTTAAAACAATGGCAGCTTTTGGAGGCGGGATGGGAGTCGAAGAGGCATGTGGGGCTATGACAGGAAGCTTAGCTGTTTTAGGTATTCTTTTTGTGGATGATAGAGCTCATGAAAGCAATAAAATAAAGGACCTATCTAAAGAGTTTATTGAAACATTTAAATCGAGGTTGAGCACAGAGAATTGCAAAATGCTTAAAGATAAATATAGAGATGAAAAGTACAAATGTAAGCATATAGTGGTAGTTGCAGCAGAAATACTTGATGAAATAATAGAAAGAGAAAGCTTCCGAGATTAACCGGAAGTTTTTTTATGATTGTTATTTTTATGGGTATGAATATACTAAGCTTTATTTGAAAGAAATTTCCTAAAGGAATGAAAGGGATAATAGAATTTTTGTTAAAAACAGAAATAGCGAATATTTCTAATTTTTATTTCGTCTATAAAAAGTGGGGGTGATATGTATAGAAGTTCTTATGAGTTTAAAAGATGTTAGAAAGGTCTATAGAGTTGGAAGTGAAAAGGTCGTAGCTCTGGATTCTATTAGCTTGGATATAGAAAAAGGAGAAATATGCTGTATATTAGGTACCTCCGGTTCCGGCAAATCAACTCTATTAAATATGATGGCGGGATTGGAAAAGCCAACTAAAGGTAGTATTAAAATTAAAGGCAAATCAATAGATAAGATGAGTGAAAACGCTTTGGCTAGATTTCGAAGAAAAAACATCGGATTCGTATTTCAATCATATAATTTGATACCAACCCTTACAGCCTTGGAGAATGTAAGTCTGCCTTTGGTTTTTAGAGGAATGGATAGAAAGAAAAGAAATGAAAAAGCAAAAATGCTTTTGATGCAAGTGGGGTTGGACACACATATTAAACATAAACCAAATCAAATGAGCGGTGGTCAGCAACAAAGGGTGGGGATAGCAAGAGCATTTATTGGGAATCCCAATATTGTATTTGCAGATGAATTGACAGGGAATCTGGATTCAAAAACCTCATCAGATATAATGAGTCTAATAACAAAAATTACAAAAGAAAACAATCAGACTTTAGTTATAGTTACACACGATAGCAATATAGCAAAGCATGCCGATAGAATTGTTTATATTATGGACGGTAGCATTGAGAAAATAGAAAAAGCTTAAAATATATAGGGGGTAAATATAGTTGAAAAGTAAAAGATTTTTTTTAATTATAGTTGTATTATTGCTGCATGCTTTATCCTCATTTCCAAAAGTTTATGGGGCTGAAGACATTAAAATTAACAGTTACACTTACGAAAGAAACGGAAAGGAAGTCACAAAAATTTATGCCAATGAAAAATTTGATTTAAAGCTAAATATATCACTGTCTGGGATAGGAAACTACGATCTCATTATTGATGATAACTTGTCTTTTGTTTCTCCTATTTCTAAAGATGAAGATTATATTATTGAGAATTTGACATCAAATGAACCTACTATACCACTATATTATACAGGAAATGAAGATTCAACTTTGAAGCTTATTTTTGTATACGGAGAAGGCAGTAGAATAGAAAAAACAATTAGAATTGATATAGCATCAGAAACAACTTCTTCTGTGAGCACTACGAAAAATCCCAAGCTAATCGTAGCCGGCGGAAATATTCCCGTTGTTAATGGAGGAGAAGAAGCTAAAATTAACATACCCATAGAAAATATCGGGCCTTCTGCCGCGAAGGATATACAGATAATTCTTCAACCGGATGAAAACACACCTTTCGAACTTGATAAGCTTAATTTTACATATATAATAGACAGGATTAATTCTAAGAAATCCGATAACGCAGTTTTTAAAATTAAAGTTCCGGATAATGCAGAAGAAAAAACATACTCATTAAATCTACGTTTTTACTATAGCAACATGGCAGGGGAAGTATTTGAAGGCTCAGATACAATTAATATTAAAGTACAAAATGCTAAAAGACCGCCGAAACTGGTTCTTTCTGCCGTTGGTTACGGAGATTCCCCCCTCATAGCAGGTGAGAATAAAACTGTATCAATAGTTATTAGAAATAACGGCACATTGGATGCTAAGGATGTCAAAGTATCTTAAAAGGTTTAAGTACCAATGGTTTTACTTTATATAAATCACCGGATGTAAAACAACTTCCGGATATTCCGGGAAACAAAGTAATCCAAACAGATTATATCCTTATTCCTTCTATTAGTATGAGCAGTGGGAATTATGATTTAGGACTAAGAATTGATTATAAAGACAGCAAAAACATTCCCTATTCTGAGGATTTACTATTTTTTCTGCCTGTTAAAGGGCTAGATTCAAATATTTCAAATTTACTGATTGAAAACATTTCCGTACCGAATAAAGAGATTAAAGCAGAGGAAGATTTCAAGATCTCCTTTAGCGTAGTTAACAAAAGTAATATTGACGCGGAAGATGTTAGAGTAAGTTTAAATACTGATAAAGAGATAATTTGCAAATCTTTGAATATTAAGGCCCTTGGCAAATTGGGCAAGGATCAGTCTAAAGATGTGGAGTTTGAGCTTTATGCAGGGAATGATGCTGTAAGCAAAAATTATCCCATTCAAATAAATATAGAGTATGAAAACGGTGAGGGTGAAAAAAAGATTAAAAACAGCATTTCCCAATACGTGGGAGTATATATTAATAGAGGCAGTAGTAGTGGAATCCCGAGAATAATAGTTGACAGGTATAATATTGAACCTTCAACAATAAAAGCGGGTGATAATTTTCAGCTTACCATGTCATTATTAAATACAAGCTCAACAAATGCAGTGAGTAATATAAAAGTTACTTTAGTCAGTGATGACGGAGTATTTAACCCTGTGAACAGCAGTAATACAATTTATATAGAGAGCATTAAACCTAAAGAAAACATAGAAAAAGTTTTCACTTTAATGCCTAAAAGAGATGCAGAGCATAAAACCTATGGTATATCAGTTGACATCGATTATGAGGATGAAAAAGGAAACCAGCTTAGCTCTAAGGATGTGATAAGTGTCCCTGTTATTCAGCAAGCTAAGCTTGTATTAGGTGATTTAATTGCACCGCCTGAAGCATTTATAGGACAGCCTTTTCCCATTTCTATAGAATTTTTTAATATGGGGAAAACAATACTTTATAATCTAATGATTAAAACGGAAGGAAGCTTTAATAAACAAAATTCAAATTACTATGTAGGTAATTTTGAACCGGGAAAAACTGATAGCTATGATGTTGGAATAACACCTGAGCAAGAAGGACTTTTAGAGGGTGCGATAGTTTTCTCATTTGAAAATGCTGTGGGTGAAACCTTTGATGTGGTTAAAGAATTTGAAATAAACGTTATACAATTTCCCATGGAACCTTTTCCGGAGGATGGAATGGGTGATGATTTTGAAAATGAAGGCGGGAAAAATAAATTTACAAAAATAATAAAAAGCCCATATACAATAGGTATTTTGATAGTTTTAATAATAGGCTCTATTATTACAGTAAAAAAGATTCTGAAAAAGAAAAGAGAGATGACTTTAGATGAATAGTATAGATGTTATTAATATGGGCTTAAGGAATATGCTACGGCGAAAGACTAGAACTATACTTACTATACTTGGCGTAATTATAGGTACGTCATCTATTGTCATAATGCTATCCTTGGGTATTGGTATGAATGAGAATTTTAAAAAAGAAATAGAAAGAATGGGCAGCTTAAATATAATAAATATCGATGCTAATTATATATCTCCGGATATGGGTATAGGTGGTACCGGGGACCAAAAAGATGTCAAACTTGATGATAAAGCATTGGCTAAAATAAATAAAATAGACGGTGTAGATGCCGTTACCCCAATTATGTACAGCTATTGGAAATTTGGCTTAGGCAAGCTTGTTGCGAGCTTTAGTGTAATTGGAATAGATTCAAAGGTTATGGAAAAATTCGATTTTAAAATTGGAGAGGGAAGGCTTCTTGATGAGAACGATAAAAATTCTTTAGTATTTGGTTGCTATTTGCAGGATTGGTTTTATAATCCCAAATCGAATTATTATTATGGGGGTTCTATGGAAAAACCAGATCTTATCAGCGATAAAATAATTATGACTATGAATATGGAGTACGGTGAGAAGAGCAGAGGGAATCCCAGAGATGGTAACCGTAAGCCTGCTCCGGAGTATAAAGTAAAAGGCGTAGGGATTTTAATGCAAAGCAATAATGAGAAGGATTATAATGCATATATGGATATAACTCATTTAAAAAAAATGATGGAGGAAAGCGAGAAAGCTCAAGGAAAGCAGCAAGGAGGGTTTTACTACTATTCCCAGCCAACAAAAGATAGTTATCAAAATGCGATGGTAAAAGTAAAGGACATAAAAAATGTAAAGAAAGTTCAAGAAAAAATAAAAGAGATGGGATTTGGCACCTTTAGTTTAACTGATATTTTAGAGTCAATGCAAAAAGCTTCTGCTGGAATTCAGGCTGTTTTAGGCGGAATAGGTGCTGTATCTTTATTAGTTGCTGCTATAGGCATAGCAAATACTATGATAATGTCCATTTATGAACGAACGAGAGAAATAGGTGTTATGAAAGTTCTTGGAGCGGGGCTGGGGGATATTAAACGTCTTTTTTTATTTGAAGCCGGTCTGATAGGATTTGCAGGAGGTATTGTGGGAATCGGATTTAGTTTATTAATATCACTTTTATTAAATAGCGCCGGAATATCATTATTTATGAATTTTTTTGGCTATATGGAAGAAGGCACAAAAATATCTATAATACCGCTTTGGTTAGTTGTTTCAGCAATAGCATTTGCTACAATAATAGGACTGATATCCGGATATTATCCTGCCCGAAGGGCTATGAAATTAAGCGCATTGGAAGCAATAAAGACTGAATAAATGCCTAAAGCATGTATTATTTATTCTAAAGGTGGAATATTAAGGTATGTGTAACTTGACATGCTTCGTGACTTATTGTTATAAATAGAATAGAACATATTAGCTGTTAAGCAATTTAATAATTAATTTTAGGAGGAGTTTTATGAGAATTAAGGTTGCAATCAATGGATTTGGTCGCATTGGGAGGCAAGTAACGAGAATAATTGCAGAGGATTGGAAAGATGGTGATATAGAGCTGGTTGCAATAAACGCAAGAGCAGATACGCATACTTTAGCACATCTTTTCAAATACGATTCCGCATACGGGATATTCAATGGCAGTGTTGATACTAAAGAGGATGCTTTAATTATTAATGGTAAAGAAATCAAAGTCTTTGCTATATCTGAGGCTATAAACCTTCCCTGGGATAAGCTTGGAATAGACATAGTTATCGAATCAACAGGAGCATATACACAAAGAGAAAAAGCTATGGAGCATATTAAAGCCGGAGCAAAGAAAGTTGTTATTACGGCACCAGGTAAGGATGAGGATGTTACCGTAGTACTAGGGGTAAATGAAAGTGATTATGACCCTGATAAACATAATATTATATCTAACGCTTCTTGCACTACAAATTGTCTGGCACCGGTTGTAAAGATTTTACACGAAAATTTTGGAATACTGAATGGATTTATGACTACGGTTCATTCCTATACTAATGATCAAAAGATTTTGGATAAAACTCATAAGGACCTTAGGAGAGCAAGATCAGCAGCAGAATCTATTATTCCAACTACAACAGGAGCTGCAAAGGCGGTTGGGAAAGTAATGCCGGAGCTTAATGGCAAGCTTAACGGTTTATCTCTAAGAGTCCCGACTCCAACTGTTTCAATAACTGACCTTGTATGTAATTTTGAAAAGGAAGTTACTGTTGAATCAATAAATAAAGCTTTAAAAGAAGCGTCAGAAAATAAACTAAAAGGAATTTTAGGCTATTCTGATGAGCCATTAGTATCCATTGATTATAAGGGAGATAGTCGTTCTTCTATAGTTGATGCTTTATCAACTATGGTAATTGATGAAAAAATGGCAAAAATAATGGCGTGGTATGACAATGAATGGGGTTATTCTTGTAGAACTGTTGATTTAGTTGAATATATTGCAAAAATGATGTAGAATAAAAAGAGTAAAAAGAATTATCTGAAGATAATTCTTTTTTACTTTTTCTAATCTGGTTTTACGGAAAAAATATAGCTGGGAAGTGATTTTGTGAACAATTCTAAAGAATGGATTGATACTTTAAAAAAAATGCCTTTATTATTTTTTGGCTTGTTTTTATACGCTGTCGGAATACTAGAAATGCTTTATTCTAACTTAGGAACAAGCCCATGGGAAACTTTTAATCTGGGCATAATAAATTATGCACCTTTAACACTAGGTCAAGGATCACAATTAATCGGTTTAATTGTATTATTAGTATCATACTTTATTGGCGTAATTCCTGGAATAGCAAGTATTTTAAACATGTTTTTTATAGGTTTTTTCATAGATATTGTAGATAATACCGGCTTATTTAGAATTCCGGAAACGATAATAGGTAAATTTGTTCTTTTGCTTGCCGGCATACTTACTATTGGTTGGGCAACTTATTTTTATTTAAAGGTGGAATTGGGAGCCGGTCCCAGGGACGGACTAATGGAGGGTTTGGTAAAAATCACAAAAAAACCCGTATGGTTGGTAAGAAGCATAATAGAGATAACAGTTTTGGCTATAGGTTATTTTCTTGGAGGACCTGTCGGTATAGGCACTTTAATTACTGCATTTACTATAGGGTTTTCTGTGCAATTAGCTTTTAAAATGGGTAAATATGATTCAAAAACTGTTGAACATGAGAATATAATACATTTGATAAAAAGACTTAAGCCTAAAGAGAAAGAGGCATTATAATACAAAGAATAAAATTCACATTGGTACTAGGAGGTATAAGGTGGCAGAGTTATTAAAAGGCAGAGAAATATCAAAAACTATATTAGAGGAAATAAAAGTAAATGCAAACGGCTTAAAAGCTAAAGGAAACCATCCTTCCTTAACTATTATAAGAGTTGGTAAAAAGGATGATGATATTGCCTATGAAAGAGGAATTATAAAAAGCTGTGAAAAAGCAGATGTTAGTTGCAGAGTGATAGAATTGCCTGAAACTGTTACTACGGAAGTTTTTAAAGAAACTCTAGAGTCTTTAAATAAATGTAATAAAACCCATGGTATTTTAGTTTTTAGGCCTTTTCCCAAGCATATAGATGACTATGAAATTAAAAGCTATATTAATCCGGATAAAGATATTGACTGTATGAGCCCCATTAATTTAGCAAAAGTTTTTGAAGGAGACGATACTGGTTACGCACCCTGCACACCTGCTGCAGTAATGGAAATTATTAAAAGGTATGAGATAGATTTAATCGGAAAAAAGACAGTAGTTATAGGTAGAAGCATGGTTGTCGGGAAACCGTTGAGTATGATGTTGCTGAAAGAAAATGCTACTATTACTATATGTCATTCAAAAACTACGGATTTAAAGCAAGTTGCGCAAAAAGCGGATATTCTTATTGCTGCTATAGGTAAAGCGAAATATGTTACAGAGGATTTTGTCAAGGAAGGTGCCGTAGTTATAGATGTTGGAATTAACATAGATGATGATGGTAAACTATGTGGGGATGTGGACTTTGATAACGTGCAAGGAAAAGCATCTTTAATAACACCTGTTCCCGGTGGTGTCGGTTCAGTTACTACAGCAATTCTACTTAAACATGTAGTTAAGGCTGCCGATTTAATCTCTAAAAAGTAATTATCCTTTCAAGGGTATCTTTATTTAGCTTTGTACTTACTGTATCCTTAGAGGATACAGTAAGTGATGCAGCTGCCAAACCAAATTTGCATGCCTTATCAATATTATTATAATTTAGCAATCCATAGATGAAACCTGCCGTAAGTGAATCACCGGCACCTGTAACATCTAAAACTTTTGACGGGTAATTGGTATAATGTTTTCTTACTGATTTATTTACTAAGTAAAGTCCGTCACTGCCTAGTGTTAATATGATGTTTTTCACACCTTTATCAAGTAAAATTGATGATGCTTTATCTATATCCATATCTTTATTGTCTATTCCCGCTAAGGAGAATAGCTCTTCTTTGTTTGGAGTTAAAAAGTCTATAAAATTTAATATTCCATTAAGCTTTTTCGATTTTGTTACAGATACTGGTTCAACACATATGGGAATTTGATTTATTTTTGCGTAATTGATTAAAAACAAGATGGATTCTTTTTCAAGATTTGTATCACAGATAATAAAATCTGAATCTTTAATAAATAGTTTATTGGATTCCAAATAATCCTTAGTTATTTCTTTCATTACATCCATATCGGACAATCCTAGGCTCATTTCTCCTGTGTTATTAAGTATAGCAAGGTATAATCCTGTTTTGAAATTTTCCGATATTAATATTTTGCTTGTATTAACATTAGCATCCTTTAGCTCTTTTAATATCATTTCACCAAAACTATCTTTTCCAACTGAACTTAGAATAGTTGTTTCAATACCTAATTGAGATAGATTTTGTGCAATATTCCTACTGACTCCTCCTGATATCATTTTTGTACTTCCCGGATTAGAAGATTTAAGTTCAAGATTCTCAATAGATTTACCTATAATATCAAGGTTAATGCCACCTATTACAAAAACACGAAAGGCTTTATTATTCATTGTCAGAACCTCCTGATAAGAACTTATTAATATTTTAACATTGTTTCAAATTGGAGTATAGAAGGCAAAAAAATTTATTAAAAACTGCAGCATATAAAGCTATTATATTGAGAATTATGTAGAAGTAACCATAAGGTAATATTTGGATATGTAGATGTAGATTTGACTTAAGCTATAGAAAACAGGCGGTTTGGGCATTAAGATTGCTATTTTGACATATTAGGACATGCAGTCTATAATGTTATGTAAACTAAAACTGACGAATTATGAAGCTTTAACTTTGAAAAAGGTGCAATGAATTTACTAATTTAAACTATTTTACCTTGGGGTTTTAGCTACAAAACGTCAGTAGGAGGAGAGATTTAAAAATGGTAAAAGCTTTAATAAGGATTACTGCAATAACTTTAGTTTTTACATGTTTTCTATTTACAGGCATTTTTGCAGATAGCTTATTAAAACAAGGTCTAACCAGTAATGAAGTAACCTTATTGCAAAATAAATTGAAAAGTATTTATTATGCAAATTTTAACGCTACCGGTTATTATGGAGTTTTAACAAAGGATGCAGTAAAAAAATATCAAAAAGATAATGGATTAGCTGCAGATGGAATCGCAGGATATAGGACTTTAACTAAATTAGGAATGACAAACTATAGCTCGTATTTAAAAAATGGCAATAGGGGGAATGAAGTAGTAAAGCTTCAAACCGCATTAAATGGTAAAGGTTACTCTTCTGGTCAAGCAGACGGGATATTCGGCATTAAGACTAAAAGTGCCGTGATTAGTTTTCAAAAAGCAAATGGATTAACACAAGATGGTATAGCAGGGCCGATAACCCAAGCCAGAGTTTATCAAAATAATACAGCTTCTGCCTCAAGGGGCAAAAGCGATGCAGGCTATTCAGCAGAAGACTTATATTGGATGTCAAGGATTATTCATGCCGAAGCAGAGGCAGAGCCCTATTCAGGAAAAGTAGCTGTAGGAAATGTAATATTAAACAGAACGAAAACATCCGGGTTCCCAAACACAGTAAAAGGGGTTATATTTGATTATTTTGAAGGAATTCCACAATTTACGCCTGTGGCAATAGGTACTATATATAACACTCCTAATGAAGACAGTGTTAAGGCAGCAAAAGAAGCCTTTGCCGGATCAAAACCTGTCGGTGAGTGCACATATTTCTTTAACCCGGATAAGTCAGCCGGTAACTGGATAGTAAAGAACAAGACTTATGTTATGAGAATAGGTAATCACGCGTTTTATAAATAGAATAATTATAAAGAACCTTCGTAGTAGATTTGTTTATTATAATGAAATCTACTACGGAGGTTTTTTTCATTTTATTGAAGGAATCAGCCGTATTGAGTATAATTTAAATATAATTAACTTTATGAAGGTGTTGTTTTGAAAAACAGAACTATAATCCATGTTGATATGGATGCATTTTTTGCTTCTGTCGAACAAATGGATAATCCTAAGCTTAAAGGAAAACCGATAATAGTCGGGGGTAACAGTGCCAGATCAGTGGTAAGCACTTGTTCCTATGAGGCAAGAAAATATGATATCCACTCATCTATGCCCTGCTATTTAGCTAAACAATTATGTCCCGCAGGTATTTTTTTGCCTGTTAGACATGGAAGGTATAGCCAGATTTCTGAATCAATTTTTAAGATTTTAGAATCAATAACAAAAGAAGTGGAACCTGTTTCAATAGACGAGGCTTATATGGATGTTAGTAATATAAAAGCAGAGCCCATAGACATTGTAAATATTATAAAAAAGAGAGTAAAAGAAAAGTTTGGGTTAACGCTTTCAGCGGGGATTTCACATAATAAATTTTTAGCTAAAATTGCTTCTGACTGGAATAAGCCTGATGGATTAATGGTAATATCAGAGGAAATGATTCCAATGATTCTTGAGCCTTTACCAATAAAAAAAGTGCATGGAATAGGAGGAAAATCCATAGAAAAGCTTAATTCTATTGGAATATATACTATTGGGGAGCTGTTGAAGCTAACGGAAAATGAAATGATAAATTATTTTGGGAAATATGGTATAGAGATATATAATTGTATTAGGGGAATAGATAACAGGGAAGTGAGTCGAAACAAAGAAATTAAATCTATTGGAAGAGAGCTTACTTTTGAACATGATACGAAGGACTTATTTTATATACGAAGAGTTCTGGATGATTTTATATTGGAATTAAACGAAAGCTTAAAATCAGATATGATTTATGCCAAAACTATAACGATTAAATTAAAAACTGAGGATTTTAAAAGTTATACCAGAAGCAAAACTTTGAAGGAACATATCAGAAATGTAGATCAAATAAAGAACGCTGCTTATGAAATATTAAATACTTATGATATCAAAAAGAACATAAGATTGGTTGGCTTATCCTTATCAAACCTAAGCAAAGTGAAGTATGAACAAATATCATTTTTTGAAGACTTTAAATAGTTATTTGTTGATAATCAAAAACTGATAAAAATTAAATTAACAAAAAAATAAAATGAAGGGGGAGAAAAAAATGACAAAAGTGCTTATATACCATAAAATTGACGAAAAAAATTTAAACATGCTTAAAGGGAAGTATACCGACTATTGTTTTACATCTTGTACCACCAAAGATGAAATGGAAAAGTTAATAGAGGATACAGATATTCTTATAACATTTAAGTTTGATAAAGAAATGTTGGAGAAGGCAAAAAAATTAAAATGGATTCAAGCTCTTAGTGCAGGAGTTGAAAATTACCCTCTTGAGGAAATAAGAAAAAAAGACATTATTATAACCAATGGAAAAGGGATTCATAAAATACATATGGCAGAGTATGCCATTTGTGTTATTATAATGCTATCAAGAAATATGCATAGGATGATTAAAAATAAAAATGATAAGAAGTGGGAAAGGAATATAAATCAAGGGGAAATAAATGGTGCTACTTTAGGTATACTAGGTTTAGGAAGCATAGGTATGGAAGTAGCAATAAAAGCTAAGTTTATGGGTATGAAGACAATTGGTGTTAAAACAAACAAAAGTGAAGCGGATTATGTTGATAAAATCTATACTCCCGATAATATGTCTCAAGTTTTTTTAGAAAGTGACTATATAATTAACTTACTACCAAGCGTTGCAAGAACATATAAAATAATCAATAAAAAATACTTTGATTTAATGAAAAAGGAAGCATGCTTTATAAACATGGGCAGGGGGAGCACAGTTAATGAAGAGGATATGATTAATGCATTAAAAGAAGGAAAATTTAGAGCGTTAGCATCTGATGTCTTTAAAGTGGAACCATTGCCAGAAAACAGTCCTTTATGGGAAATGGAAAATGTAATAATTACACCTCATATTTGTGGAGAGTCAAACAAATATATTGAAAAAGCTATGCCCATAATAGAGGAAAACATTAAAGCTTTTGAAGGTAAAGGAGACTTTATAAACTTGATTGATTTTGATAAAGGTTATTAGCCAAGATACTTAATTATTTTATCAAATATAATTAAGAGTATTAAGACCATAGTTATGTTTGAGGTGTAACAAAATAAATTTTAATAAAAATTACCTTGTGGGACATTATTGATTTTTATAGCTTTTAACATTATACTATATTTAGATGAAATAAAGCCTGAAATGTTTGTCGGCTTTATAACCTTAACCTACAGATAGTATACGGGAGTCTATGTATGCATTCGGAAATCGAGCCTTCATTGGTGGGTTGAATTATGTATCAGGGCACCCACCTGCGTGAGTGCAGGTGTAAGGTTATAGCGGACGGCATTTTGGGTTTTCTTATCAGAATAAAAGGCACAAGCCTTTTCCCTTTCTTTAAACTTCTTAAATACTTTATATTTAATAAAATATAGATTTTGATCTAATGCGGCGCAGCCGTTTTTTTTATAGAAAATTTATTGAAATATTAATGCAAAAAGTCAGCCAGTAACTATTTTATGGTTTATGTAACAAAGCTTGTAATTATTGAATATACTGATATGGAGATTTCTATAGGAGGTAATATCATGACTCAATATCACATATATGATTATTCTGAAGTGGCTGCTGATGAATGCGTGCCATACGAAAGCATAAAGCCTAAAATGGGATCGGAATTTAAATTGGCAAGAGCATATGTGCGCTATCAATCCTTTGGTAAAATATTTGATCCGATAAAAGGGCTAATGAGAGGCACAATTTTTCCCGAATTATATGAATCTTATACGAAAAAAAAGAGAAATTGTGAGTGTGAAGGAAGGGAGGAATAAAAGTGAAGATAAATAAAGAAAGATTAGAAATGCTAAAAGGGATCATGGCAATAGAGTTTTCTTTAGTAGATCTGAATTTATTTTTAGATACGCACCCAACTGATAGAAAAGCATTAACTATATTTAATGAATACACATTAAAGCTTTGTAAGCTGGTAAATGATTATGAAAAAAAATTTGCGCCATTAACAGCAACTACTCCCAGTAATTGTCCATGGAGATGGATAGAGGATCCCTGGCCATGGGAGATTGATTATGAAATGGGAGGTAAATAGTATATGTGGATATATGAAAAGAAACTACAATACCCTGCTTGGGTAGAAGGCTGCGATTTAAATATTGCAAAATTACTTTTTGCACAGTATGGTGGTCCTGATAGTGAATTATCTGCTGGCTTAAGATATTTGGCTCAAAGGTACACAATGCCAATACCTGAAGCAAAAGCTGTGCTGACGGATATAGGCACTGAGGAATTGGCACATTGGGAGATTATCGGTACGCTTATTTTCAAAATAATAGAAAATGCAACGCCAAAACAGATGGAAGAAGCAGGGCTAGGTGCGCAATATGTACAGCATGGCAGGGACTTATACCCCCATGATGCTGCAGGAGTTCCATGGACAGCCGCTTATATTCAGGCTATTGAAGATCCGGTAGCTAATCTACATGAGGATTTGGCTGCTGAAGAAAAAGCCAGAGCTACTTATGAGCATTTGATTCAGTCTACAGAGGATAGAGGCGTAATCGATACATTAAGCTTTTTAAGAGAAAGAGAAATAGTTCATTTTCAAAGATTTGGTGAAACGCTTAGATTGGTTCAAGAGCATCTTGATAGAAAGATATATTATTAATAAAAATCCGGCTAAGTGCCGGATTTTATTAATTTATTCTTTCACTTATACATATTGCACGTACTGGACTCTAATAATTCATTAAGTATGATTTCACAATTAACTATAACAGAACAAATACAATCAATTTTTATGAATTTAAACTTATCGTTGCATTTAATCAACACTAATGAGCCCAGCACTCCGTATAAAGAAACATTTTCAACAATGCAATCCTCATAAGTATTTAGTATTAAAGTTACTTTACTGCCGCTATTCTTAGTAAGTAATAGTAAAAGATCTCTTATGTTATCTGGAAAATTCTCAACTTTCATATCAGTGTTATAAGAAATATCATCCATAATAGCACCTCCAACATAGAAATATTTGCCCCTGTTACTATGATATTTTTATTAGCTTAAAAGTAAACTTGGCAAAATAAATATTGGTTGGATTATTGCTACTTACGAATTTTGCAAATGTTTTTGCCAATCCAGGAATTAAATAATTTGCTTTTATTTATTGTAAGTATTAAAAATATTTAACTTCCTATTATCCTAAAACCCTCCGGCAACGGATCCGCAGGATCAAGCACCAACTGGTTAAAGCCCGTAATTTGTGCCGTTCCGGCTACTTCTGTAATTACAGCATTATAAGGCCCTTCCTTAGTCTCTTTAATTATTCTTCCTTCAAAAGGTGTATCAATAATACTATAGTTTATTAGCACATCATCAATTTTCATTTCATCTTTATGGTAGTGAAGTGCAAGTCTTCCGCCAGTACCAGTACCTGTAGGTGATCTGTCAACTTGACCTTCAGCAAAAATACAAACATTTTTAGTAATTAATTTATCATTTTCTTTCTTGGGTTCTGTATAAAAAATTGTGCCATATAACCAGTTTATACCTGAGGTTGGATGAGTAAACTTCATCATGGTAATGGCTTTATTTTTAATATCCATGCCGATTTTAACAAGCTCTTCAGTTTTTTCTGGTGCTATTTTCAATCCTGATTTATCTGCGTTAACATAAACATAAAAAGCACCGCAATAGGCTATATCTGTTAATATATCACCAATTCCCTTTATGTTAATGCTTATATTTTCTGCATATACAAAACAAGGAACATTTTGGAACCTAACCTTAATTACCTCACCGTCTTTTACATCTGCAAAAGCTGTAACTCTACCGGCAGGCGTGTCAATCTTTACAATATTTACTCCTTCTTTGGCAATCATTATGCCGGTTTCTAATACAACCTTAGTGACACCTATAATACCATGGCCGCACATTGAGCTTAAGCCTTCATTATGTGTAAACAACACTCCAAAATCTCCATCCTCTGTCACCGCAGGGACTAATATGCACCCGTACATACCGCTATGGCCTCTGGGTTCAAGCATAAGCATTTTCCTAAGGTTATCATAATTATTTAATAAATAATCCCTCTTTTCTAGGATTGTGTTTCCGATGATAGGCGGCAAACCTGAAGTAACAATGCGAAGCGGCTCACCGGCGGTATGCGCATCTATGCAGCTTATGTAATGTTTAAATCTCATCATTATAATTTCCTCCTCTTCCTATATAAAGTCGTAAATTTTCCCTGTATTTTCTTCTAAAGCTTTTTTGTAAATAGAATTTGCAGTCACAATATCCAATATAGCAATGCCTACAGATTTAAATAAAGTTATTTCGTTTGCCTTACACCGTCCTTCCAATTTTCCTGAAACAACGAGACCTAAGTCCCCTTTGAAGTTATCTTTCTTTATTATACCTTTTTCCAAAGGTTTAATAAAATCTCCTGATTCAGCTAAAACGGCTTCTTTTGAATCAAAATAAATTTTATCAGCTCGATTAATTATTGTCTCATCCAACTCTTGCATATCTGGCATAAAAGAACCAATACCATTAATATGTGCACCTTGCTTTACTTTATTTCCATCAAAAACCGGTTCTTTCGAAGTTGTCACTACAGTAATAATATCTGCATCAATAATTGCTTCGTCTGGAGATTCAACGGCTCTTAAAACAGTGTCGGATAGATTTAATTCTTCCTTTGCTTTTTTAATAAATGAATTAGCTCGTTGTAAATTTCTATTGTAAATCCTAACCTCACTAAGGACCCTTACAGTAAGCATTGCTTCCAGCTGGGATAAAGCCTGACCGCCGATACCTATTAAAGCGCCGATTTTTGACTGAACGTTGGAAAGTAAATCAATAGCCGCTCCCGCTGCTGCACCTGTTCGCAATTGTGTCAAATAGGTTCCATCTAAAATGCAGCAAACTTCACCATCTGTACCATCAATCAGTATCATGGTTGATGGTACAGAAGATTTGCCTTTATCCGGATTCTTAGGGAATACAGAGACAATTTTTATTCCTAAAGCATTTAAATCCTCTACATAGCCTGGCATAAACAAAGAGACGCCATCATGCTTAGATACTTCAATATTTGTTCTTAATGGAATTTCACATTTACCTGAACTAAAAATAAGGAAAGCAAGCTTGCTTGCTTCGATAGCATCTTTCATTGTAAAAACGCTTTTTATATCATTTCTGTCTAGTAAAAGCATTGAATACCTCCTTTTAAGATTTATTTAAGTATTGTATTAATCTTAACATAACCGTTATTTATTTTGTCAATTTATAAACGTCAAAGGCAAAAATAATGCTTAGCTTAGAAGATGTTTGAATATTAAATCTTCTTTCTCTAAGTGCATTATAAATTAACTGATATGTTATAATGTATATGTGTATTAAACACTACTTTTTAGGGAGGTAAATGCGTTGTACAACTTCAACGGCTTTTTAGATTTAAATAAGATTAAATGTAAAAAGCTACACTTAAATTTAAAACCGGAGAAGCTCGAGAATATCTCAGTAGAGAAGGAAGGAGGTGTTATAGCATCAAATGGAGCCTTATCCATAAACACAGGGAAGTATACCGGGCGATCTCCGAAAGATAGGTTTATTGTAGACGAGGAAACAGTGCATAAAAACATTGACTGGAATAAAAATAATGTTCCAATCAGCGAGGAAAATTTTGATAAATTATTAGAAAAAGTATTGAAATACATAGAAGATAAAGATGTATATGTATTTGACGGATATGTGGGAGCGGATAAAAAATACCGCCTGCCAATTAGGGTTATCAATGAAATGGCATCGCAGAATATGTTTGCTTATCAAATGCTTATTAAGGAAAAGGATAATGACCTGAAAGATTTTAAACCTGAATTTACTGTTATAGCGCTGCCATATATGATGGCAGTACCAGAACTAGACGGAACAAACTCTGAAGCTTTTATTATTATTAATTTTGATAAAAAAATTGTTCTTATTGGTGCATCTATGTATTGCGGTGAGATTAAAAAATCAATATTCACAGTAATGAATTATCTTCTTCCTTTTAAAGGAGTCCTTCCAATGCATTGTTCTGCAAATATGGGCATTAATGGTGACGTAACTTTGTTCTTTGGTCTTTCCGGGACAGGAAAAACAACCTTATCTGCTGATGTAGATAGAATGCTAATCGGCGACGATGAGCACGGCTGGACTGACGATGGAGTATTTAATTTTGAAGGCGGTTGCTATGCTAAATGCATTAATTTATCTAAGGAGCACGAACCGCAAATATGGAACGCAATAAGAAAAGGCGCACTTCTTGAAAATGTTGTTTTAGATGATATAACAAAAGAACCTGATTATGATGATAACAGATATACTGAAAATACAAGAGCGGCATTCCCTGTTGAACATATTGATAATGCAATAGAAGACGGTTTGGGAGGTATACCAAAAACTATAATATTTTTAACTGCTGATGCTACGGGAGTATTGCCACCGATATCAAAGCTAACCAAAGAGCAAGCTATGTATCATTTCATGTCCGGTTATACAAGTAAGCTGGCAGGTACAGAAAGAGGAATAGTAGAGCCTACATCAACATTTTCTACCTGCTTTGGTGCCCCATTTATGCTTTTAAAGCCTCAAACATACGCTGAATTACTTGGCGAGAAAATTGACAAATATTATGTTAAGGTTTTTCTAGTGAATACAGGCTGGTCAGGAGGCCCCTATGGTGTAGGCAGCAGAATTAAGCTGAAATACACAAGGGCTATGGTGAGAGCAGCAATGAATGGTGATTTGAAGGATGTTGAGTTCATAAAAGATCCGATTTTTAAATTGGCAATACCTAAACAATGCCCCGATGTTCCGGATTCAGTTTTGAATCCATCAGAGAGCTGGAGTAATATTGAGGATTACTATAAGAAAGCTAATAAACTGGCAGATGATTTTAATGATAATTTTAAAAAATTCAAAGATGTACCTGAAGACATTGTAAATTCCAGCCCAATAAGGTTAAAATAACTATTTATAAGGCATGTGCAGTAAATGTACATGCCTTATTATTTGCAAAATAGCAAATATAAAAAAGTAAGTGCTGTATTTTTTATATTTAATCTGATATTTGTAGCCCCGTGCTGATATTCAGAAAAGTTGCTTTCAAATGCAGCTTATCAGCGTATATAATATAATAATCCCTTGTCAAATGGATATTTAAATCTTTTTATTTTGTATAAAAATTTTTAAATAGTAGCTTAGGTCTAAAAACATTTAAAACAAAAATCATTATGAAATATATAATTAAGCCGCCTGCATAAGATACCATCATGTTATACTGTGTTTGTCCATACAAAATCATATAGCGATTCAATGATTTTATTGATATAAACATTAAAAGTGCGCAAATAAAAGGCTTTACAAGGATTCGATTAATATTAAATCTAATTTTGGTTTTTTTATATATTATCAAAACCCCTTTTATAACCACAAATACAGAACTAAATACGAAGCCAAATAGGTATGCATAGATATTTACTTCGGGTATCGGCATAAAAAAAAGGATGCTGATTGTCATTATTGATATATTAGTTATAGAACACTCCATAACTTTATTTTGTAATCCAATACCATTTAAGATTCCTAAGATTGTAAACAACCAGTACTCGAAGATACATGGAAAGGAAAGCCAGAATAAAAATATGCCTGCTTCAGGACAATTAAATAGCACCTTACATAATTCAGTCGGATAATTAATAAAAGCTATAGAGGAGGCAAAACCGATAACAGACGCAATTGTCATTGAATCATTGCTTTTTTTATTTATTTCATATTCATTTTTTAAAGCAAGTGAATAAGCCAATGATGGAATTAAAGTTGTGGATAATGATGCAATTATTATCATGGGGAAATATAGCAAAGGTAATATCATACCAGTTAATTTACCATATGTTGATAAAGCATTTTGCTTTGATAGCCCTGCTTTGATGAGGCTAGTTGGAATAAGGACAGCGTCAGCCATTTCTAAAATGCTCTCTATAGCTCCGCTGATTGATAAAGGTAAAAGTGGTTTAATGATGCTTTTTAATATGCCAAATATAGCAATTGGATTTCTTGAATTATTCAATATGGTATTTTTTTTATACTTATAAAAAATAAAAAGGAGTGCTAAACTTAATATTTCGCCGCAAACCATTGCTAACATAGCCCCAACGCAGACATATACAATACCGTGTTTAATAAAGTATTTTGTTATTGGAATTAGTATAATAAGTCTAATTAATTTTTCTATTACATCAATAATTGCTGGAATACTAACCTTTTCTATTCCATAAAAATATCCTTTTAAAACTGCAGATAATGCTATAAAAACTATTGCCGGAGAAAAAACTAGTATAGGATAAGCCGTTCTCTCATCCTTTAATATGTAAGTAGCGAAAAAGCTATTATTGCATGCTATAAGAATTGATAAAATAATACTCCAGGTCCCTGAAGAAACTAAACCAACTGTTATTATTCGATTGATATTTGAGTGATTTGCTTTTACTCTATTCTCTGCTATTAGCTTTGATATAGTTGTAACTAATCCGCTGGATACTAATGTGATAAAGAAGTAATATAAAGGAAGAATAAGCTGATATAGACCAATACCTTCAGTACTTATATGTCTGGTTAAAAATATTCTATATACAAAAGCTATTATTCCCGTTAATAGATTTGTTATAGTCAGAATAAATGCACCCTGCAGATATGCTGTTTCTTTCATTTTTAAGTGCCTCCTAATGTTCTATTTAATACATTTTATTTATAACAGATGAGAAATATTAAAGAAGATATAGAAGCATTTGTAATATAAGTTTATATTCCATGCCTTAATTGCTATAGATCATAAAGTTTGTATCTTAGTAATCGTGGCAAATATAAAAGCAAAATAATATTATGATTATGTCTAAAAGTAATAAAAGATGTTAAAGAATGTTTTAGAAATGTTATTTAGGGCAAATTAATTATTGACATCACTTTTTCCTTGTGATATCTTATTCAAAGAACTTTTAATACATTAATATTGGGTTTTAAAAGGCTAATCCAAAGACAAAAAGTTTTACCTTTAATCTAGTCCGAGAGACTAAAAAGGAGGAAGTTCAATGAATTTAAAAGGTCGTCATTTAATTGACCCGAATGATTTTTCTATTGAGGAGTTGGATGAAGTTTTTAAACTATCGGAAAACATAATCAATGATGAAAAATCGTACAGTACTATATGTCAAGGAAAAATATTAGGAACATTATTTTATGAGCCAAGTACCAGGACCCGGTTAAGTTTTGAATCAGCGATGCTTAGAATGGGTGGTAGAGTACTTGGCTTTTCTGATGCCAACCAAAGCTCCGTGGCAAAAGGTGAAAGCGTAGCAGATACAATAAGAGTCCTTTCATCCTACGCTGATATTGTTGTGATAAGACATCCTAAGGAAGGGGCACCAAGGCTTGCATCACAGTATTCCAGTATACCAATAATAAACGGAGGAGATGGCGGACATCAGCATCCCACACAAACGCTTGCTGATATGTTGACAATCAGAGTGCTCAAAGGAAAGATTGGCGGAAACTGCGTTGCATTTTGCGGAGATCTAAAATTCGGGAGGACAGTTCATTCTTTAATAAAAACTTTATCAAGATATCCCAATAATAAATTCGTTTTAATTTCACCTGAAGAACTTAAATTACCGGAATATCTAAAGGACATACTTATTAAGAGAGGGAATGTGGAAGTATTTGAAACTGAAAATTTAGAATCCGTAATAGACGAAATCGATATTCTATACATGACAAGAATACAAAAAGAAAGATTTTTTAATGAAGCTGACTATGTAAGACTTAAAGACAGCTATATTTTAACCAGGAAGAAGCTAGAGAATGCAAAACCAGATATGATTGTAATGCATCCTTTGCCAAGAGTCAATGAAATAAGCTATGATTTAGACGAAGATGACAGAGCAGTATATTTCAAACAAGCAAAACTGGGTATATACGCCAGAATGGCGCTAATAGCGCAACAATTGGGGGTGATATAATGCTAAAGGTTGACAGTATTCATTATGGCATAGTAATAGACCATATTACACCGGGAAAAGGCAAAAAAATATTTGATAAATTAAATCTTGGTGAAGTTACATTTCCAGTTGTTTTATTAAGGAATGTCAGTAGCAGTAAATTAAGTAAAAAGGATATAATAAAAATTGAAAATCGAATAGATGTTGATATGACGATGCTGGGACTTATAGATCCAAATATCACCATTAACTTTGTAGAAAATGATGAAATAGTTAAAAAGATGAAAGTTGAAATACCAGATGTTGTACAAGGTTTGTTCAAATGCAAAAATCCTCGTTGTGTAAGTAATTCGGAGGAAAATGTAAAGCCTCTTTTTAGGCTTGTAAAGTCCAATGGAACTATTGAATATTGCTGCGAATATTGTGAAGAATGGACTACTTATTCGCTATAAAAGTAACTCCTTGTTAAAAACGCACATGGCGGATAATATACCACCAACGGAATATATGCCGCGCTCTAGTTTTGATAATTACCGTTAATAGGTATTTTTTAGATTATTAATATTTGATAAAGATTGCATTGTGGAGAGGCTTAGAATCTGTTAGTGCAGTGGAAGATCAGTTGCGTCAACTGTTTGAGCGAAGCGAGTTTTGGCGCAACCCGGAACAAGCTTACAGATTATTAGTCTTGGAACTCCTGCAATCGTATCAAATATAATAAGCAATACTGAAACTATAGTTACATCTGAATAGTAACTTTTGTCTACGTCAAAAACGCACATGGCGGATAATATGCCACTAACAAAATATATGCTTTGCGATAATTTTGACAGTTACTGTTAACAGGTTTTTTTTTAGATTATTAATATTTGATAAAGATTGCATTGTGCAGAGGCTGGAATTATAATTAAATAAAAAGGGGTGGTTGTATGAAACTTTCTGAATATAGCGTTGGTATGTCAAAAACGATTCAAAAGATTGTAACTGAAGAAGATACTGCCCATAATTATGGGAGCGGAGTGCTTCAAGATTTACTGGCAACACCTTTTTTAACAGCACTTATGATAGAAGCCTCAGTTATGCTAATTGACCCTTTATTGCCTGATGATTATATAACTATAGGTAAAAAGCTCAGTGTTGAGCATTTGATGCCAACTGTGAAGGGGATGACTGTGACAATAAAAAGCGAAATATCGGACATCAATAAAAACAACATAAAATTTGATATTGTCGCATATGATGAATTGGGTGAGATAGGAAAAGGGCAACACGAAAGACATATAGTAAAACATTCATTTTTAATGGATAAAGTAAAAGATAGAATTGAACCGCTAAAGGCAATGCCCTAGTATTTAATTCTTATATCTCAGGAATTATCTGAGAGAGTCTAGTTTCTTTCATAAAAGATTATCGTTCATTAGGTAAATAAATATGTAATTGCTGCAGGTAAAAATTCTTATGTTAAATCAAGTTTTCGCCTAATAATTAAATTTTTTACTGGAGAAAAGATAAAAATTACAGAAAAAGTGTTTACTATTTTTTAATTTTACATTATAATATTTAAGTAACGAAATAATTTTACTCACACTTTCGCTGAATTTCCATTTTGGAAAACGGGGGAACCAAATTTTGGGGTGAATCTCGCTTTTAGTGAGTAGGGCTATACTCTTTCAGCCCGAATCCGTCAGCTAACCTCGTAAGCGTGGGAAGAGGAGGTTTGGGTGTATGGGATAATACACTTCTAATAGTGTATAAGTCCTTTGCCGTGGTGTCCTCCACGGTTATTTTTATAAGTGCTCGTACCTCCCAAGTAAAATGTTTAAATTTAAATAAGGAGGTATAATATGGTAATAGCAAACATGCCCAATTTAGAACTTAACTCTTTTTTACTAAGGAAATTATTAAGAGTACGAAAGGCAAATCCTTCAGATATAAACCAAATTTATAATATTGCTTGTTCTGTCGGTTCATCCACAAAAATACCAGAGCAAGGCTTTTTAGTAGATGATTACAGCTCAAATCCAAGGCTTTATAAAAGAAAACTATTAAACGCAATTAATAAACTTAATCATTTTTATGTAGCTGAATACGACAGAATATACGGTTTTATGATAGCTTACAAAAAAGAAGAATGGTTAGAAGATAATCCAAATTGGATAGATGATGTTTATTGGAGCCCGGACTTTGATAAATCCATGCTGGATGATTTTATGCTGGTGGACAAAACTGCTATTCAAGCGGGATTAACAGGACAAGGAATTGGAAGTATAATTTACAAAAGATTACTTGAGGATTTAAAATCCGAAGGTATAAAGACTATTTTTGCAGAAACGATAATAAGTCCTTTGCCTAATTTTGCATCCCTCCAGTTTAGGAAAAAGCAAGAATATTCTTTAGCTGGGATGAGATACGAGAATTATAATAATACATTGTATACTGATTTAGTATATTACAAGCGCGTATAACAGTAAACATAATGAAGACAAAGCTGTCTGATGCTTCAATGAAGCATTGGGCAGTTTTTTTATACACTAGTTAGCTTTACATTACCCTTCATTATTAAAACTTAAACAATGTTTGCAGCTAAGTAATAGTGTTAAAAAAATCTATCAAAACAACGATTATGTCTTAGTAGTTTTGAAGTATTTGCACATATATAAAATAAAAGCACCCGTCGGGTGCTTTTAAACTATATTATTGCCATTATTTGTTCATATTTCTTTCGTACTGCTCTACCATTTTTCTCACCATGTTTCCACCGACAGTACCGGCTTCCCTAGAAGTTAAATCTCCATTATAGCCTTCTTTTAAATTAACTCCCATTTCTGAAGCAACTTCGAATTTCATCTTGTCGAGAGCCGCTGTAGCTTGAGGTATAACTTTTCTGTTATTGCTTGGCACTGATATCACCTCCTGCTATTATATTTTACTTTTTTCATAAAAATATAAGTGTTATATATTTCATAAAATAGATAAAAAAATTATAATAAAAAAAACAAAATCTAAGTATTGACATTTTAAGAAATTAAATATATTATGTAATTGAGTTAAAGTCAAAGAAAGTCAAAGTCAAGGGAGGGAAATAACCTAATGGATTTAAATAAATTAACGCAAAAATCTCGCGAAGCGCTAAATGAAGCGCAAGCTCTTGCTCTTAAAAATAGTCATCAAACCATAGATGGAGAGCATCTCCACATAAGTTTACTACAAAAAAAAGACGATTTAATACCAAAGATTTTAATTAAAATGAATGTTCCTTTTGATTTTTATTATAAGGATTTAAATGATGAAATATTCAAAATTCCAAAAGTATATGGTAACAATGCGAGTTTGTATATAACTAGAAGAGTAGAAGAAATATTTGTAGAAGCAGAAAAAATTTCAAAATTGTTTAAAGACGATTATATAAGCTTGGAGCATATTTATCTTGCATTGTTAGAAGAGGTTGATACGCCGTCAGCAAAAGTAATGAAGAAATACGGCATTACTAAGGATAGATTCTTAAAAGAGCTTTCATTAATTAGAAGCAATCAGAGAATAACTAGTGAGAACCCTGAAGAAAATTATGAAGCTTTATCAAGGTTCGGTAAGGATCTGGTTGAAGAAGCTAAAAAAGAAAAATTAGATCCCGTAATCGGACGAGATGCTGAAATTCGGCGTATAATAAGAATTCTATCAAGAAGAACAAAGAATAATCCAATTTTAATAGGAGAACCGGGTGTTGGGAAAACAGCCGTTGTAGAGGGTCTTGCGCAAAGGATAATGAAAGGTGATGTTCCCGAAAGCTTAAAAGAAAAAACAATATATTCATTAGATATGGGCTCATTGGTTGCAGGGGCAAAATACAGAGGCGAATTTGAGGAAAGACTGAAGGCTGTCTTAAAAGAAATTGAGAGTTCTAATGGGACTATTATACTATTCATTGATGAAATACACAATATTGTTGGTGCAGGGAAAGCGGAAGGCTCAATGGATGCCGGTAATCTATTAAAACCAATGTTGGCTAGAGGAGAGCTTCATTGTATTGGCGCAACCACAATTGATGAATATAGAAAGTATATAGAAAAAGATGCGGCACTTGAACGAAGATTTCAGCCAGTATTAGTAGATACTCCATCCATAGAAGATACGATTTCCATTCTTAGAGGACTAAAGGAAAGGTTTGAAATACATCATGGTGTAAGGATAAAAGACAATGCTTTAGTCGCTGCAGCGATATTATCAGACAGATATATAAGTGACCGTTTTTTACCGGATAAAGCGATAGATTTAATAGACGAGGCAGCTGCAATGCTAAGGACAGATATTGATAGTATGCCTTCAGAGTTAGACGAAATAACAAGAAAAATTATGCAATTGGAAATAGAGAGGGAGGCTTTAAAAAAAGAGTCAGACAGCAATAACAAGCTGGAATTGATTAACGAAGAATTAGTTGAACTAATTAAACAAAAAGATGCAATGAAGTTGCAATGGGAGACTGAAAAGGATGTAATTAAAAATATAAGGGAAATAAAGAAAGACATAGAAAAAGTTAAAGGGCAAGCGGCAAAAGCTGAGTTAGAGTATGATTTAAATACAGCTGCCGAATTGAAATATGGGAAGCTAACGGAATTAAATGAAAAACTGGCTTATGAGAAAGAAAAATTAAAAACTATACAAAAGGATACTCATTTGCTAAAGGAAGAAGTAACTGAAGAAGAAATAACAGAAATAATTTCGAAATGGACTGGTATCCCGATAACAAAGCTTCTTGAAAATGAAAAGGAAAAGTTATTGCGTCTAGATGAACACCTCCATAAAAGAGTTATCGGCCAGGACGAAGCTGTTATTTCTGTTTCTGATGCTGTTATTAGGGCAAGAAGCGGTTTAAAGGATCCAAAAAAACCAATAGGTTCCTTTATTTTCATTGGCCCGACAGGAGTCGGGAAGACGGAGCTTGCAAAAGCATTAGCTGAGGCTTTATTCGATTCAGAGGATAATATTGTGAGAATTGATATGACAGAATATATGGAGAAACATGCAGTATCAAGATTAATAGGTGCTCCTCCGGGGTATGTTGGGTATGAAGAAGGCGGACAGCTTACAGAAGCGATAAGAAGAAAGCCATATGCAGTTATTTTGTTTGATGAGATAGAGAAAGCCCACCATGATGTTTTTAATATTTTTCTTCAAATACTGGATGACGGGAGACTGACGGATAGTCAAGGCAGGGTTGTAGATTTTAAAAATACAGTTATTATAATGACTTCAAATATAGGCAGCTCGTATCTTTTAGAAAAGATTAATGAAAAAGGCTTAATAGATGATAGTGTCGCCGATAATGTAATGAATGAAATGAAGATGCATTTTAGACCGGAGTTCTTAAATAGAATTGATGATATTATATTTTTTAAACCTCTTGGTAAAGAAGAAATAAGGAAAATCATTGGTTTGCAGTTTTTATATATTGTTCAAAGATTAAAAGAAATGGAAATAGAAGTAGAACTAAGCGAAAATGCTAAAAATCAAATAATAAGCCATGCATTTGAACCGGCTTACGGGGCGAGACCAATTAAAAGATACATTCAAAAGAATATAGAAACATTTATCGCAAAAGCTCTAATTTCAGGTGAAATAGAGGCAGAAGACAGGATACTAATAGATGTTGATGGTGATAAATTTATAATAAAAAAGATTTAACTACACTTAATACTCACGCCGGAATTAATAACCTGCGATATTTTTGACTTTGTCAAAAACGCACATGGCTAATTATATCATGCAATTTCTTCGAAATTCATGATATAATATTTTAAAATAGTTTTATTGGTTGGGGGATGTTTTTTATGAAACGTTTAGTTATTCTTTTAATAATATTTTCAATCTTTCTTAGCGGCTGCAGTTTATTAAAAAAGGATGAGCCTCCTGAAGAGGAAAATAATAATAAAACAGATACTGAAATTGTTTTATATTTTGCTGATTCTCAAGCTTTATATGTTACACCGGAAAAAAGACTTGTATATATAGCAGAAGATATAGACCAAATAGAATATGCAAAAGTTGTTTTAGAGGAGCTAATTAAAGGTCCGGATAGCGAAACCTTATATCCTACCATTCCACCCGAAACGAAAGTATTAGATATTGATATAGATGATAGTTTAATATATATCGATTTTTCTAAAGAAATAGAAACTAGGCATTGGGGTGGCGCGGCTGGTGAAAGAATGACTTTGCTTTCTTTAGCAAATACAATGACAGAGATAGAAGGTATAAAAAAGGTGCTTCCCAGCGTCGAGGGGGCAGCCTTAAACATTGAGCATGTGATTTTAGAAGAGCCTCTTACAAGGGATGCGGGAGAAATCTACGAATAGTGGTTGAACACTTGCTAAAGGTTTATTCTTTAAATGTTTTATGATTAAGATTTAACATTAGGAGGTGATAGCATGATTGATGAGAAAATGGTAATAGATGATGTGTTGTTTAAGAACCCGGAATTGGAGGAGGTTTTTAAAAGTTTTGGCATAAAATGCTTTGGCTGAGGTGGTGCGTTATATATGTCGATTGGGCAGGTTGCCCAACGTTATGGGATTAGCTTAGAAGACTTGCTTAAAGAATTAAATAATGCAATAGATATGTAAAAATTTAATTCAATTAGCATTTCATAGTATAGTTATGCAATGTTTTCGGTTGTTTGACATCAAAATAAATCTAGGATAGAATTATTGTGAAATAAAAGAAATATTAAGCAATATTTGAAAAGTACTAATTGATTATAAGCATTCCTGTAACAAATGAAATGAAGTTTGAAAAATAAATAACCTCCAGATAT
>CAYPBK010000004.1:0-100078 GCA_964408955.1 uncultured Clostridiaceae bacterium
TATGTACGGTGGTGTGAGAGGGGCGAAGCTCATTAAGAGTTAGCCTCTACTCGATACTCTTATCATACCTTTATTTGGGTCGCCGCCTACATAGGAAAATTGCTGTGCTTGTATTTTATCACTTTCTACAGACTCAATATTTAAATTTAAACCTGAGTATTCAACCGTATTATTTATTGTTCCCGTTGTAGCAGTGACTACGGTTATATATTCTATTTCATAAGTAGAATCAATAGTGTCATTAAAGCTGATTTTCAATTTTGTTTTTCCATCGCCAGCGTCTGATACTTCCAAGTCATAATGTCCGCCGTTAGCTGTAGTTCCCTCATCAACTTTAGTTCTTAAACTTCCAATCAGTTTATATACCTTTAAGCTATCTTCCTTATATACAAGACCGCTGCTTATAGTATCTTCAACAACAACATCTTTCTGAATAACAGAGAGGCTTTCATTTATTTTTATTTGCCATTTTATTTCCTCATCAGTATAGGCTTTTCCAGTAGTAGTCACTCCCTCTAAAGCATTTTTGCTCAAATTATTGTTATGATTTGTAAAGCCGACAGAGCCTTCATAGGGATAAATGCTTCCGTTAACTTTTGCTGCTGCTGTATTTGTATAGGTTGCTTCTGAAATATCAGGCACAGTTGTGGTAAAGATGATTACATATCTTTTATCAACCTTTGTTTCATCAAAATCTAGAGTAAAGCTTTTTTTATCAGTCGAAAGGTCTACAGTATAGTCAGTATCTTTTGATAACTTTTCAGGTGACACTGAGTTTATATTATAAGAAGTATCACCATTTTCAGCCACAACATATTCCATAACTATAAAACTATTTTCTTCAATTTCGCCATCATAATAGACTGCATCTGTTACAGTTACATTTTCTCCCCAATCTTGCTTCAAGTAGTTGATATATACTTCCCACTCTATTTTTCTTGTATTACCACTAATCCAACCGCTTTCAATTGTGTCATCTTCTTTAACACTTATTAGCTTGCCTAACTTTTTACCGCTATTCCAGGAGCTGTCAAGTACTTGTTTTTCTGCATTGGCACTTGTGTTGATTGTTATACCACTATTGGTTTTCCCTGTAAATGTTGCCATGTTCTTGTACTTTTTATTTGTGCTGTTATCAGTATTAGGAAGAATTCCTTTTTCAGGGTCATAGGATGTGGTATATTCTACTGTTATTATCTCTTTCAAATTAAGACCTGTTGTTGTGCCGTCTACCTTTTGGAATTCAATAATAAACCCTTTGTTATAGCTACCGTCTTTTGGAACTAAGTTATAATCAGTTCCCCTTGTAAGAGTAGCTGAACCGGATTTTACTACTAAAGCTTCTCCCGGTGATTCTTCCAAAAGAACTAAACCGTTATTAGGGAAAGTATCTTCAATTTTTAGCTCACTAATAGGTTCTCTTTGAGGGTTAACGGTGATAGTCCATTTCATAATCTTATTATTATAGTCAATACCATCAAAGGTTTTTGTATAGCTGTTGCTTGGCGGAGTACCAGTAACCGGATCAATTGTTTCACCATCTCCTACGCCGGTTCCAGCAAGACTTGCATTATTTGCAAAAGAACCCTTGCTAAAATCAGTAATAGTAGTTTTATACACGATTTTGTGGTATTCAGTGATGTTTCCTAAGCTGATTTCTAACTTCGTCTTGTCTTTATCTACACCTTCTGTTATTGCCGTTGCGGTGATGCTTATTCCAGTTGGCACTTGGTCACCGTCTTTGTCATACACTGCTACATCAGTTGTATTAATACTTAATCCCTCCGGAATAACATCAGTTATTGTAGCTCCCCCAATACTATGATTGCCTTCATTTACATGGATGGTCCAGGTCAAAGTGCGGTTAATTTCGTTGTCATAATCGATACTCTTTTCACCTTCTTTTCGGAGAATCGGTTTTCGTTCAACTGTAACAGCTTTTTTTGCCGTATCGATTTCAGTTTCCCCATCTTTTAGAGTTACAATGTTTTCAAAGCTATTTGTCTTTTGATAATCGCTACTGTTAACATTTGCAAAGTTGATGCTTGTCTCATATTTTATTCTGTAAGCATCGCTCGACTCTAATTTGCCTAAACCAATGGGAAAATTATCGAAATTTTTTGTTTCATCTAATGTTTCTGTCCAATTACTACCGTTTTTGGTAAGCTTATAGACTTTTATTGAATCAGTGACCAAACTTAGTCCTTCTGGGAAGCTCTCTTCAATTATTGCATTATCAATACTTCCTCCGGCTTTATTGATATCAATAGACCATTTTATTTTGTTTCCATATGATTCTTTCCAATCACCATCTTTTTCGATAAAGTCACTTCGTTCTATTCCGCTAACAGTTCCAACAGCCGTTATATCATCTCCGCTGCCTGTGTAGGTAAGTTTTGCGTTGTTACTGAAGGATGTTTCTTCATAATCTTTAATGGTGGTTATATATTCGATTCTATAGCCTTTATAAGGTGCAATTTCACCTAAAGTGACTTCGAAAGCGCTGGGGTCGAAAGTATAGCTACTGTATTCAGAGCCTTTATTAAACTCTCCGTCTTTACCTATTGTTAATTCAGAGACTACAATACTTCCATTTTTATATTCTAATCCAGTGGGAATGGTATCAGTGACTTTCGAATCTGTTAGTGGGGTTGTACTGGGGTTTGCCACATCGATAGTCCATTTGATTTCCTTTGCATCTTTGTCGGCATCGGCTTCTCCATCTTTGTCTATCTGGCTTATGGTGCTCTCCGGTTTGGTAATAACAGTAATCTTTTTTTCAGTTTTATCGTTGAATTCAATTTCTTCAACTATATCCGTTGTAAATTTTTCTAAATTAAATACTAAGCCAAAACCAACATAACCATTGGTTGCTCCGCTCCCTGCACTTGTTATTCTATCATCAAAATCAAATCGTAAAACATTATTAACCAGGCTATATGTTCCTACAACACTATTGTCGCTTAAGACTATATCCTTATCTGTCCAAGAGATTCCATCAGGCAGTTTAAAGGCGTCAGGTACATTTATTTCTGACCAATCTCCAGGGTTTACTGTTAGTGCTCCCGTATCCCATAGATAATCTAATTGGACTATCGTATCTTCAGTGTATTCAATTACACCACCGTCAACAATATCAGTACCGGTAGCACCACCTAATCTTAAATAGTTAAAGGTAAAGATATTCCCTAAATTATTACCTTCATCACCACCAAACAGCTGTAACCCACCATCAACTCCAAACATGGACATAACTTGGGGAATTATTGCGCCTTCTTCTTTGGCTTCGTTTTCTCCAAGGTCCTTCTCATCAGGCTCAGCTTCATCATCTTTATTCTCAGCTTCGGTGATTACTCCATCAATTACTATAGTACCTCTAAAGAAAAGGCTTTCTTCCTCATCACTATCTATCCAAAGTCCACTTAGGCTCTCAGCAGCAGAGGCTACTACTCCAAGGATTCTTCCTCGAAGGAATGCCTGTTCCCCTTGCGAGCCAGCATCCTCATCATCGGCACCTTTATCTTTATTATCATCACCATCATCATCGTCTGCCGGTAACGCAGACGTATCGTCTACTCCACTTCCTTCCTCTGAATCTTCGATGTCGAATTCGCCTTTATTCATGGAAAAGTAAAGTTCATAAAGCTCTTTATCAATATTGATGGTTAGCTTTCCGCCCGTTGTCACATTATAACTACCTATTGCAACTCCGTCATTATCAACTAAAGCTTCTGTGATTTCTTCCGGTAAGGTGAAATCGCAATCATAGGAGTAAGCTTCATCCCTTTGATTATCAGATTTAAGTTCAAATTTCCAGTCAATATAGGCTATACCTTCTTCGATTCTCTCATTTGTAACACGGAAGACGCCGTCAGTAATATCTGCAAATACGTTTAAAGCCAAAGGACCGCTAATTTGCATAAGCATAGATACCAGCAATATGACGGCTAATTTGTGATTTCTTTTTCTTGAGAACATTTAATACCTCCTTTTTCTGCAATATTTGAGAGTCTTAAAAAAGACTCGAAAGTAATATTGGATTTTTACCCCAAAATATTAGGCAAATCCGTCATGTGCAATTTTGACGCTGTCAAAAATGTCACACGTCATATATTATACCGGAGGCTATAATATCCTAGCCGGTGAGCATATTATATCATAAGTTACTGACAAATTCTGAACAAATACGACAAAAAAGTTTCTATTTTCACAATTATTATAATTATAGATGACCCTATAGTTTGTTGAGCTGCGAGTCTCCTATAACAACGGACACATTTCTCCTTACCAACTATTCAACAATAACTAGCAATTAAAGTTATATGTGCACAGTAACAAAGTTATAAATTTATTGAAAACTGATGAATTCTAATAGTTGCATATGTCCCTATGTATTTGATATGATAAATGTAATTTAATGAAAGGAGAGATTACCATGATATGTTACTGGGACGAGCTACTCACGCCTATAGGTCCTCTGTATATGGCAGCTACTGAGGAAGGCTTGATATATTGCAGTACACCAAATGGAGAAAAAGATAAGATGCTTGATTGGTTTGAAAAGTTTTTGCCTAGCTACAATTTAAAAAAAGGTGAAAATGGTATAATAATCAGCGCAAAAGAACAGCTCTCCGCTTATTTTTTAGGGAAAAACAAAGTACTTAGTGTGCCTATGAAGCTTATTGGAACTCCTTTTCAAATTAAAGTATGGAAGGCACTTACTACTATACCATATGGGGAAACAAAGACTTATGGGGAAATTGCCTCCTATCTGGGGAATCCAAAAGGCTCTCGCGCAGTGGGGGGAGCTAATAATAAAAACCCGGTAGCTCTATTTGTACCATGACATAGGGTTATCGGCGCCGGCGGTGCTTTAGTGGGATTTGGCGGTGGTTTGCCTGTGAAGCGATGGCTTCTCGATTTAGAAGGCATTTCCTATATAGATAATTAAATAAAAAGTGAGGTGAGTATGTGGGAATAAAAATAGTAACAGACAGCACTTGCTATATACCAAAGGACGTAAGGGAGAGACAAGAGATAAGTGTTGTTTCACTTAGCGTAAATTTTGAGAATGAGACATACATAGAGGAGGAAACAGACTACGCCTTTTTTTATGATAAGCTTGAAAAGAGCGATAAACTGCCGACATCCTCTCAGCCATCCTTATACTCGTTGATTAATTGTTTTGAGGAGCTTGTAGCAGCAGGCAACAGCGTAGTAGGCGTATTTATATCTTCGCTTATGAGCGGCACCTATGAAACTGCCTTGGCAGCCAAAGACATGGTGCTTAAAAAGTATCCCAAGGCTATCATAGAGATTATCGATTCCAAATCAAATTCCATGGAGCTTGGCTTTGCTGTTTTGGCGGGAGCAATAGCAGCTAAGGCAGAAAGCTCCATCAATGTAGTCATTGACTCAATACATCACGTTATAGAAAGAAGTCGTTTTCTTTTTGTTCCTGAAACATTGGCATATTTAAAAAAAGGTGGCAGGATAGGCACTGCTTCCGCACTTTTAGGCACTATGCTTCAAATCAGACCTATTTTGACAGTTACAGAGGGCATGACTTCAGTATTTGAAAAGGTAAGGACAAAGAAAAAAGCCATAGAGAGAATTGTTGAATTTTTTCTGGAGGAAATAAAGGAGAAGGGTCTGGGAGATGCAGTTATACACCACATTAATTGCGAGTCCGAAGGAAAAGAACTGGCCGATTATATTAAAAGCAAGATAAACAAAGATATTCCCGTATATGCCATAGGACCCGTGATAGGCTTACATGTGGGACCCGGGACAATAGGAATAGCGTATTATACAAAATAGAGACAATTAGAAACCACTGATAAACAAATGTTTTTTGTAAAATGACATACTAATACAGTGAGAAATCTTATTTTCAATGCATTAAAATCCTTCGAAACGCTCAGGATGACAGTAAATTGATTTTTCAGTGGTCTCATACTGTCTTTTATTCATTATTTTTTTCATCGGGATTTATTTTTCCATACCATAAACAGTCATAATATTTACCGTCAATATAGTAGTGGTCCTTTAGCCTTCCTTCCAATTCGAAGCCGTTTTTCTCCAACACTTTAAAGGAGGGGATATTGGCATCGACTACTCTGGCTTGGAGCTTATGAAGCTTCAGATTCTTAAAGGCATAGTTGCAAGCTAATGCGGTTGCTTCCGTTCCATAGCCTTTACCCCAATGCTTCTGGTGAAAGACATATCCTATTTCTCCATAATTTGCGATGGAGTCAAAATTAAAAAGTATCATGGTACCGACAATTTCATCCGTGGATTGAAGCACGACAGATGCATAAACATGAGTTTTTTCTGATTCCTGGCTAATCATTTTTTCAATATGGGCATGGGTTTCATCAATATTCTTCATGAGCTTCCATCCGATAAAACGAGAAACATTTTCGTTAGAAGCATAGGCATGTATTTCCTCAGCATCTTCTAAGCTGAGGGCTTTAAAGTAGACAGATGTTCCATGTAAACAGTGAAACGCATCATTATTCATAGTCTTCCTCCGCAAAATTAATTAATAAAGTAAAGCATCGTCTATGATTTTATATTATCATATTTTTAAGAATTGTATATTTAAATAATAAAATTTTGTATTTATGTGTCAGTTTATAAATTTTACACTGTGGGAATTGGTTATTCTAATAAAGGGAAATTAAAAAAAATAGAGAATTCTATAATAACTAATGAAGAAAAATAAAGGGGTGATAGTTATATGAATCTTGATTTTTTTATTGATAGAAAGAATACGGACTGTGTTAAATGGGATGCGTTAAATGAGGTATTTGGCAGGGAGGACATTTTGCCTCTTTGGATAGCAGATATGGACTTTAAATCAAGCTCTGAAATAATCAATGAAATTGTTAAAAGAGCAGAGCACGGAGTTTTTGGCTACCCAAAAGGAGGTAAAGAGACTTTTCTGCCTTTTTTGGAATGGAATAAAAAAAGAAATGGCTTATCAATTGATGGAGATTGGATAATTACCTGTCCCGGTATTGTAACTGCTTTTTCAATAGCCATTCAGGTTTTTACTAAAGAAGGAGATAATGTGTTGATACAGACACCTGTTTATCCGCCTTTTCATTCTGCTGTAAGGAGTAATAATAGAGTGATGGTGGAAAATGAATTGGTTGAAAAGGATGGCTATTATACAATAGATTTTCAAGATTTTGAGCAAAAAATAGTAGAGAACAATGTTAGATTATTTATCCTATGCAGCCCTCATAATCCCATAGGTCGTGTTTGGAGGAAAGAAGAGCTGGAGAAAATGGCGGATATTTGCTTAAAACACGATGTGAAGATTTTTTCAGATGAAATACATTCGGACCTTATTCTCTCAGGTAATAGATTTATATCCATGCTTTCTCTTGAAAGGTTTAAAGGTATTACCATCGGAGCAATGGCGCCCAGCAAGACATTTAATATTGCAGGGCTTTATGCATCAGTAGTTATAATTCCCAATGAGGCTTTGAGAGCGGAGTATAAAAAAACAGGAGAAAAATCAGCTATAGGAGGGCTTAATATATTCGGTTATACGGCATTGGAAGCATCCTATAAGCATGGAGAGAAGTGGCTTAAAGAGATACTGGAATACATTGAGGATAATGCAGATTATATGGATAGTTTTATAAAGAATAATATGCCTGAAATAAAGTATAGAAAGCCTGAGGGCACGTATTTAGGCTGGTTAGATTTTAGAAATATTTTTACATTGCAAAAGGATCTAGACGATTTTTTAGTAAACAAAGCTAGAGTTGGGTTAAACAGTGGCATAGCCTTTGGGAAAATGGGAGAAGGTTTTGTCAGAATTAATTTTGGCTGTCAAAGGTCAATTTTGGCAGAAGCTTTAAATAGAATAGAAAATGCGTTGAAATCTCATCATATAGACTAAATATACGAAAAAGAAATTAGGGAATATAAATGAAAGAGGTACTTAGAAGCTATTGTAATTCATTAAAAATTGAATATGTTGGGATAGCTCCTCCTGGACCCTATGATGATTTTGGCAAGGTTTGGAAGAAGCAGATTGGAAAAGGTTATATATCAGGCTTTGAAGAAAAAGATTATGGTAGGAGGACAGACCCTAGGCTGATTTTAGAGGATACGAAGTCGGTAATAGTATGTCTTTTTCCTTATTATACAGGAACTAAAGTAGAAGCAAACCTGTCTAAATATGTATATGGAAAGGATTATCATATTATAATTAAAGAAAAGCTAAAAGCTATTGGAGAATTTTTAGAAACAAAAATAGATGACTTTCATTATAAAGCTTATGTAGACGCAGGTCCTTTAAATGAAAGATATTTAGCCTATAAGGCAGGCCTCGGATTTCGCGGCGTTAACGGAAATATAATAAACGATAAATATGGCTCCTATGTTTTTATAGGCTATATACTTAATAATTATTCTTTTGAAGCAGATAAACCTGATGAAAGAAACTGTATGAAATGTTATAAATGTATAAAAAATTGTCCGGGGCAATGTATATTAGGGGATTCAACCATAAACCCGCTGAAATGCAAATCCTACTTAACCCAGAAGAAAGGAATACTAAATACTGATGAAGTTGAAATTTTTAGAAAAACTACTTTGATATGGGGCTGTGATGTATGTCAGGATGTTTGCCCGCATAACCGCCAGGCGGAGGAGACAATTATTGATGAATTCAAAGAGAATTTGGTATACAAAGTTGACTGCAATGAAATCAAACAAATATCTCACAGAGAATTTGAAAAGAAATACAAAGACAGAGCTTTTAGCTGGAGAGGTAAAAAGGTTTTAAAAAGAAATTGCGAGACGGTATTCGAAGGAGCAAATAATAAAAAATAAAAGCATATTTTTCAACTTTAGAGGTTATTTTTTATTAATAGAGAATTAACTAAGAACCATATTTTTAAAGAGGTGAAAGGTTTGAAAATCAAAGGTATTATTTTAGCTGTTTTAATGGTTGCACTTATATTGCCCGGTAATGTCTATGCTGCGGATGCCCTTTACCGATTTATGCACAACGACCATTTAGCCTTGATAATAGGTGAGATAGTTACAGTAGAGGAGAAATCCATAGGCGTCAGAGTGGAAAAAAACATAGTAAGCGCAAAGGATTTGAATGTCTCAGCGGTCATCAATCAGGTGAAGCTATCCAATGCGGACATCAGGTATCCCTTTGATTACGTGTTTTATAGCTCCGAGGAAGATGGGGAAAAGGCAGTTCCCGCTATGGGAGATTATATACTAATATCTCTGGCTGAATCATGAAAGGGGTTTAAAAATGCTTGGGGAGCATATAAGGTTGATTCATTGGACTACAAAACTTTATCCGTTGTTTTACCTGAGAATGCAAATATTTATTCTAAAATGGATGCGGCAGCTATCAAAGCCTTTATTAACAGTGATGGACAGATGACGGAATTCGCCTTTGACGGCAGCGAAAGGAAAGTCTATTCCGGTGATACCGTAATCTTTGACGGAAGCGGCATGGAGGAGTATCCCGGGAGAGTGGAAGAGATTGAAAATGTTGTTGAAAAAGAACCTAAAGAATCTTCGGCTATAGGAATTATAGGAGGTGCCGACGGTCCAACATCGATTTTTGTAGCGGGCGGCGGAATCAAAGCATTATTACCATCAATGATAATTATAGCTTTTGTTTTCTTCGCTTTAGGTTATGCCTTGGGCTTTTATAGAAATAAAAATCAAGATTAACAAAAAGCCTCATTATGCCGATATAATACTTAAAGGTAATTCACTTATTTTGTTGTAAGGAGATAGCCAAATAGGTGTCTTAAGCTATTATTTAAGCATGGAGGCGAAAGATATGAAGATTGACAATTCATCAATAGCTATGACAGGACAGTCTGCCCGAGTGGAAACTTATACAAAGGAAGAGTCCCTTCAGGTGTGGGGAGATAGCAGCCAGACGAAGAATCAGAATAATTTTAAAGGCATATCCATAGATATTTCAGAGCATGCTAAGGCTTTAAGTCTAAAAATGTCCGAGCTGAAGGAAACACAAATGCCGGATTGGGAAATCAGCGATAAGGATAAGGATAAGATTTACTTACTCCAAAAGATGATTGAGTTTCTGACTGGTAAGAAAATGAAATTCTATATGCCTAAGGGTCTTAAACAAAATAGATCTAGCCACAATGCCCAGGCTGCCGGTAGCCAAGGTCATGGCAATATTCAACAGAAAAAAGGCTGGGGGGTTATCTATAATTCTTACGAATCCTATTCTGAACACGAGGTTATGACCTTTAGCGCAAAAGGTAAGGTACAGACGGCGGACGGTCGGACAATTAATCTGGAAGTGGACCTAAATATGAGCCGATCTTTTGCTTATAGCAATAGTATAAGCTTTAGGGCGGGAGATGCCGTAATGGTAGATCCTTTAGTCATTAATCTGGGGAATTCCATCCCGGGATTGACGGATGAGAAGTTTGAATTTGATTTGGATTCTGATGGTATTATGGATCTTATATCCTTTCCGGAGTATGGAAGCGGCTTTATCGCATTGGATTTAAACGATGATGGAATAATCAATGACGGCAGGGAATTATTCGGGACACAAACAGGAGACGGATTCCATGAGCTTTCCCAATATGACAATGATGGAAACGGTTGGATTGATGAAAATGACCCAATATTTGATAAGCTTAGAATCTGGACTAAGGACGAAAATGGTGACTATAAGCTTTTTGCTTTAGGACAAAAAGGCGTAGGGGCAATTTATCTGGGAAATGTTGAGACAGATTTTGGCTTAAAGAATTCTGGGAATGAAGCTTTAGGTGAAATTAAGAAGACAGGTATTTATTTAAACGAAAACGGTTCAGCCGGAACTATACAGCATATAGATATAGCTATTTAATGTCAGGGCGCGTCTATTACAACATAAAATGAGAATACATTTCGATAAATAAGCTAATTAATTGCAGGGGCAGATAAACATATCACCCCTGCAATTTCATGGTACTAAAGAGTAATAAACAGAATTCTAATTTTGATAAAGTCCTATGGCTTTGTTTACGTCCATGACAAATACTATGCCTCTTCCCGGGTCACAGATTTTTAAGCGATCTTTAATGGCATTTACGATAGATTCCGATTGTTCTGTATTTGCCAAGATTAGAACTATATCTTTCTCCGGTTCAATTTTTATGTTGAATAATACTGCCTTTTCCTGTGTTCCCGTGCCTCTCCCATGAATTACCGTTCCGCCGGATGAGCCGGCTGTCTCTGCAGCTTCTAGAACGTCGCCGGAAAAGCCTTTATCCACAATGGTAAAAATACATTCGTAGTTCATTTTATTTACACCTCTCTTTTCAAGGTTGGATTCATTATTTAAACATATTTCTTTTGACAAATATTTTAGAGGTATGGAAAAAGCTATACCATTACCGGATTTATCCAAGTTAAACTTTTTTGACATAGCTTCATACATTCTATTCTCTAAACCTTTGTCAATAATAGTAATAAAAATTTCCTTTCTAACATCATATGCGCCCAGCTTATGCAGCCATTCAGCTCTTACCGTTCCTCTCCCTAAAAATACTGTTCCTTCTATTCCACCCAGCTCCTTAGATAGCTCCATAGCTTTGCTTCCTTTGCCGAAATCTAATATGCAACTGAATAAAATGTAATTATCAGTTGGCTTCATGGCTTATCACCTCCGCTTTTTTTGCTTTAAACTTAAAAATCAGTCCGAGTATTTGTATTGCCACCAAAGGGGTCATTGCCACCATAGCAATTACACCAAAACCGTCTATTAAAAGATTGGCAGTGGGTATCGCATTGGCTGCCCCTTGGGCAAAAGCTAATATAAACGTGGCAGTCATCGGACCAGATGCCACTCCACCGGAATCGTAGGCAATACCTACAAAGATTGGGGGTACTATATAGGATAAAAAAGCTGCAAAGCCAAAACCGGGCAATAAGAAATGCCATAATTTAAGTTCGGGTATCATTATTCTAAACATTGACATAGATACTGCAAAAGCAATTCCAATGGATAATGTAACTAGAATGATTTTTCTTTTAATATGCCCTGACGTTACTTCCTCAACCTGTTGTGTTAAAACATATACAGCAGGCTCAGCAAGGACAATTACCATACCCAATAAAAATCCTATAACAGGCAATGCCCAAGTATGATTGGTAGCAATTCCTTCACCTAGAGCCCTGCCAACCTCCATGAAGCCGGCATTAACTCCAACTAAAAACAAGGCAAGGCCTAAAAACGAATAAAACAAACCTTTTAAAATCGCATTTCTTTGCTTTTTATTCAATTTAAACCTTACCTTATTAAAAATCAAAAATAATATCAGTAAAGGAATGATAGTAAGAATGGATTCCTTTAAAAACTGTGGAATTATCTGCAAATAGGGTGCCCAAATTCCGATGTGAGGAATAAAAGCATCCACATGTCCCTGCATATTATTTAAATTTTTTATTATTCCCATCGCTAAAATGGCTATAATAGGACCTGCCGAAGCCTGCCCAACCATACCAAAGCTATCCTCTTCCATAGTGTCCCCGCCTTTAAGCCGGGATACACCATAGCCTAAAGCTAATATAAAAGGTGTAGTCATGGAGCCGGTTGTAGCACCTGAAGCATCAACAGAAAAAGCTAAGAATTCCTCGGATGCCCATATAGCTAAAAGGAAAATTATAAAATAGGCGGTAGAAAAAATTTTGTTTAAAGGATTGCCTTTAATAATCCTTATAAGCCCGATACCTACCATTAGCCCTACTCCCACGGAAACTACCATAAGGAAAAGAAAACCGGAGACTACTCCCCCTGTGGCTAAGCCCACCTGACGGGCAAGTATCTGTAAATCCGGCTCCGCTACATTAATAAGGAAGCCCAGTATGAAGCCTAAAATGCCCACATAATATAAATTATTTGTTCTGGCTATTGTTTCTCCCATAAGACCACCGATCTCCACAATACCCAGATGGGCGCCAAATAAAAAGATTCCTAGACCTATGATTACCATAGAAGAGCCTATGATAAATCTGAAAAGCATATCAGTAGCTATGGGTACTATAGTGAAATGTAAAACTAGAACCAGGATTGTAATAGGCAAAACTGATAAGGAGACGTCTTTTAGATTTTTTATAAATATGCGCAAATATCCCCCTCCTTTCTTAAATGTTAAAATGCACAGTCCCATTATACCAATCTCTTAGCTAATTGTGAATATAAACCGGTATACTTTTGTTATACTTGTCACTTTGTGCAGTTTTATAGTAAAATATGCCTATAAAGTTTAAAAGGCTGGAATAAACTAAGTGAGTCTTAAAAAATAGTTTAACATTTTACGCTACAATAGTTTTAGTTAAGGTAAAATTCCTGGAAAGGAGGAAGCTATGTTTATTGCAAGGCAGCCTATTTTTAATAGGAATTTGAATGTATATGGATATGAGCTGCTGACGCCATAGATCTATTTAGCTATTAAAAAGCTTTTTTCTTGTTCTATTACCGTGATTTCTGTCATTTTAACTTCCTTAACAATAGCCCTTTTAAGTGATTTCATGTTATTAATTAAAAAAATTATTTTTTCTTTTTCGCCTTGTATCTCAGCCTCAACACTTTTATCTTCTCTATTTTTAATCCATCCCGTCAGGCTGAGTCTTTCTGATAGCGTAGCAACTTCCAGACGAAAGCCCACTCTTTGTACCAAACCGGTAAATACGATATAATATCTCGCCACAGGAGAGGAGATGAAACAAGGCAGCTTTGTATTGTTGGTTTTATTTATTACATATTCTTTTTTTAGTTTGCTTATATAACCGGACAGACTCAAAAATCATACCTCCAAACATTAGTTTTATTTACATACTATAACATATTAATAAAAAATTCAAAATCTTTTCCTTTGCTTTTTTTATACAATTAAGTTATGGTACAATAAAACCATAATAAAAAAATTTCCATGGATTGTATTGAATTATTTTTTAGCGCTATGGTTTTATAGGAGTGAAATAATGAGTTATAAAAATTTGCCCTGGTATAAAAGGATACCCCCATGAATGTTTCTATATGCACTGTTTGCAGTTGTTTATGGAATATATATTTTAGTGAAAAAATTTATTTAAATGGTTTTTGAAGGAAATTAGTGAATGGCACATACAACGGAAAGGAGGCTTCCATATTGAAAAATGAAGTAAAGTTGGAACAATGGGGACTATTATGTGAAGAAGCAATAAAGCTTAAAAAGCTTCAGCCATGGAATTATATTTGGGATTTGGATTTAATAGAAATAAGGCTGCCCGATAATGAAGAACCTTTTTTTTGCAGCGTTATGGGTAAAGCAGGTTATAATATAGCTATCGGTGTTTATGAAGGTTATGAGGCTATTAATGAATTTTATTATGTGGCAGAAAAGGACGATATCTCCCCGGATCAATTAATTCGATATCAAAACAACTTAATGTGTTTTTTTGGAGACCGGGAAGAATTATCGAGAAAAGATTTGAAATTAATAAAGGATCTTGGATTGAAATTCAGAGGTAGAAAAGAATGGATTTATTTCCGACATTTTGAGACGGGCTATGTTCCATACTACCTGAATGAGACACAAGTAACCAAGCTCACACAGGTTTTTCAACAGCTATATACGGCATTAACGGAATTAATTCAGGGGAAATTAAAAGTAGATTTTGAAAATAATTATTTTTTATATAGGGGATATGATCTAAAAAAGGAGTTATGGGTTACCAAGGAAAAGGAATTTAATGTGCCGGCAAGACAGATACCATCAACTCTTATAAAGGATGAGCTGCTTATAACAAGATTAAAAAGATTAAAACAAAAATTATTTAAAATTGAGCTGGACACATTTTATTTGAATTTCAGCATAGAGGATAAAGGCTTCGACAAACCTTTTATCGCTAATCTTCTACTAATTGCCGATAGAGGAGCGGGTGTTGCTTTGGACCAAAAGATGCTTACTCCTAAGGATGATATTGCCGATGAGGTATTGACAATGCTTGTTAATCTGATGATGGAAATGGGCAAGCCTGCAGCTATTTATGTCAGAGATGTTTATATGGCAGGATTGATATTTGATTTGTGCCGAAAGCTGAATATAGCAATTAATATAGAAGGCAGTTTAGATACCATTGACAGTCTTTGCGATGAGATCATGAATAATAGTTAATAATACATGATAAACGGGGTGTATTATATGAAACGTTGTAAATGGCCGGGAGAGGACGCCCTATATGTTAGGTATCACGATGAAGAATGGGGAGTTCCTTCCTTTGATGATGGAAAACAGTTTGAGTTTCTTGTACTTGAATCTGCGCAAGCTGGACTTAGTTGGATTACTATATTAAGAAAAAGAGAGAACTATAAAGCTGCTTATGACGGCTTTGACCCTTTTAAGGTAGCTTCCTATGATGAAGTAAAGATTCAGGAGCTTTTAAAAAATGAAGGAATTATTAGAAATGAAAGAAAAATAAGAGCTTCTATAAATAATGCGAAAAGATTTTTAGAAGTGCAGAAAGAATTTGATAGTTTTTGCAATTATATTTGGGGTTACGTGAATTTTAAACCAATTAAAAATCACTGGACAGAAGAATCAGAAATACCAGCTAAAACAAAGCTGTCAGAAACTATAAGTAAAGATATGAAAAAGAGAGGCTTTCAATTCTTGGGACCGATAATAATTTATTCTCATATGCAGGCTACAGGCTTAGTAAATGACCATATCAAGGATTGCTTCCGATATAAGCATTTAAATAAATATAATCAAGGGTAATTCCTTTGACTTTATAAGAATTACCCTGAATACTTAATCTACGTTTTTTGCTGTCTCGTATATTCTATCTATATCATCATCTTTCAATACCTTATTAATAACAAATGCAATAATCAGTATTATTGGGATATTTAATGAGAGTCTTGTCAACATAAATTTTGGCCCTAAAGCCCCATACTCAAATAGAAGCATTGGAATCTTCGTTGTTGACCAAGCCCCTATAAGTATCAGTATATTTATAAAGCTCGTGCCTTTTTTCATGAATGCAGCAGCAATGGGGAATACTACATATAAAGGTCCGGCGGCAGAAGAGCCGATTAAAAAGGCAATTAATGCACCTAATAAGCCTGAGCCTTCTCCCATAAATTTAACCATAGTTTCCCTTGGCACCCAGACATCCAGGAGTCCCAGGAGGACAAATACGGGGGGCAGTATAAACAGCATTTCACGGATGCTGATTTTTATTGTTCCAACGGCATTTATAGCCATGTTTTTATTCCATAAAAACATTAAAGCTAAAATAGAAAAGGCTATTATAAATATCAGATATTTTTTTATTATTTTCATTCTAAACTACCACCTTTCCTATAACAAAAGCTACGAAAAAGGACAGTATAAAAGCTAATGAGTTTCTTAAAATTGTAAACTTTTTTCCGAAAAACTTGATTTCTAAAGGCATAGTCAATAGGCCTACCATTGTTAAGGTGGATGCGAATGCACTTATCTGCATATATCCTGCACCGTTTTGTATCAAAATCGCGGCCATGGGAAAGGCAACGAATGCAGGAATTAGCGTAATAGAGCCTATTATTGCCGCAGCAAGAACACCCAACCAGCCAGATGAGTTACCTATAATTTTGCTTATAGTATCTGGACTGAATAAAGCAATGATAATACCAATGAAGGTAATCATGCCAAGCATCTGAGGTAATATATTCTCAAAGGATTTCCAAGCTTTTAAAAGTGACTTCTTGGTTTTTGTTTTATCTTTAAAAAATGAAATTGTCAGTAAAATAAATGCCAAAGAGTAAAAAATCTTATTATGCATTTCATGTCTCCTTTACTTCAAACTTTCGTACTTATTGATTATGGATATAATTCTTTCTTTTCTGTTTCGTAATAGTAAAATCCAATTATCTAAGGCTATTTCACCTTTTTCAGTAATGGAATATATTCTTTTTTTTGGACCTTGCTCGCTATCTGTCCAGGAAGACTTAATCAAAGCTTTGTTTTCCATGCTTCGTAAATTTCTATATATCACAGAAATATTAATATTATCCTTATCCAATCCAAATTGGTCCAGTTTGTCAATCAAGCGATACCCATGGGAAGACTCCTCCATTAGCAAACAGAGTAAACATGCTTCCATAAAGCGCCCTGTTTTACTATGCGTTCCCGGGCAATGATCCTCTACATCATAATTCATAAAATCCTCCTCAGGTGCTATTTGCATCATTACTATATGCTATATGCATATAGTAACATGAAAGAATATCCATGTCAATAGGTTTTGAATGCGAATGTCGTGGTTATCAAAGGTTGTTATTATTCACATATATTTTTAGTCTTGGAACTCCGCAATCATATCAAATATAATAAACTGTGCTGAAACAATGGTTATATTTCTATCAATAACATTTTTACTTAAGATTACGATTACAAGCTGGCGGGATAGATGCGAAATAAGCAAATTATATGCTATAATATTAAAACAAAAGAAAAAACTGATGAAATGTATATACTAATATAGTAAGTTTTATCTTATTATACTGTAAACATGATATAAGAAGGAGTAGAATATGAATATTGTAGTAATTGACGGTCAAGGCGGAAAAATGGGCAGAATGATTGTTGAAAAGCTGAAGAGTTGCTGCCCTGATGTAAAGGTAACAGTAATAGGAACAAATAGTATTGCAACCGCAGCCATGATGAAAGCCGGAGCCGACTTTGGCGCAACAGGTGAGAACCCTGCTATAGTAACATGTAAGGATGCAGATATAATAATAGGTCCCTTGGGTATTGTTATTGCAGACTCAATGCTGGGAGAGGTTACGCCGGCAATGGCTAAAGCAATAGGCCAAAGCGGTGGTGAAAAGATATTGATACCTGTAAATAAGTGTAATAATCATATAGTGGGATTTCAGGATTTGCCTGTTTCGGAATATATCAGCTTGGCAATAAAGCTTGCGGAAGATATTATTAAAAAGATGTGATGACTATGTCACATCTTTTTAATATGTCAAACTTTGTGAAATACTCGTTTTCCTTTGGTATCCATTCCTTAAGAAAACGCTCAAGCTTTGCTTTGCCACTCCGCTTTAGTATTCGCTCCTTTTGTGTTTCTCCATCCAGAGTCATAAATATTTTTAAATCGTAGGCATGTATTAGGCTTGGATGCATTGAGTAAACTCCCTCAACGATATTAAGCTTTTTAGGTGAAACACTAATAGAATCTGTAAGTTCACCAAGGGCACAATCATAAATCTGATATTCAAAGGCAATGTATTTTAAAACCTTATCAATAATCTCTTCTTTAAAACGAAGATAATCAATATTGCCTCCTATTTCTTCAAGGCGCGCTTTTGATTTTTGTTTGCTTTGCAAAAAGAAATGGTCCATGTGAAAAACATTACAATCATATTCCTTTTGCAAAGCCTTTGCCAAGGTACTTTTACCGCTTCCGCAATTGCCGTCTATTGCAACAAGCAATGTCTTGTCTTTCCTTAGCAATTCATCTATCCTATTAAAAGCTTCCTTATACACTTCTCTATGCATGGTAAACCTCACAATAAAGTATCCTTAATATTCCTTTAATCAGCTGGAATAAGTTTATTCTTTTGAAGCACAGTATATATAAGCGGAACAAGAATCAGTTGGATAACTATCCCCGGAAAGGCTGTAACAAAGGCGCCGGATATAAACATTGACCAGGCATAGCTTTTACCTGCCATATTTAATAAAATTACATTGGCAATTCCAAGTACAACTCTGCCTGTAATCATCGCTGCAATCAAGGCTACTATGGTGTTTGCTTTTCTTGACACTAAGCCTATTACAATACCGTATGCCGCAAGCTCAAAAGCCATAGCGACGGCAACAGGATAAATGGGGGGCATCCCCGTCATTATGCTTGACAATAGTGGGACGATAATACCTACTATCAGCCCGAACTGCCATCCACATACTAGTCCGGTCAGGAGCACGGGGATATGCATAGGTAAAAACACAGCGCCTGAAATGGTTAAAGAGTGGAAAGCAATGGGCAATACAAGTCCCAAAGCTGTAAACAAACCTGCTAGAACGATTCTTTGTGTTTTGAAATTTTTCATAATATTCCTCCAAAAAAAATAATACCCAAGTGCAAATGCTTTCCTTGAGAAAGCATATACCTTCGTGGTATAATTAATTATAGTATAGCACAGGAATGAGCAATGTCAAGGTGCAAAGGCTGCAACTTTTTAATATCTTGACAATGCCTCATTGATTTTGTATAATTACCTATAATTATTATAATGGCTGTGAAAAGGACAATAGCTGGATTTTCCATATACAGAGAGGCAATCAAAGGGTGGAAGATTGCTTATAGAGGATTCATGTAAAATCACCTTGGAGCCGGATGCCGGAAATACAAGTAAGGCATTCCCCAATCATGGGTTAGAATGAGCCGAGTGACAGGACCTTATGTCCTGTAATGAGGGTGGTACCGCGATTAATATCGTCCCTATGGTAATGCAATTCCATAGGGACTTTTAATTTTATAGAAATAATTAAAGGAGCTGGAAACATGAAATTTAACACCTTATCAGAAAAGCCCGTAGCTGAGCGTGAGAAGAAAGTAACTCAGTTTTGGAATGATGTAGATATTTTAGAAAAAACCGTTCTAAACAGGGAAGGGAAGGAGCCCTATATATTCTATGAAGGTCCTCCAACCGCCAATGGCAGCCCCGGAATACATCACGTTCTCGCCAGAACTTTGAAGGATACGGTTTGCCGCTATTACAATATGAAAGGCTTTCAGGTAAAAAGAAAAGCTGGTTGGGATACCCATGGCCTGCCGGTAGAAATTGAAGTGGAAAAGCAATTAAAGCTTTCTAATAAATTTGATATAGAGGAATACGGGATTGCTGAGTTTAATAAGAAGTGCAGGGAATCTGTCTTTACCTATGAGAAAGAATGGAGAGAAATGACAGAGCGTATGGGCTATTCAATCGATTTGGATAATCCCTATATAACCCTTGACAATAATTATATAGAAAGCGTCTGGTGGATACTGGATAAGTTTTTCAAGGAAGGCTATATTTATGAAGGTCATAAAATCCTGCCTTATTGCAGTCGTTGCGGTACTGGGCTTGCGTCCCATGAAGTGGCTCTTGGCTATAAAGAGATAAAGACAAATACAGTAACCGTTAAATTTAAAAGGAAGGACAAGGATGAGTATTTTCTTGTTTGGACTACTACACCCTGGACGTTAGCATCCAACGTCGCTTTGACAGTTAACCCCAAAGAAACCTATTTAAGAGTGAAACATGAAGATACAGTATATATAATTGAGAAGCATCTATCTAAAGCCGTGTTGGGAGAGGGCTTTGAAATATTAGAGGAATTTCCCGGCAAGGATTTGGAATATATAGAATATGAGCAAATAATGCCCTTTGTTCACGTTGATAAAAAAGCGTTTTTTGTAACCTTGGCAGATTATGTTACAGTTGAGGATGGTACCGGGATAGTCCATACTGCACCTGCTTTTGGAGAGGATGACTATAATACCGGCAGGAAGTACGATTTGCCTGTACTTCAGCCTGTTGACGAGGATGGCAAATTTACGTCAACTCCTTGGGAAGGCAGATTTGTAATGGATGCGGATTGGGATATAATTGTTTGGTTGGATGGGGAAGGAAAGCTCTTTAAAAAGCAGAAAATGGAGCATAATTACCCCCATTGCTGGAGATGCTCCACACCACTTTTATACTACGCAAAGCCCAGTTGGTATATTGAGGTTACAAAATTAAGAGATAAACTGGTTGAAAACAATAAAAAGATAGAATGGTATCCCGATTATGTCGGTGAAAAAAGATTTGGTAATTGGCTTGAAAATGTGAACGACTGGGCTTTATCAAGAAACAGGTATTGGGGAACCCCTCTTAATATTTGGCGATGCGATTGCGGTCATACTACTTCGGTAGGCTCTCGGCAGGAGCTGGTGGATAAAGCCGTGGAGAATATTGATTTAGGCATAGAGCTTCATAGACCCTATGTAGATGATGTGCATTTAAAATGTGAAAAATGCGGAGGCAATATGACGAGAGTTCCTGAAGTTATTGACTGCTGGTTTGACAGTGGATCCATGCCTTTTGGACAGCATCACTATCCTTTTGAGAATAAAGAAAATTTCCATGAGCTGTTTCCGGCGGATTTTATTTGCGAAGGTATAGATCAAACTAGAGGCTGGTTTTATTCCCTCCATGTTATTGCAACCTTTGTTATGGGGGTATCTTCATACAAAAGATGCCTCGTTAATGATTTGGTTTTAGATAAGGACGGGCAAAAGATGTCAAAGTCTAAAGGAAATACTGTAGATCCTTTTGATTTGTTTGATAAATACGGTGCCGACGCTTTAAGATGGTATTTGATGTATGTTTCTCCCGTATGGACTCCCACGAAATTTGATGAGGATGGGCTAAAGGAAGTTTTAAGCAAATTCTTTGGAACCATGAGAAACGTATATTCTTTCTTTGCGCTATATGCCAATACGGATGAGATTGATCCAAGAGACTTTTTCGTCGAATATAAAGACAGACCGGAGCTGGATAAATGGATAATTTCAAAGTTCAATAATCTTTTAAAGGATATAGAATATGAAATGTCCGTCTATGACCTGCATAGATCGGTGAGGAAAATTCAGTTTTTCCTAAACGAAGATTTCTCCAATTGGTATATTAGACGTTCAAGGAGAAGATTCTGGGCAACGGAGCTGACGGAAGATAAAAAAGCAGTTTACAATACAACCTATGAGATATTAGTAGGGTTGACAAAAGTCATAGCTCCTTATTCTCCCTTTATGGCAGAGGAGATATTTAAGGATTTGACAGGTGATTTCTCCGTACATTTGGAGGATTACCCTTTAGGCAACGATAAACATATTAATTTAAAAATTGAAGAAAAAATGGATTTGGTTCGGGATTTAGTTGGTCTGGGCAGGGCGGCGAGAGAGCAAGTAAGAATTAAGGTAAGGCAGCCTATTTCAGAGGTTTTGATTGACGGAAAGTATGAGGAGCTTATCAGTGATTTGGTGCCTTTAATCAAAGAGGAGCTAAATGTAAAGGAAGTTGTTTTTGCAAAGCATTTAGATGAATACATGAATTTTAGCCTTAAGCCTGACTTTAAAGTTGCGGGTCCCATACTCGGTTCAAAAATTAAGCTATTGGCTAAAGCATTGACAGAGGTTGATAGCGCGGAAGCAGTCAAAAGGCTTGATAAAGGAGAGATCCTAAGCCTTACTGTTAATGGTGAAACCTTGGAGGTAAAGAAAGATTACGTATTAGTTAATATATCCGCCAAGGAGGGCTTCACAGTAGCAATGGAAAATAATCTATTTGTAATATTGGAGACTACTCTATCTCAAGACTTGATAAATGAAGGCTACGCCAGAGAATTCATATCCAAGGTTCAGCAGATGAGAAAGAATAACGGTTATGAAATGATGGATAGAATAAAAATTTATTACGATGGCGATGAGGAAGTATCAAAAGGAGTAGATGCCCATAGAGATTATATCATGAGCGAGACTCTGGCTGACGTACTTGATAAGGTAAAGGATGATAGCTTTGAAAAGCAGGATCTAAATGGACATGATACAGGGATAAAGCTGGAACGCATATAGTAAAAAAAGGCGAGAGGTATACTTCTAGTTACAGTTATTTATAAAAGTCAAATATTGTAAGGGTTTCCGGGGAAGGAAGCCCTTACAATTGTTTTTGACTATATTAGCTATATAATAATTCACAAAAGTACTTATGAATATAGTTGAATAAGCCTTAAACCATTTATAACCTTAGTAATGCATCACGGCACTTTTGCTCTTCAGCTAATCGTCTGCCAGTAGGGGTTCCCATATCACCCATGGGATTGATTTTTTCATCTATTAATTTTTTGCCGACGATCATCATCGATTCAAGCTTCTCCTCTAATGGGATTAGTGTTTCAACCCCAGACATTGTTGCATTAGCACATACCATTGCTACGGCTGTTGCTGTCATATTGCGAGAAATGCAGGGAACCTGAACTAATCCTGCTATCTTATCACAGAGAAGACCTGACATACTTTGCAGGCACATAACTGCGGCAGAGCATGCCTGCTCGGCGTTGCCGTTTAGCATATCGATAAGACCCGCAGCCGCCATTCCTGTTGCAAGTCCGATTTCCATCTGACAACCGTAAGAGCCAAGATAGTGTGTTTTCTCCATAAAAACACCCATAAGTCCCGCAACTAAAAATGCCTTAACACAGCTGTCTTCGTTTTTACCAAGGGCGTCTGCAGAGCCCAGTATGGCACCTGGCACTACACCGGAGGAACCACCGGTTGGGATACATACAATTACGCCGGAGCAATTGCTATACTCCATGATGGCCAATGATGAAGGAGCACCGATATTGATTGCGCCAAGAGGGATTAGCGATTTATTATTAAAATGTTCTTGTACTTTTGGGGCAGTAGCCTGAACGATACCGTTTATATCATTTTCTTTTGAAAGACCTCCCTGGATTGATTCTAGTACAATATTCCACAAACGTTTTCCGTTAGCATATACCTCGTCCTCTGTCCAGGCGCTAATAGCACTTTCATATTCTATTGCTGCTCTCCAAAGAGGAATATCTTTTTCTTGGACATATTTAATAAAACTTTTGCTATCAGTAAAGGGTGGCTTTTTACCTAGTCCTAGAACATTGTGATAAACAGGTTCTGCCTGGGTAACGGCATAAACGCCTGTTATATCCCGCAATTTTCTTATAGTTTCTTCGGCGATTTTTTGACTACTATTGATTGCAATTATGGCAGAGAGTTTGCTAAAACTGCAAGTGAAACTTAAAAAACCAGGTATTAAAAAACTAAGCTCTTCTTCATCAGGAGCTTTTAACTTGTTTGGATATGCTAAAAGTAATGTTACATAACAATCTCCGGTTATGTTGACTTTGCAGTCATTGATCTCCTCTATATAGAAAGCACCGCCACCGCAAGATACGGTACGAAATTCCATCTGATGCCCGGTGTCGTTTTTCATAGTTATAACCGCTAGTGCGGTAGGAAATCCTGGCAGGTCGTCTGTATAAACTGGTTGCACAACTAGACCTGCCGTTGCAGCATCTGCGTGTGCGTGAATAAAACGTGGGTGTGTGACATCCCTATCTAAAAAACCAGTTAAAAAAGCCAGATCTGTTCTCATTCCATGAAAAGAGGGCTTGTAGTTCCCTTTGTTCGACATAGTAATGGTGACCTGATTTGGTTTTTCTCCAAAAAGTCTTCGGCATGTTCTCGCTATGCGTGCCGGACCACAGGTGTTTGAACTTGATGGACCTGGTGTCACGGGTGCCAAAGCATCATTAAAAATACTTGGATACCTTTTCATCTTCTTACCTCCTATGTTATAATTAAACTATTATTATAAGGTGGTACAACATATATGGAAAAAACTAAAACAATAGACGAAATTACTATTTATATCAAATCTCAGATACTAAATGGAACATATAAAAGCAATGAGTGTATAAGTGAACGAACAATAAGTCAAAAATTTAATGTTTCACGAACAATTGTAAGGCAGGCATTTCTTATGCTAAAAAACTCTCATTGGTTGTATTCAAAAACTAAGTCTGGTACTTATGTAGCCTCAGTAGACCGTCAAGAGGTTGTGGAAAATTATGAGGCGCGTATAGTGCTTGAACCTCATATCCTATTGAACGCTTATCCTAATTTAACTGAAGAAGATATAGAAAAGCTTTATAGTACGATACAATCGATTATTAAGTCGCCGCCAGAAGATTATCATATTCTTGAACCGGAACTACATATGATTATTGTTCGCAAAACGAATAATCGCTATATAACTATGTTTATGGAATCAATGATCGAAACGATGGAGCGGGTGGCGGCGTTAAGCAGCCGTGTCGCTGAACGCCGCCCAACCAGCATCCATGAGTGGATGCGTATTGTAGAGAGCTTGGAGAAAAAAGATCCACTCGGTGCCTCGATATGGTTCTCAAGGCACCTTCTTAACTCCTTTGAAAACTTTAAAAAGAACAACTAAATGGTAGCTAGTATATCCCGCTGACCTGCAAAAATCGAGCGGCTTGTTATATAGTAACAGTGCTAGCTACTTTAGTTGTTTCTTCATTTTCTTTGTAGAACCATCCTGTAAAACCAAAGACGATATTAAGTATAAGAACAAACCAAAGAATGACAGAATATGGACCGAACTGTGCCGCTGTTACGCCAAGGTTTGCTTTTATAAGGTTATGGCTACTACCCCAAGGTACAAGGAATGAGGCTAAGCCGGAGGAAACCGCAACACGTGCTAAATCAAGATCGCTCATACCTGCTTTTTTAAACATAGGTGCATACATGCTAGTAACCATGATCATGCCGGTATAGGAGGTAGCACCAAGGAAGGTTCCAAAGATACCTGTGACTAAGCCAAGGATAACTAGGCTTGCGCGATTTTGACCAAGTCTTGAAAGACTATTGGCAATGACTTGCATCGCTTGCGTACGTTCAAGAACACCGGCTAGGCAAAGGGCAATAAACATTATAAATACGCATTCGCCTACATTCAAAAGACCGCCGCCGGTAAAAAGACTGTCAAATGCTGCATCACCGCTATCAAGTTTGAAACCTTTCCAAAGTGCAGTCATCGTTGAAGAAAGAGATTCATTTTGGAACATCATTCCAAGTACGACGGAGGTACCCACTGATAGAATTAAGATGGGGAGTGTGGGTTTTCTCATGATACTTAGAACTATAATCAGTACAATGGGCAAGAAAAGAATAATATTAACACTAAATGCGCCTTTTATTTGATCAGCATATTGTGTAACAGCGGTAAGATCCTTGGCCTGGCTTGCATACTTAAATCCAAAGACTAGGTAAACAATAGCTGTTAGTATGGTGGCAATACCGTTGGTAGGAAATAAATGTACAAAAAGGTTGAATACATCTGTGTTGGTTAGCGCAGCACATAGATTAGTAGAGTCAGACATAGGGGACCATTTGTCACCAATAAACGCACCGCAAATAACAGCACCAACAGTAATCAAAGGAGGCATGCCAAGCCCTTCAGAAATACCGTAGAATGCCAAACCGAATGTTGCAACTGTTGACCATGATGAGCCACTAAGATTAGAAGACATCGCGCAGATTAAAAACGCTGCCAAGTAGAAAATCTTAGGATTAATAACCTTAAGACCGTAATATATCATTGCTGGAGTTGTACCACAAGCCAGCCAACTAGCAGAAAGTAAGCCTACCATCATAAGCAATATGATTGAAGGCATAGCTTTGTTAATAGCCTCAAGTATGGAATCGTTTAAATTTTTCCATGAGATATGCAAGACAAACATGGAATATGCTGCAATCATAACAGTACAAGAAAGCATAGTCATTGCCATTGGAATTTTTTGATTTCCTAAAACACCACTACCGTATAAGAACGCAACTACGAACAATAGAATAAAACTAGTAGATTCAACCAAAGTAATCTTTCTTACTTTATCTTCCATAATACTTTCTCCTTTTTATTTATGTTTATTTATTATTCAAGATACAATGTTTGACCTAAACCTAACTCCTGCGCTATCTTCAGAATCTCCATTCCAAGAGATATATCCTGCAGTGCAATCCCCATATTTGCACTAACAATGATTTCGTCATTAGTTTCTCGCGCTGCTTTACTACCTGATATAATTTCGCCAATCTCAGCATAAAGTGAAAAAGTTTTTTTATCACGATAATAGCCTTTTTCGGGATTAAACATATCATTAGAATATTGGTTCCAGTCATCTGCTACAAACTTAGAAGCCTGATTGAAAGCCTCATATTCCCAACCTTTAGAATGGACAGGCAACATAAGGCTACCCTTTTTTAAAAATTCCTTCTTATATACGGGCTCCTTCACTGTAACGGGAGCGGCTGCTACAACTATATCACTATCTTTAAAGACAGCTTCAGGACCATCACATACGCAAACATTAATACTTAAATTTTCTTTTAACTCATCTGCGAGTTTTTGGGCATATTCAGGGAACACATCATAGATATTGATGGTATTGATTGTAGGCAAAACATGCTTAATCAAATACATATTGTTTCTCCCCTGTTCGCCTGCACCTATAAGACCTACTACTTCAGAATTTTTACGCGCAAGATATTTTACAGAAACGCCTGAAGCTGTTGCAGTTCGGATGGCTGTTATCAAACCAGCTTCCATGACTGCAATAGGGTAACCCGTTTCCACATCATTTAGGATCATAAGAGAAGAGAGTGAGTTAACACCATATTTTTTTCGATTGTGTCCAAAAACAGCCACCCACTTTAAGCCGCAAGCATCCAATCCAGGAAGGTAACCCGGCATGGCATGGAGAAATGCACCAGGGCAGGCTGTCGGATGTATGCCGGGTTTGGGTGGCATTTCGTAAGCACCTTTAGAATGCTCAATATAGGTTTTTTCGGCAATATCCATTGCCTTGTCCCAAGATATGTTGCACTGCTGCACCTCTGAACGATTAAGGTAAATAAATTTTCCGATTTTCATTGATTACTCCTTTCATTAATTCCCTTACATTATGATCAGGTCTTTGAGCACAACCTGTCATAAAAGATGAAAAATAAGCTAGTGATTTATTCAATCTATATGAATGTCACTTTCCAACTTTTTCATATAGATTCCAGTGGCTGAATAGAATAGAGCTATAATCCATACTATCCAGATGAAAAAAGAGTATTTAAAATATTGGGTGCTAGTAACTCCAAGGATACCAGCATATAAAGCTCCTGAAGCAGACCATGGGATGAACGCTGTAGAGCCTGTACCAAAGTCTTCAATCTCCCGGGATAAGTTTAGCGAATGGAGCCCCATTTCTTCATATTTTGGTTTGAACAAAGGTCCAATAACCGAGGCAGAAGGTGTGGAAGAACCACAAAGACAATTCATGATCACCATGGCAACACCAGTAGAAAGAACGAGAGAGAAAGAATTTTTGATATATCTATTTAGCAAGTTCAAAATTGTCTGGAGTGTGCCCGCAAGCTCAGCCGCCGCCGCAAAATAAAAACTTATAAACGCAGTAAAAAAAGTCTTAACAAATGAAGTCATGCCACCACGATTGCAGACCGTTACCACCGCCGGAGAAAGATTAGATACGTCAATATTTGGCACCATGGAAATGTTAAATCCATCATAGAGACTACGAATACCGCCGCTAATGGAAAAACCCTGGACAAATATACCAATAAAGATTGCAATGAGCGTAGATGCGATTACGGTTATAATGGTGGGTTTCCGTGTGATAGCGCCCCAAATAACAACAATGGCGGGAAGTAACAAAAGTATATTCCAATGGTATATCAAATCGAGGGACTCTTGTAATGCAATTGTCTCTGGATTGTTGATAACGATTATGCTATTAGAAGCTAGACCAATAATAAAATAAATAATCATAGAAATGCATGCTGCGGGAATGACTGTCTTAGCCTGATGTGCCACATGGTCATATACATCATTGCCTGTTACTGCAGCTGCTACTAAAGTAGTATCTGAAAAGGGAGAGATCTTATCACCGAGAATGGAACCGCAGACAATGGCACCTGCTAACATAGGCAAATTTGTGCCAGGCATAACTTGCCCTAGACTTATCATGGCAACACCTGCAGTTCCTATAGATCCATGTGACGTTCCAGTTAAAATGGAAAAAGTTCCGCATATAAGGAATGCATATAGGTACAACCATTTTGCATTAAAAAACTTTGTTCCATAATAAATAAGCATGGGGACAGTTCCGCAGTAGATTAACGAACCGATAAGTGCACCTACAGCGAGAAAAATAGTGAAAATAGAAGTAGCGCCGCCAATTTTTTTACTAACTGTTTTTTCAATTTCTTCCCAAGAATAACCGCATTTCCAAGCAAGAAAACATGCATATATTGCGACAAAAGCAACTAGCGGAACATAATTCATTTCTAGTTTAGAACCGACGAAAAATATTGCAACCATAAAAACGATTAGGGAAAGGGTTTCAGCTTTTGTTGCATAACGTTTTCTTTCTCTTTTCATAGTGTTTTTAAAAATCATATCTGCACCTCGAAAAGATTATTTTCGATACAAGTGCCCGCTCAATCGACACTTAGTTATGTATCACATACAATAATAACATAAGTGGTATCCCAATTCAATGACTTATTTCAAAAAGATTATGATTATTCGTAAAGTTATCTCCAAAAAGCCTATATAATCACGAATTAACTATAAAAAACAATGCAAGTATAATAAAACTGGTATACCAAAATTATATCGTTAATGCTTCCCTTCATAATAGTTAAGTAAGCGTATGCGCTTTTTAGCTAGAATTTTAAAAAATGGCTTGAAATTATAATAGTTTAAGATTATCGGAGTGCATCAATAATCAAACCTTTTCACAACAATATAAGAGAGTGGTGATTAGGGTAAGATTTATTTGGCTTATATCTCATTCTTTGTAAATGTAGTATAATAATACTTATAAAATATTGGTTTATAATGTTTTTGATTCATATTTTATATAACAAGAAAATAATCATATAGTTTCAATTATAAGGAGGGGTGGGTAAATGAAAAGGAGGTATAGGATTATTATCGGCATACTTGTTTTACTTTTGCTTGTCAGCACTATAATGGGATGTGATAAACATATTGATATTTTAGATGAGGATATAGAGGAAAAGAGCGATGGGAAGCCCGTGATTCAACTGGCATCTTTGGTTTCAAAATTTGCAGATTATAATGGTATTCCGGTAAATGTAACACCTGCGGTTGAACCTTACACAGTAGAACAGGGGCTGGATAATGTGGTTAATAAGAGATTTTTTGAATTTTCTCCGGAAGCGGAAGAGCTATTGATAAAAAATGGTTTCGTTGTAATACCAAGCGAAACAAGGGAATTTTTTATATCCTATGAAATGAATACATATAGATATATACCTGTTCCCAGCTTTATAACTACTGACTCAATGCTACATAATTACCACTTGTTTTTTAGTCACCTGTTAAGAGTCTTAGAAAAAGATGAGCTTTCTAAAGAGTTAAAAGCGCTGACTAATTCTTTGCTCTTGGAATCAGAAAAGCAATATAAGGAACTTAAGGGAAGCTCCTGGGAAAACGCCGCAAAAAGAAATATGGGCTTTTTTGCCGTTGCTGTAAAGCTGTTAGATTCGACAATGACAATTCCGGAGGAAGTCAAGGCAGAAGTAGAAGCTGAACTCTCTCTTATAAATAAGAAAGAGGGGATAGCAGTTTCCCCATTGATGAATTTAGGTCAGAACCTCGTGCCTCCCGAGGCTTATAGTGAAGATTATTCACAATATATCCCCCGGGGGCATTACACTACCGACAAAGGCTTGGAAGCATATTTCAAAGCAATGATGTGGTGCGGAAGAATGACATTCAGAGCTAAAAATGAGGATGAAACAAAATCAGCTCTCCTTATGACCTTAGCTTTGACTAAAAAGGAAAACGGGGAAAGCTGGGATAGAATATATCAGCCTACTAATTTTTTTGTAGGTAAAGCCGATGACCTGTCGTATTTTGAGTATTATGAGCCAATGAAAAAAATCTATGGCGAGAATATCAGCTTGGAGGCATTAATATCAGACTCTGAAAAATGGAACGCTTGTTTAGGGGAAATTAGCAAGCTGGAAGGACCTAATATTAATTCCATTCCAATTTTTGATGAAGATATACAGCCGGATAGAGAAAACGATATAAAAGGTTTTCGGTTTATGGGGCAGCGTTATACTCTGGATGGGGATATTTTTCAAAGGCTTATTTATCGGGATGTCAAGGAAGACAGTAAAGGCAATAGAAGAATGCTGCCAAAGGCTTTGGATATTCCTGCAGCCATAGGCTCGGAGGAAGCTTATTCAATTTTAGAAACACAAGGAGATACAAACTTTGCAAACTATAAAGAAAATATGAATAAATTGCGAAAATATATAGGCGACCTCGATGAAAAAACATGGACTCAAAACCTTTATTGGGGCTGGCTGCATACCTTAAATGCATTGCTTTCGGAGAGAACAGAGGGTTATCCTTCCTTTATGCAAAACCAAGCATGGAGGAGAAAGGACTTGACAGCTTATTTATCAAGCTGGACAGAGTTGAAGCATGATACCATCTTATATGCTAAACAGGTATATGCGGAATGCGGCGGTGGCGGTGAAGATGTCGACGACAGGGGCTATGTAGAGCCGAATCCGGAGCTGTATGGACGATTAGCCTCGTTGATTGCAATGACAAAAGATGGGCTGTCATCCAGAGGGTTATTGAAAGAAAGGGACAATGAAAGCCTTATAAGGTTGGAAAAGTTGGCACTATATTTAAAAACAATATCAGAGAAAGAATTATCTAATGAAAATCTTACCGATGAAGAGTATGATTTGATTCGTTCCTATGGCGGACAATTAGAACATTTCTGGTTGGAGGCTTTAGCCGATACGGGGGTGGAGCATCGTTCAGCTACTGACACCAATCCTGCTGCTTTGGTAGCAGATGTGGCAACAGATCCTAACGGGTTTGTGTTAGAAGAAGGAACAGGGCATATCTTTGATATATATGCGATAGTTCCCGTTGATGGTAGTCTAAGAATAGCCCAGGGGGGAGTTTACTCCCACTATGAATTTCAATGGCCTATGTCTGATCGCCTGACAGATGAGAAGTGGAGAACCATGCTGGATAATGATGAGGCACCGCCTATATCAGATTGGGTCAAAACTTATATTGCTCCATGAGAAAACTTCGTTTATTCATAATTATAATTCTAATTTCAGTACTAATTTTATACATCGGAAATTTTATTAGAGAGCAATATATAAGCACTAACAGGTATAAGGATTTTGAGAGCTTTCAGCAGTATAAATTAAAGCTTCCCAAGAAAGAAGAATCGATAATCATAGTGACTGTGGGAGATATTATGCTTTCCCGTTTAGTAGATTTAAGGATAAAGCAAAACAGAGATAATGGCTATCCGCTGGATGGGGTAAAATGGTTCTGGCAAAATGCAGACATAGTCTTTGGCAATTTAGAAAACCCTCTAACACCTGGGCGGGAAATTGGAGTTCCGGAAATGGTTTTAAGAGCCAACCCAGAAATGGCTTATATGCTTAAAGATTCCGGATTTAATATACTTTCCCTTGCCAATAACCATATCTATGATTTTGGTTCTAAAGGGTTGCTTAATACCATAAAAATTCTTGACGAAGTTGGTATTAAATACTGCGGTGCTGGAAAGAAAGAAAAACCCTATACTCCCAATTACATAGAGGTCAATGGAAGAAAAATAGCGTTTCTTGCTTTTACTGATAAGGAACTGATGCCGGAAATAACTGAGGAAAACGAAGAAAAGTCCGGTATTGCTTTTTTAGATAAAGAAAGAATAGCCATATCTGTCAGTGAGGTGGTAAGCAATTCAGAATTTCTAATTGTATATTTTCACGGCGGTACGGAATATGCTCCGGAGCCTGATAAAACCATGAGGGATTATACTTATTTAGCAATAGACAAAGGCGCTGATTTGGTACTGGGCAGCCATCCTCACGTTGTGCAGAAAGTAGAGAAATATAGAGACAAATATATTTTTCACAGCTTAGGCAACTTTATCTTTGACCAGCTATGGTCTCAGGAAACCCGGGAAAGCATTATAGCAAAAATATATATCAGTGAAAATAAGCTGGAAAAGATAGAGCTTATGCCTATTTACATAGATGACAATTGTTTCCCTGCTCCTATAAAAGGAGAGGAAGGGCGAAAGGTCGTTGAAAAGCTGGAGCTAAATTGCATAGAGGAAAATATTCCTGTTTGGGATAAAGAAAAGAAGGTGTTTAGTCAAATTGAACAGTATGTATTTTATACAGATAATTACAAAGAAGAATATAGGCTTAAAAAAAGTCTCCAATTTGATTTAAATGGTGACGGTATAAAGGAAAAATTCGAACTAAAAGACGGAAGAATAGAGGTTTGGAAAGAAAACAATATTATCTGGCACTCTCCCGAGGAATGGTGGGTGGATGATTTTTTTCTGGGTGATGCAGATAATGACGGTATAGATGAACTGGGCTTGGTGGTTTGGAAGACAGGAAGCTTTGGCTCAAAAAAGCCTTTTTGGTTGGAAGGAGAGGATACAAGCTTTAGGAATCATTTGTTTCTTTATAAATTAATAAATGGTGAAATAAAGCCTGTGTGGCAGTCCTCTAATTTGGATCAACCGAATTTTCGTGCAACACTTGTTGATTATAATAATGATGGGAGAAATGAGCTGCTGGTTACAGAAGGAAGCTATAAGGATTTTAAGTTAAGAAAAACAACTCTATGGGAATGGAACGGCTGGGGATTTACTAAGTTGTAAAGGCTTAAGGGACATCGCCTAAACATATAAAGAAAGAAGGAGAGGAGATAATATGGAATACATCAATAAAGAGGAGTTTCTATCAAAAGGTATAAAAGCTTTAGAGGAAATCTATGATATGCTGGAACAGCTTCCGCAATTGAAATTAAATGAGCTGCAGCCAAAAAGGACAGCTTTTGTTATTATCGATATGATAAACGGCTTTACTAGGGAAGGTGCATTAAAAAGCTCCAGAGTAGAAGGATTGATACCTGCCATTGTGGAGCTTTCCCGAAAATGCGATAAGCATGGCATAGTAAAAATAGCTTTTGCGGATAACCATACGGACGCCTCGCCGGAGTTTGGCGCTTACCCTGTCCATTGTATGGAGAATACCTATGAAAGCGAAGTTGTAGAGGAAATAAAAGAAGTGGGTGGCTATATTCTTATACCGAAAAACTCCACTAACGGAGTATTGGAGGAAAGATTTCAAGATTGGTTAGGGGAAAATGAAAACATTGATACATTTATAATCACAGGAGGCTGCACTGATATATGTATACAACAATTTGCTATAACACTAAAAACCTGGTTTAATATGCATAACAAAAAGAGCAGGATTATCGTTCCCGTTAATGGAGTAGAGACCTATGACCTTGGGCTTCATAGCGGAGATCTGGTACATGTTATGGCTTTGTTTAATATGGTAACCAACGGTATTGAGCTTGTTGCATCCTTATACTAGAGAATTTAGGATAAATATATTATAAAAACAAGGAAATGGCGCAATACAAAAGAAGTAAAGCCATGATGGTGTTAATAATTTTATAATTGTTAATCAGAAGCTTTTGAAATATAGTTCCGAAGAGACCCCAACAGCAATTGGATATAAAAGTCATAGAGCAAAGGAAAACAGCAAAGCCAATGTATATAATACCGGCTTTGTAATAAGGTACGACAAAGGTGGTTACTGTTGTAATTGCATAGATGATACCCTTGGGATTGACAAACTGCAGAAGCAAGCCTGAAATATACTTATTAGTATGCTTACCATTTTTCGTTTCGCTATTTGGTTTGCTTCTATATGTGTTCCAAGCCAGCCATAGGATGTAACCGGCGCCAACGAAGGTCATTACTGGTTGAATAGTGGGCATTATGCTAAAAAGTAAAGCACTGAAAAAGCTGCATAAAGAAAATAGTATAAAAAAACCGGAAGACACACCTGCATTGAAAAATAAGCTTTTCTTAAATCCATATCGTCCCGCATTGGACATAGCCATTATATTATTTGGACCCGGTGTGAAGGTTGTAATTATAGCATAGGAAAGGAAAGCCGGAAAATTCGGCATAAAATCGTCTCCTTAAATTAATATAGCTATATTATAACAGAATTACCGTATATTTTTAATACAATATAAAGCAGTTTATTTATATACCGTGTCAAATTTTCTTCATTTTACTTGAGAATGACACATGGTTAAAAAGTGGCATTTCCGTTATTTATCGCCCTAAAAATTTATAAGAAGCTATATAGCTTTATAGCTTTAGAATAATTATTTAATGTGATAAAGTCGTTTTTGTTGGCAAATTACATTGGAAAGCCTTGTTTTTTGTTGTATAATATTTCTTAAGACTGGTTTTTAAGAGGTGCTAAAAATGATTAAGACTCGGAAACATTCTATTATTGCTATTACCTTATTCTCTTTTTATCTATTATCTTTCCTTTTTCAGGGACAAGTTTTACATACTATAATCGATAAGTTTGATATAAGCTTGCAAAGCATTTTTTTTTACGCAATAATTTCTAACTTTCTCGGCTTGTTTACATGTGGATTTTTAATAAAAAAATATGGCTTCCCAAAAAGAATTATGGTTATATCAACAATTGTTTGCATAGTGTTTATACTGCCTTTCTTTTTTCCACCTTCCTTGTTGTGGCATATCTCTTTGATTGTTAGTTCTTTTATGGCTGGCCTATATGTTGCGGCATGGGGATTTTATTTTAAAAATTATACATCGCCTAAGGAAAGAATTAAAACCGCAGCAGATGTGTTAATATTTTCAAATGTTTTAATGATTATGATAAATACTTTGGCAGCTTATATTTCTCCGTTTATAGCGCTTGGCTGCTCTATAATGATTTTATTTATATCATTATATTTTCAGATGCAATTGCCTGAAATCCAAATAATTGATAAAAGCAGCGGAATCATGGATAATAATGAAATAACAAATCAAAGAAATTTTATGAATGCTTTTATTATATTATGTATTTTTATTGGGGTAATTACTATTAATTCCGGGCTAATGTATCAAGTGATTAATCCTGCATTTGAGCACTTAAGATGGCTTGTTAGCTGGTATTGGGCTATTCCTTATATTGCTGCAATATATATTATGAAAAACTTGCCGGAAAAAATTAATCATAATTATATGTTATATGTTGCTATTGCTATGATGGGATTTTCATTTTTAGCGTTTATGACATTAGGTAGATCTGCCGGCAGTTATTTAGTGATCAATACTCTTATGCTGGGTGCCTGTGGAGTTTATGACTTATTCTGGTGGAGTATATTAGGAGAAATGTTGGATTATCATGATAACCCATCGCGGGTTTTTGGGGTGGGACTTTCCGCTAATGTTCTAGGTATTTTGGCAGGCAGCTTCATAGTGAATATATATGATGAAAAAAACATAAGGAATACCACAACGATAATTGCGTTTGTTGTTATTTTTATTACTTTGATGATATTGCCAATTCTTCACAAATACTTACTAAACTTATTGAGGAATCATGCGTTTCTAACTACCTTTTATGAAATGGAAGAGGTTAAGCAGAATAAAAACATTTCCTTTCTAATTGAAATGGGTAAGCTAACCCAAAGGGAAAGCCAGATTGCCGAATTGCTTTTAAAAGGGAGAACATATAAAATGATAGCAAATGAGTTCTGTTTAAGTGAGAATACAGTGAAAACACATGTGAAAAATATATATTCAAAGTTAGAAGTAAAAAGTAAAGTCGAGCTCATGGATTTAATAATAGGGAAATAGCTAATAGACTAGCTCCTCACCCATTACGGGTGAGGTTTTTTTATTTATATATATAAAATCACCCTCTTTGGGTGTCGGCTATTTAATAAAAATAAACTATGATGTATTAAATATTATTTAAAATTATTTTAATTTAATTTAAAACTTTTTGATAAGGGGGATAGCATTAATTCTTTAACAAAAGAGTAAATCAAAAATAAAAATAGAGGAGAGAAAAAATGAAGAAACAATTATCGTTATTTATCGCATTAACAATCGTTTTTAGTTTAGTAAGCGGACTTTCTATAGTAGTTTCCGCCGATGGGAATCATCAATGGGTTTTAGTTGAGACACACTATTTTCCCATACCTCCCGAAAACAACGAAGAAAGCAGCGGTTTGTGGAATTGTAAAAGCAGTATGGGGAATAACACAGTGGAATTAGAATCAATTATAAATGATCCTTATGACAAAACAAATTATAGTAATCTTCATGCCATATATAGATGGAGCGATTTACCTCAAGTCATACAGCCAAACGGAAGGTTAGTTGTAAAGGTAGAACAGGAAGCAATAAAGAGAGTATTTGGTAATAGGACTGATTCTCTTTACCCTTACATGAAAATGGATGCACCTGATCTTGAGCTTGGTTATGGAACAGCAAGCAGTGAAGAAGCAAAGATTATTCTTCCTAACGGGACGGAGGAAAGGTATGCCAAATTTGGTTATGGCGGACATGAGCTGCTGCAAAGAAATGGCACATTTGATATGGTAATTGAGGATTTTGGAAAAGGCTATACGGAGAATCAAAGAAAAGGTGTTTATGTTGGCTTCTGGGGTGTGAAAAAATTAATGGGAGTTAGGTATGTTTACGAATGGCAGGAAATGAGTAGTACAGTAGGCACTTTCCCTACAGAAACCACTATAACCATTATTTCAACACAGACAACGCAGCCCCCGGCTGAATCGACTGTACCATCCGCACCGACATCGTCAGATAAAGGAGCCGAAGCTTTTGAATCAGGAGCAAGAATAATGTGGCCAGAAGTTGCAAATATACTTGGATATAGATTATATAGGTCTAAAAATCAAGGACAATTGGGAATATCAGTAACGGATTTCTATATCACCAGCACATCCTATGCTGATGTAAACGTTGAGCCTAATACGACTTATTACTATTCTGTAAAACCTGTATTGGCTGAAGCAAACCCCTATCAAGGAATAGAGGAAAAACTGGGAGATGTAATAGCTACTTTTGTAGTGACGACGGGAGGGCAAATCTATAAACCGGGACATTTCAAGCATTTTATCATGCTGAAATTGGATAGTCCTTATATGAGCAAAGACGGAGTAGAAGAAGAAGTGGATCCGGGGCGAGGAACTTCACCTATAGTATTGGCAGGAAGAACAATGGTTCCAATAAGAGCAGTTGTTGAGGCTATGGGCGGAACCGTAGGCTGGGACGGGGGAACAAGTCTAATAACACTAAATGCAAGAGGGAATAAAGTTGAAATGTGGCTGGGCAAAACAGATATAAAAGTAAACGGAGCAGCAAAAGAAATGGATATAGCTCCGGTGGCAAAAGACGGCAGAACCTATGTACCTGTTAGATTCGCAGCAGAAAATCTAAACTGCAAAGTAGATTGGATAAACAGTACTAAAGAAGCGGTTATTGTTTACGAAGAATAAATTCGTGGGATTTTGCGACTCATGGGGGCTCTTGGATAGAGCCCCGTGAGCCTAAAGGAGAAATGTATTGTGGAAGGAATAAAGCAAAGACTAAGCTTTTATTTTATTTTACTGGTTACATCATTCGTATTTTTAATAACATTTTATGCAAGAATGATTGAACACAGTAAAATTAGCATTGTCATTGTCTTTGCTATATTTCTTCTTGTATTTTTAATAGTATTTACTTTATTTTTATCTGAGTATAGAAACTATAGATATGCTTTATTAATTGTCGAAAACAAGATATTCGATATTCAAGCAGCAGTGGATGATTGTTTTTCAAATAATAGTATTGAATTTATAATATCTTGTTTTGGTATATTGGTGGGAACAAAGATTATAAGGTTTAATGTGGAAGGAATACAACTAAAGGAAGTGGTTATCTCAAACAAAGTTATAAGTATAACCTATGAAAAGGATAACAAAAGAAGAAATATTAAATTGCTGCACGGAATAGCAGAAAAGGCCAAGGTAAAAGAAATATCTGAAAAATTCCAATTTGAAACCGGGATTAACCCTTTTATTCTAGATTAATATCACTTAGTTTTTAAGCGTCACGTTAAAATCTAAAATTATATCGAAAGAGGAATAATTATGGGATAGGGAAAACATTCATCTTTTAAAAAAATGCATTCTTGAATGGTTATATCCTTCTAGCGGCAATAGGATATGGGCAGAAATTTTAGTAAAAATAAAAATAGAGGAGAGAAAAAAATGAAGAAAAATTTATCGTTGTTTATCGCATTAACTATCGTTTTTAGTTTGTTAAGCGGACTATCTATTATAGTTTCTGCACAGCCTACAGCTACATCATCAAATGAAAGCATAGATTTTGGCAAGTACTCTTGGACCGGAGAATGGGATACTAATTGGGGAAAGATGGTTCTGACACAAAACAGTTCTGTTGTAACCGGGGACTATACCCATGACAAAGGAAAAATATCAGGCACTATTAATGGTAATAAACTAATAGGAACATGGGCTGAATCCCCAAAATATGCACCTCCAAATGATGCAGGGGACATTGAATTTACAATGTCTGATGATGGAAAGAGTTTTTCCGGTAAATGGCGTTATGGTTCTTCGGGCTCCTGGGGTAATTGGGAAGGCGGAAAAAGAATTACTGAAGTATTGCCGGCACCATCAACACCGACGCAACCTGCTACACCTCCATCCACACCGGCATCGACAGACAAAGGAGCCGAAGTTTTTGAATCAGGAGCAAGAATAATGTGGCCAGAAGTTGCAAATATACTTGGATACAGATTATATAGGTCTAAAAATCAAGGACAATTAGGAATATCAGTAACGGATTTCTATATCACCAGCACATCCTATGCTGATGTAAATGTCGAGCCTAATACGACTTATTATTATTCTGTAAAACCTGTATTGGCTGAAGCAAATCCTTATCAAGGAATAGAGGAAAAACTGGGAGATGTAATAGCTACTTTTGTAGTGACTACGGGAGGTCAAATCTATAAACCGGGACATTTCAAGCATTTTATCATGCTGAAATTGGATAGTCCTTATATGAGCAAAGACGGAGTAGAAGAAGAAGTGGATCCGGGGCGAGGAACTTCACCTATAGTATTGGCAGGAAGAACAATGGTTCCAATAAGAGCAGTTGTTGAGGCTATGGGCGGAACCGTAGGCTGGGACGGGGGAACAAGTCTAATAACACTAAATGCAAGAGGGAATAAAGTTGAAATGTGGCTGGGCAAAACAGATATAAAAGTAAACGGAGCAGCAAAAGAAATGGATATAGCTCCGGTGGCAAAAGACGGCAGAACCTATGTGCCTGTTAGATTCGCAGCAGAAAATTTAAACTGCAAAGTAGATTGGATAAACAGTACTAAAGAAGCAGTTATTGTTTACGAAGAATAAATACGAAAGATCATATAAGACTACAAAATGACTCGCGGTGACTGACTGAGACCACTGAAAAAGTTACTTTATTGTCATTCTGAGCGTTAGCAAGGAATCTTAATGTGTTGGTAAAACATGATTCCTCACTTCGTTCAGAGTGACTTTTTTTGGGAAACATGTATTTGTCAGTGATTTTGGAATGGCACCGTGAGTCTTTTATTATGTAGCAAAATTGTGCTATAATAGTTGGAAACGAGTGGATAATTCAATTTATTTGGCGGTGATAAAATGAGCTTGCGCATTATTTATGGCAAAGCAGGAAGCGGCAAAAGCAAAGCATGTATTGATGAAATAAAAAACAGATGGGAAGAGGGCGCGATAGGACCTTTAATTTTGATAGTGCCGGAGCAGTTTTCTTTCCAAGGTGAAAGAAGAATGGCACAAGCCTTAGGTGGCCTGGGTATGGGAAAACCGGAGGTTTTAAGCTTTAAAAGACTGGCACGAAAGATAATGGATGAGGTAGGAGGTTCTGCGAAGCAACATGTGAATAATGCGGGTAAAGCTATGATAATACATAGTGTATTGAGTAAGCACAGAGATAGCTTTAAAGCCTTTGGAAGATCCGCCGGTCAAAAAGGTTTTGTAAATAAGCTATCCGGTATGCTCTCAGAATTCAAAAGATATAATGTTAACCCTGAAATATTGGAGGAGACTACGGATAAAATAGAGGACAGATTCTTAAAGGATAAGCTGGAAGACTTGACTTTAATTTATTCAAGGTATGAGGAAATACTGCATCAAAGGTATATAGATACTGATGATGATTTAACTTTGCTAAAAAACTGTATCAGTAAAAGCAAATATTTAAAGGATTCGGAGATTTGGATTGATGAATTTTCCGGCTTTACTCCACAGGAATATGAAATAATCGCTGAATTATTACAAACAACAAAGGGGATAAATATTAGCCTTTGCACTGATTGTCTTATAGATTGTGAACAGATACAGGATGTTGATGTTTTTTCCTCCATAAAGTATACGGCATATAGGCTTAATAAAACTGCGCAGGATTTGAATATTAAAGTGGAAAAGCCTGTTGGGTTAAACCAAAGCATTCCTCAAAGATACAAAGATAGCAAAGCATTGCAGCATATGGAGGAATTTTTATTCAAATACCCCTATAAAGTTTTTAAAGAGGAAACCGATAATATTAAAGTTTATTCCGCCGCTAACCCATACAATGAGGTGGAAAACACTGCTATTGCCATCGTTAACTATTGCAGGGAGAAGAATATCAGATATAAAGATATGGCAGTTATAATGAGAAATCTGGATGATTATGAGAAGCTCATAAGGATAATATTCCCTCAATACAATATACCTTTTTTTATAGATAAAAAGCGCGCCGTAACGGAGCATCCCCTTACTCTTCTGGTCTTATCTATTTTACAAATTCTGATTAAAAATTTCAGCTACGAGTCTATATTCAGATATTTAAAAACAGGTCTTATATCAAAAACCCAGAGCATTACACCGGATAGTCCCGAGTATAATAGCGAGGTAGGCGAGGATTCTGAAGCTCCTTCCGACTATGCTAATAGACTAAGTTCAGAGGATATAGATGTATTAGAAAACTATGTTTTGGCTAACGGAATAAGAGGCAGTAAATGGTACCAAAGTGAGCCCTGGGATTATAGAATAGAATATACTATTGATGGAAAAGAACCGGAAAAAGAAGAATTGGAATTGATAAAGAGAATAAATGATATTCGATTGTCAGTAGTTAAGCCTATTATTACTTTTAAAGAGAAAGCCAAGTCATCAAAAAAGGTTGAGGATCTTTGCCGGTATTTATATGAATTTCTATTGGATATAGGAATATCAGAGAAAATAGAGGAGCTGGAGAATAGATACAAAGAAGAGGGAGAATTGGAACTGGCCGACGGGTATAGACAGATTTGGGATATGATTGTAGATATTCTCGATCAGATTGTAGAGGTTAAAGGTGGCGAAACGCTAAAACTGGAAGAGTTTTATGATACTCTGGATTTAGGCTTTGCAGAATACAGCATGGGCCTCATACCTCATGCGGTGGATGAGGTACTTGTTGGCAGCATAGACCGATGGAGAAGCCACGAGATAAAGGTTCTCTTCATCTTAGGAGCCAATGACGGGATAATACCTGCTGTGACAAAGGATGAAGGAATGCTATCCGATAAAGAACGAGGCATTTTAAAAACTCTTGGGGTTGAATTAGCACCGGATACGGGGGCTCAAGCCTTTGATGAACAATTTTTATTATACAGCTCTTTAACTAAAACAGGGGAGTATTTAATCATCAGTTATCCTATCGGTGACTCCGAAGGTAAAGGGCTGAGACCCTCCACCGTAGTCAACAAGCTAAAAAGAATTTTTCCCAATATGGAGAGGATTAGTACGGCTAGGGAAGAAAAGAAAGCCATAGAAAATATAACTGCAATTCTACCCACCTTTAATATGCTGATATCTGCTTTAAGAAGCCTGGCAGAAGGTAAAAATGTTGAAAATGAGTTATGGAAGGATGTTTATTCATGGTTTTTAAAAAAATCGGAGTGGAAGGATAAACTGGAGCTCATAACCCGAGGTTTAGTCTATAGTAATGAAGAAATACCTTTAAAGGATAACTTAGCGGGGGATAGCGATAAGCTGTATACATCAGTTTCAAGATTGGAGAAATATAATTCCTGTCCTTTTTCCTACTATGTTCAATATGGCTTAAAAGCAAAGGAAAGAAGAATGATGAAGCTGGAAGCCCCTGATATAGGCAGCTTTTTACACCTTGTTATAAGCCGCTTTTCCGAGGATTTGATAAAGGATAATTTAAAATGGGCAGATGTAAAGGAAGAATGGAGCAACAAAAAAATTGATTATCTCGTTGAGGACATAGTAGAAAACGCATCGGGATTGCCTTTAAAAAGAACTAAACGATATGAATATTTAAAGGAAAGGTTAAAAGGTATAGTTAAAAGGTCTGTGTGGCTTATAGTGGAGCATGCCAAGGAAAGTGGCTTTGAGCCTATAATGTATGAAGCGGCTTTTGGTGAAGGAGACTTGCCTGCCATTACCCTTAATTTGCCTGAGGGCGGAGAGGTTGTAATTACAGGACGAATAGACAGAATAGATTTATTAGAAAAAGAAGATAAAAGCTATGTTCGGATAGTCGATTATAAATCAGGAAGCAAGAGCTTTAGGCTATCTGATGTATACCATGGATTGCAGCTTCAGTTAATTCTTTACCTAAGCGCTATTTGGGAAAAAGGAATCAAAGGTTATGGGGATAAACTACTGCCAGCCGGGATGCTCTATTTTAAGCTGGATGAGCCATTAATAAAGGTTGATAGGAAAGAAACGGATGAGAATATAGAAAAAGAAATAAAGAAAAATATGAAAATGCGGGGGCTCATTTTAGCAGATACAGCTATCGTAAAGGAAATGGATAGGAGTATAGCCGGCACGTCTATGATAATACCGGCACGGCTTAATAATGACGGCACCTTGGGCAAAAACTCCTCAATAGCCACTATTGAGCAATTTGAAGTGCTCAAATCCTATGCAATGGACTCCTTGATAAGTATTTCAAGAGAAATTAATAAAGGGAATATATCAATATCACCCTATAAGAAAAATAAATTTACTTCATGTACCTACTGCCCTTATTCTCCAATATGCCGGTTTGAGTCAAATGTTGGAGGGAATAAGTATAGAGTTTTAAAAGACTATAAAAATGATAAGGCTTGGGAGCTGATGGTCAATAGTTGCAAAGGTGGTGAGGCAATTGACTAAATGGACTGATGAACAGCTAAGGGCAATAAAGGATAGAGATTGCGACCTCTTGGTTGCGGCAGCAGCCGGCGCGGGGAAAACTGCTGTACTGGTGGAAAGGATAATTCAGCGGATTATTTATGATAAAAATCCAGCAGATATAGATAATATGCTGGTAGTGACCTTTACTAATGCAGCCGCAGCGGAAATGAGGGAGAGGATTGCACTAGCCCTGGACAAAGCAGTAGAAAAGGAGCCGGATTCAAAAAGACTTCAAAAGCAACTGCTTCTTTTGCCTAAAGCAGGTATTACAACTATACATTCCTTTTGCATGGATGTTCTGAAAAACAATTACTATAAGCTGGACCTGGCGCCGGATTTTAGAATTGCCGATGGCACGGAGAGCCTGCTATTAAAGATTGAGGCTCTGGATGAGCTTTTTGAAGCTCAATACGATAAAGGGGAAGATTCTTTTTATAAGCTTCTCAACTCCTATAGCGGCAATAAGGATGACAACAGTCTTAAGGAAATGGTTTTAGAAACCTATAATTTTGTTCAAAGCATACCCTGGCCAGATAAATGGCTTAAAAATATGACGGATTGTTATCAGATAAATGAAGATTTTGATTTTATTAATACAAAGTGGGCAAAAATTATTTTGGAATTAGTTAATCTAGAGCTTTATGGGTGTATAACCACCCTCAAAAAAGCCCTCAGCATTGCAGGAGAAGGCTATGGGCTGGAAAAATGTGAAGCGCAGCTATTCTATGATATAAAGAATACAGAAAGATTAATATATCATGAAGGGCAAAACTGGGATAGCGTTGCTATGCTATTTGAGGATATTAAGTTTGAAACTCAGAAAAGACCTACAAAGGATGGCGATATGGCTTCCTATGAGATATTAAAGGCTTCGAGAAAGGATGCTAAAGAAAAAATATATAAACTGAGGGATGAATTTTTTAGTTGCAATGAAAGTGAAATCAAGGGGGATTTAGCCACTTTACAGCCTTTGATAAAATATTTATGTGAATTAGTAATGAAATTTGATGAAGTGTATTCCCTAGCAAAAAAGGAAAAAGGCGTAATTGATTTTAACGATTTGGAGCATTTCAGCTTGAAAATCCTGACGGAAGCAGATGAACAGGGCAATATAGCGCCGTCGCCTGTTGCTTTAAGCTTAAGAGATAAGTACGAAGAAATAATGATAGATGAATACCAGGACAGCAATATGGTTCAGGAGGTTATACTTAGCGTAATTTCAAGAAGAGATATAGGTAAACCCAACATGTTTATGGTAGGGGATGTAAAGCAAAGTATATACAGGTTCAGACAAGCCAAGCCGGAGCTTTTTTTGGATAAATACTCCAGATACTCGGATGCCGATGATGCCCTGGATAGAAAGGTAATGCTGTACAAAAATTTCAGGAGCAAAGAAGAAATAATAACGGGGGTCAACTTTTTTTTCAGGCAGCTCATGACAGAGTATATTGGTGAAATAGACTATGGCGAAAAGGAGTTTCTAAACTATGGAGCAACTTTTCCGGAGGATAAAAACCAAAGGGGTGAGGCAAATGCTATAGAGCTGCATATACTTGATCTGTCTGAGAAAGAAGTGCTGACAGCAGACATAGAGGAAGAAAAGGAAGAAGAATCAATTGAGAAAGTTGATGGGGAAGAGGAAATAGAGGAGGACTTGGAAGATATCCAAGGAGAGGCAAGAATAATCGGCAGAAGGATAAAGGAGCTTGTGGGTGAAGGGAAAGAAGAAGCCTTCAGGATATATGATAAGGATTTAAAGGCATGGAGAAATGCGGATTACAAGGACATTGTGGTATTGCTGAGAACGGTGAAAAACTGGGCGGAAACCATTGAAGAAGAGCTGGAGTCCATGGGTGTTCCGGTTTTTGCAGACACAGGCACGGGCTATTTCAAAAGGATGGAAGTCCAGATTATATTGTCCTTGCTTCAAATCATAGATAATCCTTTGCAGGACATACCTCTTATAGCTGTTTTAAAATCTCCTATAGGTGGATTTACTTCTCAGGAGCTTATGGATGTTAGGAATATTGATAAAAAAGCCTCCTTTTATGATGCATTGCAATTGGCAGTAAAGGATGACGGTGAAATCAGTAAAAAAGCTACCGCATTCATATCTGACCTCACTTTATGGAGGGAAAAGGCGCTGCATATGCCGACGGATGAGCTTATTTGGTATTTATATAATGAAACAGGTTTCTTAAGCTATGTTGGGGCAATGCCGGGAGGGCACCAAAGACAAGCAAATTTGCATATACTTTTTGAAAGAGCAAAGCAATACGAAGACACAAGCTTTAAAGGCTTGTTTAACTTCATTAATTTTATAGAAAAGCTGAGAGTGGGAAGCGGTGATATGGGTAATGCGAAAATTCTTGGGGAGAAAGATAATGTTGTGAGAATTATGAGCATTCACAAAAGCAAGGGATTGGAGTTTCCTATAGTTATACTTGGCGGCGTAGGCAAAGCTTTTAATATGCAAGATACAAGGAAATCCATGCTTCTTCACCAGGATTTGGGCTTTGGTACAGATTTAGTGGATTTAAAGAGAAGAATAACCTATGTTACTTTACCCAAGACTGCCATAAAACATAAAATAAAGCGTGAGACATTATCTGAGGAAATGAGAATCCTCTATGTGGCAATGACCAGGGCAAAGGAAAAGCTTATCATTACAGGCTTTGATAAAAACCTTGTGAGGTCCTTATCAAAATGGGATGAAGTCCTAGGTTTTACAATGGAAAAATTGCCGGCTTATATGGTTATAAGCGGAAGAAGGTTTTTAGACTGGGTAGGCTTGGCTTTGGCAAGGCATACTAATTTAAGAAACATAGAGGCATCAGGCAGTACCGGCTTTAAAAAAGCGTTCCCCTGGAAAGTAAGAGTTTGGCACAAGGAAGAGCTATTGAAGTCTATTGATGTGAAAGATGAAGCCCTTGATATCAAAGCATTAAAAGGGAATTTGGAGCTTAATAAGGGCTCTGGAAGCTTTGTCGGAGAAATATCTAAAAGACTGGATTGGTTCTATCCCTTTAGGAAAGCAACCTCGTTGCCGGTAAAGCTATCAGTTACGGAACTAAAAAGGATGAAAGGCGAGGAGGAGGAATACACAAAGGAGCTGTTCAAAAGACAATACATAAAAAAGCCTGTTTTTATGGAGGAGGAAAGGACAATAAGTGCGGCAAAACGGGGCAGTATTATGCATTATGTGATGCAGCACTTAGACTTGACTAAGATAGATAGTGTTGAAAGTATAAAGGCTCAAATAGAGCAGCTAGTCATAGAAGAGTTTATAACCCGGGAGCAAAGTAAGGTTGTTAACGCTTATAATATATATAGATTTTTCAATTCGGATTTGGGCAAAAGGATAAGGAAAGCTGATGAAGTATATAGAGAGATGCCTTTTAATATGGAAATAAAGCCTGAGGAAGTATTTTCTGATAAAGATTATTCAGACTTAGATGAAAGGATTTTATTACAAGGCGTTATAGACTGTTATTTTATTGAAGATGGCAAAGCTATTTTGGTTGATTACAAGACAGATTATGTAGATGGAAACGAAGAAGAGCTTGCGTATAAAAGATACAAAGTGCAAATGGATTATTACACAAAGGCATTGGAGAGGATAGGAGATAAAATAGTAGAGGAAAAATATATTTATTTCTTATACTCAGGAAATTTTGTAAAGTTATAAAAAGGGCTATTACAGCCCTTTTTTACTTAAATACCTCAGTTCCCATAAAAATTGATTGGAAGTCTTTAACATGGTTAGTCAAAAGCCTTACAGTTTCTGAAACGTTTCTTGCTTCGATATTATTAATAATTTCCTCCAATTCTTCTGTTACGGATTTATCTATAAAAGCCAAATACTGTTTGTTTAAAAACATAAACCTGATACATAAGTCTGTTACATTATTCATTGTTTTTTCCAATAAAAAGTTTCTTGTTGTTTTGGAAATTGTCCTATGAAACTCTCTTTCGCACATGACTTTTTTTACATGTTCTGTTTCATTGATAGTATCCTTCACTACCTGCCTTAAACAGATGATATCATCTGCAGTCGCTTTTTTTGTCACTAGCTCTCCTTCCAAAGCTGTTAAAGTCAACCTCATTTGGTATATAGACTCCATTTTTTCCAGAGGAAATTCGCTGACTAAAAAGCACTTTCTGGGTATTGTTCTCACTTGTTCATCCCAAGAAAGCCTGCTTAAAGCTTCTCTTATAGGCGTTCTTCCCATATTAAAACGCTCCATAAGTTCAGATTCCACAATTATTTCACCGGGCTTAAGTTCTGCCGTCATTATTAGTTTTTTAATCCTATCATAGGCAATATCACTATCTCTCATGTAGTTCCCCCCTGAATTTAATACTATTAGGAAAAGCCTCCGCCGGTACGGATAAGGATACCTTGACTATTAGAGGACATAAAAGCTGCGACTTCCTGTATCCTTTCCACTGTTGGAATTGCTATATTAGTCAGTTTATATCTCAAACCGAGAGTCCTGTAAGTATCCACACCTAATCTGTGATAAGGCAACAGCTCTATTCCTTGTAATCTGTGAATTCCTTTGCAAAATTCAATGGTTGATAATAGGTTTTCCTCGGAATCGTTGATAAAGGGAATCAGCGGAATTCTAACAAAGATTTTAATAGGATATGATAAACTATCAACCTTTAATATATTTTTCAATATTAAACTATTGTTTACTCCCGTATATTTCTTATGGCTTTCATTATCCATATGCTTGATATCAACGTACAAGACATCTAAATAAGGAAGAACTTTTTCTATTTGGGTAAAAGGAGCAAACAGGCTTGTTTCCATTGCGGTATTTATACCTCTTCTTCTGCATTGCTTCATAACTTCTGATACGAATTTAGCTTGTATTAAAGGCTCACCGCCGCTGAAGGTAACTCCGCCATCAGAGTGATAGTAAAAGATTTCGTCCTTTGCGATTTCTTTAACCAAATCGTCAACGGTAATGATTCTTCCGTACTTTTTATAGGCGCTAGAAGGACATTTTTCATAACAGGCTAAATTCATATTACACTTATCTTTAGAAATATTAATTTTATTATCCAAGGATAGTGTTAAAGCGCCTTCAGGACAGGATTTTATACAAACACTGCAGCCGGTACATTTATCATATAAATAACCTTTTTCTATTTCCATATTATGTGATTCAGGAGTTGAACACCACCAACATCTCAAAGGGCAGCCTTTTATAAAAACAACAGTTCTCAGACCACTCCCATCATGGATAGAAGTTTTTTCAATTCTTAATATCATTCCTTTATCATTTAAAAAAGAATTCATATTCATCACCCCACAGAGATTCCTTGTTGTGTGGTGCGCCCAATAATCTCATCTTGAACATCTTTTCCTAATTCAACAAAATATGCGGTATATCCGGCAACTCTGACCAGCAAACCCTTATACTGATCAGGATTTTTTTGGGCATTAATAAGTTTTTCATTGTCAATTATATTAAACTGAATATGGTAAACACCGAGACTGCACATGCTTCTTAATAGTGCCATAAGCTGTTTAATACCGTTTTCTGTAGATAGCAAAGAAGGATCAATTTTCATGTTTAGTAAAGTACCTTGAACAAAACGGTCATGGGGAATATTTGACACGGATTTTAATATAGCTCCTGGTCCGCTGAAGTCAGTTCCGCCACTGGGGCTTACTCCGTCAGCTAAAGGTCTCCAGGCATTTCTGCCTGAAGGAAGAGCTCCCACTTCCAAGCCGAAAGGAGTGTTCCCTGAGACAGGAAGTATACCCGGGGTCATCTTACCAAATTTGCTGCTATACTTCTCTATTTCATCAGCAATGAAAGTAAAAAGTTCTCCGGCAAAAGCATCAACTTCAGAAATATCATTACCATATTTAGGAGCTTCAAGGCAAAGCCTTTTAATATAATCAAAACCTTGAAAATCCTTGTCAAGGGCTTCCAGCATTTCCTTCATGGGAATCTGTTTTCTATCATAGACAATGTTTTTGATAGCGGCAATACTGTTTATCAGGTCCGCCACACCGATAAGTATAATTCCGTTGCCCGTATTATACTTTGCTCCGCCCCAGGCATAGTCTTTGGCATTTTCTATGCAATCTTTGAAAGTTAAGGACAATGCAGGGACGGGTCTGTTCATGCATATCTCATCTATAACATGGCTGCCTTTTACAACAGCACGAACAGCATAGGAAATCTGCCTCTTAATAGCATCCAGAAACTCTTCAAAAGTATTAAAGCTTTCTGGATTGCCGGTTCTTTCAGAGATATAGTTTTTACTTTTTCTATGCATTCCGTCAAGGAGGGCGAATTCCACCATACTGCCTAAATTAATATCAGCAAGGGCAGTATAATGGCGAAGACGACCTTCCAAATTGGTTTCGACACAACCGCATGGATTCCAATTTAAAGCTTCTTTTGAAGGTATGCCTTTATTCATCAGCATGCGTATACCGATATCATCATTGAAAAAAGCAGGAAAACCTGTACCCAATTTAATAACCTCAACTATTTTTCTTAGAAACTCACCGGAATTCTTTGCCAGATTATATCTAACCGACAGGGAAGGTTGGTACATCTGGACCTCTGCCGTTGCTTGCAATATCAAATAAGATAAATCGTTGACGGCGTCTCTTCCAAAGGAATCCACTCCTCCTATGCTGACATTTTGAAACATGGGATATCCGGCGGCAAACTCGGCAGTGACAGCATCCTGAAACAAACAAGGTTCGCTGAATTTTACCCATAAGCAGTTTAACAGCTCCTGGGCATCTTCCTTCGTAATGAGGTTATCTAGAATATCCTTTTTATAATAAGGGTATAGATACTGATCCATCCTTCCGGGATTGTAGGAAGCGGCATTTTGCTCCATAAAAATGCATATATGGTAAAAGTATAAGGCTTGAAGGGCTTCTCTAAAAGTCCTGGCGGGATATTTAGGCACATGGCTACATGTGGCTGATATCTCCATTAGCTCAGCTTTTCTTTTATCGTCTCTTTCCAGATTGGCCAAACGAAGTGCTTCATCGCTGTAACGCTTTGCCAAAGTTTTTATTCCATCTGCTGCAATTAGAAGAGATGTAAGGTAATAATCCTTTTCATAATCTCCCGGAACAGTGATATCAAGCCTATTTTTTCTTTTTTGTATTTCCTCTTTAATGCCTTCGGTGCCTTTCGTAATCAGCCATTCGTAACCTGCTGTAGTTTCTCCCCATCCTCTGACAGCTTTTCTATTTATATAGACAACTCCGTTATCGCGCAAAGTCTTTGTATCTTGAGGGATTTGCTTAAGCCAAGCCTCGTAATTTGATTTGCCTTTCCAATAAGGCTTGATAACGTTTTTGAATACCTCACGGTCCTCCGGACTCAGAAAAAAAGGATCATATCTCCTTTTACTTATAGTATCCAGTTCCTCATTTAAGACAGACCAGCAAGTATCTGCACATAGAATGCCTCCTCGAATCTTGCTTCCGGAACAGCCGACAATAAGCTCATCATCCCAAATAGTAACTGTCTTTTCTTCGCATTGTTTTTTAAAGGCTTTTGCTTTTTGAATTACAAAAGGCTCTCCCTCAGTTTCCATAAAGCTCTCTGTTAAAATTCTCGCGTTTTCTAAATCAACTTCCGGTCTCGTGCTCAACACTCTGTGCTTTAGCCTGTTAATGCGATCCATATAAGCTTTTCTTGGTTCTTTATCCATTAATCTCACCCCTTTCTTCGATAAAGAATAGTATAAATTAAAGGAAGTATATTATTATTATATTTTAAATATATTATTGATATATTACACTTCATTTTACAATATGTGATAATATTTGACAAGTACTTTAGTAAAAATAATGCATATTTATACTAAAAAAATTATAGTTAAGAAATGTTTTTTGCAGATTATATTATGAATTTCAAAGGAATTCATGATATAATTTCATCTAGAATACATAAAAGGAGATTTGCTATGATAGTTGAATACATGGGACACAAACCAAAGATTCACGAAAGCTGCTATGTTGCAGGTAATGCTTCAATAATAGGTAGAGTGGAATTAAAGAAAAATGCGAACATGTGGTATGGTACAGTCATCCGGGGCGATGACAATTATATTATCGTTGGTGAGAATACAAATATTCAGGATAATTCGACAGTTCATATAGACGGTAATTATCCCACTATTATAGGTGATAATGTAACAATTGGGCATAATGCAATAATTCACGCATGCACTGTCGGAGATTATGTTCTTGTAGGCATGGGCTCTATAATATTAAACGGTTCCGAAATAGGCGACAACGTAATAATTGCCGCCGGCTCAGTCGTGCCGCCTGGGAAACGGATTCCGTCCAATACTATGATTATGGGCACTCCCGCCAAGGTGGTAAAGGAATTATCGGAGGAGGAAATAGAAATCCATAAAAAGAGGGCACTGGATTATGTGGAACTGGCAAATAAGCATAAAGGCTTCTAAATATTATTTAGAATAGTTATTGGGGTCACGGGTCATTATATGAGAATTACAAACAAATAATGAGGGCAAATATAATATTAAATATTGTGCGTATGCACAATATTTTTTTAAATTATAGGCTTATCTATGTTATCTAATCCAAAGGAAAAGGCTATAGTTAAAGAGAATTTATACAATGCAAGCTTAATCGCTTATAATTTGTAAATTTGTATTTTTAACACAAAGGCCTTTGTTTTCTAAATAGCAATAATATTAAAAGGAGAAGATAAAATGTCAATCAAAAATCATTTAACAGGAATCAAAAATTTAACACGGCAGGACATCGAGGAAGTCTTAAAAGTTGCAATCGGCATAGAAGACATTATGACCGGAAAAAGTAAATTAAAGCCTTTAGAGGGTAAAGTATTAGGTACAATGTTCTATGAACCGAGCACAAGAACCAGACTATCCTTTGAGACGGCAATGCTGAGACTCGGAGGCAAGGTAGTTTCAGTTGCTGATGCACAAACGACAACCTCAGTATGGAAAGGGGAAACTTTACAGGACACAATAAGAACAATAGACAATTATGTAGATGCAATAGCTCTGAGACATTTTGAAGTTGGTGCAGCCGAGTTAGCTGCGAAATATTCTAAAGTACCCATTTTAAATGCAGGTGATGGCTCTAACGAACACCCAACACAAACACTTTTGGATATGCTGACAATATATAAAGAAAGAGGTACATTGGATGGACTAAAGGTAGTTATGGTTGGGGATCTTAAACATACGCGTTCAACCAATTCATTAACACTTGGTCTATCAAATTTTGATGTAGAATTTATCTTTGTAAACCCAACAGGATTTGATACAAGCCAGTGGATTTTAGACATAGTGAAGGAAAGAGGAGTCAAATATACTCAAACAGATAATTTGAAGGAAGCTGTGAAAGACGCTGATGTACTGTATATTAGCAGAATACAAAAAGAAAGAATGGATGCTTCGGAATATGAAAAGATAGCAGGAGCCTATGTAGTAGATAAAGCAGTAATTAACGAAGCTTCAAAGATAGTTACGGTCATGCACCATTTGCCGAGAGTCGGTGAGCTTTCTGAAGATCTTGATGATTATGAAGGTGCTGCTTATTTCCGTCAGACATATAACGGTATGCTTGTAAGAGGGGCATTATTAGCAATACTATTGAACAAAGTACCCGAGGGTATATTATAAAAACAGACAAAATCTTATTAATCCATATAAAGGAGGGGTTTAATGGAGAGAATTATAGATTTACGCAGTGATACTGTTACACATCCTACGGAGCGCATGCGGGATGCAATGCGGGATGCGGTTGTTGGGGATGATATACTGGGCGAAGATCCAACAGTAAAAAGGCTTGAAGCCTTAGGCGCAGAAATGTTCGGGAAGGAAGCCGGTTTATTTCTGACTTCTGGAACAATGAGTAACCAAGTTGCAGTTTTGACTTTTTGCAATAAAGGAGATCAGATTATTGTCCATAACAGAGCGCATATATATAATTTGGAAGTTGCCGGTCTTGCCAGCGTTTGTGGTGTACAAGCCAGACCAATTCAAGCGATTAACGGCATGTATGACCTAAAGGAATTAGAAAAAGAAATACACACAGCTCAGATACAGACTGCTCCAACAACTTTGATTTGTTTAGAAAATACTTTTGATTTAAACAGAGGTCTGGTAGTTAAGCCTGATTATATAGCCGAAGTTAAAAAAATAGCTGATGAGCATGATATAAAAGTTTATATGGACGGAGCAAGAATTTTTAATGCAGCTGTGGCACTGGGCATTACTGTGGACAAACTTAATCAATCTGTAGACGCGGTGGGCGTTTGTCTATGTAAAGGGCTTGGCAGCCCATTTGGGTCGCTTTTATTGGGCTCAAAAGAATTTATAGCGAAAGCCAGAAGAATGAAACAAATGATAGGCGGAGGCATGCGCCAAGGCGGGATAATGGCAGCTGCCGGCATCGTAGGTTTAGAGGAAATGGTCGATAGGATAGATGAGGATCATGAGAACGCCAAGATTCTTGCCAGTTGTTTGCAAAAAGTTGGTTTAGGTATTGATATGGAACAAGTGCAGACCAATGTAATCCACATTGATTTGAAAGCGGTAAACATTAAGGCAGCCGAATTTTGTGACAATTTGCTTTCATTAGGTATAAAAGCAAAACCCGTTGGTGAATTCGAAGTTCGTATGATAACACACAAAGACTTTAAAACTGCCGAGATTAATACAGTTGTTTCAAAAGTAGAGCAATGTATTGGAAACTAAAAGAATAATGAGAAAGTAAAGTAGTTTTACTTAAAATATAAATGAAAGGATGAGTATTATGGATGATAAAAAGGTAGTGTTAATCACAGGCTATGAACCTTTTGGAGGCGACGATTTCAATCCTTCTTTGGAATTAGCTAAATCATTAGATGGTAGTATTTACAAAGACCATGTATTTAGGCATGCGAGCATACCGGTTAACCGAAAAAGAACAGTTCTGGAGATGATAAAAGCTATAGAATTATACAAACCGGAAATTATCATTAACACTGGATTAGCTTGGGGAAGAACGGGTATATCTGTCGAGCGTGTTGCTATTAATGTTACGGATTTTCCCATACCAGATAATGAAGGGTATATATCAAAAAATGAAACTATTGATGAATCGGGTCCGTCAGCATATTTTGCATCTATTCCTATAAGAGCGGTAACAAAAGCAATGCTGGACAATGGAATACCTGCATATGTTTCAAACACCGCAGGCACATATTGTTGCAATATGCTTATGTATGGTACCTTGAATTATATATCTAAGAACAAGCTTCAAACAAGAGCAGGTATGATACATGTCCCATTTACTCCAGAGCAGGTGGCAGAAAAAAGAGAAAACATACCTTCTATGTCACTTGAAATAATGACAAAAGCAATTGAAATAGCAGCTAAAGCGGTCATAGATAATAAAGTAGATATTGAAATGATTTGTGGTGCGGTCAATTAGTTATAAATATTTAAGGTCTTAAAAAAAATAAAGGAGGCATTTAAATGAGTAAATATCAAGTTACTAATGGAGACTTTGTTACTTTGACTGATGCAGGCATTGGAAAAATTAAAGAATATAATAATAACTATGACAACGAAACAAAACCTATAGGCCTAGAGGAAAGGGATTGGAATACTTGGCATATGTCAAGCTTATGGATTGGGATAATTGTCTCCATTGCTACTTACCAATTGACAAGCGGGTTTATAGTGTCCGGTATGTCTTGGCAACAAGCACTTTTTACAGTCATTCTTGGGCATACATTGGTTTTAATACCCGCCATAATGATAGGGCATTTTGGAGCTAAATTCGGAATTTCATTTCCAATGATGTCAAGAGCCATTTTTGGAATAAAAGGAAGCATAATTCCCGCCTTTATTAGATCAATAGGAGCTATCTTCTGGTTTGGTATACAGACTTGGATAGGTGGACAAGCCATTAACATCATTATTGGGGTGTTTGTACCTTCGTGGAAGGGAATGGGTTTCCCCGGAATGTTCATATCATTTATAATTTTTTGGGTTATTAATATTTACATTGCACAGTCGGGGGCAAAAGGAGTAAAAATTTTAGAATCTTATTCAGCTCCGGCACTTATTTTACTTAGTTTAATAGTAATTGTTTGGTCGGCTTATGTTGCAGATTGGAGTTTCGCACGGTTGCTAGCAGAACCGGCAGTTAGAGGAGGAAAAGGTAATTTTGCAAAACTTTTTTTACCCGGGTTGTCTGCAATGATTGCCTTTGATGGTGGTCCGGCGCTTAGTATGCCAGATTTTTCAAGGCATATGAAAAGCCAGCGTTCTCAAGTTTTAGGACAATTAATTGTGGCACCTATTACAGCTGGATATATTGCTTTTGTAGGCATTTGTGGCACAGCCGCTTCCTCAATAGCATTTGGAGAAGCTATATGGGAACCTGCCATTCTTGTTTCGAAATTTGATAATCCGATTATTGTATTGATATTTTCATTATTTATAATAGCAGCGGTTCTCACGACTAATGTAGCTGGAAATTTGATTCCACCAAGTCTTGCAATTTCAACATTATTTCCAAAACAATTAAACTATAAAAAAGCAACATACCTAGCTGCCATTCTAGGATTGTTAACTATGCCTTGGTATATGATGGCTAATCCAGAAAATTTCATATTCATGTTTTTAGGCTTATTGGGAGCGTTATTGGGACCGGTTACAGGTCTTTTTATTGCCTCTTATTGGTTTGAATACAACAAAGAAATAGAAATTGTAGATCTATATAGACAAGATAGCGGCAAATACTATTTCAGCAATGGTTGGAATAAAGAGATGATGATTGTATTTACAATTTTTACGACAATAATAATTGCTGGTAATTTTGTTCCGTTTTTAAAGTTTGCCTATGAAAACTCATATTTGGTTGGTATAATAACTGGTATTGTATACTATTATTTTGTTAAAGGTAACAAGAAAAACGGAAACAATCCCACCGCTTCTTAGTGTTTATAAAGCAACTTAAAAAATGTAATAAAATATGTAAAGAAAGGTGGAAGAAAATGAAGATTTTATTAATAAATCCAAATACAACAAAAGAGATGACTGAGGGCGCACTTAAGACGGCACTCAAAGTAAAGGACCCAAGGACTGAAATAGTAGGCGTTACAAATGAAAAAGGACCTAGATCAATTGAAGGTGTTTTAGACGGAATTATGACAACCGAAGGAGTTCTAGAAATAATAATTAACGAAGAAGATAATTATGATGCTTTTATCATAGCGTGTTTTAGTAGTCATCCATCAGTTATAGCGGGGAGGGAAGTAACCAAAAAACCTGTTATTGGTATATTTGAGGCAGCTGCTTTTCAAGCTTGTATGCTGGGTGAGAAATTTGGAATAGTTACGACTTCTAAAAGATGGGTACCTTTGCTAGATGCCGGTGTACACCAACTTGGAGTGGCAAGCAGGTGTGCTGGGATAAGAAGTACTGGTTTATCTGTGCTGGACTTGGAAAGTAAGGATCCAAAAGAAGTCGAAGATATTTTACTGGAAACTAGCCGTAAAACAGTAGATGAAGACGGTACAGAAGTGATTTTACTTGGTTGTGCAGGGATGGCAGGGTTAAACGAAAAACTTGAAACAGAACTAGGAGTGACAGTTATTGATGCAGTTGGTGCTGCCACAAAAATGGCAGAAGCATTGATTTATCAAAAGTTATATACAAGTAAGGTTGGTGCATATGCCCCAGTTGAAAAAAGAGAGACTATAAATATATCTCCTATCTTTGATAAAGTTTACAAATAAGAGACTATAATAAGGGTTGTGGTAATTTTAGCTGCAATCATCCATAAAGGGTATTGAGAAAAATCAAATTGCAAAAGAATTATAATATAATTCTTTTGCAATTTAAATCCTTTTCAAACTATATTTAATGATAGGAGACGTGAAACAATGTTTGATATGTTGATAAAAAATGGTCTGATAGTTACTCATGAAGAAATTTTTAAAGCTGACATAGCAATTAAAAATGGGAAAATTTTATCTATAGGAACACTAGGTTCATTGAAGGCAGTTAACGAAATAGATGCTGATGGCAAATTAGTTATGCCAGGTCTTATCGATCCTCATGTGCATATTGGTCATCCGTTTAAAGATAAAAAAAGTCAAGATGATTTTTACAGCGCAACAGTGTCAGCAGCATTTGGGGGGACAACAACTGTAATAGACTTTGGCATACAATGGAACAAACAATTAGATCTTAGGGACACATTAAAAAAACGAATTTCTGAGGCAGATGGGCAGGCAATTGTTGATTATGCTTTACATGTTTGTCCAACTGATTCATCACCGGATATTGTTTCTCAGGTCAAATCAATAATAGATTGCGGATTTCCTTCATTTAAGCTTTATATGATATATCGTAAGCAAGGTAGAATGGTGGATGATGCCGTTGTGTTTAGTGTGATGAATGAAGCAAAAAAATATAATGGCATAGTAGGTGTGCATGCAGAGAACTCAGCAATAGCTGAATACAACGAAGAAGAACTTTTGAGAAAAGGGCTTAATAGTGCGGAATACTTTCCGCTAATGAAGCCAAACATGGTAGAAGCAGAGGCTATAAATAGAGTGTTGTACCTTAATAAATGGGCAAAAGGTCAATTATATATTTTTCATCTTTCGACTGCAGAAGGATTGGAATTAATAATGAAACAAAAAGGTGAAGGACAAGATATTTATGCAGAAACATGCCCACATTATTTAGTTTTGAATAAAGATGTTTATTCTTCTAATAAAGGTTATAATTACATTTGTAGTCCGCCTCTTAGAGATTATCAAGACATTGAGGCCTTGTGGGACGGGGTAGCAAATGGCTATATTTCCACTATTGGTTCAGATCATTGTGGTTTTGGGGCTGAATTAAAGGAGTCAGGTAATGGCACTTTTAACCAAACCCCAAATGGATTACCAGGAATTGAATTAAGATTGCCTTTGATTTACACTGAAGGTGTTTTGAAAAAAAGAATAAGCTTAAATAAGCTGGTGGAAGTTTTAAGTACAAATCCGGCAAAGATATTTGGATTATTTCCAAGAAAAGGTGCCATTATGCCAGGCAGTGATGCTGATATTACAATAGTAGATATAAATGAAACAAAAAAGGTCACCGCAAAGGATTTACATTCAACCGTTGATTGGACGCCATATGAAGGTATGGTGCTTACGGGATTTGCAGCCACAAGTATTTTAAGAGGCGAAGTATTGGTTCATAATGGTGAGCTAAAAGGGAAGCAAGGATATGGAAAATTACTAGAAAGAAGATTATAATTTTGAGTTAATAGATTGACCTTGGTACATAAGAAGGGCTATTTTGCTTTCTTATGTATCAATTTTATATTTTCAGTGAGTACTTATGAATTAATAAGGGGGCTTATTACTTTGGCATGGATCATCTTAGCACTTATCGGATTTGTTGCCGGCAGCATAGCAAATCTACTTGGAATTGGCGGCGGTATAATACTGGTACCCGCACTTATTCATATTGTTCCTCATATTTTACATGGGCAAAGCATTACTGCACAAGGTGCCGTTGGAACCTCACTAGTACTGATTATAATAGGGGCTTTGTCAGGTACTATAAATAATATTAAAAATAAGCAGATTGACTACGGTGCTGCTTCCATATTCTTCATAGGTGCTATTCCTGGCTCGATTGTAGGGACTTACTTAAATAGTGTTATAAGTGATGAAAAGTTTAATATGTATTTTGGAATAGTAATGTTTATTATATTTTTTCTGTCTTTTAGTAAAGGTAAAGCAAAACCCGTAGGTATAGATTGGTCAATTAAAAAAGAGATTTTTGATGATGAAGGGAAAAGCATTGAATATGGGTATTCCATATGGCTAACTATTCTTATTTCAATTTTAGCTGGAATCATATCAAGCCTTTTCGGGATAGGAGGAGGCTCCTTGATGGTTCCAATAATGTATTTACTTTATAACTTTCCTATTAGGATTGCAACTGCTACATCTACTCTGGTTATACTCTTATCTTCAACAGTTAGCAGCTTAACTCGCTTGCTTTATTACGATTTCGATTGGAGGCTTATTTTGACCATAACTCCAGGTGTTTGGTTCGGCGGGAGGTTTGGAGTATTTTTGTCAAAGCGATTAGAACCAGAAGTTACAGAAAAAATTTTACTTTTTGCCCTCCTTATTATTGCTTTACGTATGGTTATCGGTTGACAGGCTAATTAAGAACCTAACTTAAGAAGCTTTAGAGCCAAAAAAAGCTTAAAGCCGTCTGTAAAACGATTAGCATCATATCCGGTTATGTCCTTAACTTTATTCAATCGAAATAAAACTGTATTCCGATGCACAAAAAGGCTTTTTGCTGTTTTTGAAACATCCATATCTTTACTAAAAAAGGTTTCCAAGGTATTTAATAGCTCTACTTTATAGGAATTAAAAGGTTTATTTATTAAATCAGATAGAATTTGTGAACTAAAGGACTTATTTAGATTTTTTGGTATATGGGTTAAACTATATTCGAACTGTATGTCTTTGAAGAAGTATATATTTTCCTTCGGGAAAAATATTTGTCCAATTATTAGAGATAATTCACCCTCTTTATAGGAAAGAGGATAATCCCGCCAATCTGAATAAGCTTCACTGATACCAATAAATACATCTCCTTCGACCTTCTGCTTAACAATGTTTATTATGCTTTTCACAAAGTCGTTTATTGAAGAATCCTTTTCTTGTACAGGATTTTTATATTCATCCTGTACAAGTATTACTAAAGATTCATTATCAAAAAAATCCATTATGACCTCATTTTTTATATTTAATTTAAATCTTAATTCTTTTATCAGCTCATCCTCATATTTCTGAATTATCATTAAATTATTTGCTATATCTTCATAATTTTTATTACGTTGATGCTTATTATTGTATTTGTGTATGTCCATTTTCACAACGATAGCTGCACGGGAAAGGCTTAAATCGAAACCAAGCATGCGACCACGCTGCACAAATATGTTTTCATCATTGCCATGATTACCAGACAATAAATCATGAAAGAAACTTCTTCTTGCAGTTTTTTGAAGATATATTTCATCCTTAAGTGAAGCCTGCTCCAACATAAGCTCTGCTGTATAACGGACTAGTTCACCATAGCTTCTTATATCTTCCGGTTCACCAGTAATTCCTATAACTCCGACGATACGGGATTCAAAGGTTATGGGCAAGCTTATTCCGGGGTGGACTCCTTCCAAGGTTTCGGCTTCTTTTATAGTAACTTCAGCTTTTTCTCCACTTTTTATTACCTTTTCGGCGCCTTCATGAAAAGTACCAATCCTTTTTTTATTGCCGCTTGCAATTATGTATCCCTTTTCATTCATTATGTTGATATTTCTATTTATTATTAACATAGTTCTATCAACTATAGCTTGGGCAAGTTCAGAATTAATCATTGATTCACCTCTAAAAATATATTTCGTGACACACAGATAAAATCAACAGTGATTATATGTTGAATAAAATGATATCAATAAACAAAACAAAAAACAATAAACACAAATAAAGCTATATTAATTGCTTCTTATAAAATCAATAAATATAGCGCCTTTATATGTTAAAAGTCCCTTTTCTCCCTCCGAGTAAAAATTGTAATAATAGTTATCAACTAATAGCTCAAAGGTTTCTCCGTTTTTAGTCTGGAAAGTGAGATAATTGTTCAGAAAGTCATTATTATTGTTATCAAAGGAATAAACTCTTTTTGCAATTATTGTTGCATTTATAGTTTTCTCTTTTTTAAATATACTAAAAGCGTTTTTAATCATCAGCTTTAAAACAGGTAAAAGTATAGATATCGTTATATTGATAATAAATGCAAATACCATAATTATTACGATATATAAAACTATTTTTAAAATTAAAGGTGATGACATAATAACCGACCTCAACAGTTTATAAGATTAATTTTGCTTAAATTATAACATAATTCCCATAAAGTTTTTTATACCGGTGAATAAAGAAAAAATGGGAAAAGTCTTTAAATTATATAATTAGAATTATAATTCCCCCGTCCTGCATGTTAAATATGCGGGATTTTTATTATAAAACAAAAGAACACATAGATTCGTAATAAATTAGAAAAACTTAAAAAATTGCACATAGAAAAATGTCATATTAAGTAGAACGAAATATTGAAACATTATTTAGTAATATACGTCTATATAATGGTAAAATAATCTATGATAGTTACATTCTTATTACAATGGTGGGATTATGTAATAAACCACTATGTTTACAGTATAAATAACGAGAGGAGGTTTTAATAATGAAAAGAACAATAGCATTAATTTTATCCTTTACCTTAGTTATAACAGGGCTTCTAGCTTCTCCTATTTATGCAGCATCTATTAAAGTGAGTGAGGAAGCAAGAGCTCTTGAAACCATAGGTATGCTGGAGGGGGATGGGAGCGGAGTTACATCGGAGTATATGGGAAAAAGGATGCACCGGTTTACAGCCGCGATATCTATACTTAAGCTCAGGGGGCTTTATGATGAAGCCTTAAAATATACAAAGACAGGAAACTTTAAGGATATAGGTGTGGTTGAATGGAAAGAAGGAAGAAATATACTTGCTTATTTAAAAGCAAATCCCGATTTAGGATTTATAGGTAATGAAAAAGGTGAGTTTTTACCATATAAAGATATAAGTGAGCAGGAATATTTTAAAGTACTTCTTGAAACCTTAGGCTATAAACAAAAAGTAAGCGGAAAATCCGGGGACTTTAGCTGGGGTGAAACTCTTGATTATGCAAAAAACAAAGGCTTAAAACCATCTTATAAATCTGATTTTAATATTGATCTGCTTGCAAAGGCAACAGTATCCGCATTAAATGCTAAAACAAAGGCAGGTAAGGTCTACATTGTTATACTTGTAGATAGTGGTAAAGTTAAAAAATCAAAAGCAGTTTCTGCCGGATTTATTAAAGAAGAGCTTAATGCTACGGTAAAAAGTGCAAAGGCCATCGGCAATACGGTAGTTGAAGTGAAATTCAAAGAAAATATCAGCAAATATGATGCTGAATATACCGGTAACTATTCCATAGACGGATTGTCTATAAAAGAAGCTATTTATACCGGCGATAATACAGTAAGACTGACTACATCATCTCAAAGCAATGGGAGGCAATATACGCTATATGCGGGAGGTAGCAAAATTAGATTTACCGGGATATCAAAAATCTCAGGCGCTCCAAATATTAAAACAGTAAAAAGCGAGGATGATGAATCTGTAGTAGTCGAATTCGATAAAGAGCTGGACTACGATAGCGCTATGAATTCAAATAACTATACTATAGCCGGAGTAGATGTGGAAAAGGCTGTATTAACAGGTAAAAAGGTGGAACTGTCTACCTATGGACTGACATCTAGAAAACAATATACTTTAAAGGTTACGAACATGAAGTCTGTGGATGGGGCAGTACTAAAATCTCAATCTAAAACTTTTTCTAACAGACCGGACACTACACCGCCCTCTGTAAAAGAGGTTATAGCGGAGACGAATGAAAGAGTAATAGTTATTTTTTCCGAAGGGGTATCAAAGGATACAGCCGAGGATTTATATAATTACACTATAGAAAGCAACAACGGGGAATTGGATATTTATGAGGCAATACTATTTGGTGATGATGAGGATAGAGTTGAATTAGTGACGGAGCCTCAAAAAGCATCTGCTAAGTATGAGATTACAATAGAAAACATAGAGGATAAAACCAAAGTCGGTAATGTTATGAAAAAGGCCATAAAGAAAACATTTGTAGGAGCCAAAGAGGATAATACAGCACCATCTTTATCTAAAAATGATATTAAAATACTATCAAAAAACCGCATACAAGTAGCATTTACTGATAATAGCAGGATGGACGAGGATACTGTATTAGATGCAGGTAATTATGAGCTGATAAAGAATGACAGATGGAAAGATGAAATATATGTAGACAACGTAGAAAAGATATCCTTCGAAAGCGGTAAGTACAAGGTCGCTCTAGAAGTAGATGACTTGGAATCAAATATGAGCTACACTTTAAAGGTTTATAATATTGCGGATGAATTCGGCAATGTTTTGGAGAAAAACAATACGGCTACTATTTCCATATCCAAAGAGGATTTGGCTCCGGCAAAATATAAATCACATAAAATGACTAAGCTTGATGAAATAGAAATCGTATTTACAAAACCTCTGGATAAAGAGTCTGCTGAGGATGTATATAATTATTCAATTAACAATTACATTGGATATCCTTCAAAAGCCGTTTATAAGGATGAAAAAGTAATTCTAACCACGGCGAAAATGACTGAAGGCAAAACATACAGATTAACTATTGATGGTGTTGAGGACCAATCAGGCAATGTGATAAGGCAAAATATTGATTTTAAAGCCGTTGCAGAGGTAAAAAGTGAAGTCGGTCCGGTGCTGGTGCATCTTACTTCTTTAAATAAATATGTGGCAGCCGCAGTATTCGACAAGCCTGTAAGCTATACTTCAGACGGCTCTGATAGAACTATACTGATACTAAAAACAGGTTACACGGAGATTAAGTTGTATGCAAAAGCCACTTCTACCGATGAAAAAACCATTGAATTTTCAGACATAGAAGGAAGAAAGATTTTATCGGATTATGCTTATTACTCTATAGATGAGGATAAATCCCTTAGAGGAATAACAGACAAAACCGCAAATAAAAATAAATACGACAATTCAGTATTAAAGAACTATTATATTACAGTTCCCGGTAACAGCAGTGAGCCAGAGGCTTTAGAGGTTAAAGATATAACTCAGACAGATAACAGAACTTTTAAAGTTACTATGTCAAGAGAAGTGGTTATAAAAAGGAACACAGCAGAATCTTCACCTTATGCAATCTTTGCCGCGGGAGCCACTAATGATAAAAAGGTGGTTACATTTACAATAACGCCGGGATATATTAACGGCGGTACGGATTACAAAATAGATTTAAGCAAAGTGTTAGAGGATAGACATGGTTTAAAATCAGAAAACACCGGAAAGGACTATACAACTTTTTATAGTGAAAATAAGGACTATATTAAGCCTTTCATCAGGGGCGTAAGAGCTTTGGACGCCAATACTGTGGAAATAGAATATAATGAAGATATGGGTTATAGCGGTAAGTATACTATAAAGAATACGGACCCCTATGTCATCTATAACACTATTTTAACCTCATTGAAAAAAATTGATGGGAAGAAAGTGATATTATCGCTGAACATTCCTTTAGAGAAAAAATATCGATATAGCCTATTCATAGACGAGCAAGGGAAGGATTTAGCAGGAAACCCCAGCCTTGATTTGGTAGGAGATAAGTTTTTTATAGATGACACTGATGCAGGCTCTTTGAGTTTGCTGGATTATAAAGAGGCGGAAGCTTTAGTTGTAAAACTGGAAAATGCAGTAGTAACTCTAAATAATACTGAGCAAATAAATACAGCAAAATCACATTTAAATAATGCCAATAAAAAAACTGCCTCGGTAAGTGATGCTAATTTAAAGAAAGATCTTAACAATAGAATTACTATAGCGGGCAGCAAAATTCAAACGGCCGAAGATAAGCTGGCAGCCAACGGCGTAATAACTAAAATAGATCTGCTTCCAAGCTATGCTAACTTGACCTTAGAACACAAGGGTATAGTAGAGGCTGCACGAAAAGCATACAATGACTTAACAAAGGCTCAAAAAGACTTAGTGACAAACTATAGTAAGTTGACGGGTGCAGAAGAAAGAATAGCGGGCTTGATTACAGAGCAGGAGGAAAAGGAGCAAGAAAAGAAGAAGAAAGAAGCTGAGGAACAGGCAAAGCTTGCAACTGCAAAGGCGGCAGTGGAGGCCTTAGAAAATGCAGGAGAAAGTGCGTCCGGTAAGGCAACTGCTTTCCTTAACAAAGTAGAAGAAATGAATTTGGCATTAAACGCTTATATATCCTATGTTCCATCTGATGGGCTGCTATATGCAGCAACACTTAGAGATACATTAGAAATGGAAGAAGGTAAAGCAATTAATGCAATTGCGGGTGCTGCAGCTTTGGTAAATGAGCTCGATTTGTTTATTGATACTTTGTCTGGGAAAATAGCAGCTGCGGAGGAAGCTTGTAAAAGCTTAGGCGAAGGAGATGCAAAAGTAATTCTATCAGGCAGAACCCAAGCTGTAAAGTCTAAAATAGACGGTAATATCAAAGCTATAGGGGAAGCAAAGGAAAAAATAAAGAATGCAAAAATAGAAGCGGCAAAAAAATGGCTTAATGCGGGTATGCTGCCCTTTAACAAGACTGATAAAGCCGATAGTGATGCTCCGTTAATATTGCCCTTGGAAAACCATAAAGCCGGTGCAAGCTTTTACTACAAGGAAATAGGAAGTATAGTGGATGGTAGATTTGTTAAAGCCCAGGATGGTATGCAGAGATTCCATAATACTTTTAACAGTCTTGATAAGGCAAACTTGCAGTTTGTTGATGAAATAAAAGGTGATAAAACTGTAAGAAGTATTAAAGTAAATAGAGGAGCAGAGCTTGCTGCCGTTGCTGTAAAGGTTGAGATAATAAGCGAGAATAAAACCACCTATAAAATATTCAATATCACAATACCTCCAAAAGCTATTGATACGACAGGCAATACGCCTGTAACAATAACGGAGGTACAGGAAAGAACTATTACACAACAACAAAAAAGCTTTGGCTTTAGATAAAACTTAAAGATAAAAAAACTGCCTGCTCCTTATTAGGGGCAGGCAGTTTTTTAATAAAATTATAAATTTTCTAGTTTTGGGAAGGACACCGTCAGCTTAAACAAATCACCATCCACGGATACCGAGAGGCTTCCTTTTTGCAGTTCTGTAAGACTTCTGGCTATTGCCAGACCAAGCCCTGAGCCATCAGTGTTTCTCGAGGCATCACCCCTGGTAAATCTATCTGTAATATCCTTGGAATCAAAATTCATCTCATAGGCTGCAATATTTCTAAATACAAGACTGATGCTATCCTCCTTTTCCTCACCATCGATATAGACTCTGGAGTTTGGCATAGAGTATTTAAAAATATTGCTCATAATGTTTTCAAAGATTCTGTAGGTCCTCCTCCCATCAAGCTCACAAATCACTTTATGCTCCGGTAGATTGATTCGCATTATAAGACCACTTTCCAGTATCTTTTCCTCCAACTCTCCCAAAGTTTGACGGAGTAAGGCTACCACATCCAGCTTTTCTAGGTATAAATCTATATTACCGCTGTTTGCTTTGCTGATGTCAAATAAGTCATCTATAAGGGCTTTTAACCTTATAGATTTTTTATCCAGCACGTCTAGGTATTCTGCCCTTGTTTCATCGTCCAAAGCATTAGTTTTTAAAAGATCTATATAAGTGATTATGGAAGTCAAAGGTGTTTTTAAATCATGAGATACATTTGATATAAGCTCAGTTTTCATGCTTTGGCTTTTAACCTCTTTATCAACGGCTATTTGAAATCCTTCTTTAATCATATTAAGATTTTTAGAAAAGGGGCTTAGTATTCCCATATCCTCAGGCAGAACAGTATTAAAATTGCCTTTGGATAGCTCCTCACTAGTTTTATTTAAAATCCTTAACTTTTCTAAAACTTTTATTGAGTATTTGAATAATACAATTGAATATATCAGGGCAAAAATTCGCCCAAGGTGAAAAGTGAAAGATATTATTACTAAGGCTAAAAAGTTTATTCCTAATAGCATTATGAGCTTTTCTCTGAATTTATTTTTATCATCAATTTCTATAAGCGTAATTGCAGTATCTTTAATAGTTTTGGCTATATAAGCAAACAAATTTCCCAGTACAGTTCTTTTTAACAATCCTTCAACAATTCCCACATGATAGATATATTTTATATTACAGACCGTAAGGTAAATGAAATAGTATAATATGAAAGTAATAGGAACGCCTAAAGCATAGAATTGCCAGCCGGCGTCATATACTATTGCAGCTAAATCGCAGTCTGAATTTCTGTAAAAATTAAAATTAACAACATGTACAATAGCAAAATCAAGCATCAGGATGGCGAACCAGAGTAGAAGCTTAAACTCCAGATATATTTTATTATAGAAATTTACTATGCTGACTTCCCTATGCTTCTTAAAGGGTATCGCAAAAGCTATGATAATCAATGTCAGTATACTTATTCCTCCGATAAGAAGAATGAGGATAAGTAATCTTTCCAAATACGCGTTTTTCATATCGCTTATAAGGAGATCATTTTCGGCAGACAGCTTTTCCGGAACAATAAAAATGATTTCCAAATTAGCAAAACGACTTTCTTCATTTTCATAGGAGTTTACCAGAGCGTTCACAAAGCTTTCCTTATGAAAGCTTGTGGCGATTAAATCCGTTATTGTCACTCTACCTTCCTCATCAATAGCCCCATGGAGATAAAATCTGCTGCCCGTTCTCTCCTTTTCCAGTCTGAATTCGTTAAAATCCTTAATATTGCTGGTCCATTCTCCTGTATTTGTATTTCTGATGTAATACTTTATATTTTGCATTTCGTCATAGGCACTGTCGTAATAGCGACTATCCGCCGAAAGCTTATTGTAGGAGACATATCCGGTTATATTCGCCAAGGAATAGGCAAATTTATGGCTTTCCAAGTATTCTGTAATTCCATTGTTTTTAAAAATGATATTCTTAAGAGGCGAGTAAACACCAACGGAAACAACGGTAAAAACTAAAATCATCAAAGTAATCATGAGATTACCGGAAAACGACTTTTTATTTTTATTATCAGCTTTTATAGTCTTGTCTGCTTCGGTTATTACTTGATCCTCATCAATTACAGCATCTCCGTCATTCACACTATCCTCTTTATATTCAGTATTGTTCTCATCATTTATATCAGTGATTTCATCATTATTTTTCAAATTTGTATCCAATGCCCCACACCACCTTTAAATATTTTGGTTCCTTCGGATTTATTTCAATTTTTTCACGGATTCGCCTTATATGTACTGTTACAGTATCAGGGTTATAAGCAGGCTCCTGCCAAACCTTTTCATATATTTCTTCAATTGAAAAAACTTGGTTTGGATTGTTCATAAAAAAATGAAGAATTTTGTATTCCAAAGGAGTAGTTTTTATAGGCTCTCCGTCAACAAGAACTTCTTTTTTAATATCGTTAAGCTCAATTCCGCCGATTTTTATAATATTTTCCTCATTTATTGAGGTTCCGTTATAATTCACATACCTGCGCAGGGATGAATTTACTCTTGCTAAGAGCTCCAGGGGATTAAAAGGCTTAGTTATATAGTCATCCGCACCCATATTAAGCCCAAGTATTTTATCCGTGTCTTCTGATTTAGCCGTCAGGAAAATAATAGGTACATTGCTGGTTTCCCTGAGCCTCATGGTAGCCTTGATACCATCCATACGGGGCATCATAATATCCATAAGAATCAGATGGATTTTTTCCCTTTCGAATATTTCCAGGGCTTCTTCGCCGTTATAAGCTTTATAGACATTGTAGTTTTGACTTTTTAAATAGACCTCTATGGCAGCTCCTATGTCTTTTTCATCCTCTGCTATAAGAATATTGTACATATTAAAGCACACTCCCTGTTTTTATGAGATATCTCTATATTCAATAATAACACAGAGTTTCTAAGATTCTACTATCATAATTATTAAGAATTTATTAAGATATTTGGAATAATCGTTAGTTATGCTATAATTTAATCAGGATTATTGGAGGTGGCATAATGATGAGTTTAAGCCTGGTCGCAATAATTGGATTATTGGCTTTATTCGGTGTGGTAGCATTGGTATTTGGATTTTTATTAAATAAAAGAAATTAAATAAGTGCCATGGTATAGTCATGGCACTTATTAATAGCGCATGTATCGTCGCTAAAATTATTCTTCGCTGCTTTTAGAATCTTTGTTTAAAATATTCATAAACTCTTCACCGGTTATTGTTTCCTTTTCTAATAAATATTCCGCTATCTCATGAAGCTTATCAATATTCTCTCTAAGTATTTTTTTTGCATTTTCGTGAGCCCCTTTGATGATACTTAGCACTTCTTCATCAATTTTGGCTGCCGTCACAGAGGAACAGGTAGCTGTAGGGTCTCCGCTCAAATATGGGTTAGAGATAGACTCCAAAGCCATCATACCAAAGTTTTCGCTCATACCCAGCCTGGTTACCATGGCACGGGCAATCTTAGTCGCCTGCTCAATATCATTGGCAGCGCCGGAGGTACCGGTATTGAAAATTAATTCCTCAGCCGCCCTGCCCCCGGTGTAGGTTGTTATTTTATTAAAAGCTTCCTCTTTGGACATCAGGAAAGTCTCTTCCTCAGCTATTTGCATAGTATAGCCCAAAGCCCCTGAGGTACGCGGGATGATAGTAATTTTATGGACGGGGGCTGAATCAGTCTGTTTGGCGGCGACCATAGCATGACCTATTTCGTGATAGGCTATAATCTTTTTCTCCTTGGGAGAAATAACGGCACCTTTCCTTTTATATCCTGCAACAACTACTTCGATAGCCTCTTCCAAATCATTATGATTGACCTCTTGACGCCCGCATTTCACGGCCCTTAATGCTCCCTCGTTTATAATGTTGGCGAGCTCGGCACCTGATGCTCCTGAAGTAGCTCTGGCCAAGGCATTAAAGTTTACATCATCCATAACCTTTATTTTCTTTGCATGCACCTTTAAAATAGCTTCCCGTCCTGCCAAATCAGGAAGCTCAACAGGAATACGACGGTCGAAGCGGCCGGGTCTTAACAGTGCCCTATCCAATGAGTCAGGGCGGTTGGTTGCGGCCAGAATGACTACGCCCTTTTCACCGCTAAAGCCGTCCATCTCCGTTAAAAGCTGATTAAGGGTTTGCTCCCTTTCATCATTTCCGCCCAGATTGCCGTCTCCCCTTCTTTTGCCTATTGCATCTATCTCATCAATAAAAACAATGCAAGGAGCCTTTTCCTGTGCCTGCTTAAACAAATCTCGGACTCTTGCGGCTCCCATGCCTACAAACATCTCCACAAACTCTGAACCGGATATGGAGAAAAAGGGCACCTTTGATTCTCCTGCAACCGCTTGGGCTAAAAGAGTTTTCCCTGTACCGGGAGGGCCGACTAAAAGTGCGCCCTTTGGCATTATGGCTCCTATTTCCTTATATTTAAGTGGGTTATGCAAAAAATCCACTATTTCAGTAAGAGCTTCCTTCGCCTCATCCTGACCGGCAACATCGGCAAAGGTTTTACCTGTTTGGGATTCAATATATATCTTTGCATTGCTTTTGCCAAAGCTCATGGCGTTCATCCCGCCCATTCTTTTTTGCATTGTGCGGGAGAGCAACTGACCCATGGCGAGAAAAAATCCAATGGGTAGTATCCAATTAATAAGGAAATTTATTAAGGGAGAATTTTCCCTGGGGATAATCTTGGAAAATTCCTCAATTTTCGCATTGTGCAGCCTGTTAACCAAATCAGGATCCTCCATAAGACCTGTGATGTAGAGGCTCTCCTTATTTGATTCATCCATTGCAATAAATGCAATTTGATTATTTTGTATTTCAACAGTTTGAACTCTGCCGCTTTCAATAAAATCCAGAAATGTTCCATAATCAACTTGAGTTATCTGCTGCTTCAACATATGTGGAAACACTATAGCATTTAAAAGAAGCACGATAACTAAAGCTATTCCGTAATAATATATAAGCGGCTTCTTTGGGTTTTTATGATCCTTCATCTAATAACCTCCGTTAAGTTTTTCATAATTTAATTCATCAATTATTAAGTAGTTTTTATTATCATTAAGAATTATACAACAAATTTAATATATTGTATATCTGTTTGAAGGTTTTCTAGTTGCGTATCTAAGGATTCTAATGGTTATCGTTTCACTACGCTAAAATTTTCCTCTATAAGCAGCCAATTTTGTGGGAAAGGCAGACCAAGTTTCCAATAGCTCACACCTCGGATTCTCAATTCCTTGACGAGGTCGAATTTAGCTTGTATTGAGCGTGCATCCTCAAACCAGACAACGTGCTGTCTGCCCTGATTATCAGTATAGTAAAAGAATGGAGCCTGGGAAGTGTAATCATAGCTGATTGCCACATTGTTTTCCATAGCTATTTCTATAGCCCTTTGGGGGCTGACAGCTCTGGCAAAGGGACCTCCCGGGACAAAGGGTAAAGTCCAATCATAGCCATATAAATTTTGCCCCATCATAATTTTTTCTGCCGGCATCTGAGTCAAAGCATACTCCAGTACTTGCCTTACAGGACCTATTGGAGAAACAGCCATAGGCGGACCGCCGCTCCAGCCCCATTCATAGGTCATGATTATTACAAAATCAGCTATTTCACCATGAGCCTTATAATCGTGGGCTTCGTACCAGGGACCAATCTGCTCACCGCTTATCTTTGGGGCCAAAGCCGTTGACATTAAAAGTCCTGCTGCAGACAACCTTGCACTGGCTTTTCTCAGAAAATTATTATAATTCTCCCTTAACTCAGGCGGTAAAAACTCAAAATCAAAATGTATGTCGCTGAAGTTTTGTTGTCTTGCAGTATTTATTATATTATCAAGGAGCTGATTTTGTACTGCTTCATCAGTGAGGATAATTCTGCCCAACTCTGCGCTGAATTGACCTTCCTCCAAATTTGTGATTGCCATCATGAGAGTAGCTCCCCACTCGCCGGCTATGGCAGGGAAATTATTCAAAGGCGGCGCCTTAAGAGAACCGTCTCTTTGAACCTGATAGCTAAAAGGCGCAAGATAAGTTAAATAAGGAGCTGCCTCTCTGGCTGCCTGCTCCAATTCAGGAGCCACAGTATTGCCAAAAGGCTCTACATAGGCATTTATTTCCGCTATACGGCGAGGTCTGGGAGGGATGTATAACCTTAAACCTATTTGGAGCGGTTCATTTACAGATATTCCGTTAATACGGGCAAGCTCCTGATAGCTTAACCCAAATTTGGCGGCTATGCTATAGAGACTGTCTCCCGGCTGCACCCAATAATAACTGCCTACAATGGGTATTACCAATGTCTGTCCTACTACAAGATTATTGGGATTAGGTATTTTATTTGCTTCCGCAATAGCCGACACGGTGGAATTATACATTTGTGCAATGAGGAAAAGGGATTGACCCCGTTGAACAACATGGATTTGCATTAGAACACCTACCTATTAAAAAATTCATTGTTACATTATATGCATCTAAAGAATTTAAGTTAGGGTCTTAAATAAATAAAAGCTACTTTTCACATGAATTTTTAGATTACAAAATTAAATAATCTATATTGAAACTATAGCTATATCTTAAAAGTAACAAAAAGTATTTATTAATAACAGTTATTACAATAAAATATTGCATATATATTGTATTATTAATATACTTATATTTAGCAGGTAATAAAAAACTTGCAAAATGTCTAAAAATAAAACTACTTTTTGGAGGGATGAAACAATGTTAAATAAAGAAAAGCTATCAAAATTAGTGGAAATTTTAAAGGAACGAAAGCTGGACGGTTGCATAATAACTCCCAGTCACGATTTGGAGTACTTAACCGAAGCGCCAAGCTTTACCTGCGAAAGGTTCAGAGGCTTCTTTGTATTAGCTGACGGAAGATATTTTTCAATATGTCCTTCTCTTTATTATGAAGAGACTAGGAATACATTGGGAGAAGATACTCAAATATATGTATGGACTGACAGCGAAGGTGTAACGGATTCTTTCATAAAGGCTGAAAAAGATTATAAGCTGTCGGGTAAAACCATTGGAATAAATGAAGGCGTAAGAGCTATCGACCTCATAGATATGGGACAGGTTATCAAAGCTGATTTTATCAATGGTCATAGCATGTTTGAAGACCTCAGAGTAATAAAAAATGAAGAGGAAGTAAGCTATTTAAAAGGTGCTGCTGTGATAGCGGATAAAGCTTTTGAGGGAATTGTAAAGTTTATTAAACCGGGAATAAAGGAAAAGGATATTGCCGCTAAATTGAAAGAGCTGCTCATTGAGCTGGGAGGAGAAAGCCTATCTTTTGACCCTATCGTTGCTTCCGGACCAAACAGTTCAAAACCGCATTACAGCGAGGATGGCAGAGTTATAGAAAAGAATGATTTGATAATTTTAGATTACGGCTGCAAATACAAAGGCTATTGTTCGGACATCTCCAGAGTGGTATTTGTGGGAGAGCCGACAGAAGAGCAAAAGAAAGTTTACGAAATAGTATTGAAAGCTAATATGGAGGCTGAAAAGGCAGTAAGAGAGGGTGCAACCGCTCATGAAATAGATGCAACTGCCCAAAGAGTTATTAAAGAAAATGGATACGGAGAATATATATTATCAAGGACAGGTCATGGTATAGGTACTGCAGTACATGAAGCCCCCTACATAAGGGAAGGGAATGAGCAAATTTTAAAGACAGGTATGGCTTTTAGCGTTGAGCCCGGTATATATATTGCCGGAAAATTTGGCATGAGAGTAGAGGATATAGTAGTAGTTGATGGCGATGGCGTAAATATACTTAACGAAGCACCCAAGGGAATGACGATAGTTTAAAATCCCGACCTCAAAGATCAATATTAGTGCCTAGAGGCGGAGGACGGATTGTAGGGGTCGACGACCCTGTCGACCCATTGTATGTTGATCTCATTATCCAATCCTGGCGCCAGAGACAAAAGACAAAAACCAAAGAGGTGATGCTGTTGGAAGGTGTTATATTTAACATAATGAAATACTCCATACATGATGGTCCAGGTATCAGAACCACCGTATTTTTCAAAGGCTGCCCTTTGAGCTGCAGCTGGTGTCATAATCCCGAGGGGCGTAAAACCTCTTTGCAGGTGGTCAGATTTCCTAACAAATGCATAGGATGCGGCAAATGTGTCAGGGTATGCCCGACAAATGCTATTTATATGGAAAAGGGCGAAATAAAATTCGATATAAATAAATGCAACCAATGCGGGGAATGCACAAAGCTATGCTATGCCGCTGCCATGGAGATAGTCGGCAAAGCTGTTACAGTGAATGAGGTTATGAAAGAGATTGAAAAGGACTATGTCTTTTACGAAGAATCCGGTGGGGGTGTGACATTTTCCGGAGGAGAGCCCTTTGCCCAACCTGAGTTTTTAAAGGAGCTTTTGAAAAGCTGTAAGAATAAAGGTATCCATACCGCAGTTGATACATGCGGCTATGTGAAGGAGGATATTTTATTAGATAATGCCCCGCTTATAGACCTATTCCTTTACGATATAAAAATAATGGATGATAAAGAGCATATAAAATACACAGGAGTATCCAATAAAATAATACTTGAAAATCTAAAAGCACTAACGGAGCTAGATAAAAGGATTTTTATAAGGATACCGATAATTCCGGGTATATCAGACAGCGATAAAAATATTGATGAAATCTCAAAATTCCTGCTGCCATTAAGAAATATTGAGCAGATTAATATTTTGCCCTATCATAATATTGCTACGGAGAAATATAAGAGATTGGGGAAGGAATACAGTTTGGAGGCTGTTGAAATACCCTCTGATGAAAAAATGGCAAATATACAAAGAAAACTTGAATCCCAAGGGTTTAAAGTAAAGATAGGAGGTTAGTATTGTGAGAGAAAGAGTTAGAATCCTTAGGCAAAAAAGCTTGGACGCAATCCCGACTATTTCCATTGAAAGAAGCCAAATTGTTACTAATGCATATAAAAAATATGGAGGCAAAGTATCTGTACCTGTTCTTCGTGCAATGGTTTTTAAAGAACTATGCGAAAATAAAACCATTTGCATAAACGATAACGAGCTTATTGTAGGAGAAAGAGGTCCGCTGCCAAAGGCTACACCAACATTTCCCGAACTCTGCTGCCATACTATTGAGGATTTTGACATTATGGATAAAAGAGAAAAGGTGTTTTTTAAAGTAGAGGAAGATATAAAAAGAATACAAAAAGAAGAGATAATACCCTTTTGGGAAGGCAAAGCGATAAGGGACCTTCTTCTTAACAACATGAGTGACCAGTGGAAAGAGTGCTACGAAGCAGGCATATTTACAGAATTTATGGAACAAAGGTCACCGGGGCATACAGTAGCTGACGGCAAAATATACGAAAAAGGCTTCTTAGACTTTAAAAAGGATATAGAAGGGGAAATAAAAAAGCTTGATTTTTTAAATGACAGCGAAGCTTATGGGAAGCGGGAAGAGCTAAAAGCAATGACCATATGCTGTGATGCAATCATTACATTTGGCAAAAGGCATGGAGAAAAAGCTATAGAATTAGCGGCAATGGAAAAGGATGAAAAAAGAAAAGAAGAGCTGTTAAAAATAGCTGAGGTATGCAGTCACGTACCGGCTCATGCGCCTAGGAATTTTTGGGAAGCATTGCAAATGTATTGGTTTGTTCATTTAAGTGTAGTTACGGAGCTTAACACCTGGGATGCTTTTAATCCGGGTAGGCTGGATCAGCATTTATATCCTTTTTATAAAAAAGGCATAGAAGAGGGAACTATTACCGACGAAGATGCCAGAGAGATGCTTCAGCTATTTTGGATCAAGTTTAACAATCAGCTGGCACCTCCCAAGGTGGGGATAACCTTAAAGGAAAGTGCCACATATACGGATTTTGCAAACATCAACTCCGGCGGTTTAAAGGCTGACGGCTCTGACGGGGTAAACGATATGAGCTATATGGTGCTCGATGTTATTGAAGAGATGAGACTACTGCAGCCCAGCTCCAATATACAGCTTAGTAAGAAAAACCCCGATAGATTTTTGAAAAGAGCCCTTAAAATCCTGGAAACAGGCTTTGGCCAGCCTTCCTTGTTTAATGCGGAAGCGGTAGTAGAAGAAATGCTCCATGCGGGTAAATCCGTGGAGGATGCCAGATGCGGCGGAACAAGTGGATGCGTTGAAACGGGAGCCTTTGGGAAGGAAGCTTATATATTGACGGGATATTTTAATCTGGTAAAGGTTTTTGAAATAACACTAAACAACGGCGTAGATCCCAGAACAAATAAAAAAATTGGAATAGATACGGGAAATGCGAGAAGCTTTAAATCCTATGAAGAATTATTCAAAGCCTTTAAAAAGCAGCTTAAGCATTTTATAGAGATAAAAATCAAAGGAAACAATGTAATTGAAAGACTATATGCAGACAACATGCCTTGTCCTTTCCTTTCTGTTATAATCGATGATTGTATCAAAAAAGGCAAAGACTATAATAGGGGCGGTGCGAGATACAATACCAGGTATATTCAAGGTGTCGGCATAGGCACTCTTACGGACAGTCTGGCATCAATTAAAAAACATGTTTTCGAGGATGAAACGCTAACAATGGCAGAAATGCTTGAGGCTTTGGAATGCAATTTTGAAGGGAAAGAGGATATAAGGCAGCTGTTCCTGAACAAAACCCCTAAATATGGTAATGATGACGATTACGCTGATGATATTATGAAGGAAGCCTTTAATGCCTACTATGAAGAAGTAAGCGGCAGACCTACAGCTTGTGGTGGGACCTATAGAATAGATATGCTTCCAACCACTTGTCATGTGTACTTTGGGGAAGTAACAAATGCCACCCCTGACGGGAGAAAAGCCGGAAAGCCTCAATCCGAGGGGATTTCCCCGGTTCAAGCCAGCGATAAATACGGTCCAACGGGCGTAATAAAATCTGCAAGCAAAATGGATCATATAAAAACAGGGGGAACACTTTTGAATCAAAAATTTACCCCCGATTTAGTCAAGTCTGAAGAAGGACTGGACAAATGGGCGCAGTTGGTAAGGACTTATTTCAAGCTGGGCGGTCACCATATACAATTTAATGTAGTAGATGCAGATACATTGAGAGAGGCACAAAAAAATCCCGAGGAATACAGAGACCTAATAGTTCGTGTGGCAGGATACAGCGATTACTTCAATGACTTGGGTGAGAACCTGCAAAACGAAATAATCGAAAGAACAGAGCATAAAGGATTTTAAAAGTAGGGACTTAGTAAGTATTGAAATAGGATAATGATATATGATTATAAAAAATACAAAGCTTTAAATGGGGCTTTGTATTTTTTATGTAGTAATGGGATAGGGTATCTATGGGATAATAAAAATGCAAAAACATCAAAAGAAATTTTATCATACTTAAAAGATGAAATTATACATTTGATTATGCAATTGTTTGTAAACAATGATGAAAGTTGTGAGACAAAGGAAATGTTTGAAAATTCTAGATTTCTTTCACACGATTTTTTCCTATCCAAGAAAAATAGTTTTTCTTAGGACAATAGTTTAAAATACTATGAAATTAAGTATATAGGCTTTGTAGCTTAAAGTGGAAGTGCATGTGAAAAGAAAGAAGGGAAAAAAAGTTATTGTTAGAATAATACTTATATTACGAATTTATTAAATAGTATATAGAGAAAGATGGTGTAGTAATGCTAAAGAAATCAAGAGTTTTCTTGCTAATAATAATACTAGCTTCAACAAATCTATTTACCTACATATTTGCTGATAATATATTTCCAGACGTAAAAGTGGATGACTGGTACTATGAGGATTTACAGTCACTGGCAAAAAAGGATATAGTACAGGGAAGCGCAGAGGGATATTTCAAACCGACAGATACAGTGAGATATAATCAATACCTAAAAATGGTGGTAGTAGCACTGACGGATAAAACATTGGACGCAAAAGATGGGGAAGAATGGGATGCACCATATATAGAAAAAGCATTTGAGCTAAATTTAATCTCAAACAAAACTAAAGACTATAATATCCCAATAAACAGATACGAAATGGCGGAAATAGCATTAAAGGGATTAACAGTACTAAAAGAAGAAGCTACAGATTACACAAAATATAAAACAGACATAAAAGACTATGATACAATTCCTGAACAATATAAAGAAATAGTATTAAAAGCGTATAGCAAGGGATTAATAACGGGGTATACAGATGGGACATATGGTGGGGAGAAAACAATGCGCCGAAGTGAATCAGTAGCAGTAATCGCCCGATTAATAGACAAAACATTAAGAAAAACGCTAGGCGAGGGAAAAATCCCGGAAGAAACAGGTAAAGAAGTATTTATGGGAATCACCCCAAAAACCTATAGGGAATTACGTGGTGCAGACAAAGCAAAAGGAAATGACCTGGGAGACATACCTTTATATTCAAAGGCACCGAGAGTGAGGGCAATAGATGATGAGCATAACATGGATTTCGAATTATTACTCTGTTTCATACCTGAAGTATACGGACCATTAGAGGCACAATATAAAGATATGGAGATTTTATTTAAAACAAGATTCGGGGAAAACAATGCCACAATAAAAGAAGTGCTAAACTATGTTTATTCTAAGAAGGGTCAGTATGATGATTTACCGAGAAAAATATGGTATACAAATAATCGTGAGATTCAGGTTTGGTCACCTAAAGGCGATAGGTCTATAAGTATAATGGTTTGGAGGATATAATCATGAAAAGATATTTAGCAGGTTTAATAGCAATAATTTTAATACTATCCTCCATATCATCATTTCCAGTATTTGCAGAAGATAATGTAAGTGATAAACCATTAGACTGGTATTTTGAAAACAGCATGGATGTCAATAAAGCAGTAGACGTCGCGAATGCCGAAATAGGTTTTAAATACTATGATATAAATAAAGTTAATAAAGAAACCTATGGAGACTATAAAGCTTTAGCCTATGGCTCCCCATGGGGCGTGGACAAGGCAGGGGGATTTAGATATTTAGGGTTAACTCCAGATAATGACGATATCCCTAACCATAAATCCCCAATGGACTCCTGGGCTGGCGGCTATTTAGACGATAGAAAATGGATAAAAGAACCGTGGAACCACGATTTGTGCGAACGTAGCATGTTCGATTACCATCCAAAACAAACAGGCGAAAATGGCGAACCCATAGCGGCAAAATGGGAGAAACACATAATAAAAACCATGGAAGAAAAATACTCAGGCAAGGATGGAAAAAAGGCAATCTGGAAGGGCACATTCAAAAACTGGTACCAATATGTGCACATCATTCAGCCCTCAGACTATACAGCAGGCTCCCTAATAGGCTGGCATACTTCTCGGGCGAAACTTCGGGAATTGATATAGGGTAAGTTAATATGAAAGATACCTTTTTGCCTTCGGCAAAGGTATTTTGAACATTGCCCCCGGCAGAGCATATACCGTGAGACATTTTTGACTACATCAAAAATGTCCATAGCGTACCTTATATTATGCAATTTCTACGAAATTCGTGATATAATAATATAAGGTAATAAACCGATTTGAGGTGATTTAATGAGTATAAAGGTTACAGTAATAGTTCAAAAAGAAGATGATTGGTATGTAGCAAGATGTATAGATAATAAAGTTGCATCACAAGGAAGGACAATAGAAGAATCCTTAGCAAATCTAAAGGAAGCTTTGGAATTGTATTATGAAAGTGAGAAGCAGGAATTAACCAGCATTCAAACATTTATTACGACAATGGAGGTAGCTATCTGATGAGCTAATATAAGGAATACCTTTTTTGCTATCGACAAAGATATTTTGAACATTGATAGTTTTTAGCCTGATACTTTTCATTGATGTAACGGGTTTTCATTTATGGCATTTCCTTAAACCTTTTAACTAAATAACCCTCTACCAGATTAATGAAATAGCAAGCATTATTATACTGTTCTTCTGCACTGATTTTTGAGGCAATATAAAAATCATCGTAGTCAGATTTTTCTCTTATTCTGTAAGCAGCACTAATTAGAGTATAGACATTCTTTTCAAAGATTCCGGTATGTATAAAATTTTTATTAAAATATGCAATAACGCCTGAATGTCTTTTTGAATCAAATTCGTTTAATGCATTAACAGACCTTATTGCATGAAAAATGCAGTAATAAGATCTATTTATGGATGCTTTTATTAAGCCATTTTCTAAATTTATTTTGGCTGATTTCAAATCTTCTCTGGCTTTTTCTAATCGATATTTTGATAAAACTTCAAGTTTATTGCTCATAGATTACAACCCCCTCTTCATTGATATTTTTATAATAGGGGACTATATCCATCCATTCATTATATCTTTCATAACTAATGTCAACTAATGATAATAGCTTTACATACTTATAACCAATTTCAGAAATTAGATAATCTAATTGTTTTTCATATTGTCTAAGCTTTTCTTCATCATCATCTATTAATATCATTACATCAATATCCGATTCTTGATTATTATCACCCCTAGCGTAAGAACCATATAGAACTATCTTTTTTAATTTATTACCATATAATAATTTGGCACCTGAAGTTATTTCGCTAAGAATACTATCTAAGAAATCATTTGCCTGGCTTTGCATTTCCTAAACCTCCTTTCAGTACTACTTCTTTTTTATTATACCTTATAATTTCCAATTATTAAAATAAAAAACTATTATAAAATTTAAGCAACCGTAGATAAAAAAAGGGAAAAAAGAATTTAAACAGAATTATATACTATTATTGAAATTATTTACAAATGAAAGAGTAAACGTCACACTTATCCACAGACAAGCTACATATTGGCAACTAAAGGAATGAATTGACTAAATAAATGTTTTAAGTGAAAGGATGTAATCAATGTTTAGAAAACTTAACCTTATCTTAACCGTTTTAATTATTGTCATATGCTTTAATCTTACCCCTATATTTGCTGACAATATGTTTCCAGACGTAAAAGCAGATGACTGGTACTATGAGGATTTACAGACCCTGGCGAAAAAGGATATAGTACAGGGAAGCGCAGAGGGATATTTTAAACCGACAGATACAGTGAGATATAATCAATACCTAAAAATGGTGGTAGTAGCACTGACGGATAAAACATTGGACGCAAAAGATGGGGAAGAATGGGATGCACCATATATAGAAAAAGCATTTGAGCTAAATTTAATCTCAAACAAAACTAAAGACTATAATATCCCAATAAACAGATACGAAATGGCGGAAATAGCATTAAAGGGATTAACAGTACTAAAAGAAGAAGCTACAGATTATATAAAATACAAAACAGATATAAAAGACTATGATACAATTCCTGAAAAATATAAAGAAATAGTATTAAAAGCATACAGCAAGGGATTAATAACGGGATATACAGATGGGACATACGGTGGGGAGAAAACAATGCGCCGAAGTGAATCCGTAGCAGTGATCGCCCGATTAATAGACAAAACATTAAGAAAAACGCCAGGCGAGGGAAAAATTCCGGAAGAAAAACCTGAAAGACCAAAAGGAGAGACTAGCGTAGAAAGACTAAGAAGTGAAAAAGTGTATGAAGTCTATGAAAAAGTCCCGGAGATGATACTACACTATACTAAAAACTATGATACATTATATTACAGAGAAGACGGTCAGACAGAACCAATAGGTGTAGATTTAGATGTTTATGTAGGTGAGATATCTACTATGATAACAATTTATAAGAACTCACCAAAAACATTAGAAGTAGCAAAGAAAATAATAAAAATATATTATCCAGGAAAATATGAAGAGGTTTACCAAGCAGTAGTGAATGCATATGAGAAAAATATAAAATATGACAAAATAATAAATGGTAAAACTTTAGATATTCGTCGTGTTACGTATGATCCAAATATAGTAGTAATACGTATGTATAACATTATCTACTAAGTATGAGGGGGGATGATATGAAAAGAATAATATCTTTAATTTTAGTTATAACGACAATAATATCAATAATATCTATACCGGCTCAAGCATCTGGCAATGAAGAATATATTACCATAACGAGAGACGGTATAGAATATAAACTTACAGAAGATGTACTGGGGTTTACTTTCTATATAAAAGATCCAAAAAATAGCTCAAAAAAGCTTAGAATCAATGTAGATATACTAGTTGTAGATAGTTGTTATAACATGGTAAAATAAATAATGAGACCGTTGCAGGTGTGGTTGCCTCCTTTTTACTAAGGAGGTGAGGCTATGAGTACATATGAAACAATATCTTTGATGATAAGTTTCGGTATGTTAATCGTAGTCTTGCTGAGATTTAACAGCAAGAAGATTTAGCTTATAAAAGCAAACCACCCTGCAAAGCCGATGCAGAGTGGTTTAAGTTAAAAACCAATTCCTGTGAGGCGACCACATCATGTGGCGGTCTCTTTAGTCATATTATAACACAAAAAATAGAAAAATAAACAAATCTTTTTTTTTATCATTACAATATTGTTACAACTTAATTTTTCCCCATTTTTGTCTTTAGCAAAAGTAGTTTAAACTACTGCCTTTGATAGGGCATATGTCATGCGATATTTTTGATTTCGTCAAAACCGCATATGGCAGATTATATCCTGCTATTTCTTAGAAATTCATGATATAATGTAGTTAATAAGCTAATATCAAAGGGCTTCTTGAGATTAACCAGACTATATAAAAAATAATGTGGTATATTATTACGTTTCATATAAAAATAAAACTGATCATGGATGCAAAATTGATCGTTGCTAGAGAAGCATTCCTGAGGGTTTTAAATTTACCACACAATGTTTAAAGGGCAATGACTAAAATCTTCAACATTAGTTTATATCTCGAATAAAAGGCGGCAATTATGAAAGAATTAGAAAAAATAATTGAAGACATGAAATTTATATTTGAAAGCCTTCATGATGGAATATCAGTCATTGACCATAGAGGGATTATTGCCTATGTAAATGATTCCAACACAAGGATTACAAAGAGGGATAAAAGCTTTTTCCTAGGCAAGCATGTACAGGATACAGTTCCGGATTCCGGTATGGCTGCAGCCTTATCAACGGGTAAAAAGCTTATTGGCATAACCACTCATGTTTTTGATGCTACGGTTATTTCAAATATAGTGCCTATTAAGGATGGCAACCGCATAATTGGCGTAATATCTATATTCAGAGATATTACTGATATTAAGAACCTTACGGACAAGCTAGATTATGCCAATACGACTATAAAGCAGCTTTATGAAAAGCTTAAAGAGGTAAATGAGAACAAAAGTGATTTTGTAGTAGGACAAAGTGATATCATGAAGGATGTTATGAAAATTGCCCTTAAAGCCGCAATAGTGGACTCCAATCTCCTGATAGAAGGCGATAGCGGCACCGGCAAGGAGGTGCTGTCCAGGTTTATTCATAAAAACAGCCCGAGGAAGGATAACCCTTTTCTTGCCATAAACTGTGCATCTATACCTTTTAATCTTTTGGAATCAGAGCTTTTTGGGTATGAAGAGGGTGCGTTTACGGGAGCCAGGAAAGGCGGGCACCCCGGTTACTTTGAGATGTCTGCCGGAGGAACACTTTTGCTGGATGAAATAGGTGATATGGATATTGCTCTTCAATCAAAGCTTTTAAGAGTGATACAGAGCAAAGAAATAATTAGGGTTGGAGGCAATAAAGTCCTTCCTTTGGATGTGCGTATAATGGCAGCCACCCATAAAAATCTAAAGGAGCTTGTAGAAAAAGGAAAGTTCAGAGAGGACCTCTACTATCGCCTTGAGGTAATAAGGATTAAAATACCTTCCCTTAAAGAGAGAAAGGAAGACATAATATACTATATAGATAATATGATGGATAAAATGAGTAAAAAGCTAGGTAGAGATATTCATATAGGGGAGGACGCATTAAAGCTCCTGCTAAATTACGATTATCCGGGCAATATTCGTGAACTGGAAAATATATTAGAAAGAGCAACGGTAATGGACGAGGATAATATAATAAGCGCTAAGGATTTGCCCCTTTATATAACCGAATCCGTAGGCAGAAATAAAAGCAAGCTAAGCCTTGTTTATCCCGATCATTTTCCTACATTGGATGAATTAGAAGCCGACGCTATTAAGAATGCTTTAAAAAAGTATAAAAACAAATCAAAAGCTGCGGATATGCTTAACATTTCAAGAGTAACTTTATATAGAAAAATGGAGAAGTATCAATTAAACAATCATGAAGAAGAGCAATAAAGGCTAAATACGTTTCAAATATATACAAAAATCTATCAATAGCAATTATATACGTATCAATATAATGCAAATCAACAAATATTATGTATCATAAGTATACATATTATTTATTTTATTTCTAAATTTTCAAACAATTTCAAAATAATTTAATACAGAAGGCAGTAAAATCAAGGGCTCGCCATAACTTAATTTTTGCATTACTTGGCACAACACTTGCTATTAATAATTGATAGAATCTCTGCATTAGGCTTGTTTTCTACTCATGTGTAGTGGGGGCTATCGTCTATGTATCTACTCTTTGGCAGGGATTGAGCTTTTATTATGTTTCAGTTTTATAGTATAGTAAATCAAAAATAAAAAGGAGGATAAAAATGAGAAAACCGGAACCCTTTAAAATCAAAATGGTAGAGCCGATAAATCTTATTTCAAAAGAGGAGAGAGAGAAGGCTCTGGAAGAAGCGGGATACAACCCTTTTTCACTAAAAGCAAAGGATATTTTTATAGACATTTTAACAGATAGCGGAACAGGAGCTATGAGCGATAGGCAATGGGCCGGGCTTATGATGGGCGACGAGTCCTACGCTGGGAGCAGGAGCTTCTATAAATTGGAGGCGGCTGCACAGGATTTATTTAACTATAAATACATCATCCCCACCCACCAAGGCAGAGGTGCTGAGCAGGTATTATTTCCTCAAATGCTGAAAAAAGGTCAGGATGTTTTAGGTAACATGCATTTTGACACAACTATGGCTCACATAGAATTAGCCGGAGGACACGCTGTAAATCTTGTTCATGAAAGAGCCTTTGATACTGTTACACCTTATCCTTTTAAAGGAGATTTTGACTTAGAAAAGTTGGAAAACTATATTAAGACAAGAGGAGTAGAGAATATAGCATTCCTAATCATGACTATCACTTGTAACAGTGCAGGCGGACAGCCGGTATCCATGGCTAATATGAGAGGAGTCAAGGAAATTTGTGATAAATACGGTATAAGAGTATTTATTGATGCAGCCAGGTTTGCGGAGAATGCATATTTTATAAAGATCAGAGAAGAAGGCTACGCAGACAAATCTATAAAAGAAATAGTAAGAGAAATGTTCTCATATGCCGAGGGCTTCTCCATGAGTGCTAAAAAGGACGCTATCGTCAATATGGGCGGTCTGGTAGGGATAAAGAATGATGAAGAGCTATATGTTAACACCAGATCAATAACTGTACCTTATGAAGGATTCCCAACCTATGGCGGACTATCCGGAAGAGATATTGAAGCTTTGGCAGTTGGTCTATACGAAGGTACTGATGAAGCCTATCTCGAATACAGAATAAACCAAATCAACTATTTGGGTGAAAGACTGGCAGAAGGCGGAGTGCCTTTCCAATCGCCTCCGGGAGGCCATGCAATATTTGTAGATGCCAAAAAGATGCTTCCTCATATACCCTACTATGAATTCCCCGCACAGGCATTAGCAAATGCGCTATATATTGAAGGCGGTATTAGGGCAGTTGAAATAGGCTCCTTCCTGCTCGGCAGGGATCCGGAAACAGGTGAGCAGAGGGAATCTGATATGGAACTGTTAAGGCTGACAATTCCAAGAAGAGTTTATACGGATAATCATATGGATTATATTGCTGATTGTTTAATTGCTCTCAAGGATAAAGCTTCAGAAATAAAAGGTGTGGAAATAGTATACGAACCAAAGGTTCTGAGACATTTCACAGCAAGGCTTAAACCCGTTAAATAGAAAGAGTATAATAGAGGTAAAACAGGGGATGGGGGTAGTGTCACGAAAATGTGATACTGCCCCTGTCTTTTGTCCTATTCTTTACAAAAAATATGGAACTATTTCTATTTAGCATCGTCTAACTAGCAACTTAACCAAGATATGGAGGGTGGTAATGATGGATGACTTTATTAAATATGCAAAATATATTGTAATCCTGGTATTAGTTTTTGCTATAATAGCTCCTTTCGCTACCTACGCTAATACATATGAGGAGTTGCCGGAGATGAAACGGGTATATCCCAAGGAGACTTTAGAAATACCTTTTGACAACCCATTATCTGCTAAAACTGTTACTACTAAAAATGTTTATGTTAAAGATTCTGATGGAAAAAAGGTGCCTATTGCCCGCTCATTGAGTGGCGACGGAAGGACACTAATCATAAAGCCCTGGCAGATAGAATACAAAAAAGGCGAAACCTATACCCTATACATCGAAAAAGAAGTTAAATATGTCACGGGAAGAAGCATAGGAATAGGTAAAAAGATGGCATTTCGTATTGCCAATATAATGCCGGAGGAGCTTCCGGTTATTGGTACTTTGGAAAACTTAGAAAAGCTCCTGGAGGAAACGGAGGATGAATATCTATTTGACTTCGGTCTAATAAGGAGGGGTATAGTTAAGTTTGCTGCGGGTGATGTGGCTGTTAACGAAAGTGCAGCCGCTCCATCAGATGGTGCAAAGAAAACCAAAGAGTTTTCCTCATCAGATTTTTCATCAACAAATGTTCAGGTTCAAGGTGTTGATGAAGCAGATATCATAAAAACCGATGGGGAATATCTGTATCAAGTTAATAATAATAAAATTGTAATTGCCAGAATTTATCCTTCAAATGAGATGAAGGTAATTAAAACCATAATGCTGGAGGAAGAAAAGATAAATCCCATTGAGCTGTATGTTGACGAGGAAAGGTTGGTTGTCATAGGTACATCAACTAATGAAATACCCATTATGCGACCGGCAGCAAAAAGCATTGCTATATATCCCCCTAGATATTATAACGATACAGTAAAGCTTATTGAGTATAATATAAAGGATAAATCTAAAATAAATAAAAGCAGAGAGATAGAGCAGGAAGGGAGTTATTTATCCTCGAGAAAAATCGGAGCCAGGTTATATCTGATATCCAATAAATATTGCGGCTATTACAGAAACATGGATATGCCCAATGATAACTATACACCGTCATATAAAGATTCAGCAATCAAAGATGAGTTTATAAACATTCCTATGGATGAAATATACTATTTCCCCGACAGCATCGGGAGGAACTATCTGCTGGTATCTTCTGTAGATTTTAGCAAGCCAAAGGAAGGAGTCAGCGTCTCCACATATTTGGGAAATGGGGAAAACATTTATGCATCCACGGAAAATTTCTATGTGGCAGTTACTAAACATGTTCTAAAGCCAAAGGATCCCATTATCTATGATTCGGCAAATCCAAAGCCTATTATTGCGCCGAATTATAATGATCGGGAAACATTAGTTTACAGGTTTACTTATAAAGGCAGCAAGCTGGATTATACCGGCAAAGGTCTGGTGCCAGGCAATATACTTAATCAATTTTCCATGGATGAGGATAATGATTATTTTAGAATAGCCACAACAAAAGGTGACATTTGGAGAGAAGATGAAAGAACCTCCAAAAACAATCTCTATATATTGGATGAGGATATGAAAATTGTCGGAAGCATAGAGGATATAGCTCCCGGTGAGCAGATATACTCTGTGAGGTTTATGGGTGACAGAGCTTATATGGTAACCTTTAAAACTGTAGACCCGTTATTCGTAATAGACTTGAAGGATCCCAAAAACCCAAAAATATTGGGAGCCTTAAAAATACCGGGCTACAGCGATTATCTCCATCCTTATGATGAGAATCATATAATAGGTTTTGGCAAGGATACGGTGGAAATAGTCAATAAGGATGAAAAAGGCAATGAGATTAGCAGAAATGCTTACTATGCAGGGATGAAAATAGCTATATTTGATGTATCAGATGTTAACAACCCCATAGAAAAGCATAATGAAAAGATAGGTGACAGGGGAACGGATTCAGAGCTTTTGCATAATCATAGAGCCCTTCTTTTCTCAAAGGAAAAGAATATACTGGCATTTCCTATCACGGTCATGGAAGCAAAGGATAAGAATATTAAGGAAAACACCATGCCTCCATACGGAGAGTTTGCTTTCCAGGGTGCCTATATTTACAATATAGATTTGGAAAAGGGCTTTAAGCTGAGAAGCAAAATTACCCATATAAGCGACGAGGAATTCAAAAAATCAGGTAACTACTGGTATAATAGTGACAGCAATGTGGAAAGAATAATATATATCGGTGAAGATCTGTATACAATATCTAAAAATATGATAAAAGCTCATGACATAAACACCATAGAGCAAAAGGGAGAGCTGTTGATAGCTAAATAATAAAGTTTCATTGGATAATGCCCTATTTATATAATCCCAAGAGAAAAGGTCAATGCCTGGACTCAAGGGATTATTCTTTTTCAGGCAAAGGCTTAATTGTAAATATAACTTTGCTGTAATATAATAAAATAATATAGTTTATTAAATAAGCGTTAATGAGAATAGCTATAGGAGTGTAATAAAATAATTGATATATTTTTAGACTTTTAGCAGCTAAGTTGAGTATATATTATCAGTAAAGCTCCACTTTCTCTGATGCCTCACTAGTGATACCGGCGCACAAAAATATCAGAGAATTATCAGAGTAATAATAACATAAATATGCAAGGAGATATTGTCAATGAATTTTTTTGAAAGCTTCAAATCTGCAATATACAGCGTAAAAGCCAATAAAATGCGTTCATTTCTCACTATGCTGGGAATTATAATAGGTATATCCTCTGTAATAACTATAGTATCTATCGGTCAAGGCGGTAAGAAAGCCATAACGGGCCAGTTTGAAAATATTGGGATGGATATAATCAATATTAAAATAAAGACAAGAGGAGAGGAAATAGAAGGCAGAGACTTATTTACTATGGAAGATGCCAAAGCAATAAAAAATAAAATACCTGAGGTTACCCATGCCATGCCCTATATGGAAGGCTATTGCTATTTTAAGACTGAGGATTTAAAGAAAGAAGCTGCTGTGGGTGCAGTAACAGAGGATTTTACAAAGCTATTAAATTTAAAAATGCTTTCCGGAAGATTTTTAAATGAAAGAGATATAGAAAGTGGTAAAAGCGTAATAGTCATAGATGATTTAACAGCAATAAAAATGTTCAACTCTATGGATGTTCTTGGAGAAAGGCTTAAAATAAGCGCTGGGAATAGGGAGACAAATGCTGTCGTAATAGGTGTTTGTGAGAATAATGTGGGAGACCTTGCAGCTATGTTTGGTGATAATTATCCTTCTGTTGGTTATTTTCCATTGACTATTGCCGATAAGGTTCTGGGATATTCAAATATTTGGAATATATCTGTAGCAGTGGAGGACATATCAAAGGCAGAAGAAATATCGGCTAAAATCATAAGGCTTTTGGAACAGCTTCATCGGAACAAGGATAAGTACATTGCCGAGGAAGGATTTAAGGAAATGGATATGGTTAATGATATAATGGATATATTTACAGGAGTATTAGGAGCTATTGCCGGAATTTCACTTCTGGTGGGGGGCATCGGCGTAATGAATATCATGCTGGTATCCGTAACGGAAAGAACCCGGGAAATAGGGATTAGAAAAGCCCTTGGTGCCAAGAACCGCGATATAATGATGCAGTTTCTTACTGAATCATTAATACTATGTCTTATCGGCGGGATTATCGGAATGTCCTTCGGTGTTGCCGCGGGGTATGTGGTAGGTAGGTTGATAAAAATCTCTATAGGGCTTTCCCCGAGCGTAATACTTGCAGCTTTTGGTTTTTCATCTGCCGTGGGGATATTCTTTGGTCTGTACCCTGCCAATAAGGCTGCGAAGCTGGATCCTATCGAAGCGTTAAGGTATGAATAAAAATTATAAATAAAAAATTCTTTGATTTATTCTTAGATAAATGATTAAATGAAAATATAGAAAACACTATGAGAAAGGTTGATTAAATGACAAGCTACAAAGGCAAAGCAGGCAACCTAAGAGGAACTCTACTGGTTACCTTAACTATAATTGCAATTATTGGATCAATTTTTTACTTTACAAAGAGAGGCGTCTTTGCTTGGTTTTTGATGATATGTCTGGCACTATTGATATCCTTGGTTTACAAAGGAATGGTATTAAAAATCAGCGTTGATGATAACAGGATAATTATCAGCAGACCTTTGAGCCGCCAAGTAATCAAATTAAAGGATGTAGCTTTTTGTGCCGTTCATGATATTGGAGAAGGTGAGTGCACGTTATATACCTTTATCAGAAGGAACCAAGGTAAGAATATAGGAATAACAGGTGTAAAATCAGAAAAGCCTTATGAAGAAATAATGGAAACTTTAAGGAAAGGCGGTAAGCTGGAAGGCGTGCAGATTAACTTTAATAAAGCTTCCAAAATCCCGATAGCCTTAGTGGAGAATAATAATGAATTAAAGGAAAAAATATTGGATCACGTGGATATACATCATTATAATGCAACATATTGCTAAACTTCCGTTAAAAAGCCCTGGGAATAAACTCAGGGTTTATTTTTTTTATCCAAAAATAAGCGTGGATTGTCTTGCCATAAGTTAACTTTTTTTAAGAAACAAAAACAAGGCTTTTTAAGTCGAATTATATGATATAATTAGTTATCATAAGGTAAAATGAGAGGTGCAATATGAGAATAAAAAAAGCAATAATTATACTATTTACAGTACTATTTACAGCATCATTCTTAACAGGATGCATGCATGAGATTTTTTCAGAAAACCCCGGGCAAGAAGTTCAAGAAGAAGTATATTCTGAGGATATGATTGAAGAAGAAGTTGAAGAAGAAAAGGAACCGGAAATAATAGAAGAGGTAATACCGGAGGTGCAGTTTCCAATTAATACGGTATTTATCAAAGGGAGACTGCAAAACATCAGACAAGAGCCTGTAAAGGATGCGAAGGTTGTTGCAACTCTCAAAAAGGGACAAGCTGTTTCGGTTATTGCAGAGAGAAGAGACGAAAGCGAAATAAATTGGAGCATGATAAAGTTTATCAATGACAATGGTAAGAACGAAGAAGGTTGGCTGAAATCAGATGACACTGTAAAAGACTGGATGGAATTGATGAACGAGAAATATAAGGATATGGATTATAGTCCGCAAATTAAAATAGCTGACTATCATGAAAATCCAAGGGTTAAGGTCAGGGGAGTCTATGTAACAATATATTCCGCCGGCGGTAAAAGAATAGATGAATTAATAGAAATGTCAAAAAGAAGCGGCATAAACACTTTTGTAATAGATGTTAAAGAGGACAGGGGCTATATGCTTTTTAAATCAGAAGCGGCGGAAAAATTCAGCCCAAAGGCTAATGAACATGCTACAGTTAAGGATATCAAAGCATTAATGACGAAATTGAAGGAAAACAATATCTACACTATTGCAAGGATAGTATCCTTTAAGGACCCCACCTATACCAGCCAAAACCCGGAAAAAGCGATAATATATAAGGATACGGGAAAACCTTTTACAAATAGTGACGGACTCATATGGGCATCTCCTCACGACAGGAATCTATGGGAATATAATATTGAAGTTTCCAAGGAAGCCGTGGAGGCTGGATTTAACGAAGTACAATTTGACTATGTTAGATTTCCTGCTTCTGACGGTGGTAAACTGGATCAGCATTTAGATTATAGAAATGAGACAGGGGAGTCAAAGCCGGCGACTATACAGAATTATTTAAAATATGCCAAGGAACAATTGGCACCTATGAGGGCTTATATAGCTGCGGATGTATACGGTCTTGTCGGATCCGTAGAGGACGACATGTCCTTGGGTCAATATTGGGAGGCAATAAGCAATATAGTGGATTATATTTGCCCTATGATGTATCCCAGTCACTACGCCAACAGGACATATGGAATACCAATACCTGACGCTGACCCCTACGGAACAGTATATAATTCTACTAAAGATTCTGTTGCTAAGAATAATAATCTAAAGACACCGGCAATAATAAGACCATGGATACAAGACTTTACAGCCCCCTGGGTAAAGGGGTATATTAAATATGGAGAAAAGCAAGTGATGGAGCAAATTAAAGCTTTGGAAGAAAACGGCGTAGATGAGTTTATGCTGTGGAATCCGAATAACAGGTTTTCCGAGGGTGCAGTATTAAAGTGATAGGAGGTCATGTTTTGGGTTTTTATGCAAGAGTCTTTGCTATGGAGGAAGATTATCCTTCAAGATATGCAATTTGTGAAGAATTGCTGGAAGCAGGATTTGAGTTTTCGACATTTCCCGGGAAATATGATAGTGATTTTGACGAAAAGGACTGGAAGCATCTTATGCTTCAATATGACGAAAATAATGAACCTATAAGACTTGAACGGAATATAAAGGAAAGAGACTCAATACTTGAGGAAGAGCAAGAGGAGTTTTTAGAAGCGCTGGAGGAGTTGCCGGACAGCAAAGAAAAGAAAAAAGCCGTGGATATCATCAAAGGCATAACACAAATCTATGCTTTTGATATAGAGGAGGACATAACAGAAAAAGGTTGGGAATTCTTAAACCACCTATTTGATTTTTTGTGCGATGCAACTGACGGTTATGTGCAAATAGATGATGAAGGCATATACGATAAAGAAGGTAAAATTTTAGTGGAAATGGAATAAGAATGCATAAAAGAGCATGAGGAGGGGTATTTATGGGCAGACAATTTGATTATGATATTATGACGGAAATAAAAGAAAGATGGTCCATGAGAGCTTTTTCTGAAGAAAAGATAAGCAATGATGATATTATGTCAGTTTTAGAAGCCGCGAGATATGCCCCATCATGTTTTAATGAGCAGCCTTGGAGGTATATTATTGCAGATAATGAAGAAAGACTTATTAAAATGAGAGGTGTGTTGGCTGAATCTAATCAAATCTGGGCTAATGCGGCTCCGATTTTGATTGCTATTCTGGCTAAAAGAAACTTTGATTATAACGGCAAAAATAATTTTTGGCACATGTTTGACACCGGTACTGCTTGGGGATACCTATCCTTGGAAGCCCAAAGAAGAGGTCTTGCCACCCATGCCATGGGCGGCTTCAGTAGAAAAGCATTAAGAGAGGAATTTAATGTTTCTGATGATTATGAGATAATTTGTGTTGTGGCTTTAGGTAAGCCCGGTGATAAGGAAAAGCTGCCGGAAAGCTTAAAAGATAGGGAAAAACCAGATATAAGGAAAAGCATCAAAGAACTGTTACTATAACAATATCTGATAAAGAGGCTTTATATATTTTAATAATAAGCATAGGAATATAAATTTAAAAAACTCTTGAAATAGTGAACAATTAATGGTAGAATGAATTTTAATAAATTCAATGAAGGTTCAAAGTAAATCGGTAACAGCCTTTTAGGGAAAAGCTGTCATAGACTGCAAGCAGCTTTAGGATATGCCCGATTGAAGTTCGCTCCTGAGAAGCCGCCTGAAATATTATTAGGGTAGGCCGCAAATTCCCGGCGTTAACAAGGGTAAGGGTATCGGATTTGTCCCGTACTCTATGAGGCTGCTGTCTATTATTTAGACAAAAGGTGGTTTATGAAAATAACTTTTCATTCCTTTTGGGGTGAAAGGTTTTTTTATTTCATATAGTATCGGTGGTATTCTTGTATCCCTAAAAAAGAGGACTTTAATGTCAAAATGGGTGGTACCGCGGAAATAGGTCGCTTTCGTCCCAAAGGAAAGCGGCTAATATTTTTTGGAGGTGCCTTATGAAAACAATAATTCAAGAAAAATCAAGCTTAATTTGTCAAAAACCAAAGGGTAGCTTATGTGACAATTGTCTTAACTGCATGGCAGTGAGGTCAGTTTTAGAGAGGGAGTCAAAAAGTGGTGAAGAAAATGAAGATGCAAGAAAGGAGTTAGAAGAAAAGCAAATTTTAAAGCTCAAGGACACTGTTCAGCTATTAAAAAACAAAGTACCTCATTATAAAAGGGTCCTTGGGGATGTAGAGGCAGAAGATATTAAGTCTGTAAAGGATATACAAAAGCTACCTTTTACAACAAAGGATGATTTAAGGGAAAACTATCCTTTTGGTTTGTTTGCAGTATCACAGAAAAACTTAGCCCGGATTCATGCCTCGTCGGGTACTACGGGTAAATCAACGGTAGTAGGTTATACCACCGGAGACATAGAATCTTGGGCGGAGATGGTTGCGGATGAACTGAGGCTAATTGGAGTTACTAAGGAAGATACCGTTCAAGTAGCTTATGGGTATGGTTTGTTCACAGGGGGATTGGGGCTTCATTACGGTGTGGAAAAGCTTGGAGCTACGGTTGTCCCTATTTCAGTAGGTAACACAACTAAACAGCTGCAGTTGATGGAGGATTTCGGTACTACTGTTTTAGCTTGCACGCCATCCTATGCTTTGCATCTTGCAGAAGCGGGCAGGGAACAAGGAATCAATTTTAATAAGCTTCCCATTAGGATAGGCATATTCGGCGCCGAGCCATGGAGTGAAGAAATGAGAGAGGAGATAGAAAATGCTTTCTCCATTAAAGCTTACGATATATATGGCTTAAGTGAAATAATTGGACCCGGCGTCAGCTGTGAATGCAGTGAAAGGCGTGGACTTCATATTAGGGAGGATTTATATATAGCGGAAATAATTGACCCGGATACGGGGCTTTCCTTGGATTACGGTGAGGTAGGAGAGTTGGTGCTTACATCCATCGGGAAGGAAGCCATGCCTTTGATACGATATAGGACAAAGGATATCACGGCATTGCATAAGGGACCTTGCAGGTGCGGCAGTGCAAATGTAAGGATGGATAGAGTAACGGGTAGGAGCGATGACATGCTTATTATTAAAGGTGTTAATGTTTTTCCGTCACAAATTGAAAGTGTAATAATGAACATTCCAAAGCTGCTGCCTCATTATAATATTGTTGTAAGTAAAAAAGGCAGGCTTGACGAGCTTTTAGTACAGGTTGAAGCGGAGCTTGCAGGAAATGAAAGTATAGTAGCTGCCGATAGCCTAAGGAAAAACATTTTGGATGCAACAGGTATAGCGGTAGAAGTAAATTTGCTTCCACCGAAAACATTGCCTCGAAGTCAGGGGAAGGCAAATCGAGTTACAGATTTAAGGCATAGCTGATTATAGAAGTAAAAATGTATAAAAAAGCTCCGGTTATCTTATATCTAAAGAAACCGGAGCTTTTGCCCTATTTATGAATTAAAATATGTTTAATTTTATAACCTTTTTCGTTAAGCTTCTTTTCAATGGTGCTGATATCCATTTGTGGGGATCTAACTACTAAATCCCTGACTCCGTTACCTTCAAATAACGCAATATGAGTGATGTTTACATGCTCGGAATAATATATTTCTGCAATATCCGCAACCCCTCCAGGGACATCCTTTGTTTCTATTGTTATACGGCTTCCTTTATCCTTAAAGCCTAATAAGTCTATAAAAGCATCAAATATATCACTTTCTGTAATGATACCTACTAATTCACCGTCTTCCATGACAGGTAAAGTGCTGATTTTATTTTCTCTCATTATGACTGCAGCTTCTTCTAACAAACTGCCGGCTTCAATGGTAATAACCTTTTTTGTCATAGCGCTTTTAACTGTTATAGTTGATAAAAAGTAGTTTACCTCAAAAATACTAAGGGAAGTGGCTTTCGTCGGGGATACCGATTGTATGTCGCTTTTTGTGAGTATGCCGGATATTTTACCGTTGTCTACTACTGGGAATACTTTAAAATCCTTTTCCCTGAAAAGTGCTACGGCATCAGCAATAGTGGTGCTGGAGGGTATGGTAAAAGGTTCCTTGGTCATTCTGTTTCTAATAAACATACTATTCTCCTTTCAAAATTTATTTTTAGTTTCCTACAATTATTGAAGCGATATATTACTGTAATTCCTATCTTTATATTTACAATTATACCAAATAATTTTTTGGTAAGCAATGGTACGAGTTATTCTTGCATGGAATAGAAAATTATTAGTCTTGGAACTCCTGCAATCGTATCAAATATAATAAGCTCTACTGGAACTATAGTTATATCTGAACTATAATAATTGAAAATTTGGGCTTCCCATGTAAAGAGGTTTTAGTATAAAATAATAGAATATACTAGTTGTACTATTTATAAGGATTATGATGAGGTGAAGCTTTGAAGTTTATGAATTTTAAAAATGAAAGAATAAAATCCATTGTTTATTTGATTATTGCTTCGGTGCTTTGGAGCACTGCGGGAATTTTGATAAAGCTAGTGGATTGGAACCCACTGGCAATAGCAGGTACAAGGAGCTTTATAGCATCCTTTGTTGTTTTGGCATATATTAAAAAGCCAAAGATAACTAAATCAAAGGCACAAATAGGAGGGGCGTTTGCCTATGCTGCTACTGTAATACTGTTTGTCACAGCTAATAAGCTTACGACACCAGCAAATGTAATACTTTTACAATTTACTGCACCTATTTTTGTTGCATTGCTCAGCGCTTGGCTGCTTAAGGAAAGAATCTTTTGGTATGATTGGATAACCATGGTATGTGTTTTCGGCGGCATGATACTCTTTTTTATTGATGGTGTGGGATTTGGTAATATGCTGGGCAATGTACTTGCGGTAATAAGCGGATTTTTCCTAGCTTGTGTAACCATTGCATTAAGGTTTCAAAAAGACGGCTCTCCTGTTGAAACAGCATGGTTAGGTAATATTATCACTTTTCTTGTTACTATGCCTTTTATCTTTAAATCCATGCCTGATAGAAGAAGTATTATAGGTTTGCTCCTTTTGGGAGTTTTTCAGCTTGGTACGGCGTATATTCTATATGCCTTATCTATGAAGCATATTAATGCTTTGGAAGCGATTCTCATAACTGTAGTGGAGCCTCTTTTAAACCCTGTTTGGGTATTTTTGTTTGCAGGAGAAGCCCCAAGTCTATATGCAGCGGTGGGCGGATTTTTCGTGTTATCAGCAATAACGATAAGAAGCATTTATGTAAGCAAAAAGACAGATACTGCGGATACAATATAGCATTATTAAAATAAACCATGAGTAATTATTAATATTGGAAAGTAAATAATATGGAAATTAACGGAGGAATTTATGTCAACAGAGTATAAGGAACTTGACAAGCAGATCTTTAAGCTTGCTATCCCCGCTATTGCGGAGATGCTTTTACATACCCTTGTTTGGACAGTGGACACGGCTATGGTGGGTAGGCTCACCCCTGCAGATATATCCGGTGTAAATCTTGGCGTAACCATTATGTTTACTATGGCGCATATTATAGGGGCTATAGGTGTCGGCGCAACGGCTTTAATTGCAAGAAATGTAGGCTCCAAGGACATAGACAGAGCAAATTATATTGCAGGCTTATCCATAAGCCTAGGCGTTATTTTGGCTTTAGTAGTAGGTTTTTTGGGCATTGCTGCGACCAGACCTATTTTTATTGCAATAGTAGATGACCCTTTGGTAATAAAGATTGGTATAGAATATACGAAAATTGTTTTTACCGGAGTATTCTTTTTAATACCCCTTATGATAAGCAATTCGATTCTAAGGGCTGCGGGCAATACGACAGTACCTATGATTTCTGCACTGGTGGCAAATACTTTTAATATTGTCGGTGACTATGTGCTTATTTTCGGGAAATTTGGATTTCCTCAGATGGGTGCCAAAGGTGCCGCTATTGCAACAGCAGGTGCACAGGCAGTTGGACTTTTAATTTGCCTATATTATTTACTGAGGGGCAAGGAGATAGTGAAGATAAAAAAAGAAAATCTATTCCGACTTCAGAAAGAACCTTTGAAAAGTCTTGTGAATCTAAGTATACCCGCAGGCATAGAATCCATAATGAATGAAGGCAGCAGATTAGCATCTTCGTTTTGGATTGCTCAGCTTGGGACAGTAGCTTTTGCGGCTAATTCACTTGCAGTTGCCGCAGAATCCATATCCTTCAATCCTGGCTTTGGTTTCGCTGTTGCGGCGACAACTTTGGTGGGGCAAAGCTTAGGTGCCGGGGATCACGAAGCCGCAAGAAAAATAGCTAAAAGATGTGTCCTTTTCTCATCCTTGTTTATGGGAATTGTGGGGTTGGCTTATTATGCATTTCCTTTTCAAATTATGAGGGCATTTAGCAGCGACATAGACACAGTGAAATTGGCAGCTATTTGTTTAAGGATTGCTGCTTTCGAACAAATACCTATATCAGTGGGTATGGTTCTTTCCGGTGTTCTAAAGGGAGCGGGAGATACAAAAGGACCTTTTAGAATTTCTTTAATAACGAACCTTTTAGTTCGGCTTCCTCTAATTTTTGCAGTAGTTTTTTTGATAAAAGGTCATGTAAGCTATGTGTGGATTGCCACAGCCATTCAGTATGTTATCGAATCATCCTTGATGATATATAGATATAAAGCTGGAGATTGGATACTTATAGATATTAAATAAAATTCATTGATTATATAGATGTTTTGAGTTATTCTAAAAAATAAATAATATATTTAGGAGTGAGCATTTTGGAATTATTAATTACTAAAACCTATGATGAATTAAGTAAGTCTGCTGCCGGACGCGTAAAGGATTTTATTAAATCAAAGCCTGAGGCTGTTTTAGGATTGCCTACAGGAAGCACTCCCCTGGGGATGTATAAAGAGCTTATTTCTATGTATAGAGAAGGGGCGGTTTCCTTTAAAGGAGTAACCACATTTAATTTAGACGAATATGAGGGCTTGGACAGAGACCATGAAAATAGCTATTATAAATATATGGTTGATAATTTTTTTGATCACGTTGATATTGATAAAAGTAGAACCAATATACCAACGGGAAAATGCAGCGATAATTATAAATGCTGCATGGAGTATGAAGAAAGGATTAAAAAATCAGGGGGTATTGATTTAATGGTTTTAGGTCTCGGCAATAACGGGCATATCGGCTTTAATGAACCGGCTGAGCATTTCCCCGGCATCACTCATAGGGTAAAGCTTCATAAAGAAACGATAAAGGCAAATTCAAGGTTTTTCAAAAATCAGGATGAGGTGCCCAAATATGCCGTAACTATGGGCATTAGAAGCATTATGCATTGCAAAAACATTATTCTTTTAGCAAACGGCAAAGGTAAAAGTGAAGCTATCAAAAAGGCTCTAAAGGAGCCTGTGACGCCAAAGGTACCGGCTTCGGTGCTGCAGCTTCACCAAAGCTTAACGGTTATCATTGATGAGGAAGCCGCATCCCTGCTAAAAGCATAGGGGACGGTTCGAGACCTGTGAAAAAGTAAGGAAAAACTCTATCTTTTTAGAAG
>CAYPBK010000005.1:0-86406 GCA_964408955.1 uncultured Clostridiaceae bacterium
CTATTGAAATAAATGTAGAAAGCTGATAGAATGTTTATTGTACATACACTTATGTATGCTTATGGCGGACAATTCGAGTATTAATAAGCACTATAAATACATGGAGGTAATAAAAATGAAAAAGGATGCAGTTAAAATTGGAATTATGGGATTCGGGGTTGTGGGAACAGGCACTTATAAAATTCTTACTAATAACTCCTATGAGATTGAAAAGCAGGTCGGAGCACCTGTTGTTGTTGAAAAAGTACTGGTCAAGGATTTATCTAAGGAAAGAGCTGTTTTCATTCCTCATGAATTATTAACAGCAGATGCTAATGAAATCTTGGATAACCCTGACATAGATATCGTGGTAGAGCTTATGGGAGGTGAAGAACCTGCATATTCATATATAGAAAGAGCATTAACTAATGGTAAGCATGTTGTTACAGCCAATAAGGAATTGTTGGCGAAAAAGGGAGAAACATTATTAAAAACAGCTGATGATCATGGTCTGGCCGTGGAATTTGAAGCGAGTGTTTGCGGTGGCGTTCCTGTTATAAAAGCTTTTAAACGTACATTATATACAGATAAAATAAATAAAATTATGGGAATTGTAAACGGCACTACGAATTACATTTTGACTAAGATGGCGGATGAAGGCAGCGAGTATATAGATGCATTAAAAGAAGCGCAAGAAAGGGGCTTTGCGGAAACGAATCCCACTGCCGATGTAGAAGGTTATGATGCGGCATATAAAATGGCTATTTTAGCTTCAATTGGTTTTCATATGCCCATCGATATAAATAAAGTAAGCCGTGAAGGTATTACGAATATAGACAAAAGGGATATAGAATACGGCAAAGATTTGGGCTGGATTATCAAGCTCATAGGTATTGCCCAAGAAATAGACGGCAAGGTGGAAGTGGGGGTTAGTCCGGTTATGCTTCCTTCAGAGCATCCCTTGGCGACTGTAAGCGGTGTCAATAATGCTGTTTTTGTAAACTCTGATTCCATTGGGGAATTAATGTTTTATGGTCCGGGTGCAGGGCAAATGCCTACGGGGAACTCCGTGGTATCAGATATTTCTGAAATTGCAAAGCAATTGGTTTTAGGCAATTCAATGCTTGCTAACTATAACTATACAAAGCCAATGGAGCTTATGAGTGAAATACATTCATCCTATTACATCAGGCTATCAGTAACTAATAAGCCCGGTGTTTTTGCGAAAATTGCAGGTGTCTTTGGAAGCAGTGATGTCAGCCTTGAATCCGTTCTTCAAAAGAAAACTGAAGGCGAGAAAGCGGAAATAGTATTGATAACATCGAAAGTAAATGAAACAAGCTTTAGGAAAGCAATAGAAGCTATCAGAAAGCTTAATGTAGTTAATCAAGTTTGCAGCGTAATCAGGGTGGAGGGAAACGGGTTGAACAAAGGATAGGTGTATTGTTTTAATTAATTATCTTTGTTATAATTAACCTGCATATATTGACAGGAGCTGATACTTAACTATGGTGCAGGATAATTTAGAAATTAAAAGGATTAAAGCGTATATAGAAATATTAGGAACAGCACTTGCCTGGGGCATAAGTGCTGTTTTAATGAAAAAGTATATTGATCAGGTTACACCGTATCATTTGCTGATGGGCAGATTTGTAATAGCAACTATTTTTATTTTTGCAATAAAACCAAATACAATCAAGCAAATAGACAGGGAGAGTCTAAAAGCAGGGGTACCTCTAGGGTTTTTGGTTTTTCTAGCTTATACCTTCGGTATAGTATGCTTAAAATATACATCAGCGTCCAAGTCATCCTTTTTAGTATCCCTTTCTGTTTTATTTGTTCCTCTTTTTGAGAGCTTAATAAAAAGAAGAATGCCGGGCAAGTGGACTTTTTTAAGTGTTTTTTTCTCCTTAATAGGGCTGAGGTTGATTTCTGGAATGGATGGTACAGGTTTTAACTTAGGTGACATACTGGCTATTCTTTCGGCTCTCGTCTATTCCGTATATATAATGATGATGGATGAAAAGGGTAAAGGCATTGAGGAGATGACTTTAACACTAATTCAGCTAACTGTGGTAAGCATTTGCAGTATTATTTTAGTTCTCTTTGAAGGCTTTAACTATCAGTATTTGAAAATCATCTGGCTTCCGATATTGGTAATCGGTATATTTTGTACAGGCATGTCGACTTTATTTCAGACTAGAGCACAGAAGGTAGCTAGTCCGGAAAGTGTCGGGATACTGCTATTGGGAGAACCATTATTCACTACCATATTGGCATTTTTTATATTAAAGGAAACTATTTTGCTTAGAGGGCTTTTGGGTGGGTTGCTGTTAATATTGTCCTTAGTCATTGCAATATTAAAGAAAATTTAGAAGCTCTCTTTTTTCGGTTATATTCCATTTCGCTAACAGACTCTAAGACTTTCCACAATTTAATCTCAGGCAAGAATTAACAATCGAAAGAAAAGAAATATGAAGTTATAGAGTTATTGACTTTAACGATAAAAAAACGCAGTAAGTACGCTTAAGGCGTACTTGAATTATTGAATGTGAGTCCTGTATAATATAAAATATATACGTAAAGGGACTTATTTCAGTTTGGGAGGTCATAATGAATATAGATGATTTAAATAAAGAACAAAAAAATGCTGTAATGCATACCGAGGGTCCTCTTTTAATATTTGCCGGTGCAGGCTCTGGTAAAACAAGGGTTTTAACATATAGGATTGCATATCTTATTGAGGACAAGGGTGTGCACCCCTCGAATATTTTGGCAATAACATTTACTAATAAAGCGGCGAAGGAAATGAAAGACAGAGCGATGGCACTGCTAAAAACACCCTATGATATGTGGATTTCAACCTTTCACTCTGCATGTGCAAAAATACTGAGAATAGAATCTGAATTTCTTTTAAATTACAAAAAAAACTTTATTATATTTGATACCTACGATCAGGAAAAAGCCATTAAAGAATGCTTAAAAGAATTAAACTATAATGATAAAAATTTTCCGCCTAGGGAAATGCTTTCGTCTATTTCTAAAGCAAAGGACCAGCTACTTGACCCTATTAAATTTGCAGATAGATACGGTAATGATTTTCGCCTGAAAAAAGTCAGCAATATCTATGAACTATATCAAAAAAAATTAAAAGCAAACAATGCCATGGATTTTGATGATATTCTTTTTAACACGGTTAAGCTACTGGAAAACAATGAAAATATACTTAGGAAATATCAGAATAAATTTAAATATATAATGGTTGACGAATATCAGGATACTAATAACTGCCAGTACAAGTTGATAAACCTGTTGGCACGGGAGCATGGTAACTTGTGTGTTGTAGGCGATGATGACCAATCCATATATGAATGGAGAGGTGCAGATATAAGAAATATCCTTAACTTTGAAAAGGACTTTCCTGACACAAAGGTAATAAAGCTGGAGCAGAACTACCGCTCAACAGAGAATATTCTTAACGCTGCTAATGGCGTTATAAAAAATAATATAGGTCGTAAAAGCAAAAAGCTATGGACAGATAAAAATGAAGGATCTCCCATTATTTATTATAAAGGCTTCAATGAACGAGACGAAGCAACGTTTATTATTGATGAAATTAAAGGCTCAATAGATATAAAAAGCTTAAAGGATTATGCAGTACTATATAGAACTAATGCCCAATCCCGTATTTTTGAAGAGCTTTGCATTGCAAACGGAATTCCCTATAGAATAGTTGGAGCCCATCGGTTCTATGACAGAAAAGAAATTAAGGATGTAATTGCTTATTTACGGGTATTACAGGATCCCGAGGGCGATATGAGTCTGGAGAGAATAATTAACATACCAAAACGAGGTTTGGGGAAAGCTACTCTGGAAGTGTTGGGGAGATATGCTAAGGAGAAGGATGATTCCTTATACGGGGCTTTACTATCTGTTGAGAAAATAGATGGAATAAGTAAAAGAGCTATAAATAAAATACAAGAATTTACCCGTCTTATGGCGGAATTAATGACTATAGCTGAAGAGGAAAATATTTCAGTAATTATTAAAGAGGTTATAGAAAAAAGCGGCTATCTGGGAGAGCTTGAAAGTGGAAATGAAGAGGATAGAGGAAGAGGAGAAAACATTAAGGAGCTTCTCTCTGCTGCTATTGAGTTTGAAGAAAAGAATGAGGATAAATCCTTAACAAGCTTTTTAGAAAGCTTAGCTTTGATGTCGGATATAGATGGACTTGATGAGACAAGGGAAGGAATAACCTTGATGACTTTGCATAGTGCAAAAGGCTTGGAGTTTCCTGTTGTATTCATAAGCGGGATGGAGGAAGGTCTTTTCCCCAGCATGATGTCAATCATGGAAGGAAATCGTCTGGAGGAAGAAAGAAGGCTTATGTACGTAGGAATTACAAGGGCAAAACAAAAGCTTTATCTTACTTCGGCCTTTCAACGGACTATATATGGCAGTACATCCTATACAATGGAGTCTAGATTTTTAAAGGAAATACCTAAAAACCTATTATTGAAATTATAGCAGCCTTACTTTAGAAATCATAGACAAATAAGTATGCATGTATGTTAATGAAGAGATTCAAAGGGAGAGTGTAACTGATATGGAGGCCATAAAAGCAGAAATAAGAATTAAGGAATTGGTGGAACAGATAAACTATCATGATTACTCCTATTACGTGCTTGATAGTCCAAAGATAAGCGATTATGAATATGATACATTGATGAAGGAATTGATTGATTTAGAATTAGAATATCCCGTATATAAATATCCGGATTCTCCCACACAAAAAGTAGGCGGAGAAGTGTCTAAAGGCTTTACTGAAGTAACACATAGTTCCCCTAAGCTAAGCTTAAGCAACGTTTTTGATGAAGGAGATATTAGAAGCTTTGATGAAAGAATAAAAAGGACACTGGGGGTTAAGGACGTAGAATATGTCGTTGAGTTAAAAATAGACGGTTTAACTGTTGTTTTAATTTATGAAAACGGCTTATTAAAACAAGGCGCGACGAGAGGCGATGGTATAAGAGGGGAAGATGTTACTTCAAATTTAAAAACTGTAAGGACAATACCTCTAAGACTGAGGGAGCCTGATAGCCTTGAAGTTAGAGGTGAGGTTTTTATACCTAAAGCTGATTTTGAAAAGCTGAATGAATATAGGGAAGAGACTGAGGAACCACCTTTTGCAAATCCAAGAAATGCTGCTGCAGGCTCCTTAAGACAGCTAGATTCAAGTCTTACAGCTAAGAGGCCTCTTGATATTTTTGTTTTTAGTATGGAGAATACCGACAACAATAGATTTTCTTCTCATATTGAAGCTATGAAATATCTTAAAAAGATGGGTTTAAAGATCAGCCCTTATTTGACGATTTGCAAGGATTGGACTGAAATTTGGGAGCAGTGTAAGCTGTGGGCTGATAAAAGAGGGGAGTTGCCTTTCGAAATTGACGGTCTGGTGATTAAAGTAAACAATTTTCGCTATCGTGAGATTTTAGGCAGCACAGTAAAAGCTCCCCGTTGGTCTGCTGCATATAAATTTCCACCTGAAAAAAAGAAAACAATTGTTATGGATATTGAGGTGCAAGTAGGAAGAACGGGTGTGTTAACCCCAACTGCGATACTTGAGCCGGTGAGGATAGCAGGCTCGGTAGTTAGCAGAGCTACTCTTCATAATGAAGACAATATCAAGGAAAAGGATATAAGAATAGGTGATAGGGTTATACTGCAAAAAGCCGGCGATATTATACCTGAAATAGTCGAAGTTATAGTAGCCGAAAGAACAGGTGCGGAAAAGCTGTTTAAAATGCCGGAGAATTGTCCTGTATGCGGGGCGGATGCTATCAGACTGGAAGGAGAGGCTGCCATTAGATGTACCAATAACTCTTGTCCGGCGCAGTTAAGAAGGGCATTATTTCACTTTGTATCAAGGGACGCAATGAATATAGACGGTTTAGGACCCCAGATTATATCAATGTTGCTGGATAATAGTTTTATAAAGGATGCTGCAGACTTATACATACTTAAAAATAAAAGAGAAGATTTAATTAAGATAGAAAGAATGGGAGAAAAATCCGTTGATAATATGCTTAAAGCCATAGATAACTCGAAGAACAATTCCTTGGGCAGATTGATATTTGCATTAGGTATAAGGATGACGGGGCAAAAAGCTTCAAAGCTGCTGGCTGACGCTTTTGGTAATATAAACAGACTTATCGATGCAACCTATGAAGAGCTAGTCTCTGTGAAGGAAATAGGAGATAAGACAGCTCAGAGCATTATATCTTTTTTCAAAGAGGAAAGAAACATAAACCTTATCGAAAAATTGAAAAGCTTCGGTGTAAATATGGAATCTGAAAAAGCTATTATTATAGAAAACACACACTTTAAAGATAAGACCTTTGTTCTTACGGGAACACTGTCGAGCTTTAAGAGGGATGAAGCCAAGGAAATAATAGAAAGCTATGGGGGAAAGGTCTCAGGAAGCGTGAGCAAAAAAACTAACTATGTCTTAGCAGGAGAGGACGCCGGTTCAAAACTTAGTAAAGCTAATGAGCTGGGTATTGATATTATTGACGAGGATATATTTAAAGAATGGATGGAAAGGCGGTGAGGTTCCATGGATAAAAGCTATATAGAATACATTTGTTCTTTGGCTAAGCTGGAGCTCGGTGAAAAGGAATATGATATTATGATTGAGAGGCTACTTGGGTTTAAGGAATATGCAGAGAAGCTTGGAGAAATTGATACAACGGGTATTGAACCTTTAGTTAATGTGAATGAAACAATTAATGTTTTTAGGGAGGACAAGGTAGAACCGTCTTTGGATAGAAAAATAATACTCGACAATGCACCAGAAAAAATGTATGGGTGTATAAAAGTGAAAAAAATAGTCGAATAAGTTAAAGAAGGTGTAACTATTGAATTTATTTGAATTAACACTTCATGAAGTCAGTGAGAAAATAGCAAAAAAAGTAATCAGTGCCAAAGATTTATTGGATAGTGTATTTGAAAGAATAGAAAATGTAGAGGGTATGGTGAGCTCTTACATTACATTAACTAAACAACAGGCTTATGAAGAAGCTGAAGAAATTGATAGAAGACTTAATAAAGGTGAAAAAACAAGTAATTTGGCTGGCATACCTATGGCAGTTAAAGATAATATCTGCACAAAAGGCATTAAAACCACCTGCGGTTCAAAAATGCTGGAGGATTTTGTACCACCTTATAATGCCGAAGCCTATGATAGGCTTAAGAAAGTCGGAGCCGTCATGGTCGGGAAGACTAATATGGACGAATTTGCTATGGGAAGCTCAACAGAAAATTCCTATTTTAAAATAACTAAAAACCCATGGAATTTAGATAAAGTTCCGGGTGGCTCCAGTGGGGGATCAGCAGCTGCAGTGGCTGCAGGGGAAGCTTTCTATGCTTTAGGCTCAGATACAGGAGGTTCTATAAGGCAGCCGGCTTCTTTTTGCGGAGTTGTGGGTATTAAGCCGACTTATGGTGCAGTATCACGTTTTGGAACCGTTGCCTATGCATCTTCATTAGAGCAGGTCGGAGTATTTAATAAATGCGTAGAGGATTGCGCTATGGTTCTTGATCATCTATATGGTTATGACTCAAAGGATTCAACTTCTTTAAATATTAAGCATAAAAGCTTCGCAAATTCATTAAAAGCTGATATAAAGGGTGTAAAAATCGGTGTGCCTAAGGCATACTTTGGGGATGGTATTGATACCGCGGTAAAGGAATCAATTATGGCAGCCTTAGTTTTAATGGAAGGGTTGGGTGCTCATATAGAGGAAACTGAACTGGAGTATGCAAAATACGCATTACCTGTTTACTATATAATTGCTTTGGGGGAAGCCAGTTCAAACCTTTCAAGATTTGATGGTATCAGATACGGGTATAAAGCAGATGATGATAGCATTAAGGATTTGGATGATTTATACATAAAAAACAGAAGCCTTGGCTTTGGTGATGAAGTAAAAATGAGAATTTTATTGGGAGTACATTCCTTGACTTCAGATAATTATAAATCCTATTACGATAAAGCCCTTAGAGTAAGAAGATTGATCAAGGAGGATTTTGATAAGGCCTTTAATAAATATGATTTGTTGGTAACGCCGACTTATCCTTCGGCAGCTTTTGATATTGGGAGAAAGTCTGAGAGCGAGCTTTCTATGTATATGGCTGATTTATGCACTGTGCCTGTAAATGTGGCAGGAACACCTGCCATGTCAATACCCTGTGGCTTTACTGAGGAAGGCTTACCCATTGGAATGCAGATAATAGGAAAACATTTAAATGAATCAACAATTTTAAGAGCGGGGTATACATACGAAAAACATGCAAATTTTAAAAAAGTTATTCCGAAGGCTTTGGTATAAACCCTTATTAAAATATAGCTTTAATCTAATTTTTAGGTGGTGTTTGTAATGGACTATGAAACAATAATAGGTCTTGAAGTACATGTGGAGCTAAGCACAGAGAGCAAAGCGTTCTGCGGATGCAAAAACGAATTTGGCGGAGATGTGAATACAAATTGTTGCCCTATTTGCTTAGGTTATCCGGGAGCCATACCCATTCTTAATGAAAAGGTAGTTGAATATGCGGTAAAAGCAGGTTTGGCTTTAAATTGTGAGATAGCTTTATACAGTAAAACTGATAGGAAAAACTACTTTTACCCTGACTTGCCAAAAGCTTATCAAATTTCTCAGGGTGATATGCCTATTTGCAAAAATGGCTTTATTGAAATTGAAAGGGAAAATAGTACAAAAAGAATTGGCATAACGAGGATACATATAGAAGAAGATGCTGGAAAGCTCATACACGGAACGGATAATGAGGATTATTCATTAGTGGATTTCAACAGAGCAGGGGTACCTTTAATTGAAATAGTATCAGAGCCTGATATTAGGAGTCCGGAGGAAGCGAGGCTTTATCTTGAAAAGTTGAAAAGCACCTTAGAATATCTTGAGATATCCGATTGTAAAATGCAGGAGGGCTCTCTCAGATGTGATGCTAATATTTCAATTAAGCCCATCTATAAAGAGGAATTTGGTATAAAAGTAGAGATTAAAAATATGAATTCCATGAAGGCTTTAGAAAAGGCTTTGGAATATGAAGAAAAAAGGCAAAATGAAATTTTAATAAATGAAGAAAAAGTATTACCTGAAACAAGAAGGTGGGATGATGGCAAGCTACAGACTATTTCAATGCGGGCAAAGGACAAAACCTATGATTATAGAAATTTTCCCGAACCAGATTTAGTACCTATAGTTTTAAACAGTAATTGGATAGAGGAGATTAAAGATAATTTACCGGAGCTGCCGGAGGATAAAAAGAAAAGGTTTATGGATGAGTACGGCCTGCCGAAATATGATGCTTCGGTTTTAACCCTTGCAAAGGATTTATCATTGTTTTATGAGAATTGTGCTCGGGGACATAAAAATCCAAAGGCGGTCAGTAATTGGGTTATGGGTGAAGCCCTAAGACTATTAAAAGACAAAGATATGGAAATCAGTGATATAAAATTCCCGCCCCGATATTTAGGGGAACTGGTTAATCTTATAGATAATGGATTGCTTAGCAGCAGCGGAGCTAAGCAGGTTTTTGAAGAGATGTTCAATACAGGAAAAGAACCAAAAATTTTAGTAAGTGAATTGGGATTAGAACAAATAAGCGATGAGAATATGCTTGAAGCTATAGTTAACAGTATATTAGAACAAAATCAAAAATCTATTGAGGATTACAAAAATGGAAAAAGTAATGCGTTAAAATTTTTGGTCGGTCAAGGTATGAAAGCCTCAAAAGGGAAAGCTAATCCACAGTTAATTAAGGATTTGATATTGTCAAAGCTCGATGAATAAAACGATAATACTATATATACAATATATAGTATATAGTATACTTGCCTATTATTAATGCTTATTGGTATTTAAGGATATAAAAACATGTTGCTTTTATGGGGTATATCGTTTATTATTTAGAAGGTAATACAAAATCTAACAAATGTATTCTTACGGGGGATTTTTTGTTTTACATTTTTTTAATTATGCTTTTTAATTAGTGTAGTGCAGCAATTTGCTGTTTCTGCATAAATACTAAGCATGCAAGTCGCATGTATTTAAAAAAGGGGGATGAATATGAAAAAGTTACTAACAATTGTGCTGGTTCTAATACTGGCACTAAGCATGGCTATAACCGGCTGTGCACCGAAAGCACCGGCACCGGAACCGGGCGGTGAAGAACAACCACCTGCCGCTGAAGCAAAAATTCTAAGGACAAATAATTCAAGCGAACCGGGTTCTTTAGACCCGCCATTAGCACAAGGAACACACGAGTCCTGGATACTCGATCACCTTTTTGAAGGATTAATGAAAATTGATTCTAATATGCAAGTAGTACCGGGTATGGCAAAGGATTACAAAGTTTCTGAAGACCTATTAACCTATACTTTCACATTACGTGATGATATTAAATGGTCTAATGGTGACCCAGTAACAGCTTATGACTATGAATACGCTTGGAAAAGAGCTTTAGATCCTGATTTGGCAGCAGATTATGCATTCCAATTGTATTATATAAAAGGCGGAGAAGCTTATAATTCAGGCGAAGGAAGCCTTGATAACGTTTTAGTTAAAGCATTGGATGAAAAAACTCTTGAAGCAACACTGGAAGCACCTACTGCTTATTTCTTAGAATTAACAGCATTCTTTACTTTATATCCAGTTAATCAGAAGCTTGCAGAAGCAAATCCTGATTGGGCGAAGAACGCAGCTACTCACGTTTCCAATGGACCATTCGAATTGACTGAATGGGAACATAGCGCAACTATAAAACTAAGAAAAAATGAAAACTATTATGATGCAGCTAGTGTGAAGCTTGATGGTATTGACTTTGATATTATTGATGACGAGAATACTGCTTGGCAGAAATATGAGGGTGGAGACTATGACTTCCTTACTCCATTACCGCAAGCAGTTGTTGCCCAAATGAAAGAAAGCGGCAACCCAGAGCTAGTGATTGGTAAGGACGTTGCTGTTTACTATTACAATGTTAATGGTAAAGTAAAACCTTTTAACAATAAAAAAATAAGAAAAGCATTATCCTTAACATTAGATCAGCAAACTATAGTTGATAAAATTGCTCAGGGTGGTCAAGTGCCTGCTGAGGGTGTAGTGCCTTTTGGATTACTTGATGACAAAGGCGTTGAATTCCGTAATGCTGTAGGTAAGTTAGTTAAATATGATGTTGAAGAAGGAAAAAGACTTTTTGCTGAAGGCCTTGCAGAAGAAGGTATGAAAGTAGAAGATTTTAAGAAATTTGCTTTATTATACAACACTAACGAAGCACACAAGAAAATAGCTCAAGCAGCGCAAGAAATGTGGAGAGTTAACTTAGGTATAGAGATTCAATTAGAAAACGTTGATTTCCAAGTTAAACTAGACAGAGAAAAAGCAGGAGACTACCACATCTCACGTGCCGGTTGGATTGGAGACTATATGGACCCCATAACATTTATAGATTTATGGGAAAGCAGCTCATCATTTAATGATGTAAAATACAATAATCCGGAATATGATAAGCTAGCGAAAATTGCTAAAACAAGCGGTGACCAAAAAGAGCGTTTTGATGCAATGAAAAAAGCAGAATTAATGGTGATGGACGATATGGCTGTTATACCTGTTTATTTCTACACTTTACCTTATGCACAAAAACCGTATTTGACTGGGGTATATAAACCTGCCATCAACTTCCCGAAATTGATGTATGCAGATATGAATAAATAGTAAAAAAAGGGCGAGCGATGCTCGCCCAAACTTTATCATTGAATATGCATAGTTTATATTCTATTCAAAACAACGAAGGAGAGGAAAGATGGAAAAGTATCTTTTAAAACGGCTTATTATGTCTATTATTACTCTTTGGGTAATAATAACCGTTACTTTTTTCTTAATGCATTCTATCCCCGGTAATCCATTTAGGAAAGAAGGTAAGATGCCAGCAGCAGTTTATGCAAATCTTTTGAAAAAATATGGATTAGATAAACCCCTGCCGGAGCAGTACGTTATTTATTTAAAAAATCTTCTAAAAGGAGATTTTGGGGATTCAATGAAATCAAAGGTTGAAACTGTAAATGATATGATTAGACGTGGGTTTCCCGTTTCAGCATATTTAGGTTTAGAAGCGCTTTTTATTGCTTTAATATTCGGTCCGGCTTTAGGCGCACTTGCAGCCTTATATCAAAATAAAATACCTGACTATATCTCAATGATAATTGCTATCATAGGTATTTCTGTGCCAAGTTTTATTATGGGTACCATACTCATACAATTTATCGCAAAAAACGTCTCTTGGCTGCCCATAGGCGGCTGGGGAGAGTTTAAACATACATTGCTTCCGGCTTTTGCATTATCTTTAATGCCTCTTGCATTAATTGCCAGGCTTATGAGGTCCAGCATGTTGGAAGTTTTGGGACAAGACTATATTAGAACAGCTCAATCTAAAGGTATTTCTAAAGCGGAAGTTATCATAAAACACGCTGTAAGAAATGCTATACTTCCTATCGTATCAGTTCTTGGTACTTTGGTTTCCAACCTTTTGGTAGGGAGCTTTGTGGTTGAAAAGATTTTTGGCATACCGGGGCTGGGTAAGTTTTTTGTACAAGCAATTAATAATAGAGACTATACCCTTATAATGGGGACCACTATATTTTATGCCATTATTTTAATTGTTTTATTATTATTTGTTGATATTGCTTATATGTTTATTGATCCCCGTATCAAGCTTACAAAGGAGGGACGCTGATGGATACACGTGCAGGATTTGAATTGACACCGGAAATGTTTGAAGCTGCATCAACGGGTGGCAGAGATGTTGAAAAAATCAGACGTCCAAGTATAAAATACTGGCCTGACGTATGGCGTAGGTTAAAACAGAATAAGCTTGCTATGGTGGGTCTCACAATAATAGTATTGATGGTCATCATGTCGATTATCGGTACCCGTATTAATGGCTATAGCTATTATGAGCAGGATTACAGTAAAATTAATATACATCCCAATGGCACTCATTGGTTTGGTACTGATGAGCTGGGAAGAGATATGTTTACCAGAACATGGTTTGGTGCCAGATATTCTTTGATAATAGGGATTTTAGCGGCTTTTATAGATTTTTCAATCGGAGTTATATACGGGGGGATTTCAGGTATAGCTACAAGACGTGTAGATTCTATAATGATGCGTATTGCTGAGATTGTTTATAGCATTCCGTATTTACTCATAGTAATTCTATTATCCGTCGTATTCGCCAAAGAAGGCGCAGGGACATCCTTGTTTGTGCTTATACTTGCAATGACTTTGACAGACTGGGTGCCTATGGCGATATTGGTCAGAGGGCAGGTTCTTCAATTGAAAGAGTCTGAGTATTCACTAGCTGCAGAATCTATCGGTGCAACTAGGAACTGGATATTATCCAAGCATATTATACCCAACACCTTAGGTCCTATATTGGTAAACGTAACTCTTACTATTCCTAGGGCTATATTTGCAGAAGCTACTCTTAGCTTTTTAGGTTTGGGTCTTCAAGCCCCTAAATCTAGTCTTGGCTCTTTAGCCAATGATGGATTGGCAGGTTTGGCAGTTGGTAATGCTTATCAAATTATTATACCTGCTATATTCATTTCCCTTATAATGTTTGCATTTAACGTTTTGGGAGACGGACTTCGTGATTCATTAGACCCAAGGCTGAGAAAGTAGAAGGAGGTAAGAGTGTGGAAAAATTATTAGAGATAAAAAATTTACAGGTATCATTTCAGACCTTCTTCGGAGAGGTGGAGGCTGTTCGTGATATAAGCTTAGATGTAGGTAAAAAAGAAACTGTTGCTATTGTTGGTGAGTCCGGCTGCGGAAAATCTGTTACAGCCAGCTCTATTATGCAACTTCTTCCTATGCCTCCTGCTTTTTTTAAGGGTGGAGAAATAATTTTTAACGGAGAAAATTTGTTAAAAAAATCAGAAAAAGAAATGCAGGATATTCGCGGTAATAAAATAAGTATGATTTTTCAAGATCCCATGACTTCACTTAATCCGACAATGAAAATCGGGAAGCAGATAGCGGAAGGTCTTATAAAGCACCAAAAGCTTGGCAATAAGGAAGCAAAAGAAAAAGCAGTTGAAATGCTTAATTTGGTATCAGTGCCCCAACCTAAAAAAAGAATTGACCAATATCCTTTTGAATTTTCCGGTGGTATGAGGCAAAGAGTTATGATTGCTTTAGCGATGTCATGTAACCCCCAGCTTCTTATAGCGGACGAGCCTACCACGGCACTTGATGTAACTGTCCAGGCACAAATTTTAGAGCTAATGAAAAAAATACAAGATAGTATGGGAATGTCTATAATATTAATAACTCATGATTTGGGCGTGGTGGCTGATATGAGCGATAAAGTTGTTGTAATGTATGCCGGTCAAATTGTGGAACAAGGTGTTACAAAGGAAATTTTTACTTCGCCTAATCATATATATACAAAAAAACTATTGGCGTCAGTACCTCGTTTAGATATGAGCAGGGATGAATCCTTACATGCTATTTTTGGTACTCCTCCGGATTTGTATATTCCCCCTAAGGGCTGCTCTTTTTATGACAGATGCAGTGAAGCGCGAATTGTATGTAAAGATCATTTGCCAGACTTTACAAGACTAAGTGACACACATGAAAGCCGTTGTTGGTTAAATCACCCGATGGCTAAGAATGAAGCCGCTACTGAAAGGGGGAGTGAGGAATGAAAACACCCTTAATTTCCGCAAAAAATATAAAGAAACATTTTGACGTGGGAGACGGAATATTAAAAGCAGTTGACGGTATCAGCTTTGACATATACCCGGGTGAGACTTTCGGATTAGTGGGAGAATCAGGTTGTGGCAAGTCAACAGCAGGCAGAACCATAATAAGGCTATATGAACCCACCGAAGGTGAATTGATTTTTAACGGCAGAAATATATATGAGCTGTCTAGGAAAGAAATGCAAGGGGTAAGAAGAGATTTTCAAATGATATTTCAGGACCCTTATGCATCTTTAAATCCGAGAATGACTGTAGAGGATATTGTTGCTGAACCTCTTGATGTGCATCATATATGCAAGTCTCACGAAGAGAGGAGCGATAGAGTTCTTGAGCTACTGGAGTTAGTAGGATTGGGTCATGAACATGTTTTGCGTTTTCCTCATGAATTTTCTGGCGGTCAAAGACAAAGGATCGGATTGGCAAGGGCTTTAGCTTTGAATCCTAAGTTTATTGTATGCGACGAGCCTATCTCTGCTTTGGATGTTTCCATACAGGCTCAAGTTGTTAATCTACTTAAGGACTTACAGAACAGGTTGGGTTTGACATATTTATTTATTGCTCATGATTTATCTATGGTGAGATATATATCAAACAGAGTTGGCGTAATGTATTTAGGCCATTTGATGGAGCTTGCTGATTCGGAAGAATTATATGTAAATCCTATTCACCCATATACTAAAGCTTTACTGTCAGCTATACCTATTCCTGACCCTGAAATACAAAGAAATAGACAGAGAGTCATGCTGGAAGGGGATGTACCCAGTCCCATCAACCCGAAAGAGGGTTGCAGATTTGTTGAAAGATGTGCTTATGCAAAGGAAATATGCAGAAAAGAAACCCCGGTTTTAACTGAAAAAAGGGATAATCATTATGTAGCTTGTCACTTGTTCTAATTTATTCCCTGGGGAATTTATAAATAAAGGCGGTTCTTCGCCATGCGCATTTCTTATTGCAAGGAAATATTGTACAGCATATATAGCGACAGCCCTAATGGCTGTCGCTTTTTGATGAGGATTTCCTGCTTTTCTCTACGTAAAATTCGCAGCCTTTTGATGTAGTATTTGAAACTTTTCCGATTTGCTCTAAGGAGCACATTCCATCTTTTTGATAAATACAATTTTCGGTACAATTAATCAGAATCACAGGATCACCTCCTAGAAATAATTTTCTCCAAAATATAAAAACTAATGTAATGAAATAAGAGGTAAAATATAAATATGGCATAAAGATTATTAGTCTTGGAACGCCGCAATCGTATCAAATATAATAAGCAATACTAAAACTATTGTTACACTTAAACAGTAACATAAGTTTAATTTAGAGAAAAAATAAAAATAACAATAAGATGGAGAACTTATCCGATATTGTGTTATAATCACTTTGTAAATAACTTTGGAAAGGACATTAAAATGGAACAAGGTAAATTGCCTACGGAGCTATTAAGAAAGCTGGTTTTTGAAAATATTAAAACAAAAAATGCTAATGTCATTTTGGGTCCCGAAATAGGGGAGGACTGTGCCGCAATAAAATTCGGGGATTATGCCTGTATAGTTTCTACTGACCCCATTACGGGGGCAGAAAAAGGTGCCGGAACATTAGCTGTTCATATTTCCTGCAATGATATCGCTTCCTGCGGAGTTAAGCCTGTCGGAATTTTGATAACCTTAATGGTACCCACTAATGGCTCAGAGGAAGATATAGACAGAGTGATGAAGGAAGCCGGGCAGGCTGTTGAAGAGCTTGGGGTTGAAATTATTGGAGGTCATACAGAGATTACATCGGCAGTAAATAAAATGGTCATATCAACAACAGCAATAGGAAAAGCAAAAATTGATAGGATTATAACAACAAAAGGTGCACGTACAGGTGATGACGTTATCATGACAAAATGGGCTGGTTTGGAAGGCACATCTATTATTGCAACGGATTTAGGAAAGGATTTGTCTAATGTACTTAGCGAAGATGAGCTGATATCGGCCCAAACCCTTATTAATAAAATTTCTGTAGTGCCTGAAGGTATTATAGCCGGAGAATTTGGGGTTAATTCAATGCATGACGTTACAGAAGGCGGAATACTGGGGGCATCTTGGGAAATAGCCGAAAGATCCGATAAAGGTATTAAGCTGTATTTAAATAAAATTCCTGTTTTAGAAACTACGAAAAAAATATGCAAGCATTTTGGAATCAGTCCTTATCATTTAATATCCAGCGGCTCAATGATTATGACTTGCAAGAATGGTGAAAAGCTTGTCAAATTATTAATGGATAAAGGAATTACCGCAACTATAATAGGTGAAGTTTTAGCAAATGATAGAGTAGTAGTGGATTTTGACGGCAGCACGTATGAATTACAGCCACCAAAAGCTGATGAGTTATTTAAGGTTGTATAATCGTTAAAATTAAAAAATAATCTTTGATATCAAAAAGAGTGGAATTTTCCATTCTTTTTTCTGTTGTAGAAGACTCCCGGATAGGTATATAAAAAATCATAGTCGAAGCTTGTTATTAATTATGCGGAAACGGTTCTGTAACCAATTTGTTAACAAAATGCAACATATAAAATAAAGGAATATTAAGCATATAAGTCGAATTAATACTTGAAATAGCAAGAAAAGGAGGAGTTTGATGAAAAAAGTAATATTATTTATAGCAATGTTATGTATACTTATGGTTTCTTCTACAGTTCTGGCAGATTCAAGCAGCACAAAGAAACCTTCCTTGATTGTATTGGGTGATATCATTAAAACAGATGATGCTCCCGTTATAGAAAAAGGAATCGCTTATGTTCCTATCAGAGCAGTCAGCGAGGCCTTAGGCTATGATGTGCAATATAATTCGAAAACTAAAATAATGGGTTTAAAGAAAGGGAATTTTAGTATCAAATTAACTATAGGCAGTAAAAATGCCAATGTAAACGGGAAAAAAGTTATCCTCGATAAGGCACCCTACTTAATAAATGGGAGAGCTTATGTACCGATTACGTTTATTTATCCGGGGTTTTGTATTTCAGCAGATTTTAACAAAAGCTCCAATATAGTTAAGATTGGAAGCTTGAACCCAATAAATAAGAACCAAAACATAGAAAAGGAAAAAGGTATTTTTATTATGGGTAAAAAAGCTGATGGGGAGTTTTTGCCATTGATAAATAATAATCTTGTTATGTTACCTCTAAGACCTATAGGAGAGGGTTTAGGTTATGATATTACTTGGGATATTAAGACTCAAATAATGACATTGACAAAGGAAGGTAAAAGTATATCCTTTATTAACAATAAAGATAAAGGCACTATTAACGGCAAGGAAATCAAAATGGATGGAAAAACTCTGATGATTGCCGGGAGATTCTATGTACCCATGACTTTTTTGGAAGAAGCAATGGAATATAGTTTTAAATATAATAGCAGTGCTAATAACCTTTTAATAAGCAAAAAGGAAGCACCAAAAGCGATTTCACGAGTGCAGAATATTTCCTACGACGAGGAGGGCGGATACCCGCAGCTTCATATTTCGGCTGATAACCCAATTGAATTTAATACCTTTACCTTGGACAAGCCGGACAGGATGGTCATTGACATTACGAACGCCATAGCGGATACGGATTTTGAAGTAAAGGAAATTGATAAGGGTGATATCTATCGTGTTAGAATTGGTCAATTTAGCAGCCAGCCAAAGGTCGTTAGAGTAGTTGTAGATTTAAAGGATCAAAAGAAAGCAAAGGTTACACAATCTCAGGATAAAAAAAGCTTGTCCTTAGTATATGCCAATGTCATACAGCCTATAACAGTAGCAAAAGAAGGTTATTGCGATGTTATAACCGTAGAGGGCAGCCAGTCTGTTGACAGCTTAGTTTTTGCCCTGGATAACCCTGATAGAATTGTTATAGACCTTCAACAAGCGGTACTGGGGGATGAAGAACAAAATATTGCTTTGAATGATTCTCCTACTATAAAATCAATAAGAACCGGTCAATTCGATGTAGGCACGGCGAGAATAGTTGTAGATTTAGGGAAAACAGCCTTTTATGATATAAAGAATGAAGGTAACTATGCGAAAATCTACATATCCGATATACCTTTTTCTTTCATGGGGTATGATAAGTATTATAACTCATCGTATATAGCGATGAATCCTGATGAAAAAGTAGATTATAATACAAGCTATGATAGTAAAAACAAGATTTTAAAAGTGGATATAAAAAAGGATATTGAGTATGACAAAGATCTATACGAGATTAATGACAATTTACTTGAATATATTAAACTAAGCAAATATAATGAAAAAAACAATAGATACACGAGAGCAGAGCTTAAACTAAAAGAAAAGGTTGAATACGAGCTATTGACTAACGAAAACTCAAATTTAATCAGACTTAAGTTGACACATGTCCCTACTTCCCCTAAGGATGTGCTGATAGTAATTGACGCAGGTCATGGGGGTAAAGATCCGGGAGCTAAAGCAGTAGACGGAAGCTATGAAAAAACGTATAATCTTGATGTGGCTAACAGGTTAGATAAAAAATTAAAAGAACTGGGCTTTAATACTTTGATGACAAGAACTGAGGATGTATACACTACGCTTCAAGAGCGAACAGATGCTGCTAATTGGAATTATGCTGATTTTTTTATCTGTGTACATTTCAATGCTTATATGAATAAGACACAGGGAATTGAAACACTTTATTATCCAAATAGCCCTACCGAAGTATATAATGTTAACAATAAAGATATAGCTTCTATATATCAAGAGGAAATTATAAAAGCATTGAAAAGACCATCAAGAGGAGTAATTGCCAGACCGGATTTATTTGTTTTGAACAAGACCAAAATGCCGGCAATGCTTTTGGAACTAGGATTTCTAACCAATAAGGAGGAATTATCCTTTATTAAAAAAGAAGAATATAGGGAAAATGCAGCCAATGCAATGGCAATTTCTCTGGTAAGATACTATAAGGAAATAAGAGATTTGGATTTTGGAATTGATACTGCATCAATAAATCAAAACTATGACAGTAATATTAAGGAGAATGAGGCTGATAGAGAAAGCGTTGCTAAAAATTAGTAAGTATACTGAATAAATTTGCTTAAATAATATGAAAATAATAAAAAGAGAGGGTGTATGAATGTCTCCCTCTTTTTTTTATTACTTTTTAAGCTTGAAATGTCCGATGATTATATTTCATTATTAATTGGAAATTAGTTTTTAAGAGAATAGGCTATGCATTAATTCATTATTAATTATAGAATTCATTTTTTTAAAATTGTTTAAATGTTTATTTGATATTAAATGTTGCTATTAACTATAATTTTCCCAAAAACAAAAGCTGCATTTGCTTTAAAAGCAAATGCAGCAAAATTTATGAATGAGGGGGAGGAATAAAGAGTATCAGTATCTAATAACCAATAATCTTTGTATTTTTATTATATACAAAAGATATTAAGAATAAAAGCCCTAAAACCTATTTGTTACAACTAATTTACATCTTTTTGCACGTTTTATTTTTTACATAAAATAAAAAATAAAAAAATATTTTTATGGGGTTTTTAGGATAAACTGAGGATTAATTCAGAATTGGCTATAAAACAAAAAATATGGTAAAATAAAATATATTATCCTACAAGTTTAGGGGGTTTATATATGTCCGAGATAAAAATAAAAATTAATAATAAACATGTTTCTACTTATGAAAAAGGAGTTAAGCTTAGTAAGGTTGCTAAAGATTTTAAACATTTGCATGAACATGACATATTAGGTGCAATCGTTAATAATAATTTAAGAGAACTAAACTACTCGCTGGAGGATGATGCCAGTGTTGAATTTATTGATATTACATATTCTTACGGGAACAGGTTTTATTCCCGTAGCCTGGCATTTTTGCTTATAATAGCAGCTAAGGAAGTATTAAAAGGCAGCAGAGTTACAATAGAGCATTCCTTAAGCAAAGGTCTTTATTGTGAAATAGACGGTAACATACCTATTAATGAAGATATTATCAAAGAAATAGAAAATAAAATGCATGAATTAGTAGAGAAGGATGTACCTTTTATAAAGAAAAAGTATTCAAAAGCAGAAGCTAAAAGAATATTTGAAGAAAGAAATCAATACGATAAAATTGGACTTTTAAAATACAGAGAAAAGGATTATGTAAATTTATATAGTTGTAAAATATGCGAAATTGATGCTTGCAAAGAGTATTACGATTATTTTTATGGGTATTTAGTTCCGTCAACAGGGTATCTAAAGTGCTTTGAACTGAAGTTTTATCCCCCTGGTCTGATACTTAGATTTCCTGATAGGAAAAATCCTGATCGTATTCCAGAATTTTATCCTCAGCCTCAGCTTTTTAACGTATTTCGGGAATTTGAAGAATGGGGTAAAATACTGGAAATAGAGAATATAGGTAATCTTAACGATTATATTTCCAAGGGCAGAATCAGCGAACTGGTTCTAATCTCCGAAGCACTTCATGAAAAGAAGATAGCTGAAATAGCAGATAAAATCAGTCATTCCAAGGATAGGAAAAAGCTTGTTTTGATCTCCGGGCCATCATCCTCCGGCAAAACAACCTTTGCGGAGAGACTTTCTATACAATTAAGAGTTAACGGATTACAAACAGTTGCAATTTCTATTGATGATTTTTTTAAAAACAGAGAAGATACGCCTAAAACAGCTGACGGACAATTTGATTTTGAGACTTTGGATGCTATTGATATAGAAGCATTTAACTGTGTTATTAACGGGTTAATAAAAGGCGACGAAGTTGACGTACCATATTTTAATTTTCATACCGGCAGGAGAGAATGGAAAGGAAGGAAACTAAAGGTATCTGAAGATCAAATAATTATTGTAGAAGGCATACACGGCTTAAATTATATGCTAACCAAGGATATTGAATCAAAAATTAAGTATAAGATTTACATTTGCGCTTTAACCCATTTGAACATTGATAACCATAACAGGGTACCTACGTCTGATTTGAGGCTTATCAGAAGGATAGTCAGGGATTACCAGTTTAGATCATCTGACGCTTTAAGCACTATCAAAATGTGGGATACAGTCAGAAGGGGAGAGGATAAATACATTTATCCATTTCAAGAGCAAGCCGATATCATGTTTAATTCATCCTTAGCATATGAGCTATGTGTTTTGAAACCAATAGCGATGTCCTTATTAGGGCATATTAAAGAGGATGTAATAGAATATATCGAGGCAAAAAGGCTTATGAAGTTTTTTAACTATTTATTGCCTTTCGATTCCAAATGTGTACCGAACAATTCTATACTAAGAGAATATATAGGCGGCAGTTGTTTTGATGTATAATCGTTTTAATAATAGGATGTAGGAGGAAATTCTATGCCGGATAATAAGAATGATGATGAATACGTTTATCTCATGCAAGTGTATAATGATGTAGAGGCTGATATTGTGGAAGGCTTGCTGGCACAATATGATATTAAGACAATGAAACAATACAGGGGGAATAAGAACTTTATTAAGGTTATTATGGGCTCCGTATTAGGAGTGGATATCTTTGTTAAATTAAAAGATTTTGGTTTAGCTAAAGAAATAATTGAAGATACTGATTTAAGTGAGTTTCACTCTGATTTTCCTGATGTTGAGTAGGGTGATTAAAGGAGGTTAGAGATTGTTTAATATAATAAGTTTTATGGAAAACATAGAACAGCAGGGGTCTGATTTTAAAAAGGATTTAAGTTGCCTTAAGATAGATGAGCAATTTGAATTACTTAAGTTTTCCTGCGAAGAATTCTTTCCCGAAGAAGCTATATATAACAAATTTATACTTGCAAAAGAAAATAAGAAACCTTTGGTTATAAAGTATGGTGTCGATCCTTTTTCGATGAGGATTAAAACAGGGGATATTCCTCCGTTGGTTCTTTTAAGCAAACTGCAGAGAATGGGGCATAAGGCAGTTATAGTAATTGGGGACTTTACTGCTCTTATAGGAGACCCCTTTTATCCCGATAGTCCTAAAAACCTAAACAAGAAAAAAATTGAAAAGAATCTAAAACAATTAAAGAAACAATTGGAGTATTTATTGGATTTCTCCAGGACAAGCATAGTTTATAATAGTTCGTGGTTAAATAATATTAAATTTCCGGATTTAATAGAATTAATGAAAAATGTCAGCGTTACAGAATTAATTGCTAATAAAGATTTTAAAAATAAAATTGATAGCAATGAAGAGCTTACTTATGCGAGTTTGATTTATCCATTCATCATGGGTCTTGATTCAATTGAGCTATGTCCGGATATCGAAATAGGCAAGAACAATCAAATAAGCAGCTTTCATACGTGCAGGTATATGATGGAGGTTTATGATTTAGAATCAGAATTGTTAATGACGACGGCTCAAATACCGACGGAAATGGACTTCTATATTGATTGTAACCCCATTGATGTTTTTAAAAAAATAGGAAAGCTTGATAAAAAGAATGTTATTAGCTGGTATAAGATGCTTACAGAGGTCAGCCCGAAAAATATAAATCAATTGGATACGCTTATTAATAATTGCGAATTAGATTTGCAGTATGCCAAAGAAGTATTGGCAAAGATATTGGTTTCAAGAATTCATAATAAAGAAAAAAGTGATAACGCATATTTTGAATATATTAAAGAATTGGTTAAAAAGTCATCTACGCAGGATATCATTATGGTATCGGGGAGTGTGGGAATTGGAGAATTTATTGCTGCGTCTACAGACCTGACACTATGTGAAACTTGCAAGTCCATTAAGTCCGGCGGAGTTAAAGTCCTTAGCTGTGACGGAGAATGCTTAGTACCTGTAACAGGATATGATGCAGATATTAAATCCATAGATTTTGATAAGTTTTATATTATTGTTTCGGACAGGCTTATACTAAGTATAAAAAAATAAATATGTATTATTAATTAAAAATATTTAAAAAATAGACCGATAATTAAATTATAATTCCGGTTTATTTTTCTTTTTATACAAAAAGATGCTGTTCATGATTTGTATATTAATATATTTTGTTTAAGATTATTAATATTTGATAAAGATTGCATTGTGGAGAGGCTTAGAATCTGTTAGTGCAGTGGAGGATTAGTTGCGTCAACTGTTTGAGCGAAGCGAGTTTTGGCGCAACCCGGAACAAGCTTACAGATTATTTGCCATGTAACTCCTGCAATCGTATCAAATATAATAAGCTGTACTAGAACTATAGTTGTATATCAACTTTAATGCAAGAAAACGACAAAATTCACTAAAATTCTCTCTATGTTGCATTGGTAAGACGAATATGCTATATTCAAGAAAAGCAGTCAAATTTCAAGCTAACACTTGATATGAGGTAGCGGTATGATATAATTAAATAGTTAAAAGAAGAACCATTTTAAACTTAATATTTTAGGAGGATATTGATGAATTCAAAATTAGAAAAAGTAGAAAATAATATAGCCACATTGGAAATCTCTGTAACCCCGGAGGAACTTGAAGAGGGCATTATGAAAGCATATTTCAAAAATGCTAAAAGATTCAATATACCGGGTTTTAGGAAAGGAAAAGCGCCTAGATCTCTCATAGAGAAATATTACGGAGAAGGTGTATTCTATGAGGATGCAATAAATGAAGTATGTCCCGGTGCTTATGATGCAGCAATAGATGAGCATGGTCTTGAGCCGGTTGATAGACCCCAGATTGACATTGTTGATATTGAAAGCGGTAAAGGCATGGTCTTTAAAGCTGATGTAACAGTTAAACCCGACGTAACCTTAGGTCAATATAAGAGTATAGAAGCTCATAAAATAGAGTATAATGTTACAGAAGAAGATATATCCAAGGAATTGGAAACACTGCAAGACAAGAATGCCAGAATAATTGACATTACCGACAGACCTGTAAAAAACGGGGATAAAACAATTATTGACTTTAAAGGCTTTGTGGATGAAATTGAATTTGAAGGCGGAACAGCAGAAAATTATGAGCTGGTTATCGGATCAGGTCAATTCATACCGGGTTTTGAGGAACAGTTGATAGATGCAGAAATTGGCAATGAAATAGAGGTAAAGGTCGGATTTCCTGAGGATTACAGAGCCGAGAACCTAGCCGGTAAGCCGGCGGTTTTCAAAGTTGTAGTTAAGGAAATTAAAGAAAAGGAATTATTACCTCTGGATGATGAATTTGCAAAGGATGTTAGCGAGTTTGATACCTTAGAAGAGCTTAAAACAGATATAAAAAATAAAAAGACAGAGGAATCGGAAAAAAAGGCAAAGCGGGAATATGAGGATTTAGTAATAAGTAAGGTTGTTGAAAATGCAACTGTTGATATACCGGAAATCATGGTAGAAAATCAAATCGATTCAATGTTAAATGATTTTGATTTCCAATTAAGATATCAGGGATTTGATTTAAATACTTATTTAAAATATATGAATACTACGATGGAAGAGATGAGAAAATCTTATAAGGAAGCAGCGTATAACAGTACTAAAACACAGCTTGTGCTGGACGCTATTAACGAGGAAGAAAATATTGACGTGAGTGAAGAAGAAATTGACGCAGAAATTGAAAAAACAGCTAAGCATTATAATCAAGAAATAGATAAGTTTAAGTCAACCTTAAAGGAAGAAAACATTAAACATATTAGGGAAGGAATTATAATTCAAAAAACAATAGATTTCCTAATAGATAATAGTGTGTCTAAGCAATAAGTAAACTCAAAAGGAGGTAATAAGATGAGTTTAGTACCAATTGTTGTTGAACAGACAAATAGAGGAGAAAGATCTTATGACATATATTCAAGACTTTTAAAAGACAGGATAGTATTTCTGGGAGAAGAGATTAACGATATTACAGCATCCTTAGTAGTTGCCCAATTGTTATTCTTAGAAGCTGAGGATCCTGAAAAAGATATCAATTTATATATAAACAGCCCGGGTGGTTCGATATCTGCCGGTATGGCTATATATGACACTATGCAGCATATAAAACCTGATGTTTCTACTATTTGCGTAGGAATGGCTGCAAGCATGGGAGCTTTCCTACTGGCTTCCGGAGCTAAAGGAAAAAGATACGCCCTCCCTAACAGTGAAGTAATGATACACCAGCCTTTAGGCGGTGCAAGAGGTCAAGCCACCGACGTTATTATACATGCGGAAAGACTTATAAGAACTAAAAAAACCTTAAATAAAATTTTAAGCGAGATAACAGGTCAACCTTTAGAGAAAATAGAAAAGGATGTAGAAAGGGACTATTTTATGTCATCAGAGGAGGCTAAATCTTACGGTATTATTGACGAAATATTATACAAGAGGAAATAGGAAGAGGTGTAAATATGGCCAAATTTGAAGATAAAAAGCAGCTTAAGTGCTCTTTTTGCGGTAAAAATCAAGATCAAGTAGGAAGGCTCGTAGCAGGTCCCGGTGTTTATATTTGTGACGAATGTATTGAATTATGCCAGGAAATAATTGATGAGGAATTTGAAGATGATATAGATTTGGAAGTAAAGAACATTCCTAAGCCTAAGGAAATAAAGGAATTTCTGAATAATTATGTTATTGGCCAGGAGGACGCAAAAAAATCCCTGTCTGTTGCGGTATATAATCATTACAAAAGGATTAACTTAGAATCGAAATACGACGATATAGAGCTGCAGAAAAGCAATATCGTATTGATAGGACCAACAGGCTCAGGAAAGACGCTTCTTGCACAAACCTTAGCTAAAATGCTGAATGTTCCTTTTGCAATAGCCGATGCTACTTCTTTAACTGAAGCAGGATATGTGGGAGAAGATGTTGAGAATATTCTTTTAAAGCTTATTCAAAATGCGGATTATGATATTGAAAGAGCCGAAAAAGGAATTGTGTATATTGATGAAATAGATAAAATTGCAAGAAAGTCTGAAAATCCTTCGATTACCAGAGATGTATCCGGTGAAGGTGTTCAGCAGGCTTTATTAAAAATACTCGAAGGTACTGTTGCAAGTGTTCCTCCACAAGGAGGAAGAAAGCATCCCCATCAGGAATTTATACAAATTGATACAACGAATATTTTGTTTATATGCGGTGGTGCCTTTGATGGGTTGGACAAGATAATCATGAACAGAATCGGTAAAAAATCTATGGGTTTTGTTGCCGACATACAATCCAAAGAAGATAAAGATGTTGGCGAAATATTAAAGAACCTTCTCCCAGAGGACTTGTTAAAATACGGATTGATACCAGAGTTTGTAGGGAGATTACCGGTACAGGTTACACTAAGCTCATTGGATAAAGATGCTTTAGTAAGAATTTTAACAGAACCTAAAAATGCTTTAGTAAAGCAGTATCAAAAGCTCTTTGAAATGGATAATGTAGATTTAGTGTTTGACGATGATGCTTTACATGAAATAGCTTTATTAGCTATGGAAAGGAAAACAGGAGCAAGAGGTCTTAGAACAATTCTCGAAAGTACTATGCTTAATGTAATGTACGAAATACCTTCAAGGGAAGATATAGATAAGTGCATAATAACAAAAGAAACAGTAAAGGATCATATGGAACCGATTATCGTGTATTTGGAACCAGGCACAAAAAAGACTCAAAAAAAGCAAACAAAAAAAAGTAGTAAAACTAAGCGAGACACAGCCTCTTAACCGATTGGGAAAACCAATCGGTTTTTCTTTATGATGCTAATATATTTCTTCATTCCATCAGAAAAAGGCACATATCTATAAAAAACATATTTTGTCATATATCTTTCTGTTTTGAACAATTCTATAGCTAAATAACAAAAATAATTGTTTGATTAGGAGTAACTATTTTCATTCTTGAAATTTTTAGCAGGCCAAAAAGTGCAGGATAAAATAATATGCTAAGTCAATAATATAATTGACAGAAGTTTTGAAAGGAGGCAATAATTTGTCTCAAACATTTTTTTGGATACAGTTAATCTTTATTGTTTTAATGGGGGCATATTTCATCAATTTGATGAAAAGACAGCAATGCACCAAGGTAGTTGTTGAAAAAGAGAGTAAAAAAGAAATGGATAAGCTGCAAAAGCTAAGGGATATTAAGCTTAGCAAACCTTTATCAGAGCTTACCAGGCCTTCAAGTTTTACAGAAATAGTAGGTCAGGATGATGGGATAAAATCCTTAAAAGCAGCGCTATGCAGTCCTAATCCTCAGCATGTTATAATATACGGACCCCCCGGTGTAGGAAAGACTGCTGCAGCTAGACTTGTTTTAGAGGTTGCAAAAAAAACACCAAAGACTCCTTTTAGGCAGGATGCAAAATTTATAGAAATGGATGCAACAACTATTAGATTTGATGAAAGATGTATAGCAGATTTATTAATAGGTTCCGTACACGACCCGATATATCAAGGAGCAGGAGCCATGGGTAGCGCTGGAGTACCACAGCCAAAGCCGGGAGCTGTCACCAAAGCCCATGGAGGAGTATTGTTTATAGATGAAATTGGTGAACTTCACCCAATACAAATGAATAAGCTTTTAAAAGTGCTTGAAGATAGAAGGGTTCTTTTGGAAAGCGCTTACTATAATTCCGAGGATCCAAATATACCCTTTCATATACATGATATATTTCAAAACGGATTACCTGCGGATTTCAGACTTATAGGAGCTACAACCAGAGGTCCTGAGTCAATACCCCCTGCATTAAGGTCAAGATGCTTGGAAATATACTTTAAATACCTTTCACCCGAAGAAATAAAAATTGTATGTCAAAACACTATGAAAAAAATATTTTTTGATATGGAAGAAACAGTACCAATAATAATTTCAAAATATGCCACTAACGCCAGGGAAGCAGTTAATATTTTGCAAACTGCAGTAGGCATTAATATTAACGAAAACAGAAATAAAGTTTCAATAGATGATATTGAGTGGGTTATTAACAGTGGGCAATATAGTCCAAGGCCAGAAAAAAAAGTAAGCTCCGAACCCCAGGTAGGGTATGTGAACGGTCTTGCCGTTTACGGTCCTAATATTGGTGCAATATTAGAGATAGAAGCTTCTGCCGTACCATCAGCTAAAGGAAAAGGAAAGCTGGTTGTTACAGGAATAGTTGATGAAGAAGAATTAGGCTCAAACCAAAACAGAACAATAAGAAGAAAAAGCATGGCACGCTCCTCTGTTGAAAATGTTTTAACGGTTATAAAAAAGTATTTGAATGTTAACCCTTTTGATTATGATATACATTTGAATTTCCCGGGAGGAACTCCAATAGATGGACCATCAGCCGGAACAAGTATAGCTGTGGCCATTTATTCGGCTATTGTCAACAGAGCTGTTGATAATAAGGTTGCATTAACAGGTGAAATATCTATAAGAGGCAAAGTCATGCCTGTCGGAGGGATTGTAGCAAAGCTGGAGGCAGCAAAAATGGCTGGTGCGGAAAAAGCAATAATTCCGAAGGATAATTACCAGCAGATATTAAATAACATAGGTTTAAAAATAATGCCAATGGAGAATATTCAGGAAGTAATAGAAGCGGCTTTATTAAATGCTCAGGGATACAAAAAACTCCCGGTAATTACAGATATAGGATATGTCACGACAAAAAGTGTTGTAGGTAATAGTACTAATATAACCTCTATTCAATAATACCATTGAAAAATTAGTCACTTTATGGACATGCATAATACTACATAAGGGTATGAACTATAGAGTACTGTAAGATATGGTATGGTTTGTATACTTTTTCTTTAAATCATATATTTATAAGATTATATTGTGAAAAATTATTGTATATATAAAGCTTACATTTTGGCATGAACGGCACTATATTTCACATTGAATTAGCATGATTTGACAAAAAATTGTTGATTAAAAGGTGGTATAAATATATAATGAACTAGTACTATACAACTTCTAAACCCCTTATTGATAACAAAAAAATGCAAAGAATGCTAATTAAGTGCAATCAAAAAGCAAGCATTGGGGTGTTTAGATGTTATACAATTATAGACGTGGCAAAAATGAAATTCATGTATAAGATATAGGAGTGATATTTATGTTAAAGACTAATAAGAGTTTGCCACTTCTTCCGCTCCGTGGTTTAAGTATATTCCCCTATATGCTGCTTCATTTTGATGTAGGCAGGGAAAAATCAGTTAAAGCGTTAGAAGAAGCCATGATTAATGACCAAATGATTTTTCTTGTGACTCAGAAGGATCCGAATACAGATATACCTACTGAAGAGGATTTCTACAAAGTAGGCACTATTTCTAAGATAAAGCAACTTTTAAAGCTACCCGGTGATACAATAAGGGTTTTAGTTGAAGGCATTGCCAGAGCGGAGATAAGTTCTGTTGTTTCTGAAGATCCTTTCTTTGTTGTAGAAGTAATTGAATATTCCGGCGTAACAGAAGAAGACATGGAAATCGAAGCATTAAGACGAAGTGTATCTGATGCTTTTGAAGAATATGTTAAATTAAACTCTAAAATTACGCCTGAAATACTGATTACGATTTCAAGCATTGATGATATTGATAGGTTTGCAGATATTGTTTCGTCTAATTTAACCATTAAAATAGAATTAAAACAAGAAATATTATCACAATTTGATGTCAGGATTAGATTGGAGAAGCTTTATGCTGTTCTTTTAAAGGAAATAGAAATATTGGAACTAGAGAGAAAAATCAATAATAGAGTAAGGAAGCAAATTGATAAAACCCAAAAGGAATATTATTTGAGAGAGCAAATCAAGGCTATGCAAAAAGAATTAGGGGAAAAGGATAGCTTTGAAGAAGAAATATCAGAATATCAGGAAAAGCTTTCAAAGCTCACATTGCCAGAAGAGGTAGTGAATAAAGTTAATAAAGAAGTTGACAGGCTGTCTAAACTATCTTCAGCTTCTCCGGAGTCCGGAGTTATAAGAACATATCTGGACTGGATATTTGATTTACCTTGGAATATCGAGACCGAGGATAATCTAGAAATAAAAAATGCAAGAAGAATTCTGGATGAGGATCATTATGGACTGAAAAAAGTAAAGGAAAGAGTCCTTGAATATTTAGCAATAAGGAAGCTTGCAAACAACATGAAAGGGCCCATACTATGCTTTGTAGGACCCCCTGGAGTGGGAAAGACATCTATAGCAAAATCAATAGCAAGAGCTATGGAAAGAAAATTTGTCAGAATGTCTCTAGGTGGAGTGAGGGATGAGGCAGAAATAAGAGGGCATAGGAGAACTTATATTGGTGCAATACCCGGAAGAATCATTTATTATATGAAACAAGCGGGGACAAAAAATCCATTATTTCTGTTAGACGAAATAGACAAAATGAGCAGTGATTTCAGAGGGGATCCGGCATCTGCTCTGTTGGAAGTATTGGATTCAGAGCAAAACATAGATTTTAGAGATCATTATATGGAATTACCTTTTGATTTATCCAAGGTTATGTTTATTACTACTGCTAATTCCATTGAAACTATACCACCGGCGCTTTTAGACAGGATGGAGGTTATAAATATATTTGGCTACACAGAGGAAGAGAAGCTTAATATAGCGATGAAGCATCTTATGTCAAAGCAAATCAAAGAGCACTCATTAAAAGAAGAAAATATAACTATATCTGAAAAAGCCATAAGAGTAGTTATAAACAATTATACAAGAGAGTCCGGTGTTAGAAATTTAGAAAGAGAATTAGCAAACATTATTAGAAAGGCAGCCGCAGAGATAGTTGAAAAAGGGAAAAAGACTATTAAAGTAAACCCGAATAATGTGAAAAAATTCTTAGGTATTCCTCGATATAGATATGATATTGCAGGAATAAAAAATGAAGTTGGAGTTGCTACAGGTCTTGCATGGACTATTACCGGAGGAGATACCTTGTTTATTGAGGTTACAACTATGGCTGGAAGCGGTAAGCTGGAATTAACAGGCCATCTGGGTGATGTTATGAAGGAATCGGCAAAAGCCGGACTTAGCTATATCAGATCCCGGTCAGAAAAGTTTAAAATAGATGCGGAATTTAATAAAAAGATTGATATTCATATACATGTTCCCGAAGGGGCGACGCCTAAGGATGGTCCGTCAGCCGGCATCACTATGGCCACGGCTTTGATTTCTGCTCTATCAAATATACCTATCAAAAAAGATGTGGCAATGACAGGTGAAATCACCCTAAGGGGTCGTGTTCTGCCCATTGGAGGATTAAAAGAAAAGGTTTTAGCGGCTAAAAGAGCGGGTATTAATAAAGTTTTAATACCAAAAGAAAACGAAAAGGACATAGAAGAAATACCGGCCAATGTACTCAAATCACTGGAAATTGTTCTGGTTGAAAACATGGATCAAGTCTTGGAACAAGCCCTTGTACGAGGTGATTCTGTTGATAATTAAGGATTGTCGCTTTATTATCTCAGCGGTTAAATCAAATCAATATCCTGAATATGATCTGCCGGAGCTCGCTTTTGCCGGCAGATCAAATGTAGGGAAATCCTCCCTTATCAATTCTCTTTTACAAAGAAAGAAGCTTGTAAAAACCAGCTCAAGCCCAGGTAAAACAAGAACCATTAATTTTTTTATGGTAAATAATGATATGTTGCTAGTCGACCTTCCCGGTTATGGATATGCTGCCGTATCCAAGGATGAAAAAAGAAAATGGGCTTTTATGATAGAGGAATACCTTACAAAAAGAGAAAATTTAAAATCAGTTGTATTACTTGTGGATATAAGGCATAAGCCTACTGAAGATGATATTATAATGTATGATTTTATAAAATACTACAATAAAAGCGCTATAATTGTGGCTACAAAATCGGATAAGTTAAGCAAAACAGCGGTTATAAAGAACCTAAAAATGGTGAAGGAAGTATTAAAGCTGGATGCTAATGATATGTTGATACCTTATTCTTCTGTAAGCCATGAAGGTCGGGACAGGCTATGGGGGGAAATAGAAAAAATAATATAAGCCAGAAAGTATAAGAATTACGGAGGATTGTTTATTGGATATAACTCAAACCATTGTCTTTTTATTTGTTTTTTTAATATTAAATGTACCTGTTTATATGCAGATATATCGAATTTTTTTAAAAGAAAGGAATGCAAAACAGATCATATTAATATCACTCTTATACTGGGCGGGTGCGATATTTACTGAAAACTTACTGCCATTTATTGCTGTAATTATACTTATAAGAAAACACCATGTGCAATCAATAGAGGAGACTTATATCGGAGATAAAAATATTTGGGATTATAATTGGTTTACCTTATTAAAGGTTGGGTTATTAACAATAGTATACAAATTAGCCCTTGCCATCATCAATGCTATATATGTATTAGTTATTAATTATTTTACAGAAATTGATTTAAATCCGCAGGAGGTCGTAACAGATTTCAGTCAATCAAAGCTTCCTGTTAAGATAGTTTTATTTTTTCTGATAGTTGTTTTTGCCCCTTTTGTTGAAGAATATGTATTTAGGTATTTATTATATGATAAGCTATTCCATACATTTATGCCTTCAATATTCGCTGCTTTGCTTTCTGCTGCTATATTTACCATTGCACATTATAATGCGGGAGGAGCTCCTTCTTTCTTTGGGTTAGCACTATTTTGTAATTATTTATATGAAAAGAAAGGTTATTTTGCTGCAGTAGCCGCCCATCTGACATTTAATCTAAGCACAATAATTCTGCTTATCTTTGTAAAATTCTAAGTTTCAAATTCAATCCTAAAAACAGCATAAGAACAAAATAAAAAATATGCTTGAACTATATGTTTTCTTAATATAAAAATTATTAAATATGGAATAATAAATTATAGTAGTTAAAATTCAAGAAAAGCTAAGCTACAGGTTTTAATTAAAGTGGGAGGCATATATGTTAAAAAGCTTTATTTTGGTTATTTTTACTATGATTCAAATATTATTTGTATTTTTTGGTTTATATTATTTTTTTATGTCTGTTTTTGGTTTTCTAGAAAAGTATAATAATGAAAAATATAGAGGTTTTGTGCCTGAAAAAAGATTTGCGGTAATTATTCCGGCACATAATGAAGAAGAGGTAATTGGTGATATTGTAGAAAATCTTCAGTTGCTGAATTATCCAAAAGACTACTATGATGTTTATGTTATTGCAGATAATTGTACAGATAGAACCGTAAACAAAGCCCGCGCTAAAGGCGCCAATGTCATGATACGAAAAGATATGGATAAAAGAGGCAAGGGTCATGCCCTTAAATGGGCATTCAACAAGATAATTCTTGAGGGAAGCCCTAATTATGATGCTGTTGTAGTATTTGATGCGGATAATTTAGTTTCAAGAAACTTTCTTAAGGAAATGAATAATAAGCTTTGCCAAGGTTATAAAGTTCTACAGGGTTATATTGACAGTAAAAATCCCGAGGACTCATGGATAACAGTAAGCTACTCCATTGCATTCTGGGCAGCAAATAGGCTGTTTCAAAGCTCTAGGTGGTATCTGGGGTTAAGCTGCGAAATCGGCGGAACAGGGTTTTGTGTAGATGTAAATACGCTAAAAGAGGTTGGATGGGAAGCAACTTGCCTTGTGGAAGACTTAGAATTTACTATAAATTTAGTATTAAACGGCATCAAGGTTGGCTGGGCCCATGAGGCGGTAGTATATGATGAAAAACCGATAACCCTTGCCCAATCTTGGAGCCAAAGATGCAGATGGATGCAAGGCTTTGCGGATGTGAATTCCAGATATTTTATTAAGCTTTTTACAAAAGGAATAAAGGAGAAGAACGCAATACTACTTGATTGCGCTTTATATACATTGCAACCCTATTTAATAATCCTAGGCGGATTAATGATTTTCATTCCTATATTGAATGTATATTTATTTGATAGTGAAATGTTTGTTCTTACAGTATCACTATTCCCAAGCTTTTTTAAAATTTATGGGTTTATCCAGTTCTTACTAATCCCATTCAGCCTTTTTGTTGATAATAAGCTCTCTTACAAACTATTTCTTTATTATCCTGTATACCTGCTATATTGTATAACCTGGATTCCCATTGCTATAGAGGGTATATTGATGATGAAAGATAAAGAATGGAGCCATACAAAGCATACAAGAAAACTATCAATTCATGAATTAGAATAGGACTTACAATAATGATTTTTACCTGTTATTCTATGTGGCATAATGTTATAATGTATTCAAACTTCCCCATAGGAAGGGAGCTAATAATATGGATAAAAGACTGGGTTTTATATTTGCTGCAATTTCCGGAGCGTGTTTTGGCTTTTTACCGATATTTGCTAAGCTTGCGTATAGTAGTGGAGGAAATGCAAATACAGTGTTATCCGTGAGGTTTACTACTGCGGCAGCAATTATGTGGGTTATTTGTATAGTTAAAAAGCTGGAATTTAAAATGGATAAAAAGAAAATTATATCGTTGATATCCTTAGGGGCAATAGGTTACAATTCAACTACTGCAGCATATTTTATTGCTTTGAACTACATTTCTACCCCCATGGTGGGTTTAATATTTTATACAAATCCGATAATCGTGTCGTTATTATCGTATTTTATAATTAAGGAAAAAGCTACAAGGAGTAAAATCATTGCTCTTATCCTATCTTCAATTGGGTTAGCGATGATTGTCGGATATGGTTTAGGCAGCGTAAATATAACAGGTGTTTTAATCGCAGCTTTAGCTGCTCTGTTTTATGCTATTTATATTGTTGTTGGCAGCAGTGTCGTAAAAGGAATAAACCCAATAGTAGTAACCACATATGTAATTACCGGCTGCTTTATTACGGCGAATCTCGCAGGTTTGTTTACAGGCAATTTTATTAGTATGCCTTTTCTAGGGTGGCTTTATAGTGTATTAACAGCGGTGATTGCCACTATTTTTGCAATACTTACATTTTACGAAGGAGTAAAAAGAATCGGTCCTTCGCAGGTAGCAATAATTAGTACTATTGAACCGGTTGTTACGACAATTATGGCTGCAATTTTATTTGACGAACACTTGTCATTACCGCAAATAGCCGGAGGGGTTCTGGTAATAGCAGGTATTATTATTTTACAAAGACCTGAAAAACCAAACAAAAATTTATATGTGGATGAAGCCTTATAGCATATTCTGTTCTATCTTTCATAAATATCTATATTAAAATTAAAATTATGTGTGGGTAACAAATTATTTATTTACTACTCACACGTTTTTTAATTATTAATATTTGATAAAAAAGTAAAATTTTATATACAAAAATCTTTAAAAACATGGTAAAATTGTATCGATACAATCCTTTTGTAAAATAAAACGTTTAGCGGGTGTGTGGCAAATGAGTTATGAATTGAATTTAAAATTAGATGAGCTTAATAAGGACGCAAAATATTTCCAAATCTACTCTCAGATAAGAGATTTGATTTTAAACGGTGCTATTCCCGGAGATAGCAAATTGCCTTCCATTAGATCTTTATCAAAAAGTGTTAATGTAAATACTCTTACTGTTATCAATGCTTATAGATTGTTAGAGAAGGAAAGATTAGTTTATAAAAAGGAAGGAAGCGGAACCTTTGTTTTAGCGCCAAAGGAAGAATTAATAATAGAAGAAGACTCATTATACTTTGAACCGGGAGAGCTTGAATTTGAGTATGATTATAATAATGATATGATAGATTTTACTTCATCAGCACCTGACCCTAAACTATTTCCTATTAAAGACTTTAAAAAGGTTATGAATGAAATATTAGAGGAAGACGGTGCAAATGCATTTATGTACCAAACCAGTACAGGCTATTATCCATTAAGGGAAACTTTGAGGAAATATTCTCATTCCTATGGCATAGTATGCGATGATGAAGATATATATGTTGTTTCCGGCGCGCAGCAGGGAATAGACATAGTAGCTAAAGCGTTAGTAAAAAGCGGAGAGTATGTGTTTGTGGAATCGCCAACTTATAGCGGTGCGCTTGCGGCTTTTAAATCAAGAGGTGCTAAACTAATTGGGGTACCTCTACATCCCGACGGACCTGAAATAAAGGAATTGGAAAGACTTGTTAAACAGTTTAAGCCGGTTCTGTTTTATGTTATGCCGAATTTTCATAACCCTACCGGGTATTCCTATTCAGAGAGAAAGAAAAAGTACTTGCTCTTACTGGCCAGAAAATACAAATTTAAAGTACTTGAGGATGATTATGTGGGGGATTTAAATTATTCCGACGCAAAGCTGCTGCCTTTAAAATCCTTTGATAAGGATAATAATGTTATATATTTAAAAAGTTTTTCAAAAATTTTCATGCCCGGACTCAGATTGGCATATCTGGTTGTGCCCGAAGAAATAAGAGGAAGGACAGCAGATGCTAAAATTGCATCCGATATTTCTTCATCCGGCCTAATGCAAAGGGTTTTGCGCAAATATATAGAAGACGGTATATTAGAAAAGCACACAAAACAATTAAAAGCCGAACTGGCAGTCAGATATCTGGAAATGGTAAGAGCGGTAAAAAGGTCTATACACGGTATAGCTTTAAACGAACCTGAAGGCGGACTTAATTTATGGCTGAAGCTGCCGCAAGGTGTATCTTCTGTTGAGCTTTATAATAGGTGTTTAGAAAACAATGTAGTAATAACTCCAGGGACATATTATTATAGGGCCCATAAAGGGGAAACATTTTTTAGATTGAGCTTTTCAGGAGTAGATATAAAGAAAATCTGGGAAGGTGTTTCTATTATTGGCAAAGAGGTAGATAAACTAAATAAAAATAGAAGCTTTTAATGCAGGATTAATAATAATTAGTAGATCCTTGTGGACTAATTTTATCTTTTTATTAATAGAATCAATTATAAGGGTATGGAAAATAATGAATTGTAGATATAACAAGATAAGCGAAGATAATTAACCTTAGGCGAATGTAAGCATGAGAAAGAATAGGAATTTAATATAAGGCAGTGTTAAATATATATTATTAGAGGAAAATAGAATTTGTAGTTTCAAAAGCTAAAGTATAAAATTGTTATAACATCAGTACAGTTGACCCAAGCCACTATTAGATATTTCATTTTGCGATAAACGGGATTATTGAAATACTATTGGAAGGAGCAATAAACTTGAAGATTGGTATACCAAGAGCTTTGCTATACTATTATTATTACCCTTTTTGGAAAATGTTATTTGAAGAATTGGGAGCTGAGGTAATAGTATCGTCAAACACAACAAAGGAATTAATAGATAAAGGAATTAAGGTTTCTGTTCCGGAGATTTGTGTTCCAATAAAAATATTCAACGGGCATATATTAGAACTTCTCGATGAAGAGGTTGATTTTTTATTTATTCCCAGAATGATGAGCCTAAGAAAAGGTGAATATTTTTGCCCAAAATTTATGGGTCTCCCTGACATGATTAGATACGGTATTCCCAAGTCTGAAGGCAAAATACTCCAGCCAAATATTTATTCTGTTACCGATGATATATCTGGATTTAGGAATTTTAAACCTTTGCTTGATACTTTAGGTGTTTCGGAATATAGGATGAAAGCAGCACTAAAGAAAGCACGCATAAGATGGAGGGAATCTAGATCTTTGTCTGTAAAGGGATATACTGCCCTAGAAGTCATCGATGGAATGGTTGCAAAACCACCTGCCAATAAGCCGGACCCATTCATGTTGAATATCGGGTTACTGGGTTATGTTTACAATTTATACGATGAATTCGTCAGTATGCAGATAGTTGACCGTTTAAAGGAAAAGAATATAAAAGTGAAAACCTTTGAAATGTTTGATGAAAAAATATTGGACAATCAGCTTCAAGGAATGAAGAAACGATTATTTTGGACTTTTTCCAATAAGTTGCTGGCAGCTGGCTATAAATTTTTCCAGGACCCTTCTATTGATGGGCTTATTCACATTACAGCATTCGGATGCGGTCCGGATTCTTTAATAGGCAAAATTATGGAGTTGGAATCAGTAAATTATAATAAACCGTTTATGACCATTCGAATTGATGAGCATACGGGAGAGAATCATTTACTGACTAGAGTAGAGGCTTTTATTGATATGATTTATAGAAAAAAAGTGATGTCAAAAAGGGAGGCTTAAAATGAAAGTTTCATTTCCCTATATGGGTACGACCATAATTTATAAAAAACTTTTGGAGCTGTTGGGTCATGAGGTAATTAATCCGCCTATACCATCCCAAAGAACTATTGATTTAGGAGTGAAAAACAGCCCGGAATTCGCATGCTATCCGTTAAAAGTTATTTTAGGCAGCTATATAGAAGCTATTGAATTAGGTGCAACAACTATTATTACTTCCGGGGGTCACGGACCTTGTCGTGCGGGATTTTATGGAGAAACACATTCAAGAATACTTAAAAGCATAGGTTACGATATAGATATAATAGTGTTTGATGCTTATAAAAGGGATATGATGGGAACAATTAAAAATATAATAAAAATTAAAAACAAAAAATCTTTAGGGTATTTGATTTCTGCTATTAAAACTACTTATTCTATGGCCAAATCTCTGGATATGATTGAAAAAAAGATACAAAAAATCAGAGCTTACGAATTGAGAAAAGGCGAGTGCAATAAAGCTTGGGAAGATATCTTAGAAATATACGACAAAGTTGAAAATATTAAGGATGTTGAAAAAGCTGAATTAGAAAGCGAAAGTATTCTTAGTAATATAAAAACTATGAATATTAAAGAAACTAGAAAAGTAAAAATAGGCATAGTAGGTGAAATCTATGTTGTTATGGAAAAGGCAATTAATTTAAAAATTGAGGAGATACTTGGGAGTATGGGAGCCGAAGTGGAAAGGTCCCAATATATATCAGACTGGATAGATAACAATTTGATTCCACGATGGTTGATAAAAACTCATGAAGATTATATTTTAAAAAAAGGTGAGAAATACATCAAGGAGATTATTGGGGGGCATGCCAAGCAGACAGTGGGGCATATTGTTGATTATGCAGAAAGAGGGTTTGATGGCGTAGTACATTTAATGCCCTTTGCCTGTTTACCTGAGTTAGTAAGCCAAAGTATAATACCTGCAATATCAAAGGAAAACGATATTCCGGTTATTACATTATCCATAGATGAGCAAACGGGGCTGGCAAATGTTCAGACTCGTATTGAAGCATTTATGGATTTGATAAAAAGCAGAAAAAAAATGAAGATAGCATAGCGGAGGATAAAGATGATAGGGGTTTTTTTAGGCATTGATATCGGTTCTGTAAGCACTAATTTAGTTGCTATTGATGAGAATAACAATATAATTTCAACTCAATATTTAAGAACAAACGGACAGCCCATCGAAGCTTCCAGGATAGGATTAAGAAACCTTCATGATGAATTTGGTAATGAAATAAAGGTTTTGGGAGTTGGTACAACAGGCAGCGGCAGGCAGTTGACCGGTATTATGGTAGGAGCAGATGTTATAAAAAATGAAATAACTGCCCATGCAACTGCAACAACAACATATGTACCGGGTACAAGAACTATTTTTGAAATAGGCGGTCAGGATTCCAAAATTATTATATTGAAAGATGGAATGGTAACAGATTTTGCAATGAATACTGTTTGTGCTGCAGGAACAGGGTCTTTTTTGGAGCATCAGTCAGAAAGGCTGGGTATACCTATTGAAGAGTTTGGAGATATGGCTTTGACTGCAGAAAGAAACGTAAGAATAGCTGGAAGGTGTACTGTATTTGCGGAGTCAGATATGATAGCAAAGCAGCAATTCGGTTTCTCAAAAAGTGAAATAATAAATGGTTTATGCGAAGCTCTTGTTAGAAACTATATTAATAATTTAGGCAGGGGAAAAAAATTAGAGCCTCCTTATGTATTTCAAGGCGGAGTGGCAGCCAATAAAGGTATAGTAAACGCTTTTGAAAAGGAGCTGAAGCATGAGGTTATAGTGCCGGAAAATTATGGCGTTATGGGTGCTATAGGGGCGGCTGTACTAGCAAAGGAAGCAATTAACAGAGCCGGTATCAAAACGAAATTCAGAGGCTTCGAATGTGCTGACTTAGAGTTTATACCAACGAGCTTTATTTGTGAGGGCTGCGATAATGCCTGCGAGGTTATAAAGATAATAATGGATGGAAAAGTAGTTGCCGTATGGGGGGACCGTTGCGGTAAATGGACTAATTCCCTATCAGTATAAATTCGAATAAGCACTATTTGTACTTTAAAGTGATAAAATTTACTAAATAATTGCATATATTAAACCCTCTCATAATAACTTTATATAAGAAGCATATAGAGATGGGAGGGATTTTTATTAAACATAAAATAATTTTATTAACAAAAAAAAGGCTTGCAATTTATGCCGGAATAATCTTATTAATCGTATTAGCACTTATACTAACGGTTAGTTTTATAAAAAACAAAGAAGAACGACCTTCTATGATTTATTCTTATTTAATTTATAAGGATGGTAAATACATAGGTGTTGAAGGCACTGATAAAGGCGATATAAAAGTAGAAGTTACTATTGCAAAAAATAAGATTAAGCATATAAAAATTCTTGAATTTCCTCAGGATTACATAGAAGAAGACAAGGAGTTAAAGGATGAACTGACATCTGCAGTTAAAAAAATAATTAAAACCCAGGAAATACTGAGCGTTGAGGACATGGAGCGTTCCTCCTATGTGTTAAATAAATTACTAAAAGCAGTAAGAAATGCTTTGGATGAATCCTATATTAATTGATAAAGGTAATTAAAATTTTAAATAATAATAAGCTATGTGTAAACACATAGCTTATTATTATTTATTTAAATTAATACAATCAGGGCAATAACCGTAAAAATAAAGTTGTTGTCCTATTAGTTTATATCCCGTTTTTAATTCTACAGGCTTTATAAGATTGAAAAATTCTTTATCTTCAACATCATCTACTTTTCCGCAGTTTATACAAATTACATGGGGATGCTGTCTCGAATTTGCATCATATCTAAAGCTGCCTTCCCCGACATTTAGCTCCTGCACAAGACCGAGAACTTTAAAGACCTCTAAAGCTTTATAAACAGTAGCGAGACTCATAGTAGGAAACATTGGCTGCAGCTCAGTATAAATGCTATCCACACATGGGTGCTCTTTTGTGTTTTTTAATACGTTATAGACTGCTAATCTTTGGGGAGTAACCTTATATCCGTTTTTCTTAAGCATTTTTGTAACTTCATGCATAATTATTTCCTCCAAGTAAACATAATCTAAAAAAAGAATAATTCAATAGAAAGGGTTTGTCAAGTGTTATGAAGGACTAAGTTCCTTTTTATGTATAAACTTATATAATTATTTTGTTAGCTGTAAATTTATATACAAAAAAGCAATTATCAATAAGGATTTTAAATGAATAAATATTATTTATTGATAATATTGGTAGGCTATACGCAGGTTAAAATCACGTCTTTTAAAAGTATCAGATATTGTTATTTAATGTGTATGTATAAATATAAAATAAAAATAATAAATATAAAATTGTACTTGCATAAATATCCCTTGCTTGTTATAATTATTATTAAATTATTATTTTGGTATTATTCTATTTTATTATTGAAAGTGGGAGGCAGCTATTATGAAATCATTAAAAGAAAAAGCGGTGTTGGCTTATTCCGGTGGCTTGGATACATCTATAATAATATCTTGGCTAAAAGAGCATTACAATTTGGATATAATTGCTTGTTGTGTTGATGTAGGCCAGGGAGATGAATTGCTGAGCTTAAAGGAAAAAGCTATGACGAGTGGGGCGTCAAAGGTATATGTTGAGGATGTTAAAAAAGAGTTTATAGAGCACTTTATTTTTCCCACACTTAAAGCAGGTGCTGTTTATGAAGGCAAGTATCTATTGGGTACGGCCTTTGCGCGACCTTTAATAGCAAAAAAGCTTGTTGAAGTAGCAGAGAAGGAAGGTGCGAAATATATAGCCCACGGTTGTACCGGTAAAGGAAATGACCAAGTGAGATTTGAGCTTTCAATAAAATCCTTAAATCCTGATTTAAAAATAATCGCTCCATGGAGATTATGGGATATAAAATCAAGGGAAGATGAGATAGAATATGCAAAACAAAGAAACATTCCCATAACAGTATCAGTTGAAAAACCTTACAGCATGGATAAAAATATATGGCATTTAAGCCATGAAGGTGGAGAGCTTGAGGATACATGGATTGGGCACTCGACAGATATGTATATGACAACTATATCTCCGGAAAAAGCTCCGGATACTCCATGCTATATTGAAATCGGCTTTGAAAAAGGATTGCCTGTTTCAATAAATGGAATTTTCCATGACCCGCTAACCATATTGGAAAAGCTTAATAAAATAGGCGGCGATAACGGCATCGGCATTGCAGATATAGTAGAGAACAGGTTAGTCGGAATGAAGTCAAGGGGAGTATATGAAACTCCGGGGGGTACGATTTTATATACGGCTCATAAGGAATTAGAGTATCTTATATTAGATAGGAGTACAATGCAGATTAAGGATATTTTAGCAAATAAATATGCCCAGCTTGTATATGATGGTTTATGGTATACGCCTTTAAGAGAAGCCATGGATGCTTTTGTCGATTCAACACAGGAATATGTAACAGGCAGTGTTAAGCTTAAGCTTTATAAAGGTTCATGTACTAATGTAGGAGCAAAATCACCATATTCATTATACAATAAGGATTTTGCTACCTTTGGAGAAGATGAAGTATTTAATCAAAAGGATTCGGAAGGCTTTATAAACCTGTTTGGTTTACCTATCACTATAAAAGCTTTAATGAACAAAACTATCAAGGAGGAAATGCTCTATAATAAGAGCAAAAAGGTTATATGAAATTATGGGGTGGAAGATTTGATAAGGATACAAATAAATTTATAAATGAATTTCAAAGTTCAATAAAACACGACAAACGATTATACAAACAAGATATTTTAGGAAGCATTGCTCATGGAAGGATGCTTGGAGCCAAAGGAATAATATCTGTAGAGGAGTCTGATAAAATTATTAAAGGTTTAAAGGAAATTTTTGATGATATTGAAAGTGATAAAGTCAAGTTTAAAATGGAAGCAGAAGATATACACATGAATGTTGAATGTCTCTTGATTGAAAAGATAGGAGATTTAGGAAGAAAGCTACATACAGGAAGGAGTAGAAATGACCAAGTTGCCTTGGATACGAGACTATATCTGAAGGAAGAAATTGATTTCATTAATGAGCTATTAAAGGATTTATGCTTGTTGCTATTAGATAAAGCAGAGAAGAATATTGATTTAATTATACCCGGATATACTCATTTACAAAAAGCACAGCCAATTACTCTGGGCCATAATATTATGGCTTATTATCAAATGTTTAGAAGGGATATAGAAAGGTTCAAGGACTGTTATAAAAGAACAGATGTAATGCCTTTGGGCAGCTGCGCCCTGGCTGGTACCACTTATAACCTGGATAGAGAAATGACTGCCAAGGATTTAGGCTTTGGGTTTATTTGTGAAAACTCCATTGATGGAGTTGGCGATAGAGATTTTGCATTAGAATTTTTAAGCTGTTGCTCAATATTAATGATGCATTTCAGCAGATTCTGCGAGGAGCTTATAATTTGGAATTCAGATGAGTTTGGTTTTATTGAAATTGATGATTCCATGGGTACAGGAAGCAGTATAATGCCCCAAAAGAAAAATCCTGATGTGGCTGAATTGATCAGAGGTAAAACAGGAAGGGTATACGGTGATTTGATGGCGCTTTTAACTGTTATGAAAGGCTTGCCTTTGGCATACAATAAAGATATGCAAGAAGATAAAGAAGCATTATTTGATGCCTCTGATACTGTTAAAGATTGTATATCAGCATTTATACTGTTTTATAAATCAATAAATTATAATAAAAAGAATATAAACTTAAGTCTAAAGAAAGGCTTTTTAAATGCTACTGATGCCGCAGATTATTTAACAAGAAAAGGAATACCCTTTAGGTCTTCTCATGAGATAGTTGGCAATCTTGTTAATTACTGCATTAGGAATGGTAAAGCTTTAGATGATTTAACAATCGAAGAATTTAAAGAATATAGCCAAAGCTTTGAGGAAGATATTTATTCCTATATTGACTTGAAAAAATGTGTAAAGAACAGAAATACATTTGGCGGCACATCTCCAACAAGAGTTATGGAAATGATAATCTCCTCCAGAGAATATATAAAAGCAATGTGAAGGTTGTAGATTCTAAGCCTTGGAACTCCGCAATCATATCAAATATAACAAGCGATACTAAAAATATAGTTATATCTGACCTATTATATGTAAAACATACAAACATGCTGTTTCTACGTATAAAGGTTTTAGTTGCAAATATTCATTTTTTATTATATATTTACTTTAAGGCGAATAGGACAAAGGTACTATAATTTGCCATTTGTAAAGATGGAGGGTAGAAGATGGATATGGAAATTGTGGGTCAAAAATCCTTTTTATCGCCTTTACAAGAAGGAGATGTACAAACACTAGCTAAATGGGCTTCTGATCCACTGCTATGTAACACATATCATAACTGTTCAACGTTAAAGGAAAACTTCCTGAAAGAATGCTTTGAAAAACCTATGGAAAGCTATAAAGTGTATCTAATTAACACAATGGATAACATTGCAATAGGCAAACTATCAGTAGAATATGAAGAAGATAATTCTGCTAATATTGATATGGTTATTGCCGAGAAAGTATATACGGGTAAAGGCTACGGGAAGGATGCATTAAAATCAATTATTAAATACGGTTTTATAGAGCTTGGTTTAAACAATATCAAGGTGGTTTTTAAGGAAGACAATATGAGAGCCGAGTATTGTTGCTGGGGATGCGGACTTAGGGAGGATAAATATTATATACCCGGCGATGCTCTTACGAATACTTCGAGGATGATAATATACAAGAAAGACTTTATTGGTTATTAAAAAAGTTATTTTTATTTAAAAAGCAGATTATATTATAATCTGCTTTTATTTTATAGCTTTAATAGCTGATATTATTTACTTATTTATTATTGTTAGAGCTCTATTTTAGCTAATTTTATATATTCTAAGGATGTTAAATCTAAAGCATTATCACCTACATAGCTCCATTTGGCCGGAATGCCTAAATATTTTGCCATGCCCAGTATTGTAAAAGCCATGATGCCGCCATCTGTTATATTTTCTTTATTATTTGGATTCTTTACTACTAAGCATACTTCACCATCTCTAAGTATAAATCTTACAGGCTGTCTATTTTTATAAGACGGAGCATTGCGAACATAATAGAATAAATCTGCTAAACCTCTGTTTTGAAGCTCTTCATAAGAAATTTCATTTTCCCAATCATGCAAATAGACAATATCTGATATGCCAAGACGTGAAGTCTCAGAATCTAGTTTTTCTACTACCCTTGCACCGTAAGGATTGGTTTTATAATCCTTTCCCGATTGAATATGTATGGCAGATTTTTGCTTATCTGATTTACCTTTTGCTTTACCGAAAGCTAGTAAATAATTAATATATTTATCTTTCTCATTAAGAATATGTGATTTTATCACATCTGAAGCCTTTGAGACATTTATCCAACAGCTTCCCAAATCAAGCTCATAAAGCTTCTTTACTATGGATTGCATATAATAGGCACCTATAAACTCCGTTTCAATGGTATCATTGCTTAACACTAAACTTATATAATGCGGGCTTTTTATCATTATTCCGCTGTAGCCACCTACACCTTCCAATCCTTCAAAAACACTATTGCCATCTTCTACAATTTTAAAACAAAAAGCGCCCTTGACATTTTCTGCATTGTTTATTCCATCTAAAAATACTTTAACTTCTTCCATCAGAAGATTACCAATATGATTTTCCTCGTAATCCCTTACAGATTTTATTTCTGTTAAAAACTTCTTAAAGCTCAATAAAATAACCCCCTTTTGAATTATATTATTAATTATGATTAAGTACCTTTTTATTAAATATTAATCCAAGGAGTGAGAAATATCAATGATATATTTATTATGGAATATTATTTCCACATTATGTGCAAAAATACTTACTATATTGTTATAATAGTATTAGCAATATATTTGAAAGGGGATATAGCGTGAATAAAGGTGATAGGATAGTAGAAAACCTGGTTCAATGCAATGATAAAAATATTGTTCTGTTGGTAATGGACGGAGTAGGAGATATTCCTAACAAAAAATTCGGACATGTGACACCCTTGGAATATGCAATAACTTCTAATATGGACAGACTGGTAAAGGAATCAGTACTTGGAAGGCATATACCGGTATTGCCGGGAATAACGCCAGGAAGTGGTCCGGGGCATTTAGGTATATTCGGTTATGACCCTATCGAGCACGAGATTGGCAGAGGTATATTAGAAGCGGCAGGTATGGATATGGACATCAATGAAGGAGATATAGCTGCCAGATGTAATTTTGCATCAGCTGATGAAAATGGGATTATAACAGACAGAAGAGCCGGCAGAATTTCTACAGAAAAATGCAAAGAAATATGCTTAGTTTTAAAGGAAAATATAAAAGAAATTGACGGCATCAGTGTCACTATAGAAGCCGGCATTCAGCACAGATTTGTTGTGATATTTAAAGGAGAGGGTTTAAGTGAAAAAATAACTGATTCGGACCCTTTGGTTGGAGGTAAAGAACCTTTAACAATAAAACCTTTATCTGGCGAAGCTGAATTCACCGCTGATGTTGTTAATAAATTTTTTTCAGAGGTAATAAAGATAATAAAAGATTTGGAGCCTGCTAACTCAATTTTAATGCGAGGTTTTTCTGAAAAACCGAAAATACCTAAAATGCAAGACAGATTTAAGTTAAAGCCTGTTTGCATTGCCCATTATCCAATGTATAGGGGTTTGTCCAGACTGGTAGGTATGGATGTATTGGATTCAGGAGTTAAGCCCGAGGATGCATTTAATATATATAAAAATAATATAGAAAACTATGATTATTCCTTTATACATATAAAATATACAGATACATACGGTGAGGATGGTAACTTTGAAGAAAAAGTTAAAACCATCGAAGCAGTCGATAAAGCTTTGCCTATTTTGCTGGAGAAAAAACCGGATGTATTATGTATTACCGGTGACCATTCTACACCTGTACCTATGAAAAGCCACAGTTGGCACCCAGTACCGGTACTTATAAGCTCTGCCCTTTGTGGTGTTGATGAAGGGAGCAGGTTTACTGAAAAGGAATGTATCAAAGGTGGTTTAGGTATGTTTCAAAGTAAATATTTAATTAATTATTTACTTGCAAATGCTTTGAAACTAGCGAAATATGGTGCATAAGATGTAGTATCGGCAACAGTCAGCTAAGATATTTAAAAATCATTTTTTTCGGCTATTTATATAGTCAAAAAAGGCTTCCAAGCGTGTTTGATATCCGGCTTCACCTGTTTGCTCATCAACAACTAAATACAATATCGGTATATTGTAATCCTTTTCGATTTGAGGCAGGATGGAGCGGGAGACTATTTCCGGCATACAGGTTAAAGGATATATTTGCACCAGACCGTCAAATTTAGAAAGAGCATAATCAATAGCATGCCCTATGCATTGCTGGGTGTGACCGCCAATGAGAACGGGGATATAAGGTTTTGCAAGTCTCTTTTCCGTCTTATATCCCTTTCTACCGGTTATTGGCTTTATTAGATTATTTTCTGCCCAGCCTTTAATAGTCATTGACCTGTGTATTTCTGCCCCTATATTGCCCAATCTTTCTTCGACATCAAGATTTGAAAAAGGCTCTATAATCGTATAAATTTCACCGATTATCCCTATCTTAGGTGGCTTGATGTTTTTATCAATAGGTAAAGACATGAGCTTATCAGCAGTACGGCGTATCAGCTTAGTTATTTCCTTGGTACCACGAGCGTCTAAAACTTCATTTCTAAAGCTATGCATTATGCTGTTTACTTGGGATTTATTTATTGCTCTGGGTCTGATAAAGTATTGGGTCTCGTTTAACTTATCTATCTCTTGACACACGCTATATGCACTGTAAAGTGCTTTATAAGCTTTGATTATATTTCCCCCGCTAAGCTTTCTAATGTTATTATAAAATAAAGCAAGACCTTCTTTTGGCGGATCAATTACAATAAAATCAACATCGTATCCCAAATCCTTAAGAATTTGTTTTTGGAGAGGTCCATAATAACCAAATCGGCAAGGACCGCAACTCCCTGTTATTACTATGGTATCTGCTCCTGCTTCAATGCTTTTAATATAATTACCCAAGGTAGTTTTGAAAGGGAGGCATATATATTCGGGGGATTCCTTTGAGCCAAGCCTTAGAGTTTCCTCAGTGGTAAAAGGTGCTATTATACTTTCAATGCCTAAATCGTCAAACATTCCTTTGACAGCAATATATGCTTCTCCCATGTGTGGATAAGTTATTTTCAAAACTATGCCTCCTTTCAATCAGATCTAGAAAGGCTTCCAATCTGGTATTAAAGTTAGCTTCTCCGGTATGTTCATCAACTGTTAAAATCATTAAAGGCTTATTATATTTTCTGTTCGCTTCTTTATGTATTAACTCCACGGAAAGGGAGTCAATTCCGCATGCAAAGGAAGTTAATATGAGTAAGCCTTCAATATTTCTTGTGTCCATCATATAAAAAGCGCTGCCTATAATTGTTTTTCCGCTGCTCCAAAACATTCTTTTATCAAGCTTGTCACAATAGTAATCTATGACCTTAGACTCTAACATTTCCGGGGTAATAAATTTGATATGGCGGTTTGACAGTTTTTCTAAAAGATTCATATTAATAAAGCTATCATTTAAAAGATAAGGATGAGAGACAATGCCTACTATTCCGTAGCCTGTATTCAGGCTTGTTTTCTTTTCATCTATAAGCATTTCGGGCAGATATCCTTTAAACAGTTTTGCCTTATAAATTCTATGTGCTTTATAGGCATTATCCAAAGCATGTTTTATTTTTAGAGTATTTTTTGTGAATCTTAAACCTAATAAATACAGTGATTTAGTCAGATTCAATTTGTTTTTATAAAGGTTAACTTCTATATCAATATTTGGAGGAAGATTGGGGACTGAGTATTTTACCATTTCAGGCAATCCCCCAAATTTAGGGCATATGTATTCTCTGGGAGAAATACTTGTTAAACGCGGAATCAACATAAAATCTACTTTATCTTTTAGATAATCTGCATGACCGTGATACACCTTTGTCGGCAGACATGCATCGTCTATGCAGTATTTTGAACCCATATCTAAGATTTCTTTATTCGTAGCAGGGGAAGGGACTATCTCAGCCCCTAATTCAGTTAAAAAAGCTTTTGCAAAAGGATAGTATTTATAAAAATACATTCCTCTGGGCATGCCTATTTTTACACTCAAAAAAAATCACCTCAACCTGATTAGTATTATTAACTAGGTTGAGGTTTTTTAAACAATTAGAATATCTGTGATTAGATGCTATAAAGAACCAATCCTAAGCCACCGGATATGGCTATTGCAATAATAGGATTTACTTTAAACTTGTAGACTCCAAAAAACGCGAGGACACTTATCACCACGCTTTTATAATCTGTGAAGGATGCCTTGCCGATGGTGAGGCATGCAGCGGCAATGATTCCCAATACGGCAGGTCTAACACCTTTAAGCACCCACTTTACCCATTTCAAATATTTAAACTTATTAATATAAATTGAAAGGATGAGAGCCATTATTGTAGGTATTAATAAAACGCCTACGGTACCTAATAAAGAACCCCAAAACCCTGCAACTTTATAACCTACATAGGTAGACGAATTAACGGCAATCGGGCCGGGAGTCATTTCTGCAATAGCAATGATATCTATAAACTCTTTCATTTCAAGCCAGGCTTTATTTTGAATAATTTCTTTTTGCATGAAGGATACAATTGCATATCCGCCGCCGTAACTAAAAGCTCCTATTTTTAAAAATGCTAAAAAAATTCTTATTAAAATATCAATCATTTATCTTTGTCCTTTCTGAATAAGAAAAATCCCAGAATGCCTGAGGCTATTACAGTTATAAAAGGATGTATGTTTAAAAAGGCTATAGCAATAAAAGCTCCAAGGGCAATTAAAATGTTTTTAGCTTTAAAGCCTAGGAATTTAGACAGGTTAATCACAGCATAGAATATAAGGCCTACAATTGCAGGGCGTACGCCATTAAAAATATTTTGTATTATTAAGCTGTCTCTGATTGAAGAAAAAAATGTTGCAATAATGAGTATTATTAAAAATGAAGGTAAAGCCGTTGCAGTTACTGCAGTTAGTGAGCCTATGGGACCCGCAAGCTTATACCCTACATAGGTAGCTGAATTAGTAGCTAAAGGACCGGGTAGGCTATTTGTGATAGCCAGCGCATCTAAAAAATCCTCTTGGCTTATCCATTTCTTGTTTTCCACTACTTCTCTTTGAATAACAGGAATCATTGAATAACCCCCGCCTAAAGTAAAGCATCCTATTTTAAAAAATGTTATAAATAAATCTTTGAGCATTAATATCACCTGCAATCTTTAGTTTACATATAAATATTAAGCTATTTAAAATAGCATGTCAAATCAAGTGTTTCTGTATATTTGTAGTAATACGTGTAAAATTAACATTAACATGTAATGACCGTTATAGTTCACATGTATTTTTTATATTATTAATATTTGATAAAGATTACATAGTGAAAGGCTTTAGGATCTGTTTATACAGTTGAGAATTAATTGCAGTAATTGGTTTATTTTTCTTAGTTAGTATGTATTAAAGTAAAAATAAAGTATAATATAAATATCTAACATAATAACAATAAAGCTATGGAGGTGTGTATAAGTGAATAACAGTATTATTAAAAATATAGAATTATCCTCTTACGGTCATAAAAAGATTGAATGGGTAAAGAAGAATATGCCTGTGCTATCAAGGATTGAAGAGCAATTTTCCGTAACAAAACCCTTTGATAGAAGAAAAGTGGTCATGTCTATACATTTAGAAGCTAAAACAGCATATTTGGCAAAAGTATTTAAAGCTGCTGGAGCGGAAGTAGCAGTGACAGGCAGCAATCCTTTATCAACACAGGATGACGTAGCCGCTGCTTTGGTAGAAGACGGGCTCCTGGTATATGCATGGCATGGCGTTACAGATAATGAATATATGGAACATTTAAATGCGGCTTTGGACATCGAGCCAAATATAGTTATTGATGACGGAGGGGACTTGGTTCAGCTTTTGCATAGCAGCAGAAAAGATTTATCCGGGAATATACTAGGCGGCTGTGAAGAAACTACGACAGGTGTGTTGCGTCTTAGGGCAAGAGAAAAAGCTAATAAGCTGCTTTTTCCTATGATTTCTGTGAATGATGGGAAGTGCAAATACTTATTTGATAACAGATATGGTACAGGGCAGTCAGTTTGGGATGGCATAATGAGGACTACTAATCTAATTATAGCAGGTAAAACTGTAGTAGTAACAGGCTATGGATGGTGCGGCAAAGGTGTGGCAAACAAAGCTAAAGGGCTTGGCGCCAATGTTATTGTATGCGAAGTAAATCCTATTAAAGCTATAGAGGCATATATGGACGGCTTTAGAGTAATGCCTTTGATAGAGGCTTCGTCTTTGGGAGATATTTTTGTAACCGTTACAGGGTGCAATAAGGTACTTAATAAGGACCATTTCCTATTAATGAAAGACGGTGTCATATTGGCAAACGCAGGACATTTTGATGTAGAAATATGGAAGCCTGACTTAGAAAGTCTTTCAGTAGATAAAAGAATAGCGAGAGATAATATTATTGCCTATACCATGAAAAACAAAAATACAATCAATTTATTAGGGGAAGGCAGACTGGTTAACTTGGCTGCGGGTGACGGTCATCCGGCGGAGATAATGGATATGAGCTTTGCATTGCAAATTTTATGCGCAAAATATATCAATGAAAACTATGAAAATCTAGATAGAAAGGTGTATGATGTACCGGAGGAAATCGATAATAATGTAGCTGATTTGAAACTTTCGGGGACAGGTATAAGAATAGATGAGCTTACGGAGGAACAGGATAAATACCTGAAAGGTTGGGGTGAGTAATGAGCTTGCTGCTTAAGAATGCCTCCATTATTACTGCTGATGAAAAAGGGACTGTTATAAATAGTGGATGTTTGGGAGTAAAAGGAAACTTAATTGATTATGCAGGTGTTTACAATGAAGAATTGGAAGCTGGTTACGAAAGAATACTGGATTTAAAGAATAAAGTCGTAATGCCGGGATTTGTGAATGCACATAATCATGCGGCTATGACAATGTTTAGGAATTATGCCGATGACTTAAAATTAATGGATTGGTTGTTTAATAGGATATTCCCTTTGGAAGAAAAACTTACGGCAGAGGATGCTTATTGGGCTTCACTTTTGGCTATTTTGGAAATGATTAAATCAGGGACGACAACCTTTTGTGATATGTACATGTTTATGGATAAAACAGCCGAAGCTGTTGTACAATCAGGTATGAGGGCGTCATTGGGCAGAGGCTTACAAGGGGACGGAGAATCTAAAACTGACTATAGGATTCAGGAAAGCCTTGATCTATATAATAAATATCATGATAGTAACGAAGGAAGGCTCAGAGTGAATCTGGCACCTCATTCTGTATATACAGCTACACCTGTATATCTGGAAAAAATCGCACAGATTGCAGATGACTTGCAATGTGAAGTTCAGATACACCTATCTGAAACAGAGGAAGAAGTTAAAAATTCCATTTTAAAATATAACATGACTCCGATTAAATTGGCAAATGAAGCAGGATTATTAAATTCAAAGGCTTTGGCGGCCCATTGTGTAGCTGTTAACGAAGAGGATATTAGGATTTTAAAGGAAAGGGGAGTAAATGTAATACATAATCCATGCAGTAATATGAAGCTTGGAAGCGGTATAGCCCCAATTAAAAGATTCCTTGATGAGGGTATTAATGTCGCTTTGGGTACTGACGGAGCCTCCAGCAATAATAATTTGGATATGCTTAAGGAAATAAAAATGGCTGTATATTTGCAAAAGGTTTTTTTAAAGGATCCGACTGCAATAAATACGGATCAGTCTATAAGGATGGCAACTTTCAATGGAGCTAAAGCTTTAGGCTTCAAAGGTGTTGGTCAGATTAAAAGTGGTTATAAAGCAGATTTAATTATTATAGATTTGGATAAACCTTGGCATTATCCCAGATATAATGTTAAATCTTCTATTATCTATTCAGGTAATTCCTCAGATATTGAAACAGTAATAGTAGACGGAAAAATTATAATGGAAAAGGGAGAGATAATAACCATTGATGAGGAAAGGATAACATACGAAGTACAACAAGCTGCAGGAGGATTGACTAAATAATAAAGATAATTCTAAAGTAAATCATGGTCGGGAGGGAGTTATTAATGTCAAAGGAAACAATGCTTGGGAAAAAGGTTTGGGCGGTTATAGGCGCCAATGAAAACACAGAAAAGTTTGGCAATAAAGTTTATAAAAGACTAAAAAGCAGAGGATATGAGGTTTATCCCGTAAACCCTAAGTACAATACCATAGACGGGGAGGTTTGCTATGAGAATTTATCGGCTTTACCAAAAGTGCCCGAGGTAATAAATATGGTGGTTTCACCAAAAATCGGAAGAGTATTTATTGAAGAAGCTATAAAGCTTGGTATTAATAATATTTGGTTTCAACCTGGCACTTTTGATAAGGAGATTTTTGAGATTATTAAAAATAGCGGCATAAAAGCTGTTCAGGGCTGTGTACTCGTATCCGTCCAATAATATATTTACAAAGACAATAAAACTTTGTGAACTTTAATACAATTCTTGAAATATATTAAAATTTGAAATAGAATAAGCAATGATACTAATAAATATTTCATGTAATGGGAAGTATATGATTATTTAAAACTCGTTATTTATGCTAGTAAAGCATCAATCTAAGTTCGGGAGAAAACTTTTTTCAAAATTCTATATTTAAATAATAGGAGGGATTTATTCATGGAAAACTTAAAAAAGACGCATCTGTTTCCCATATATGAAAAGTATGGTGCGAAAGTAGTAGATTATGCCGGCTGGGCAATGCCTGTTCAGTTTGAAGGTTTGATCGAAGAACATGAAGCGGTGCGGAATGCGGCAGGAATATTTGATGTTTCCCATATGGGTGAAGTTGAAGTAAAGGGTAAGGGCGCGGAAAAGTATTTGCAAAATTTACTTACTAACGATTTTGAAGCTGTAGAAGACAATCAAATAATATATAGCTTTATGTGTTATCCTAACGGTGGAGTTGTTGATGATTTACTGGTTTATAAATATAACACAGAACGTTACTTATTGGTTGTTAACGCTTCAAACAAAGAAAAAGATATCAATTGGATGAATGAGCATAAAGGAAGCTTTGATATTCAAATAGATGATATTTCCCATAAAGTATCAGAAATAGCTATTCAAGGACCATTATCCCAAGAAATTTTACAAAAGTTGACCAAAGAAGATCTATCAAAGCTAGCTCCGTTTTATTTAAAAGAAAATGTAGATATCCTTGGTTACAATTGTTTGTTGTCCCGAACGGGATATACGGGCGAAGACGGATTTGAGATCTATTTGGATAATGAAAATGTTGTAAAGGTTTGGGAAAAGCTGATAGAAGAAGGAAAAGAATCAGGTCTTAAACCGGCTGGTTTAGGTGCAAGAGATACATTGCGTTTCGAAGCCTCAATGCCACTATACGGGAATGAAATTTCCCAAGATATAACGCCTATAGAAGCAGGTTTGGGTTTCTTTGTAAAACTTAATAAAAATGATTTTATAGGGAAAGAAGCTTTATCAAAACAAAAGGAAGAAGGTCCAAAAAGAAAGCTGGTAGCATTTGAAATGGTCGGAAACGGCATTCCCCGTCATGGTTATGATGTATTAAAAAATGGTGCAGTTATAGGCTTTGTTACCACCGGTTATCATTCGCCGACTCTTAAGAAAAATATTGGGTTTGCATTGATAGATTCAGAGCATGGGGCTATGGATAATGTTCTAGAAATTCAAATAAGGAAAAAGAAAGCAGAAGCTAAAATAATTAGCAAAAAGTTTTTAGTAAAACATAATAAATAATATGTCAGCAGGATTTCTATTTGGAGTAATAGAAGCTTAAAAGGTTAAAAATAAAGGATAATAAGGAGGATAAAAATGAAAATTTTAGAAGGATTATATTATTCAAAAGATCATGAATGGGTAAAGGTGGAAGGCGAAAAGGCTTATGTCGGTATTACGGACTTTGCCCAACATGCACTTGGTGAAATAGTTTATGTAGAACTGCCGGAGTTGGATGAAGAATTTGAAATTGGCGAGGTATTTAGTGTTATTGAGTCAGTAAAGGCAGCTTCTGATGTATTTTTACCTATATCCGGAAAGGTACTGGAGGTTAATGAAGAATTAGAAGAGTCACCTCAATTAGTAAATGAAGATCCTTATGAAAATTGGATAGTTGCCATTCAATTATCTAATAAAGGGGATTTGGATGATTTAATGGATGAAGCCGGATATAGAGAGTTTTGTGAAAAGGAGGAATAATATGCATAGGTATATACCTAATACTGAGGCTGATTCCGCACAAATGCTTCAAAGCATAGGCAAGGAATCTATTGATGAATTGTTTTCGGATATACCTAAGGATTTAATCTTTAATAGAAATTTAGATATTAACTGTGCCATGTCTGAAATAGAAATCCAAAAACACTTTAACGAATTAAATAAAAAGAATAAAAGCACTGATGATTTGACATGTTTCCTAGGCGCCGGTGCATATGATCATTACATACCGGCAATAATCAGGCATTTGGCAAAGCGGTCGGAATTCTACACTGCTTATACTCCTTATCAGCCTGAGATAAGCCAAGGAACCTTGCAAGCGATATTCGAATACCAAACGATGATTTGTAATTTAACGAATATGGATGTAAGCAACGCTTCAATGTATGACGGTGCAACTGCTTGTACTGAAGCAGTGATAATGGCCACAGAGAATACAAGAAGAAACAGTGTTTTAATTTCAAAATCCGTATCTCCTGAAGTAAGAAAAGTTGTAAAAACCTATATGGGCTACAGAAAAATTAACGTAATAGAAGTTGACACGGCAGAGGGAGAGACTGATATTGAAAAGCTAAAGAATCATTTAAGTAAAGATATCGCAGCTGTGATTGTGCAAAACCCGAATTTTTTTGGCATCATAGAAGAGCTTGAGGAAATAGAAAAATTAACCCATGATAATAAATCATTATTAATTAGCTATGTAGATCCCATTTCATTGGGATTGATAAAAACTCCCGGAGAGCTTGGGGTTGACATAGCTGTTGGCGATGCGCAGCCATTTGGAAACGGCTTGAATTATGGCGGTCCATATTTAGGGTTTTTGGCAGCCAGCGCAAAATTAGTTAGGAAAATGCCGGGAAGAATAGTAGGGGAATCTGTTGATGTTGACGGCAAAAGGGCGTTTGTACTGACATTGCAGGCGAGAGAACAACATATTAGGAGGTATAAAGCAACTTCAAATATCTGTTCAAATCAAGGCTTAAATGCACTTATAGCGTCAATCTATATGACAACAATGGGTAAAAAGGGTATTAAAGAGGTAGCTATGCAAAGTGCACAAAAAGCACATTATGCCATGAAAAGGATAATAGACGGCGGTAAATATAAGCTGTTGTTTAAAAAGCCATTCTTCAAGGAATTTGCTTTAAGCGGGAGCACAGAAGTAGATTTATTGAACAAGGAATTGTTAAAGCATAATATACTGGGTGGATATAACCTGAGCAAAGACTATGACTATATAGCAAACGGTTTTCTTATTTGTGTAACAGAAAAGAGAACCAAAGAAGAAATTGATAAGCTTGCTTCTGTATTGGAGGTGCTATGATGAAAGAGTATAACAAATTGATATTCGAAATATCAAAGGAAGGCAGGGCGGCGTATAGTTTGCCAAAATGCGATATAGAAGAAACTTCTATTACAGATTTAATACCGGAAAGATTGTTATCCAAAAAAGAAATTGATTTACCTGAAGTCAGTGAAGTTGATGTAATCAGACATTATACGCTTTTGTCAAACAAGAATTATGGAGTTGATACAGGCTTCTATCCTTTAGGCTCCTGTACCATGAAATATAACCCAAAGATAAACGAAGATATGTCAGAGCTAAGCAAGTTGTCTAATATTCACCCGTATCAATCGGAGGACACGGTTCAAGGCGCATTGCAGTTAATGTATGAATTGGATTGTATGCTTTCTGAAATTTCAGGTATGGAGAAGATGACTTTGCAGCCTGCAGCCGGAGCTCATGGCGAATTAACAGGGCTGATGATAATCAAAGCTTATCATGATAAAAGGAAAGACTATAAAAGAACAAAAATAATAGTTCCCGATTCTGCCCATGGTACTAACCCCGCCTCTGCGGCTGTAGCAGGGTTTGACATCATTGAGGTTAAATCTGATGATAATGGCGCTGTGGATTTGGAAAGCTTAAAAGCGGTTTTAGATGATGAAATAGCAGGACTTATGTTAACGAATCCAAGTACTTTAGGTTTGTTTGAATCAAATATTAAAATTATAGCTGATTTGGTTCATAAGGCCGGGGGGCTTCTATATTATGATGGGGCGAATATGAATGCTATCATGGGGATTTCCAGACCCGGGGAAATGGGGTTTGATGTCATCCATTATAATCTTCATAAAACATTTTCAACTCCTCATGGAGGAGGAGGGCCGGGAAGCGGTCCTGTGGGAGTAAAAAAAGAACTTGTTGAATTTCTCCCTGTTCCTGTAGTGGGGAAAGAAGGGGATAATTACTTTTTGGATTATGACAGACCTTATTCCATAGGCAAAGTCAAGAGCTTTTACGGTCATTTCAATGTGATGGTAAAAGCATACGCATATATTTTGGCTATGGGGGCAGAAGGCTTAAAAAAAGCTAGTCAAATGTCTGTTTTGAATGCTAATTATATGATGAATAGATTAAAAGAACACTATAATCTACCCTATGAGCAGATATGTATGCATGAATTTGTACTTGGTGGCTTGAAGGATAACGTAAATGATATTGCCACGCTGGATGTAGCTAAGAGGCTGCTGGATTATGGATATCATCCTCCTACTGTTTATTTCCCTCTAATAGTTGATAATGCAATAATGGTTGAACCAACAGAAACAGAGAGCATAGAAACATTAGACGGGTTTATAGAAACAATGAAAAAAATAGCTGAGGAGGCAAAGGAGAATCCGGACCTATTAAAAAGCGCACCTCACAATACACCCGTTAGAAGAATAGACGAAGTGGCAGCCGCCAGAAATCTAGTATTAAAATGGAAAAAAGACAGATAAAAATTTAATTATTGGAACAGGCATAAAAGCAGAGTAGAAAACTTTGAATCCTACTCTGCTTTTTAAATTATAGCTTGCGCATTGTATAGCTTTACCACTCTTAATTATTTATTTTTCTAATATAATAGTTTTTGCGAAAATTATCATTGTGCTATAATAATTACCTTTAAATCTATAATTTATTAATTTATTAAAAGCGACTTAAATAAAATTTAATTATAAGGTAGAATTAAATTATAAAAGTATTTTTGTTGATACAAGCAACACAAACAAGATTAATTTGTGGGAGGTAATAGGTTTGAAAGGGTATGGTCTTGTTTTGGGAGGCGGAGGCTCCAAAGGCTCTTATGAAGTTGGAGTTTGGAAAGCTCTTCGTGAGCTAGATATTCCCATAATAGCTGTTGCAGGAACATCAGTAGGAGCATTAAACGGTGCAATGGTTGTTCAAGGAGATTATAATAAGGCTTATGATTTATGGGCGGGTATAACCTTTGATAAAGTTTTTAAAATTGATAAAGATATACCATTGCCTGACAGTGGGGATAAGTTTGACGAGATAGCAGCACTTATAAAAATTGCCATACATAATAAAGGTTTGGATATAACGCCGTTAAGGAAGCTTTTGATAGAAAATATAGATGAAGAAAAAATAAGGGAATCTGAAATTGAGTTTGGTTTTGTAACTATTTCAATTACAGACAAAAAACCTATAATAGTTTTTAAAGAAAATGTGCCAAAAGGAAGGATGGTTGATTATCTGCTTGCAAGTGCAGCTTTGCCGGTTTTCCAGCCTTTGACTATTGATGGAGTGAGATTTTTGGATGGAGCCTTCTACGATAATTTGCCCATATCTATTTTAATAGAAAAGCTGTTTTATAATATTATTTCAGTGGATGTATCAGGATTGGGGCGGGTAAAAAGGATTAAAGAAAAGGATTTAAATATTATACAGATAAAGAATTCAGAGGACCTTGGTTATGATCTGGATTTTAATCCTGAATTTATAAAAAGAAATATAGAGCTTGGATATTATGACACAATGAAAGCATTCAATCGATATAAAGGGAAAAACTATTATCTGTCAAATACTAAATTCGACTTGGAATTTGATTTGGCACAAATAAAACTTATTTATGATTACCTGGGTATAGATCGTGCCAAGAAAACAAATCCACAAAATAAATATATAATATATAAACTAATAAGAACTATTAAAAAGCATTCCGCAAGCAGGAATATTAAAAAATATTCAGATATTATTATTTCCGCCGCAGAAATAACCGCAGAGATTATGGAAATTGACCGCCTTAGGGATTATACTTTAGAAGAACTCATAGGCATAATTATAGAAAGCTATAAATCTAAAAAAAATGAAGCTGAATTTTTAGATTTTACGGCTTATGTATACGAGAACATAATAGCAGTAGATGCAGGAAGCATCAATGAAAAGATAAAAAAAGCTGTATTTGAAAGCAAATTTGCTGCAATTTATAATATTGATATTAAGGATTTAACTGAGAGAACAATCCTATTTAGAAGGTTTTTAGCCCTCACTTTTCCTAAACTATGTATAGCAAATATTTTTTTGGCACTGGTAAACTTACAATATGATTTTGATTCATAATATATGAATTAAATAAGCAAACTAAAAGATAAGCTTTTATCTTTTTATGTTTGATTTTTTTTGTAGAAAGATAGAAAATATTGTGATAGAATGAAAATAGTGTTTTTGAAAACAGCCATGGTTTAAAAAAAATTTTATACATGGGGGAATATATGCGAGAGCTAATTTTTGGACTCATAGGCGGCACAGCTTTGTTGATGTATGGCGTAGATATGATGGGAGAAGGTTTAGAAAAAGCATCCGGGGAAATGATGCGAAAGATGTTGTCTGTACTTACAGATAAAATATGGGGTGCTTTTTTAGTAGGTGCTTTTCTAACTGCTCTAGTGCAAAGTAGTACAGCTATTACAGTCTTAACAGTAGGCTTTGTTAATGCAGGTCTCATGAAATTGCCGCAAGCAATAGGAATAATTTACGGTGCAAACATCGGAACGACAATTACAGCACAATTAATGGCATTTAGTTTTAGTTTTAAACTAACGGAAATTGCTTTACCAATTCTAGGAATAGGATTTAGTATTAACCATTTTGCGAAGAATAAGACACTGCAAAGTATAGGCGATGCTTTAATGGGCTTTGGTATTATGTTTCTCGGCCTTAAAATTCTTAACGAAGGGATACCTTTTATGAAGGAGGATCCTACACTTAGATTTTTCTTTGAAAACTATGCATCAATTCCTATCATCGGTATATTATTGGGTATTGTCGCAACTGCATTAGTACATAGTAGCGCCGCTACAGTTGGTTTAGTAATAATATTAGGACAAGCAGGACTCATTGATCTTAAAGCAGCAATTTGTATAATGCTGGGTGATAATATAGGAACTTGCGTAACTGCTCAATTTGCAAGTTTGACAGGAACTATAAATGCAAGAAGAACAGCATGGGCACATACAATATTTAATAGTGTAGGTGTTTTATTAGTAGCTTTGATTTTGCCTTATTTTGTCCAGATAATAGAAACAGTCACATTCTTTTTACAGCCTAATGGGGGGATAAGTTCTCAAATAGCTAATTCACATACTTTCTTTAATCTATTTACAGCTTTGGCATTCCTTCCGATTACAAAGCATTATGTTAAATTCCTCGAAACTGTAATAAAAAGCAAAGGTTTAGATCATGAAACTCATACAATATATCTGGATAAACTTTTACTGGACTCACCCTCTGCTGCATTTCAGGCTTCTATATCAGAAATAATTAGAGGAGCCGAGATAGGGAGATATATGGTTTTTAATGCCATGGAAGTATTTTTTGATAATAATGTTAAAAAATTAGATTTAATATATAAAGATGAAGATACTCTTAATCTGCTTCAAAAGGATATAACAATGTATATCGTAGAAATATCAAAACAACCTTTATCTGATGCGGGCTCTATAATGGTACCGGCTATGATAAACAGCATAAATAATATTGAGCGGATAGGTGACCATACTATTGATTTAACTAAAATAATTAAAAGCAAAATTGACAAAAACTTGATTTTTTCTGAAGCTGCAATGGACGAAATAAAACATTTAAAAGAAATGGTGTTATGGATGTATGATAACACAATAGTTACTTTAAAGGAAAATAAAACTGAGCTTATACAATCCACCTCAGAATTAGAGGATAAAGTTGATGAAATGTGCAAGCAGTTAGAAAAATCTCATATCAAAAGACTTGAAGAAGGCAAATGCTATATAGAGTCAGGGGTTGTTTTCCTTGATATCGTAAGTCATTTTGAAAGGATTGCAGATCATATAAATAAAGTAAGCTTACTTTCTAAGGATGAACTGCAAGGCGTTTTGAGAATAAGCGATAAGCATCCGTCTAATTTGGATGACTAAAAAATTTTAGGAGTATTAATAATATAAATGTGGGGTAGGTACTTTAGTGTATATTATTCAGGTGAAGACTTTACAATGTTTTCAAAACCTCATTTAGTTTCACTTTTCATTATTCTTATAGTCGCTATTTTGTCTTATACTTTTTCACAAAGGGTTAAATTGTGGAAGAATGAAAAGCTGCTCAGATATGCTTTGTCTTTTTCCTTAATAGCTACAGAGCTTTCTTTTCAAGTATGGTGTTTAATTAAAAATATTTGGACACCGGAGTATAATTTGCCGTTTCATTTATGTTCGGCGTCGACTATATTATGTGCAATAATGCTCTTTAAAAATAACTATAAGGTATATAAGCTGACGTATTTCTGGGGACTTTTCGGAGCAATGCAAGCATTGATAACACCGGATTTAAGTGGATATAACTATCCTCATTACGTTTTTTTTAAATTTTTTATTCTACATGGACTCATAATTATATCAGTGCTATATGTAACCTTCATCAATGACTTTAAACTCAGTTTTAATGATGTATTAAATGCGTTTTATATTACTAATCTTTTTGCTATTTTTGTAATCCCTGTAAATGTTTTGACTAAAGGCAACTATTTATTTCTGTGTAGAAAACCTGAGGTGGCAACAATACTAAATTTTTTTGATTCATGGCCGTGGTATATAATATTTTTAGAAATAATAGTTTTTTTAGCATATTTTATTCTCTATTTGCCATTTATAATTAATAAAAGGATTGTTAATGTTATTGACAAAGAGTACGAATAATCATATTATGATAATAATTAAATAACGAGACTTGATGATGGGAAGCAAGTAGGTGCAAGTACAGATTCAAAGAGAACTGCTGGTGCTGTGAATGCAGTAATTATGATTGCGCTGAATGGATCCTTAAAAGTTATAGTGAATTAATAGTAGCTATTAACGTTTGCTTTACGTTATAAAAGCAGGGTATTAGTTAGTTAAGCTCTAGTATCTTTAATAAGGAAAAGCATTTGCTTTTTAAACATAGGTGGCACCGCGAATATCGCCCTATAGAATATTTCTATAGGGTTTAATTTATTTATTAGGTTTTGATAGTTAATGCTAACTTTATAAAAGTGAAGAATAGATGTTTTTTAAAACAAAAATATGGAGGTGTGTTAATTTGGAAACAAAGAATAAGAAAATTTCATTTAGCGGTATTCAGCCTTCCGGAGATTTAACAATAGGAAATTATTTGGGAGCTATAAAAAACTGGGTTTCATTGCAGGAGGAATTTTATGCATATTATTGCGTCGTCGATTTGCATGCCCTTACAGTGAGGCAGGACCCTAAAGAGTTAAGGGAAAGAACTTTAAAAAATCTGGCTATTTATATTGCTTCCGGTTTAGATCCGGATAATAATACGTTATTTATTCAATCTCATGTTCCTGCCCACAGCGAGGCGTCTTGGCTTTTAAACTGTTTTTGCTATTTTGGTGAGCTGAGCCGAATGACCCAATATAAAGACAAGTCCCAAAAAGTCGGTGAAAGTGTAAGCGCCGGTTTGTTTACTTATCCGGTTTTAATGGCGGCAGATATTTTACTATATGATACCAATGTTGTCCCCGTGGGAAATGATCAAAAACAGCATGTAGAATTAGCCAGAGATATTGCCATTAGATTCAACAATTTATTTAGCCCTACATTTGTAATACCGGAGCCATATATATCAGGGAGCGGTGCAAAAATAATGGATTTGCAAAACCCCACTAAAAAGATGTCTAAATCTGTAGATAATCCAAATGGCTATATTCTAATATTAGATCCTCCAAATACAATAAGAAAAAAAATCAATAGAGCTGTAACGGACGATATCGGAGTTGTAAGATATAGGGAAGAGCAGCCGGGTGTAAGTAACCTTATAAGTATTTTAAGCGCCATAACCCAGTTAAGCCCTGAGGAAGTTGAAAAAAAATATGACGGAATCGGATATGCAAGCCTTAAGGAGGACACAGCTCAAGCCCTAATAGAAGAATTGGAGCCGGTACAAAAGCGAGTTAGAGAGATTCTAGACGATAAAGCCTACTTGCAAAATATATATAACAGCAGCGCCGACAGAGCAAACTATGTGGCAAATAAAACTCTTAGAAAAATGCAAAAAAAGCTGGGTTTAATAATACGATAATGATTAACAGCTTCCCTAAATTAAAAGGGAAGCTGTCTTTAAATACAATATGCCTTCGACGGAATATATGCCGTGGGATATTTTTAACGTTTCCATTCATGGTTCGTATAATTTTATTTTCTTGATTATTAGTATTTGATAAAGATTGCATTGTGGAGAGGCTTAGAATCTGTTAGCGAAGTGGAGGATCAGTTGCGTCAACTGTTTGAGTGAAGCGAGTTTTGGCGCAACCCGGAACAAGCTTACAGACTATTAGCCTTGTAACTCCTGCAATCGTATCAAATACTAATAAGCTACACTGATAAAAGTATAATGCTATATCCGAACAGATATTTTTGATTGCATCAAAAACGCACATGGCAGATTATATCATGCAATTTCTTCGAAATTCATGATATTATATCCTCATAAATGAGGATACAATATGCCTCCGGCGGAATATATGCCGTGCGATATTTTTGACTGTGTCAAAAACGCACATGGCAGATTATATCATGCAATTTCTTTGAAATTCATGATATAATGTTTAAATAAGTTGTTTTTTTTAATGGTAGGAGCAGTAAATTGTGGTATAGATGAACGGGAGATGTGGAAATATGCGGTTATACCTTACTAGACACGGACAAACACTTTGGAATTTAGAAGGAAGATTTCAAGGCTGGAACGATTCACCTTTAAGCGAAAAAGGAAAATCCAATGCTAAAGCCCTGGGAGAAAGATTGAAGGATATTTGCTTTTATGAAGTATATTCAAGCTCCGTAGGAAGAGCGATGGATACGGCATGTATTATAAGCGGCATTGATTCTAAACAATTGATACAGGATGATGATTTAAGAGAGATAAATTTAGGTTCCTGGGAAGGAAAATCAGTAAAAGAGGTTAAGGAGAAGTTTCCTAAAGAGTACGATGATTTTTGGCATAATCCTCATTTATATAAAAGGGTTGGCTCAGAATCTTATTATGATGTACAAAAAAGGGCGTTAAAATCCATTAATAAAATTATAGATAAAAATAAAAATACCGAGAGAAATATACTGGTGGTAACCCATACAATTACATTAAAAACCATAATGGCTTATTTTGAAAACAGAGATTTTAAAAATTTATGGGATGCACCGTTTATATATGATACCTCCCTAAGTTTGGTTGAGATAAATAATAATAGGAGTAAAATTATTTTACATGGTGATATATCTCATTTGCCGGATTTAGAGGGCTACGAATTTTTAAAAAAGAGTGAAATTTTTAATGATAAACTTGAAAGCGAGGTAGAGTAATGGAAAAGAAGAATTATGGATTATTAGCCTATATACTGGTATGTATAATATGGGGTTCTACATATTTAGCTATAAGAATAGGCGTTCAGAGCATGCCTCCATTTTTATTTGCCGGCATAAGATTCATTATAGCCGGTAGCATAATTTTGATTTATTCTCATATTAAAAAACTAGAATTTCCTAAAGGATTTAATGAATATTGGAAGATTGCTGTAGTAGGTTTATTTTTACTTGCCGGCAGCAACTCTTTAGTTGTTTTAGCCGAATTAAGGATAAATTCCAGTACCGCTGCGCTGCTTCTAGCTTTGATACCGGTATTTATGGCAATTATCGAACAATTTATTCCCGGAGGAAGTAAAATCAGTATTTTTGGCTGGTTTGGAATGCTTTTAGGATTTATTGGCGTTGGTATATTATCTCTCAGCGGGGGCAGCGAATTCGATATGGATGTCATCGGAATAATATTATTAATTTTTGCTTGTTTGGCGTGGGCTTCAGGTTCAGTCTATTCAAAAAGAACAGTATTTACCGGTTCTATTGTGACACAAATAGGAATCCAAATGTTTGCCGGTGGTTCTGCCCAAACAATCATGGGAATAATAACGGGAGAGGTTTCAAGGTTTAAATACGATCCTACGGGAGTAGCAGCTATGCTATACCTTATACTTATAGGATCATTAGTAGGGTATACATCTTATATTTATCTAATAAGCGTATGGCCTATTTCCAAAGCCGGCACCTATGCTTATGTTAATCCTGTAGTGGCAATGTTTCTTGGATGGTTTATTTTGCACGAACAAATAAGGATAAATAATATTATTTCTGCAGCTTTAATACTGACGGGTGTATTAATTGTTCAAAAAGCAAAAGTAATTGTGGAAACTAATGAATCCACTAATAATATCAAAGCAGAGTAAAGGATTAGGAGGAGGATTCTATGAAACTAACAGTTTTAGTTGATAACAACACGCTAATTGACAGGTATTTTTTCGGTGAGCCCGGATTATCATTCTTGATTCAGGATAAGAATATGAATATATTATTTGATGTTGGATATTCTGATGCTTTTATTAAAAATGCTGAAAGCATGGATATAAACCTTCGTGATTTGGATTCCGTTGTTATTTCTCACGGACATATGGATCATACATGGGGATTATTCTATCTTATTAAGCAATACACAGAAGCAAAAATAGAGAGGCTCGGTTATAGAAAGCCGGAGCTCATAGCGCATCCTTGGACTTTTTTACCAAAGATTGTTCTTAATGAAGAAGAAATAGGGGCTATTATAACGGAAGATACTTTATCCAGACATTTTAATATGGCTTTAAGCAAAGAACCTGTATGGTTAAATGAGAATCTAGTTTTTCTTGGTGAAATTCTTAGAAGTAACGATTTTGAAAACAAAAGCCCTATAGGGAAAGTATTGCATAATGAAGAGCCAAGTGATGATTATTTATTGGATGATACGGCGTTGGCATATAAATCTTCTCGGGGCTTGGTTATAATAACAGGATGCTCCCATGCAGGAATATGCAATATAATTGAATATGCAAAATTAGTATGCAAAGAAAATAAAATTGCAGATGTCATAGGAGGGTTTCATTTATTGAATCCGGACAAGGAAATACTTGAAAAAACATGTACTTATATTAAAAACAATAATATAATGACTCTACATCCTTGTCATTGCACTGATTTGAATTCAAAAATTGAACTCTCAAAGGTTTGTAAAATAAAAGAAGTTGGCGTTGGCACAGTTTTAAATTATTAATTTCATCAACGGAGGTATGGGATGCTTCAACAAATTATTGTATTTATAGTCATTGCCATGACATTGGTTATGTTTATATACGGTAAAATAAGGTATGAATTTGTATCAATATCAGGTTTATTGATACTGACTGCTTTTGGAATAATTAAACCTGAGGAAACCTTTTCCGGGTTTAGTCATCCGGCTGTTATTACAGTTGCCTCTGTGCTAGTAATAAGTGCTGCGTTGATTAAATCAGGAATTGTAGAAAAATTCGTTGTTCTACTAAATGGTAAAACAGAAAACATTAATGTAAAAGCAGCGGGTTTAATGCTGGTAACGGCATCCTTGTCAGCCTTCATGAATAATATAGGAGCACTTGCATTAATAATGCCGGTTGCTTTACGCATAGCTAAGGATAGCAAAATTTCGCCATCTAAGCTTTTAATGCCTGTTTCTTTTGCCTCTTTATTAGGAGGAATGGTTACAGTAATCGGTACGCCGCCAAATCTTATTGTTTCGAACTACAGATTGCAAACAAAAGGCGTATCTTTTAACTTTTTTGATTTTACTCCTATAGGGGGTGCAATAGTTATACTTGGAGTTATTTTTATTATCTTCCTAGGTTTAAAGCTTATTCCGGAAAGAAAGAGTAAAAACGAAGAAGGGTTATTTAACATTGGCGAATATCTATCAGAAGCTGTTGTTACCGAGGCATCAAAAGTATCCGGTAAAAGAATAAGGGATTTTTTTGAATTATTTAAAGTAGAAGTAGAGATTTTAAGTATTATACGTAATAAATCAAAAATAATTATTCCAAAGCCAAATGAAAGGTTATTGCCGGGAGATGTTTTAATAATAAAAACTGATAGCCTTCAATTGAAGGGAGTTATAAACAGAACAGGTTTATCACTAAAAGGAGCTAAGTTGGATTTCCTGGATTCCGTACCTTATTTGAAATCCGATGAATTTACATTAGTGGAGGTAGTTTTAAGGGATGACTCTTTATTAATTGGGAGAACGGCTTTTGAAGTAAAGCTTAGAAATAGATATAATGTAAACCTGGTGGCAATATCGCGGAAGGGTCAGCTTAAAATAGGCAGGCTTAAATCCTTTGTATTTATGCCCGGAGATATTTTATTACTACAGGCTCCAGTGAGCATATTACAGGATATATATCATAAATTAAGTTGTTTGCCTTTGGCTGAACGCAGTGTATACATAAATGTTGATAAAAAAAAGAGCAGCCAGTTTATGCCTTTAACTTTATTCGCATTAGGGATAATTATGACAACTTTAGGCTTACTGCCTGTGCAGATCGCATTTTCCTCAGTTGCGATTCTACTGGTTATTTTAAAATTCATTTCCCCAAGAGAATTTTATGAAGCTATTGAATGGCCGACTATTTTACTTTTGGGAACTTTACTGCCTTTGGGGAACGCACTACAAGTAAGCGGAGCGGCAGATACAATTGCAAATATGTTAACAAGATTATCTCTTTTTCTCACTCCTCTCTGGATGATTGTTATTCTAATGATAATTACTATGGTAACAACTAATTTAATCAGCAGCACAGCAACTGCAATACTTATGGGACCCGTTGCTCTTAGCCTTGCCAAATCAATTGGAGTCTCTCCAGATCCTTTTCTTATGGGGGTTTGCATTGCGTCATCATCAGCATTTTTAACACCCATAGGTCATCAGTCAAATATGTTGGTAATGGGACCGGGCGGATACAAATTCACAGATTATTGGAAGGTTGGATTGCCTCTGTGTGCGATGATTATCGCAGTAGGCGCTCCTTTAATATTACTGTTTTGGAAGCTATAGAAGCACCGGGGACGGTTCTTTTTGCTTTATTGCCGAGATGTCCTGAGCAAGGATCGCATGGCTCAATATCCTTTATACACTTATAACTTTGTAGATAATGTACAGAATTCAAAAATTCAACCTGACGAAGAAGAACCTCCTGGGAGAATATTGGTGGGGAGGGAAAACCTTATTACTTATTAAGCTTTAAATTATTCCTGTGAATTCTTTGCCTTATGGTTTGGAAGCTTAAAAGGAAATTGTTTAAAAATAAGGTGGTTGCTCAAATTTAAAGGTTAATACTGCTATAGGATATTCGTTTAAAGTATAATCTTGCTTTACATTATAGTATTGGGCATGCTCATTTAAGGACAATTCAATAATGACTGCATCTGATTCTTGTTTAACTGCGACCTTTTGAATAGCATCTGTGGAAGCTCTGCTGGTGAATAAATTGTCTCCTAACCCAACCTGCGTATTGTGGATAATGATTCTCCCGGTTTGGGTTGATGTATCAAAACAAAAATCCATTATTGGTAAGCGCGCATAAGCAGTAATAAATTCCGCTTCAGCTGAAGAAGGATCTATTTTTTCACTGTATTGTGGACCAAATTCTATGTTTAATCCATTTGCTGTTAAGCGAATATTTGTAACGATAGTTTTATTGCCGATACCATATGAATATTTTTTATCTAATGGTGCATAATAAGGGTTTTCAGCCATATAATACGTCTTATCCGGCAACTGTACAAATATTAAATGTGAGGGTAAATGCGATTGAATATAAATTCCTTCTCTTTGAGGGACTGCTATCATTTTAATTATTTCATTTGTATAAAAAAACAACTTTTCCGGCAGATAATCTAAACTTGTTATGAATGTTGTTTCTTTTTCATCGTTTACAGTTTCCATAATTATCTTATCGGCTAGTTCGTATGCGACAACGGCATACGAATTATCAATATTTATTTCGCACAATAATAATTTCTTTCCAAAGCTTAAATAGTAATTATTTATCCAATCATAATCGAAGGTTATTTCTAATCCTTTATCATCTAGGGTAATGTTTTCCTTTGTAATACATATGTCAGTCTGATCTTGATTTTGACATGATGAAAATAATAATACAGTGAAAAGAATAGCCAAGCTGATAAATAAATTATATTTTTTCTTTAGCGATGCATTGTACGTAATGCCCAACCATGTTTCTAATCTACACATCTTTTCCAACTCCTCCATTTATTATAAACTACGTTACTTAGTTTTACAACAAGAAAGCATCAGGTAAGCATTGGAGACGGTTCTCTTGCTTTATAGCCGGCTTTTGTTTTACTACTACATAAATGGAGCAGTTATAATGAATACGGAAGAAAAATATTTGATGTAGTAAACCCAAAAGAAGGACATCTCATAATGGATTTCTTTTTTGGAAAACTGTCTCTGTTTTAGATTTCCACAGTGTAATGGATCTTTAAGTATATTTGGATATTGAAGAAGATATAAAAGCACTTAATGAATTATACCTGCATGATATGGAGTTACTTGGTATAAAAATTAATTATTTTGGTCGTATAGTGGAAGTCTCTTTGAATGACGAGCAAAAAAATAAGCATGCATTGTTATTTGGGCACATGCAAAATTTCTCAATGACTGGATTTGAACAATGGGGAGAAGGTATGTACGTCAGTAAAGTCAAAGTGATTACTTCCTGCATTGAGAACATAGTCAAAGGGACTAACGATTATGTTATGAATTATAATGGTTTTATGACGAAAACGGAAACAGAAAGAACATATCCTACGACGGAGAAACGGAAGAAAACTATACCTATGACAAGAACAACAGACTGCTGGAACTAATAAACAAGAAAGCGGGAGGAAGCATAATATCCTCCTACAACTACACCTACGACAAAGCCGGAAGACAGACAAGCAAAGAAGACGGCTACGGGAGGACAGAATACACCTATGACAAGATAGGCAGAATGCAAAAAGTTGAAACACCGGGTAAAACAACCGTCTATGCCTACGACGGAGCAGGGAACCGCATATCCCAGGACGAGACCTACACCTCTGAACAAACCATAGCTGCCATTGAAGGAACAGGGATAAGCGAAATAAACTATATAATAAAGAGAAGCGAATATATATACGGGAACACCAACACACTACTAAAGCTCTCAGAAAAGATGAAAAATGAAGCTGGAGCAGAACTACTGCAAAAGATAACCACCTTTAGATATGACAAAAACGGAAACGAACAAAGAAGGACAGTAGAATACATAACCCTGTACAACAAAGAAAATCCTAAAGCATACGAAGCAGCAGTATACAACGAAGACACCACCAAGCCCATCCATGCAGTAGTAGACCAGACAGTAAACAACTATGACGGCTTCAACAGACTAATAAAGACAGAAATAATAAAGATGGGAGTTAGGACAACAGTAGAATATACATATAACGGAGACGGACTGAGAATAGAAAAGACAATCAAAAGATCAGATAAAGAAAATACAGCAAAAACAACAAACTACCTATACGACAGACAACATGTTATACTGGAAGAAAGAGAAAATGACGAAATAAAGTATGTAAGAGGCATAAACTACATAGCAAGAATAGACGACACGGGCAAACTCTCCTACTACCTTTACAACGGACACGGGGATGTAGTGCAGACAATAAATGAAAACGGACAAACAGAGAACCAGTACGACTACGACATATTCGGCAACCCGACATTGACAATAGAAGAATATGAAAACAACATAAGATATGCAGGAGAATTCTATGATGCAGAGACCGGGCTGTACTACCTGAGAGCAAGATACTATGACCCCTATATAGGAAGATTCATAAGCGAAGACAGCTATTGGGGAGAAGATATCAATCCCTTGAGCCTGAATCTATATACCTACTGCTATAACGACCCGATAAAATATATAGATCCGACTGGACATATAGTATCCGCCTGGGATGAGAAACACTTAACAAAAGCAGAGCAGGATAAAATACAAAAGTATACGAATGATTGGGAGGCAGCCTATAAAGTAGGAAATAAAAAAGGTATGGAAGATGCCCATGCATCGGCGGAGAAAATAAGAGACGGGAAAAGAAGCGAAAATGAAATAGGAACCGGTGATGGTAATACAATAACAATAGGTTTCGGAGGCAATTCAAGCAACAGCACAAGCAGCGGTACAAGCAGTAGCTCAGGTAAAAGCGGCGGGAGCAGCGGGAATGATGCTGCAAAGCAACAAGTGGAACAAGCAAGACTCAAAGCCGAAGCCCAGATAGCGGAAATACTGAAAGATAATGAAAAAGCAAAAGATCTAATAAACCTGATAAAAGCTAAAGAAATATCCTATGATGCAGCAATTCAAGCCGGTAAAAACAGCGAAGCAGAATTATATGCACAAGGGGCACAAATATTGCTTCAGAAACTTAAAGAACAAACTGAGAAAGAAAAAAACAAGACCTTAGCAGAAAACCTATTAAGTATCGGAGATAAAGGAGATGCAGTAAAAGACTTACAGAAGCTGCTTATAGGAGCAGGGATCTACAAAGTAGAAATAAACGGTAAAACCCGTTACCTTGAAGAAGACGGTGACTTCGGGAAAATAACCCAGGCAGCGGTAAAAGTATACCAGGAAAAGAAGGGGTTAACCGTAGACGGGATAGCAGGTCCACAAACCCTGAAGAGCCTTATAGGCTCAAACTACAACAAATACGCAGAAATACTTGATAAAATGCAATTCGGAAAAGGACAATACAATAATGATAAAGAAGAAGCACAAAGACTTGCCAATACTATGGGAACGGGTAATGCTGGACCAACATTAACGGAAGCAGCAATCATCGCAGAAAATATTTATACAGGGAATAAAGGCGATAAGCCATTGGATGGAAGTTGGGAGCTGGTTAAAGATGTTAGAGAAACAGGTGGTTTGCGAACGGGAGTATATGGAAGGAAAGGTGCGGACGGAAAAATGGAGTATGTTATAGCAAATGCTGGGACAGATTTATCTAACTGGCAAACTGGCTGGTCAGATATGAAAAATAACATACAACAACCTTTTGGCAAATCGAAAGATATGCAAGGATCGTTAGAATACGCTAAATCGTTTGTAGGAGATAATTCTGATGCAAGTATTACATTTGTTGGGCACTCAAAGGGTGGTGCGGAAGCTGCAGCAAACGCAGTAGCTACAAATAGAGATGCTATATTATTCAACCCTGCAACTGTTAACTTAAGAGCTTACAACATTGACAAATCAGAATATAATGGTAAAATGACCACATATATTGTGAAAGGCGAAATATTAAACAGAGTGTTTGGCGCTGTATCAAAGCCGATTGATGATGTAGTTTATTTACCTCGACAGCATTGGGATTCAATTGAAAATCATTATATGGATGCAGTGAAGCAGGCAATAATTGAATACGAAAAGAGGAAGTAGAAAAAATGGATAGAAAAGCTGTTTTCATTACACTAATAATTATCATTAGTATTTCAATCATATTATCTTCGTGTAAATTTGATTATAAAGCAACAGAGGAGGGGGGCTATATGATTACTGATATAAATATTTATAAAAATACTCCAGTATGGGAATTGGCGATGGCTGTAAAAAATCAGAATACTAAGGTGATAGAGAGAATTGCTAAAAAGGATCCAAGTTTGTTGAATTATCAGGAATCTAGATATGGTGCCACATTACTACTATGGGCGGTAGGAATAGAGAAGTATAAATCTGCTGAGGTATTACTAAAATGTGGCGCTGATCCCAATATTGCCTCAACCACTGAAGGGGAGACTCCACTTTTTGTTGCATCAGGGTATTCATGGGTTGATAATGATGCAAAAAAGGACCCTAAATATGTAAGGCTTTTACTAGATTATGGTGCAGATCCAAATAAAAATTATATCGGAAGTGGAAAAACTATTATTGAGCCAGGAACTAGTCCATTAATGAATTCAATCGGGTGTGGTATTGAAAAAACAAAGGCTTTAGTGGAAGCAGAAGCTGATATTAACTATAAAACAAAAACAGGATATACAGCAGCAATCAAAGCATTAGGTATAGGAGGTCCAAATGCTACATTAGAAGGGATGGAATATGCACATTATTTGATTGTAGAAAAAAAAGCAAAAGTGTCAGAGCCAAGATACAGGAGGGAAACATATGGAGATGAAGATCCTGAAGAAAAAATTTTTCCTGTAAATATATTAAGAGATTGGGTTTATGATTTAGATTCAGAAAAATATAAAATAAAAATGGAAATTGTTGAAGAGTTCACTCGACAAGGTGTAAATTATTGGGATGCTGAAATCAATAAATATATTCTTGAACAAATTAAGAAACGATATCCAGACACTTGGGAGGAATATATTAAAAAATACTAATGCAGAAAAGATAAGTGATAGTTGCACAGGTTATTAGGCTATTTATAAGATAGATAGAAAAGTATAAAAATACACTTAACTGGACGTTTCAATACTGTATAAATTATAGGTCACACAGATGAATAGCTGATGTGACCTTTTTTTATGTGTGCCCGGCATGAGCGCAATCTAACGGGTGAAAGTCCCGAACCCGCCCGGTAGAGGGAAGAGCATAACTGAACACCAAGGGTGCCCATCGTGAGGTGGAATCTGAATTATCTAGCGGGACTTTGTCACTTTTTTCTAAAATAACAATATAAAAGTCGCTTTAACCGTGCATGACCAGCTGATTTGAGACGGTTTTATTTTGGTTTAAAGAGTATAATAAACACATGAGACATAATGTAAAGGGAGTGATAATTTGGCTAACCTTCAGGAAATAAAAGTAAAAGGCATCAAGTATTATTCCATTGTTGAATGCCGAAGAATTAACGGTAAACCCACCCCTGTTACTATTGCTTATTTAGGTAATATTGAAAACATCTTAAAATCATTTAACGGGAATAAAGATGCCTCTGATGTTAATGTTTATAAATCCTATTCCTATGGTGCGGTATATGCACTCTGGAAGATGGCACACAAACATAGTATTATAGAAGTCTTAAATGATATCTTTCCAAGCAGAAAGAGAAATGGTCTATCCCGAGGAGAGACAATTCTTTTAGGAGCCATATATAGAGCAATATATCCGGGCAGTAAGAATGAATTTAGTGAAAAGATAGCGGAAACTTCATTACCTGCAATAGCTAAATTTAATCCCGAGAAGATAACAAGTCATCACTTTTGGTCTCAGATGGACGGTATCAAAGAAAAAATGCTATACGATGCTGAAGATAAAATAGCAAACCGAATTTTAACCCATTATTGTATTTACCCAGATAAGCTTGCCCTTGATTATACAAATTATTTTACATATATTGATTCAAACAATAAGAAAAGCACCTTGACAAAACGAGGTCATAATAAACAAAAGCGTAATGATTTAAGACAGTTTTCCCTTGGGCTTATTACAACAAAAGAACTTGCAATACCATTATGTTCTTATGTGTACGAAGGCAATAAACCGGATGTAAGTGTCTTTCCTGAATATATGGAAATACTAAAAAGCCGCATTGGTAATTATACAGATGCTACAGATATAACCTTGGTATATGACAATGGTAGTGTATCTAAAAACAACCTTGAACTGCTGAAAGATAATAAATTGAAATTACATTATATATGCGCCTTTTCCCTATCCCACCATAAAAAACTGCTTGACATCCCCTTTTCAAAGTATGAAACAATAAATATAAATGAGGACAAAGAAATCTTATGCTATCGTGAAACTAAAAATATTTGGGGGGAGAATAGAGAATGCATCCTTATTTACAGTGAAGATTTATATATAGGTCAATATAAAGAACTCCTATGTTCAATAGAAAAAAAGATAGATTTATTAAATGGATTGAGGGAACAAATAAGAAATTCGAAAAGCCGTATCTCAAAGAAAAGTTCCGAAATTGACCTTAGAATTAAAAAGATTATTAAAGGCAATTTTGGTGATAATATTTTCGAAATAAAAATGATGGGAGAAGAAACCGTAAAAGATATAGAATTCAATGTGAATGATGATATAATTCAGGAAATCAGTCGTAAGAACTTCGGAAAAAGAATGATTATTACCGATCAATCTTCATGGACAACCGGGGAAATATTAGAATCTTATTGGAACCAGTATAATATAGAAAGTATATTTAAAGATACAAAGAACAAGCAGCATTTTTCAGTTCAACCCCAATTCCATTGGACTGACTCAAAGGTAAGAGTTCATACTTTTTGCTGCCTGTTGGGATTATTATTAACATCCCTGCTAAGAAAAGAATTAGCAGATGAAGGCATTAAGATTGGAAACAAAAAGCTTATTGAAATATTATCAAGCATTCGTGAAGTTTATATTTTAACACCGGATAAAAAGGCTAAGAACGGGTTTGCTGCAAAGAAAAGGTTAGAAGAGTTATCGCCTTATCAAGAAAAGATTTGGGATGCATTAGAGAAAAAAGTTTTTAGCAGTAAAGGTTAGTTTTATATACAATTAAGGGAGCCTTCTATTCCTTTAACTCCAAGTGTTATAGGGTGATTTGTACCCGCTAAAGTGACAAAGTCCCGCTAGGGAAAGATATTATCCGAGGAGTTCAATCTCTTTATTGTAAATGTGATGGTTATATTAAAAACTTCTCAGATATATTTATATACCCTATAATCATGTATATTTAGTAGAAATGCATGATTAGGGGATGACAAAATGGAGTTTTCATTACCATTGGCATAAGCTGAAAAAAGCCTATTTGACTTTACCGCAGAATTAAGGCAGACAGACCAAAATGGCAATACAATAGTATTCGAATTTAATGCATTAGAAAAGCAAACGTTGATAAAAGATGCATATGGCAATACTCAGGAATTCAAATATGACCCGGCAGGGAATGCGGTAACCCTAAAAGATCAGAAGGGTAACATTACAAAATTAAAATATGACGAAAACAACCGCCTTTCCGAAAAAAGGATTCCGACAGAAGAAATAGGCAGCGGCAACCATTACTATTACATAGAAAAATATGTCTATGACGAAACGGGGAATCTGTTAAGCCAGATAATTACAGGCACAAAGGAACCCATGTCAAAGAGGGTAACCAACTATACATATTACCCCAATGGATTGCTTCAGGAAACAGTCCGCAGCAGCGGCAGCAATATCAAGTATCGCTACGACAAGAACGGTAACCTGACCGGGACAGAAAGCCTGAGAGAAAATGGCATATATGACATAACAAAATACGAATATGACAACGAAAACAAAATGACCGCTTCAATACAACTGGCAGACGAGGACAATATACTTACGGAAGATATAGACAATATAACCGAATTGAGAGATAGTGAAAACAGCGGTAAAATCATGATAATCACCGGCTATGAATATGACCTGCTGGGAAACAAGACAAAGACTATATACCCCAAGGCATACAGCTATCCTGAATCAGATGGAGAAAGAAGAACTGAATATACAGAAGAATATAGCTACGATACCCTAAACAGGCTTGAGAGAATCGACAGGCAATATAACGGAAAAGAAGTATCCATAAAATATTTCTACGATGAAGCGGGAAACAAAAACAAAGAAATAAATGAAAGAGGCGACGAAATAATTTATGCCTATGACAGCATGAATAGACTGATAGCTATGACAGATGCCCTAAAAAAGACATACACCTACGAATATGACCCGGTAGGAAACAAAACCCGCGAAACGAACCCAAAAGGAGATACCATAAGCTATAACTATGACAAGCTCAATAGAATAACAAAAACAATTGATCCCTACGGCAAAGTAATAAACAAAAAAGTATATGACGAAAAGGGCAATATAATAAAAGACATAGAAGCAAAAGGATACCTGGCCGGAAATACAGACGGGGATAGATACGGGACAGAATATAAACATGACCTTGCCGGCAGAATAATAAAGATTATTGATCCGGAAGGCGGAATAACAAAATATGAATACAACCAGTTTGGCGAACTAATACAACATACAGATGCATTGGGAAACGCATCACAATATGAATATGACGGAGAAGGAAGACTGATAAAAGTAACAGACCCTTTAGGAATATCAACCAAATATACCTGGGACAAGGCAGGGAACAAACTTACCATCACTGACGGAAGAAGTAAAATAACAAAGTACAGCTATGGGAGCTTTGGCATGCTTGCCACCTACACCGATGCAGACCAACAAGAAACAAAATACAAACATGACCTGACCCTAACCGTTGCAAGCATGATAGACAGAAACGGCAAAGAGACAAAATACAGCTATGACAACAAAGGACTGCTGACAGAGAAAAAAGTCACTGAAACAGAAGATGAAATATCCTATACCTATGATGCCCTTGGCAACAAAGAAACAATGACAGACACCACAGGGACAAGCATATATAAATACAACGAGAACAATTGGCTCATAAGCATCGAAAAAGACGGAGAACTGCAACTAAACTATGCCTATGACCAAATAGGGAACATCACAAACATAACGGACAGACAAGGCAACACCACAAAATACACCTATGACAAATCCGGCAGGATGGAAACAGTAAACTTTGACGGCAGAACCATAACCTATGAATATGACGAAAACGGAAACAGAAAGAACATATCCTACGACGGAGAAACGGAAGAAAACTATACCTATGACAAGAACAACAGACTGCTGGAACTAATAAACAAGAAAGCGGGAGGAAGCATAATATCCTCCTACAACTACACCTACGACAAAGCCGGAAGACAGACAAGCAAAGAAGACGGCTACGGGAGGACAGAATACACCTATGACAAGATAGGCAGAATGCAAAAAGTTGAAACACCGGGTAAAACAACCGTCTATGCCTACGACGGAGCAGGGAACCGCATATCCCAGGACGAGACCTACACCTCTGAACAAACCATAGCTGCCATTGAAGGAACAGGGATAAGCGAAATAAACTATATAATAAAGAGAAGCGAATATATATACGGGAACACCAACACACTACTAAAGCTCTCAGAAAAGATGAAAAATGAAGCTGGAGCAGAACTACTGCAAAAGATAACCACCTTTAGATATGACAAAAACGGAAACGAACAAAGAAGGACAGTAGAATACATAACCCTGTACAACAAAGAAAATCCTAAAGCATACGAAGCAGCAGTATACAACGAAGACACCACCAAGCCCATCCATGCAGTAGTAGACCAGACAGTAAACAACTATGACGGCTTCAACAGACTAATAAAGACAGAAATAATAAAGATGGGAGTTAGGACAACAGTAGAATATACATATAACGGAGACGGACTGAGAATAGAAAAGACAATCAAAAGATCAGATAAAGAAAATACAGCAAAAACAACAAACTACCTATACGACAGACAACATGTTATACTGGAAGAAAGAGAAAATGACGAAATAAAGTATGTAAGAGGCATAAACTACATAGCAAGAATAGACGACACGGGCAAACTCTCCTACTACCTTTACAACGGACACGGGGATGTAGTGCAGACAATAAATGAAAACGGACAAACAGAGAACCAGTACGACTACGACATATTCGGCAACCCGACATTGACAATAGAAGAATATGAAAACAACATAAGATATGCAGGAGAATTCTATGATGCAGAGACCGGGCTGTACTACCTGAGAGCAAGATACTATGACCCCTATATAGGAAGATTCATAAGCGAAGACAGCTATTGGGGAGAAGATATCAATCCCTTGAGCCTGAATCTATATACCTACTGCTATAACGACCCGATAAAATATATAGATCCGACTGGACATATAGTATCCGCCTGGGATGAGAAACACTTAACAAAAGCAGAGCAGGATAAAATACAAAAGTATACGAATGATTGGGAGGCAGCCTATAAAGTAGGAAATAAAAAAGGTATGGAAGATGCCCATGCATCGGCGGAGAAAATAAGAGACGGGAAAAGAAGCGAAAATGAAATAGGAACCGGTGATGGTAATACAATAACAATAGGTTTCGGAGGCAATTCAAGCAACAGCACAAGCAGCGGTACAAGCAGTAGCTCAGGTAAAAGCGGCGGGAGCAGCGGGAATGATGCTGCAAAGCAACAAGTGGAACAAGCAAGACTCAAAGCCGAAGCCCAGATAGCGGAAATACTGAAAGATAATGAAAAAGCAAAAGATCTAATAAACCTGATAAAAGCTAAAGAAATATCCTATGATGCAGCAATTCAAGCCGGTAAAAACAGCGAAGCAGAATTATATGCACAAGGGGCACAAATATTGCTTCAGAAACTTAAAGAACAAACTGAGAAAGAAAAAAACAAGACCTTAGCAGAAAACCTATTAAGTATCGGAGATAAAGGAGATGCAGTAAAAGACTTACAGAAGCTGCTTATAGGAGCAGGGATCTACAAAGTAGAAATAAACGGTAAAACCCGTTACCTTGAAGAAGACGGTGACTTCGGGAAAATAACCCAGGCAGCGGTAAAAGTATACCAGGAAAAGAAGGGGTTAACCGTAGACGGGATAGCAGGTCCACAAACCCTGAAGAGCCTTATAGGCTCAAACTACAACAAATACGCAGAAATACTTGATAAAATGCAATTCGGAAAAGGACAATACAATAATGATAAAGAAGAAGCACAAAGACTTGCCAATACTATGGGAACGGGTAATGCCCAAAACCTTGAGGAAAGGCTTGAAGCTTTGATAGAAGCTGAAGGATGGTTAAGATGGCCGGAGAGAACAAACGAGGAGATCTATTATATTAATATGTCCCCACGCTCGGATGGTATTATTGCAGGGATGTATGGAACGAGTAACTTAATTGACATTGATTATTGGTATCCTCTGCCAGAACAAAAAGATATGTTTTATGAGGGAACAATGGCATCATCTGCCGCTGCTATGATTGTATTTGGCTTTGCATCTATGGGTGATGTGGTGAAAAATGATAAGTCATATATTGTTGAGGTCGCGGCAGGGGCAGGAAAGACCTTTGGACCAATGAATCCCGGACCACTCGCAGATGATGTTGCAAGAACATTTTCCGGTGGAACGTACACTCAAAAAGTACTAACACAAGATACTACTTTTTATCGTGTGCATGGCGGTGATGCAGGTAAAGTAGGTAGCTTTATGTCACGGACACCACAAAATGGTGCTATGCAGTCTCAAATTGACTTGGCTTTAAATCCTGCTTGGGGCAATTCAGCAATTTCGGTGACAAAGGTTACTGTGCCAAAAGGTACTGTTATCTACGAGGGCTCAGCTGCCTCTCAAAGTATAAATGGTGGTGCGGGTTCGTTGTTAGGTGGAGGTAATCAAATTTATAGACCGAAAGGAGCGTTGAATTCATCATGGTTCGGAAAATAATGTGTGAATGCTCAGAACGGTATGAAACAAAGATAGATACTTGGAAGCTATTTGAGGAAATTAAAAGTTATTTTGAGGAACAGGTATCTTTAGGGGTCTATGAAGACATCTCTGTTACGGAACCTTATTATGTTGGGCAATCTGATGCACAAACCATTAAGTGGTACGCAGATAAGTGGTATAGGTGCAAAATTTGCGGTTGCCTATGGGAGTTCGTTTATCCTGATTTCCCTGCTAATGGGTTTGTACGAAAATTCCCTGATGGTGTATATAGGGAAAGAGGTTATTAATAATCTGAGGTCAATAGAGATCTAGCCATGCTCCTTGACAAACAGAGGTGTACCCTTTCAGACACTTAGTATAATGCTAGCTTTGGCTGAAACAGTGTAACTACAGCCATCTGAAAGGTGTACATTGCACAATTTACAGCTACCTAAGGGAAAATAGACGCTACCTGTTCAAAGTCCTTAAGCGGCCGGCATTGCCGGTCACTGTGAACCGGCGGGAGCACCCAAAGGTGCACCCGCCTTTAACCTGCACAGTTTTCGACCCCATGGTTCACCCTGTGATTTAAGGAATGAAGGCATATTTCGGGGCTGCATTTTGAAGGGAAATACTCTTTCGCAGAAAGCCGCCAAATCCGGTTTCATTTTTGCCGAAGGGGCAAAATACCTTATGGCGGCAACTAAAACGCGACAAAGCGGCACAAGCACAAATACTCGAAGCAACAAAAGAATACACCGATGCAGCAGCAAAAGGCGACAAAGCTGCAATGAATGCAGCGCACCAAAAAGCAGAAGATGCCAGAGCAGGAAAAATATATAACAAAGGAACCATAGACACAAAAACCATAGCCAAAGAAATAGAAGAAGTAACAAAAAGCGAATATGTGACCAAAGAAGCAAAAAGTGACCTGAATAAATCCAATATAACCTACATAACAACAAAAACAAATAGCAGAATAGAAAAAGAAGAACAAAATAAAATAGTAAGCGAAATAAATAAAACAAGAAAAGAAACAAATATAACAGAACCAAAAGTTACAGGAACTATAGGTCTTGGAAGCATACCAAAGACGACGGGTAATAATACAAAAAGCCCGAATAATGAGCAAAAATATCAAGCTCTGTTCAATGAGTGGATAAAAACCTCACCAGACAGACTTAAGGATTTAAGCGCACTTGATTATTTTAAATTGAGAATACTTAGCGAAGGTACTAAAAACAATATCTCGACATATACAATGGAAGAACTGGACAAGATTTATCTGGAAGAATATGAATATAAGTCACAAATACATGGTATTCAAGGTGTAGCCTTCACAATATGGGGAATTAAAAGTGCATATACCTCCTATATAGAGAATAATAGAGCTGTCCAAGAAGCTAAGAGTGTGGGTAATGCTGCTAAGGGCGCGGGTAAGATGCCAAGTTCTAGTACTAAAGTTATAAATACTCCTGAAGTGAAAGCACCAAATGCTATAAAGTCAACTAATGTTACAGGTTCGTGGGATAGTTATTTAGGTAAAAATACTACAAATATAAATCCTAGAACAGGAGCAGTTGATCCGAATAGGATATTCTCGGCTGATGGTACAAAAAGTATTCGATTTGGCAGTCATGAAATGGGAAGTATGGGGACTCCTAAAGGGCACTTCCATTATGAAACTTGGATGTATGATGCTGCAACAGACACAATGACAGTTACAAATACATTGCAACGGATTATACAATAGAAAGGGCGAAGAATATGAGAGTTCAAGTTAATGAAATAATATCAGAAGATTCAAATAACTTTGTGCTTTTCTCCACAGATTTTGGAGATGCTAAGGCTTTCTGGGAAGGAGAGGAGCCGGTAGCAAGGAGAGAGTATCAAGTTGAAGTAGACGTCAATGATACACTAATCTGGCACAAAGATGTACTTAAAGATGACAATAGAAATTATTCTATTGAATTAAAAAATAACCTTATTCTTATTTCTGGTAATTTAGAGTCTATAGACGATGATGGCTATGCGGTTTTAAGAATAGGTGACAGCATTGTACCTTTTATAGCGATAGGTGAACCCTTTCAAGTTGACTCTTTTATCAAATTGTCAATAAAATCAATTTCCTTATCGCCAATAAGTTATTAGAAACACATAGGGGTCAGCAATGACCCCCATGAAATCTTTGATCAATACGGCATCCTGTAAAGTACAACCCCGATTGCGCCCCCCTTGTTACAAATCCGACCCCGATAGTGATTGCTTACATCAGCCCGCATTGCGGGGCGATGTGATCTGGAGCGGGGAAGCTCTGCGACCCCGCTCCTTTAACCTGCGCAGTTTTCGACCCCATGGTTCACCCTGTAATTGAAGGAATGAAGGCATATTGTGAGACTACATTTTAAAGTAAAATACTCTTTCGCAGAAAGCCGCCAAATCCGGTTTCATTGTTGCCGAAGGGGCAAAATACCTTATGGCGGTAACTAAAACGCGACAAAGCAGCACAAGCACAAATACTCGAAGCAACAAAAGAATACACCGATGCAGTAGCAAAAGGCGACAAAGCAGCAATGAATGCAGCGCACCAAAAAGCAGAAGACGCCAGAGCAGGAAAAATATATAACAAAGGAACCATAGACACAAAAACCATAGCCAAAGAAATAGAAGAAGTAACAAAAAGCGAATATGTGACCAAAGAAGCAAAAAGTGACCTGAATAAATCCAATATAACCTACATAACAACAAAAACAAATAGCAGAATAGAAAAAGAAGAACAAAATAAAATAGTAAGCGAAATAAATAAAACAAGAAAAGAAACAAATATAACAGAACCAAAAGTTACAGGAACTATAGGTCTTGGAAGCATACCAAAGACGACGGGTAATAATACAAAAAGCCCGAATAATGAGCAAAAATATCAAGCTCTGTTCAATGAGTGGATAAAAACCTCACCAGACAGACTTAAGGATTTAAGCGCACTTGATTATTTTAAATTGAGAATACTTAGCGAAGGTACTAAAAACAATATCTCGAAATATACGATGGAAGAACTGGACAAGATTTATCTGGAAGAATATAAATATAAGTCACAAATTCAAGGTATTCAAAGTTCAGCTCTCACACTGTGGGGAATTAAAAGTGCATACACCTCCTATATAGAGAATAACAGAGTTGTCCAAGAAGCGAAGAGTGTGGGTAATGCTGCTAAGGGTGCGGGGAAGGCTGTTACTAATTTGGGCCAATCTTATGGAAAGTTTGGCACTGTTGTAGAGAATCCTGGAGCAAAGATAACTGGTTTTTCTAGACATGCTGTTAATCAGGCTATTACGAGGGGAGTCACAACGGAGGTAATCCAGAATACAGTTAATAACCCTGTTGCTGTTCTATCTCAACGTGGAGGAACTAGCTTTGCATATGTATCAAACGAAGCTGTTGTAGTAGTTAAAAATACAGGTGAAATAATTACAACATACGGAAAAAGTAACTTTGATGCTATTGTACAGCAGGTGTTGAAGGAGGCGATAAAATGAGTGAGAAATATCATTGTCCCCTTTTAAGCAGGATAATAGAAGAAGGTTTGTGTATTGATATTAATTATGAAAATGAAAAAATAATGAAAGAAGATGAGTTAAAGTTAATCAAAAAAATGCTTAATAAGACGAATACAGAGATAAAAGAAATATGTCGGAATTGTAAACACTATCCTCTATAGGAAATATATGAATAGCGAGAAGTAAAGGAGATAAGCAATAGGGCCATGCTTGACCCCTATACAATCCTTGACAAATATGATATTCTGCAAAACATGACACCGCTTGTGCCCCCATTGCTGAAAATCCGACCCCGATGAAAATCGTTTTCGACCCCATGGTTCACCCTACAAATTGAGGTGACGAAACATATTTTGAGGCTGTATTTTAAAGTAAAAATACTCTTTCGCAGAAGGTCGCTAAATACGGTTTCATTGTTGCCGAAGGGGTAAACACCTTATGGCGGTAACTAAAACGGGACACAGCGGCACAAGCACAAATACTCGAAGCAACAAAAGAATATAGCGATGCAGCAGCAAAAGGCGACAAAAAAGTACGGATTATATCAATCCCATGGACATCAATCTTAATTATTCCGAAGATGAAAACCCACTATCGCTGAAGTCTGATTTTATCCTTTCTTTATGTGAGCTGATTGTCGGCGGCTTAAAGCCTGTGGAAAAAAGTATCATAGACCGATGTGTCCGTCTTATCTATGCTGATTACCTTGCCGACCCCGTACCTCAGAATATGCCTATCTTACAAGACCTGTATGATGCCCTTGCAGATCAAGAGGAAAAAGAGGCACAGCATATCAGAGCCTCACTTGAAATTTATGTGACAGGCTCTCTTAATGTATTCAACCACCGCACCAACGTAAATATTTCCAAAACATACAGAGCTGTATAAAATTATGACCACTAAATTATCTGATGAA